>CAUZPL010000142.1:0-12460 GCA_963581585.1 Planctomycetota bacterium
TTCCTCACGGCTGCTGTACAGACGATCCAGCGGGCCACGCATGCTGAGATCGATCCTGTGTTGGCCGAATTGACCAATAACAATACGGGCCTTCTGTCGGAGCTGAGCCACACAGTAGCATTCGGCCAGGGTGTCGTACGGTAGTTTTCGGTCTTCACCCACGAGCAGGGCAGGCGGCTGCCTGGTTCCGAGTGTGCGGATGGTCCCGGTGTACGCAATGACCTGATCGTTTGCCGGCATGGCCGCCGGCAGTTTGTTCTGAAGGATCTGCCTGACTCCGCCGGAAAATGTACTACCTCGGAACATTTCAGCTCGATCGTCGAGCCAGTCACGAAAGCGTGGCGGGCCATCCAGATCGCTGGACCGCATGGCCGCCTCAAGTGCTTCGCCGGTAATACGATATTCACCACCACCAACAGTCTCAGCCTGCAGGATACCTCTGGTGATCGCTCTCTTGATTTGCCACTCATCCAGATTCAGGTCCGACGCGGCATCGGACACCATGTTCAGAGTTTGCATTCGTGATCGCTCCTTCGCGGCAGTGCTGCTTCCTGTGTGCGTGTCCGACGCACCAGGTCGCGAATATCATCATCTGTTATTCGAATCTCACCACCGATGACCAAATATGACAGATCACCGTTTTCGAGTAATGCATTCAGATCATTCAATGTTACGCGCAGGCGCACAGCAGCATCACGTTCAGTCAACAGCGGTATCATGCCCGTAAGAGTATCACCGTCATCGCTGCCGTCACGTACTAATCCTGAATCGAAATTATCGACCGGAATCGGGACGAATCGGTCGGAATTGGCACCCCGAGACAAGTGATAACTCCACGGCATTCTGTCGACCGGCAGCTGCCACAAACTGCCACACCGCATGCCGCCGACTGCATCACAAAATGTCCGAGCCGCCTTTGAATTCAGCCCAGTGATCCGCTCGATTTCCAGCAGCTGCAGTGGTTCCGTCAGAATTGGAAGTTCGGTCATCGTGACGTCCTCATATGGTTCCTTGTTCAACCCCGTCCAGTTTCACGGACCTCAATTCCTCTCCACCCGTCTCTTCAGTTCTGTTTTTGCCGCTCGTGTCGCCTGCAGGTTGGCCAGTACCCCGACAGCCGAGAACAGCACCTGATTTTCCGCAGCCGGGTCGTCAGCAGCCAGTTACTCAAACGCGGGCAGTGACATCACAGGTGGTCACAACCTGCGGATGTACTTGTCAGCGCACAAAAAACGGGCGGCCCGCTGGCCGCCCGTGATGCGCTGTGTGGTGATGAGTGTCCTGTACCTCAGGCGGAGGCCGATGTTTGCCGGCGACGTCTGCTGTAGCCCAACAGACCCAGTGCACCGATGCCAAACATGGCAATGGAGGAGGGCTCGGGGACGGCGGTGGCGGTAATTTGCAGCAAAGTGTCATCATTATAATTGATGAGCCATATGTTGTCGGTAACGGGATCTATTGACAATCCCCATGCGTCGTCATATCCGCTGACAAATAATTGAGGTGTCGCCGTTGTTCCGCCGACAGGAAGTCCCGTCGCCGGGTCGATGCTGTAATAATGTACAGTCTGATTGCCCCCGTCGTTCCAATCCGTGAATATCAGTGTGTTCGCCAACGGCCCGCTCGTGACGTATTCCATGTCACCAACCGAAAACGTCACCCCGTAATCAGCGAACAGCGTGCCGTCGCCAATTGTGTATGTGCCGTCACCGTCGTCACTGACTGAATGCAGGAAAATCTGACCGTCACTATAGCTGCTGGATAACAAATTACCCGCGTTAGGATACAGATCCGGAACAACAGCCAGTCCACCGTATTCCTCATCATAGTTATTAATCACTTTGTACTCGATTGCCCCGCCTGCCGTCCGCTGGCCGATACCATAATCATCTCCATCATAACCCCGATAGAATTGTGTTGTGCTTCCCGGGTAATGCAGTAGGCCCGTATCGATATAGTCTTCCAGGAAAAGATTGGCAGCTGCGCCGAATCCGGTGACATTCCCGTTCCCATCGCGAATTACTGCTGCTTCCCAAACCCCTGCTCCGCTGGATTCCGACTCCCCGATGAAGTATGCTGTGTTGCCGTCACTGCTGAAACTCAAATCTCCCCAATAACCCGGCACACCGGCAGCCGCAGTAACAAAATTGAGAACCTCGTATCCGGTAACGTGTATAGTGGCAGCATTTGAAATGACAGGTGCGCTAGCGAACAGACAAGCTAAAAGGGGAGCCAAAGCAGAACATATCCGGGGAAACCCAACTTTCCTTGTAGATGCGCCGATTGTGATCATGAATGATCTCACACGTGAGTTCATGTCATTTGCCTTAAAAGGAAGATCTAAGAGAGAACCCACCCCGACAGGGATACACGCAGCCGGAAAGATATGGACTATAAGAAGCCTGGCGATAAACCGTCAATTTGCCACTTTGTGTAATTTGAAAGTTCTGCAAAACACAGGAAGTGAAGGCGGGGGGGGCGTTTCAGGGAATCAGGCTGACAAAGGACCCATCTACACCCAATTCCTCTTCGCTCGTCTCTTCAGTTCTGCGTTCGCCGCCCGTGTCGCCTGCAGCCCCGACAGCCGAGAACAGCACCTGATTCGCCACAGCCGGTTCGTCAGCGGCCGGTTGCTCAAATGCGGGCAGTGCATCATCACTGGCCTGCATGACGTGCCGGAGGGCAGCCTGCAGCTGTATGCTGCCTTCCAGACGTTCGATGATCGCCTCCAGCATGCTGTTCGCTTTGGTCTGAATGTTTTGCAGCTGTTCGGTTGTGGGGGGAGTCATGGATTCAGTGATGTGCTAATTCACTTTTGCAAACTGACACAAGTACCGTGGTGTTGATGTGTGTTGCCCGGATGCTGTTCTCTTACACGTTTCTTCGTGGCAGAAAGGTGAAGAGCAATGAAACAAGACTCCAGCAGGACGTAGAACTGAACATCCTCTCTCTGTGACTGATCCCGATTCCAAATCCCGTCAAGTTGTCGACCCTTTTTTCAAAAAGTAAACGCTCAGAACGGTATTCCGTCAATCTGGTCACCATCGTCGGCAGGGTTGGCTTTGGCCTTCGCTTCAGTTTCGTACGAACTTGGCAGAATCTCCGCGGCCCAGTTAATGACCTCCAGATCTGACTGCAACCCTGCGATTTCCTCCGCCACTCGCTGAGGTTCCTGCGTATCGACTGCAGCGGCAATTCGTTGGTCTATGTCTTCGCTGCGACCCAGGTCGACAGTCGCCCCTGGAGCAACAGTAAACAACCAGTCGGCGAATTCATTCAGCTGGTCACGGTAAACAACCAGTCGGCGAATTCATTCAGCTGGTCACGGATGTGATCAGCGGTAGCAGTGGCTTGTTCTTCTGGTGAAAGTGGTGGTTCCGGCAGGCAGGTAATCAAAGCCGGCAGATTGATCTGCACCGCGTCTCTCATGCTGTCTGTCACCCTCGCGAGGTTGCCAACAACCTCAATTGTTCCGCCATCGCCACGGCGAAGCGTGAGCCCCGCCTCACTCAGCTTCGCAAACAATTCATGCAAGTTGATGCTCATCGTCGCAATCCTTTCATGATGACACGCCTCAGCATGGTGTTATGTGTTCAGGTTGGAACCTTGGAACCTTGACGAAATCGTCGCTATGTCTTGCAGTCATTCGCATTGCTCCGCATTCAATGCAAGGTTCCAAGGTTCCACGCCTGGAAGAATGGAACCTTGGTTTCTTGCCGAATCATCCGGTTGCATTGGATTGGCAATTACCTCGCTGCCAATCGTCACCTTCGGTCCGGGAATCCACATCCACCCGTCGGCAACCCTGCGAGTCTTTACTCCGAGATGGTCCCGTGCCCGCTTCATGGTTGTCTTGCTGATACCTTCGGCTTTGAACAGTTCCTGCATTTCAGCTGCTGGTGTTGATTCCGTGAGATTGTCCTGCAGCAGTTCAACCGCCGCCGCAAACTGACTCTTCGCGTCATCACCTCCAGCACCTCGACCGCTGTCGTCCATCAAATCACTCAGCGGCGTGTCGATATTTGTCTCGCCCCAGACGATGAAGGGTCTGCCGACTTCACCCTCGATGTGATAACTGAGCCCGAGACCTTCGTTGTCCGGCGCAAGATTGGTCTTACTCGCCTGCACGATCCGCCTGCTCTTATCATCGGGGTCGGCTACGACAATCCATACGGACCGTGCCGCCCCGGTGAAAGCGATGCTGCCCTGTACTCGATAGGTGCTGCTGCCGGGCCTGCTGCCCTTTGTCAGATGCTCAAGACACAGAACAGCAACCTGATGTGTCTCGGCCAGCCGCTTCAGAGGCGTCATGATTCGCCGGCTGCTGGCATTGTTGTTCGTGTTGGTTTCGCTGCTGACATAGCTCTGAAGTGTGTCCAGGATCAGTAGCCGAACCTCGCCCTCATGCTGCTTCAATTCCGCATTGAGCAAACCAATATGCTCATCGAGGAACATCGCTCCTTCATCCCCGTCTGCATACCGTACGCCAGCAACAAAGATCACTTGCGAATGATCTGCATGTGCTGCACTCAGTCGAGGCTTCACGACACTGTTGAAAGCGTCTTCGGTCGTGCAGTAGACCACTTTGCCGCGCTGGCATGGCGAGCCATCCGGCCAGTCTCTGCCCGTGCTGACTCTTGCTGCCGCGTCCACGGCCTGCAGGCTTTTCCCGAGTCCCGGATCTCCGGCGAGAATGTTGATATGCCCAGTGAGAAATCGGTTGGACCAGAGCCAGATCAGTTCCTCTTCTTCCACGTCAGCGGATCGCATCGTAATAAGTGCAGGCTTTGCCTTCGGTTTCGCTTTTGATGACGGTGGATTGCTCGCGAGGTGCTTCTTCGCCAGTCCTGCGACCATTCGACGCACCTCAGATTCTGCGAGAGCCGGAGTGCATCGACTGCCCCATTCCACTGCAACGGCCGACAGGTCATTTGTGAGCCCATACTCCGCGAGATAACCTCCAATAAGCCTGCAGCCGACATCATTTCGCTCACCCTTCGATGCACCGGGATGATCCTGCAAAGTCCCATCAAAGATGAAGGTTGTGGGGCCGGATTTCTCAGGCGATGTCTTGCCGCGGATGAACTCCAGCAGCCATCCCGGGCAGCCGGCCAGCTCAACTTCATTCGGTGCGACTTCCCATCGATACGGGCCTGCACCATTCTGTGAAGGCGGAGCAATCACATATCCGCCGTTGCCTCGTACATCAATGGCGGTTCCCTGTACCTTGACGGCATTCTGCACGTTCAGTTCAGCAGGCAGGGCAAAAAACAGGTGTCCTCCACCACTGCCGGTACGACTCTTGACCGTTTCGATGCCATCCCAGCCGAGGCCTTCGGGATCCAGGTGTTTTAGGTGCTCAAACCCGTCACCCTCGCCCTTGCCCCTGTCGATGTCCACGACAAACATTGCTGAGACATCACCGGTGCGAATCCCGATGTTGGCATCGGGATACTCTTCGAACCAGCCGCTGATGAGGCCTTGCTCAATTGTACCCGAGTACAGCCCCGTCGAAGCCAGCCTGCCGCAGGGATGCTTGCCGGGGTTGTCGCAATCCTTTTTGCCGCAATCACACTTGCCGCTTGTACAGCTCCAGACTGGAAACACTGGCCAGCCATTTTTTGCCGTACTCAAGGCGGATTCTTTGCGTATACTTTTCATGACGTATCAGACTTCGTCGAAGAATGAGGCCCGGCAGTGTCCGCTGCCGGGGTTCTCTCATTTGGTGCAGTCAGGTTTTCAGGAAGCTCTCAACGCGAGTACTTCCACTCTCCATTTCGGCGATAATCGCCATGCCTGTGGTGCCAACGAATGACTCAAGGTCAATCTCCACGCCAACCTCAGGCTTGCTGCCGTTCAGAGCCAGAACAAACTTGAACAGGTTGCTCTTCGGACTCAACTTGGCCGAAACGATCCGCGTCAGTATCGCCCCTTCGTGCTCACCGGTCGTCACTTGCCACTTCAGTTGCACTCCCGGGCCGTATTCGTTTTCGAATTCTTCAGCCCCGACAAACACGACGGAATAGTTGCCGACATGAACACCGCCGTGTTGCATGGTGAACTTCATGCCACACCCCCTTCCTGCTCCCGCCGGCCGTCAATGAAGGCCTGCAGCGCTTCCGGGGAATAACGAACACTATTGCCGATCCGGGTCACCGGAATTGGTCCCCGGGGCCGAGAGTTCGCCCAGAGCTGCCGCTCGGAGATGCTGAGGAGTGTTGCCGCCTCCCGAGGTTTGAGGAGTAGCTTCTCCTCAGGTCTGTGGGCTGATGTTGTCATTGTTATTTCCTCGCTATTTCGAGACTTTTGAGTGGTGACAATCACCACCCTTTTGGAACAGCAGGCGGCTTTGCAATCCGTTCTTTTTTTTTGTTCGGTCGCCAGAAAACGTGCTTACCGGTGTGATTGTGATCCGGGTCGTTTGGTGTCAGCGGCGTTTCCATATTTCGCAACTCCTTCGCTTTTGGACTTTCTGGGATTTCATTTTGTGGTCGAACCGAGCCGAGGACCTACTGCCGGCTTATTCCAGAAACACAGCGCGAACCTCACGCCATGGAATCCGCACTGATCGACCGAATCGCCGCGACGGGCAGCAGCCAGGCCTGGGCGATGTTGATTAAGCGAGTGTACGAGGTGCACCCCTTGTGTTGCCCCGAGTGTGGCGGCCGGATGAAGGTCGTATCGTTCATCGAACCGCCGCAGCCAGACGTGATCGAAGCGCTGCTTACGCACTGCGGTTTGTGGCAGTCTCGGTCAGCCAGGGCACCACCCGAGGTGGATGAATTGGTGCTCGAGCTGGACGCCGCCTACTCCGGCAACTCGATCGATACGCCAGATGAAGCCGACGAGTCCCAGGAGCTGACCTGCGTGGACATCGACACGTTCCTGGCGAGCTTCTAATCATCCCCGACGCAGGTCGGCACGAGGACGCTGCGCCCCAGCAGCGGGACCAACGCGTATTTTGCACCGATCGGCCGGTGTTTTGTGCTCCGGCAGGCCCCCATTTGCTCACCATCGCCAGAAATAGCCAGTGTTGCGTGTGTGCCGAGGCGGCCGTGGCCGTCTCGGCACACACGCAACACTTCAATGAGGGATTTTTACTCGTAGACTGGCGGAAATCAAAATTCCTATCAGTCGTTGCCAGAAGCTGCTGCAATGCGAGATTCCTCATTGCCGCTACGCAACTGGGTCATGTACTCCTTGCTGCGCTGACGCAGGTCCTCATCCTTGGCCAATTTACTGAGACTTGTAAAAGTCCGCAAGGCACGACGACGGCTCCCTTCGGCCAGCCACTTTTCCGCCAACTGGAACCTGATCCGGTTCTTCAGCCGTAAAGTACGCTGCTTATTGGCCTCCGATGTGGGAACGGAACGAACTTGATACAACACCTTCAGGGCGGACGAGTGTTCGCCCTGGCTGGCCAACTTTTCTGCATGCGTCATCTTCGCCTCATGGATCGCCGGACACAGCTGCATGGCAAACTGACCAGGAGAAATGGATCCATAGAACGAGTCGATCTGCTTACCAAGGGAATCCGTGATTATGATCGAAGGCCCTGAGTGCCTGGAAGCCTCGTAAACCGGCAACTCGGCCAGGTTCGAAAGTGCCGACAGCTGTCTTTTCGGAACGAAGATCCTGACGTAATGGCGCAATACGGGTAAGACCTGGCGCGTGCATAACACCTTCTCGAACAACTCCTTGGTCGGGCTGTCCCATTCATCCTTATTGTCCCCCTGGCCACGGTACAAAACGAGCAAAACCGGCAACCCTTTCTCCCGTGCTACCTCGAAACCCTTGGCCGCCGCGTAAACAACGCCACGATCTTCATTGGCACGCTCATTGGTCAGTTTCTCAAAGACCTCGCGATAGACTGACTGTAAGGGCTGCAGTGGCTGGGCCAACATGATCTGGTGAACCCGGTCACCCCCGAAACTCCGAGCTGCATTTCGCCGGGCAACAAGTAGCGGCGATTCCAGGCATCGGCAATTGCGATCACGTTGCATCTTGGTTCGGTAATCCTGCTGCGCACGCGGCAACTCTGCCCTGACCTTCGAGTCAAAATCCCAACTACTCTGTTTCAACTGCTTCAGGTGAGCTTGCTCCACGAGTTTCATTTGAACAGGGAGGCTTTTCGGCTCCTGCTCTAATACTTCACGGTAGGTTGTCACTGCCCAGGTTGCTTCACGGAGCAGCTGGTCCGCGTTGATCGGTTTGGCTGTCGCATGAATCACCTTGACATCAGGCGTGCAAAAAAAGCTGGCTACGTTGCCACCATTCTTCTGCAACTGACCATTCACCTTGACAACCTCGAAATCGCCGACCTGGTGATAAATGGCAATGAAGTTCTCGCCCAGGTATTGACCAACACGTGGATCTGACAGGGCACCTGCCCTGAATTTTTGAGCGTTGTTTCAGGTGAACTCCTCGCGAGCAAAATTACCCGATACGTGGATAACAAACAGGAGTTTTCCCTGTTCCCGGGCCAGGCGGGAGGCTTCCTTCATATCCTCGTACCAGGTGACGGTCGTCCCCAGCTTCTCACCCTGACAGACCTCCGCGATTTCGTCTTTCGCGTCAGTTTTCTTCGCCGGATAGGCGGCATAGAGAGCAACGCCGGGTGCTGCCAGTAACCCGGCGAAAAGTAGTCCAGCACAAGTCAAATCACGCCATCGTCTTCGCATTTTTGACATGGATCGAGCCCCTCGATGTAAAATAACGTGGTCTAATTTCGCGAAAAACAGCTCTTTTCCCTCTCTCCTGATACATCAAGCGAGAGCCAACGCGGAAAGTGCCCAGGAAAAAGCTGAATTACATCAGCAACCTGACAAGAAGATTTCATATGCAACCCTCCCCAAGAAAAGAAACAGCAATCGCTGTACCACGCGACCCAAGCGCTTGCGCACCGCAGGCTGCAAGGTGCTGGCGGTTGCCAAGATAGGAAAAACGACTCGGCATCATTACAGCGACCAAATTGTCCAGAGGGGTCACCGTGCATGTTGTCAGAATGACAACATTTGACTCAATCTGAGTGCACTGAAACGGATCGCTGCTCTGCTCATGAGTGAGACCTGGGGCAAGGGGGGCAGTGGTGGATCGGTGGTAACTTCTGCAGACAACATGCTTACGGCAAGCAACCAGGCACCGCTTTTCCTATCAGTACACGCAACACTTGAATGAGGGATTTTTACTCGTAGACTGGCGGAAATCAAAATTCCTATCAGTTATCAGTCAGGCGGAGAAAGTTTCCATCTGGCAAGCGGGAGCCCACGACAGCCCCCTTGGCCAACGCCTCACCGCCCTCATGATCTCCAAAGGCATCCCCGACTCCGCAGTCCCCATGTCACTGCTGGCGGACCATCCGAATGTACAGTTTAACTATTTCCGCGGCGGCTTGGGTTCCTGTGCGGTGGAGATGCATTGAGCGCACCATTTGGCTCCATCCCCATCAACCGGAGTTCAATGCCACTGAAAGAGACGACAGCGAGTTGATAGCTAGTCCAGGAGGGCTACGTTGGAGAACTTGAGGTCCTTCAGAACTCGAAGCTGGCTCAGGGAGCACTTGCACGCTTCCCTCTCTTGGTTCTCTCTGGGCCTGCGCGTGGCCAAATTCGACCAGCGTGCCTCGCGCCCGACCCTTTCCTCATGAAACTATCAAGATCCACCACCTTGGGCACCACCGTGCTCGCCCTCGCCGCGGGGCTGAGTCTCGGCTGCTCGCCAGATGCCGATACTGTGAAAGCCGACCAAGACGCAAAGCCCAAGCACACCAACCGGCTGGCGAACGAGAAGTCGCCCTACCTGCTGCAGCACGCCCGCAACCCGGTCGATTGGTTCCCGTGGGGCGCCGAGGCGTTCGAGAAGGCGAGGAAAGAGGACAAGCCCATCTTCCTCAGCATCGGTTATTCGACCTGCCACTGGTGCCACGTGATGGAACGCGAGACCTTCGAGGACGAGGCCACCGCGGAATACCTCAATGAACACTTCGTCTGTATCAAGATCGACCGCGAGGAACGCCCGGACGTCGACAAGATCTACATGTCTGCGGTCCAGGCGCTCAGCGAGGGGCGCGGCGGCTGGCCCTTGAGCGCCTTTCTCACTCCCGAGCTCAAACCGTTTTTTGGTGGCACCTACTTCCCGAACCCGACCTTCAACGCCCTGATCCGCAATGTCGTCAAGGCTTGGGTCGGCGACCGCGCAAACATCGACAAGACCGCGGAGCGCCTTACCAAGTTCCTCAAGGATCGCGAGGCCGACAACAATGCCGTGGCCGGTGGCGCGGCCAAGTTCAACGACGATGTGCTGCGCAACGCGCTCGCGAAAATGAAAGCCGGCTTCGATCCGGTAGAGGGCGGCTGGGGCGCAGCGCCGAAATTTCCGTCGCCGAGCCAGCCCCGCCTCATGCTGCGACTCGCTGCGCGCCTTGGCGACCAAGAGGCCATCGACCAGGTCTTGCTCACCTGTGACAAGATGGCAGCGGGCGGAATCTACGACCACATCGGTGGCGGCTTCGCACGTTACTCCACCGACGCGAAGTGGCTGGTCCCCCACTTCGAAAAAATGCTCTACGACAATGCCCAGCTCGTGCAGCTCTACCTCGATGCCTACCTGGTCAGCGGAGAGAAGCGCCATGCCGAGGTGGTGCGTGACGTCTTCCGCTACATCCTGCGTGACATGACCCACCCGGAGGGCGGCTTCTACTCCGCGGAGGACGCCGACTCCGAGGGTAAAGAGGGAAAATTCTACTGCTTCACCACCGTTGAACTGAAAAAACTCCTCAGCAAGGAAGAGTTCGCCGCCGTCGAGAAATACTACGGGGTGACCGACGGAGGAAACTTCGTCGACCACAGCGACCCGGATCACCTGAAGGATCAGAACGTCTTCTTCCGAACCGGCACCAAGCTGGAGAAGGCCGAAAAGTCTGCCCTCGCTGCCGCCGAGAAGAAGATTTTCGCTTACCGGGGCAAGCGGGTGCGCCCGGGTCTCGACGACAAGATCCTCGCTTCGTGGAACGGCCTGATGCTCGGCGCCATCGCCCGCGCCGGGCGCGTGCTCGATGAGCCGAGCTACCTCGCAGCCGCCCAAAAGAACTTCGAGTTTATCCGGGCGAAGTTCTGGGACCAAAAGGAGCGCCGGCTCTACCACCGCTGGCGCGATGGCGAGCGCGATTCGGCGCAGTTGCTCGACACCCACACTTTCCTCCTCGAGGGCGTGCTCGACCTCTACGAAGTGACCCTCGACCCCGCCCCGCTCGAGTTCGCGGTGAAGATAGCCGATCGTCTGATCGAGGCCTTCTACGACAAGGAGAAAGGCGGATTTTACCAGGCCACCGCCAGCGCGGATCTCATCATGCGGGTGAAGGATTACTATGACGGCGCCGAACCGTCCGGGAACTCAACCGCGATCTCGGCCCTGCTGCGACTCGCCAAGATCACCGACAACAAGAAATACCGCGAACCCGCGATGGCGAGCCTGGCGCAGTTTTCAAGCAAGATCACCCAATTCCCACGGACGGTCCCCTACATGGTGGGAGCGGTGGATTTCTCCGCCAACGAGCCGAAGCGCGTCGTCCTCGTCGGCGATGTCAAATCTGAACCGGTGCAGAACATGCTCAAGATCATCCACGGGAACTACCAGCCCAACAAGGTCGTGCTCGGCACCGAGGGCCCGGTTGAAGAGTTCAGCCGGAGCACTCTCAAGAAGCAGGCCAAGAAGGGCGAAGTGGTCGTCTTTCTCTGCCAGGGCAAGTTCTGTGAACTTCCCACCGGTGACCCGAAGAAGGTCATCGAGGGACTTGGCCGGAGTGAGCCGAAGGAGAAGTGATCGACCTCTGCCTGCGGACAGAACGCACCGTTCAATCGCCCAAGGACTCCTTCGAACCGCCTTCATCGAGGTCCTGATCCTGCTCACCGTAGCCCAGGTCATCGGCGACGATGAGGACGAAGTTTGGTTTGCCCGCACGGCAATGTTTCGTACAGAAGAGACAGACGGCGAACAGGCATGAAGCCAATGACAGTGCGTGTCCGTATCGATTGCGGTGCATAGTGGTCTCGGCTAATTCTTCGCCGCCTCGTTCTTTATCAGTTCGTCCAGATCATCCAGTGAGACTTTCAGCACCTCCATTGTCTGCTTCGCGCCGGAGAAGGCGATCAAGAGATGGTCGTCAAATTCAATAATGTGCGGATAGTCGACGTGTCGGCCGCCGACCAAATTGAAGAGGTGCGTGAAGACCAAGCCGTCCGGACTGATCGCCAGCGTGAGCGGATCGCGGCGGTGCGGGTTGGAGTTCGAGACCATCGCATAGTACCCGCGCGAGGTACGCAGCACGAAGAACTTGCTGGTGGCGTCCGGAAAGTTGGTTTTGACGATCTTGCTCCAGGTGCGCCCGTTGTCGTTGGAAAATGTGCGCAGCAGTCGACCTGAGCGTCCGTTATCGCGGATGAGGCCAACCAGACTATTCCCG
>CAUZPL010000143.1:0-11647 GCA_963581585.1 Planctomycetota bacterium
CACCTGGGTCGGCCATCCCTTCTTCGATCAGGTCGCTGACCAGCAACTCAGTCAGACAATACTCGAAAAACTAAAATCTCTCAGTCGGCATCAACCGATGTTTGCACTGTTGCCTGGATCAAGGTCCCAGGAAGTCGAACGCAACTGGCCTGTGATGTTGCAGGTGGCAGCTCGCGTCCGGGAGGCTTATCCAGAGGTCCGATGGACTGCAGGATGCTACCGTGCAGAGCATCGGCAGCGATGTGAGGAGCTGCAGCGCAAGAGCGGGCTGGAACTGGAAATTGAATTTGAAACCGGCCAGACATCGGAAGTGATTGAAGCGGCTGATGCCTGCCTGATGGTCAGCGGATCTGTGAGTCTCGAATTGCTGGCTCGCCGAACACCGGGCATTGTTTTATATCGAACGAGTCGCATCGGAGAGTATGCGGCCAGGAAAGGGCTCCGGTGTCGTTTCATTACTCTGACGAACCTTATTGCTGACGACGAAGTTATGCCGGAAGTCCTGTCCAGTGGTGATCCCGCTGCAGACATCAACTACATCTCGTCGATACTCATACAATGGGCGCGCAACCCGAATACACTGGCCATTCTTCGACAGCGGATGGACGCTCTGGCCGCAAAAGCAGCGGTTACAGGCGCCACCGTTCGTACGGCCGAACTGCTGCTGAGGTACGGGACCGACGTCCAACCCGATGACCTGGTGGCTTAGCTTCGTGATTATGCCGCTGCTGTCGAAATCCGGGCTGTCTGTTGTGACTGCCTCAGGATGTCGGGCGCAGGGCCCGCCTCGGCAGGACCATACTCTTCCCGGCAGCATGAATCCCTGAAGCAGTCGCTGCCAGCCGGCACTGTCGCAGGCCTTGAACAGACTTGCACCACAGGAGCCTGCGTAATTTCACCGGCTGGTCTGTTCCCGAGTATTTCTGTTCAGTGAGCGTCATTGATCAAACATCCAAATCAAGGTTTGACATGTATCTGTCAAGACTCACGTAAAACTCCGGATAAAAGTGTTCCATCAGGACCGAGACAGCAAATACATGGATTTTCCTGTCCGAATTCCCGGTCTCGATCAGGCTGTCCCGATGATGAATTTATAACTGACTCTTTATCAGACAACACGCATGAGATATCATCAGAGCCTCTTGCAGGCCCTCCTCTCAGAGTGACCACTGCCATGCTTAATTTGATTGCTCCATTCAAAACTGCAACGGGCACATTTCGCCGCCGCAGCGTCTTGAAAGCTGGTGTACTGGGATTGGGTGGTCTTTCTCTTGCGGACCTGTACCGCGTTCAGGCTCAGGCAGCTCAATCACCCGAATATCGGGAGGGACCTGCACGAAAGTCCGTGATTCTGTTATGGCAACAGGGCGGCCCCAGCCACCTTGAAACCTATGACATGAAACCGGATGCAGTCCGGGATATTCGAGGTCCGTTTTCACCGATCCCCACCAATGTGAGTGGCATCGAGATCTGCGAACTCCTTCCGAAGCATGCAGCGATTGCAGACAAATTTACCCTCATCCGTTCGTGCTCCCACAACTGGAGTGGCCACAACGACGGAATCCCGATGATGGTCAGCGGATATCCGGGCTGGGACGAAATTCGACATGAATCGACCAATCCCGAATTGGGGGCCGTCATCAGCAGAGCTTTCGGACAGGTGCATGACGGGCTTCCCGTCGCCGTCGGCATGGGCGCTCGACACTATGGCTACGTTCCCACAACAGCCACGGGTTACTGGCCTGATACCTATCGCCCGCCGACCGTCGACAAAGGATTGAACACCGGAGTTGCGATCGACGTCAGTCGACTGGACAACCGCAAACAGCTGTTAGGTCAAATCGATCAACTTAGGCGCAGTGTCGACTCCGGCAGTCTTCAGGCCGCCGACAGTTTTCAGCGACAGGCCTTTGATATCGTCAGCGGCACGAAAGCACGAGATGCCTTCGACATATCTCTGGAAGACGAACGCACATTGGCCCGCTATGGCGATGGCTGGGGCAGACAGGCGCTGCAGGCACGCCGTCTTGTGGAGGCCGGAGTGAATTTTGTCACCGTTAGTATTCCGGGAGACAGCGAAGTCTACAACTGGGATGACCATGCCGTGAATGGTGACCTGCCGACGGCAATGAGACAGCGTCTGCCAAGATATGACCGTGTCGTTACGGCACTGATTGAAGATATCCACGAGCGAGGCCTGGACGAAGATGTCATGATCGTCGTCACCGGGGAGTTCGGTCGCACTCCGAAAGGCAACTATCGCAAGGGCAACAGCGATGGAAAAATAAATTGGGGCCGCGACCACTGGGCGAATGCCATGTCGATCCTCGTCTCTGGCGGCGGAAAGCCGATGGGAAAAATTCTGGGATCAACGAATTCGAAAGGTGAACATCCCGTTCACGGCGAATTGGGTCCACAGGACATCCACGCGACCATCTATCAATACCTGGGCATTGACTACAAACGTACGTACAACAACTCCGCCGGTCGTCCAATTCATATTTGCTATGGCGACCACATCACCAGCTGGAGCTGATGACTGACAGTCGCGGAAAACCAGGTTTGCCCGACACCCGTCTCATTCAATCGTCATGAGAATTAGTGCCGCAGTTTACAGGCCGGTGCCGCCAGGCAGTTTTCGTAAAACTGACACAACTTCCGGGGCCCGGCCGTACTGCGCCTGAGAGACAGGATGAAGCTCCTGGACGCAAAAGCCGTCGCACGGTGCCCGGCAAAAAACCTCACAGGCACCATTGTTCGTGGAGTGCTGCTGAGGGCCCCCAATATGTCCGTGATGCAGGATGCAGGATGCAGCAGCTTGCGATTGTGCACCGGTCACAGCCGACAAGTCTCAGAGCGACGGCAAAACATGTGCGATTCATGGACGGACGCTGTCAGTTGACCTGAGCTACGTTCTCCAGAACGTCGAATCCGGTGCAGGCTGATACTCCACTGCGAGGTGTGGAGTTGAGATTCTCCGCTTCCGGAACAATGACTCAATTCCGGCCGCGGTCATCCCGGTCGTCAGCAGCGTGCGTTCAACAGGATACGGTGACCTGCCAGTCAGAAACAGCGATTCGATATGATGAACCTGCGGGTTAAAGAAATTACGCATCGAGTAGTAGGGCAGGTAGATCAAAACCGAAAACACATTCCCGCCCTTCAGTCGGGCGGCCACCGTACAATCACCGACCATACCTGCATTTTCCAGACCTGGCGTCCCCTGAAACTGCAGGATTGTGGCTTTCATCCCGTCAGTGTACTCAAAACGATAGGCGTAGGACTCCGAGGCCAGGCGACGCATGTCTTCCGTTGTGGGAAAGACGACTCCCCAGTTGTCCCGTACGGGATTGATCGTATTGCTTCGTGACAGTGCAGCTGCAAGCAGTCGCTTGTCCCATCCGCCGCCATCCCAGGAGCCGGACTCCAGTGCCTGCCAGAATCGCTCTCCCCGCACAGCCTCAACTGAACGGACACCGGTCTCCCCGCCATGTCGACGTTCAACAATCGACTGCATGGCTTCCAGCACATGAATGTCGCCGCCGTCGATTCCGCCGGCCCAGACTCCAATCGCTTCCTCCACCTCAGCGCCTGGCGGGAGATCCAGTGACGGCAGCCGACGTGCCACCGGCAGTGACGAACCGGCCATGAAGCCGAATTCCATCTCACGAGCCGTGTCCACCATCTGTTTCGCCCACTCCCAGTTCCATGACAAATGCTTGTCATTAAACAGAGGTGCGGTGCGCCCGCTTTGGCGATACACGTCCACGATCTGCTGAAAATACTCATACCGCGGATAGAGCTTCTGCCCCATGTCATTTATCGGGTAGTCACCGTGTTCGCCGATGAGCAGGACACCGTCAACGGCAAGCGAACTGCCCCCGAGTGTCAACGCCTCGGCAATGGTGGGATAGATCTTCATCTGAGGATGGCGATGCGCCCGATCACGACTCAGATCGCCGTCGCGCACCTGCTCCACGTAAAGCGAAACCACATCCATCTCAGGGCGATGATGGCGACCTTCCCAGCCGTATCCTTCCAGGAATCGATCAACGATGTGCTGTGAATGTGAGTATTTATGGTAAATCGTTGTCACTGCTGCGATGCGCGGTCGGCGCCGTTCGCCGCCGTGGACCATATTTGCCAGCGGTAACGTGCCGGCGACACCGGCCAGAAACCCTCGTCTTGAAAAATTCATGGCAACACCTGTCGTTAGAAATATGGATCGTACGCTGCGTCTTCTCTCACTTTGTAGCTTGTTGTGCCACGATTGCGAACAGCCAGCCACCATCCGTCAGGAACGTATTTTTGGCCGCGTTCGCCAGACGCTGCGTGCATCAGCATTCCGCAATCTTCTGATGGCACGCGCCGGAGCCAGTCGGCAGCATGAACCGAATCACCGCCAGATAGTCCCGTCGCGGATTTGTCGCAACACCAGCATGACTGGTAACTGCGAACTGGCCGACAACGCCGAGAAAATCGATTCTCGCTTGTTCCGGTACATCACTTCGATGCAGAACAGATTGCTGAGGGCACCGGAGAACAACTCGTCACCGACTCCTTTTCAGGACGGTTCATTGATCGTTATCAGACGCACTTTCCGATTTCGAACAGTGCCCGTTCTGACACGGGCGCTAATTCCGCATCGCGTCGGCTGGACACTCGCTTCAGATTCCGGGACAAATCTTTCAAGTTGACGGAATAGACACCTGCTCCTGTGCTGGTTACTATCGATTTTCATAATATGGTTCGAAAATAACGTCAGACGAAGACCGAATGATTCAGGGGGGACGACAGATGGACAGACGAACATTTCTGGTGCAAAGTGCCGCAGTCACAGCAGCGACCACCGGATCAATCCAGGTGTCCGCTGGTAATTCAAAAAACTCCCGGCGCGGGAAGAAACTTCGAGTGGCGATAATTGGGTGTGGTCGGATGGGTCAGTATTTTGCTGAGGTCTATCGACGACTTCCCGACACAGAACTAACCGCGATCGCCGAGTGGAACGACAATCGTCGCCCGGTTGTTGGAAAACGTTTCGACGTAAAACGGCTGTACAAAGATGTCAACGCCATGCTTGAGGATTACGTACCGGACATTGCCGCCGTAATCACGCCGACCAAATACATGAAAGAAGCCGTAGTCAAGTGTGCCCAGGCCGGTGTCAAAGGTGTATCGACGGACAAACCGATTGCCGCACGCCTGGCCGATGCGGATGCAATGGTCGACACCTGCAAAAAAAACAACGTCATTTTTGCTGGTGGAAATCTGCAACGAGCCAAGTGGGATGTGCAGCAGGCAGCCCAAATGCTCCACTCCGGCGAGTTGGGAAAAATCAAGGGCGCAGCGATTCATGGATGGGGAGGTGAAATCTCCGGCGGGGGCTGCCAGCATATTTGTGTGCTGAGATTGCTTGCCGGTGCTGAAATCGATGAGGTGATTGCCTGGGGAAGCCCGCCGCAGGCGCTTAAGCCGGACAAGGACGACAGTGGTTTGAACATCAATGGCCGATTCCGTTTAAGCACCGGTATCGATTGCCAGGTATTCGGCCTGGAACAAAAGTATGGTGAGCAGCGTAACCGCAGTGGCGTGGACGTGTGGACCGAAAACGCACTCGTGAGCTGGAGTTGGAATTCGCCAAGAATCTTCAAAGGATATAATGCCAGCGGTGCGCGCAAAGAAATTGACCCGAAATATGCGCCATTCCCCTGGGCCGACATCCATCAGGATCCGCCGCTGCGAAATTCTGACGACTATCTGGTTGGCTCAATTCAGTCATTTGTACAGGCTGTGCAGACAGCGAACGACACAGAGCTGTTTGTTTCCGGGCATGATTTGCGACAGGCACTGGAAGCCGCCATCGCCGCGAAGCAGTCCGCCATGCTCGGTAACGAGACAATCAAATTACCGCTGCAGGATCGTTCGCTGGCACTTCTGCCACGTCCCTACCGGTGGGCCGGTGGTGACGCTGTCGGAAATCCACAGTCTGACGAAGATGCGGCAGGCAAGAACAACTCATAAACCTGATTCCCAACGTGAATTTGGTTGGTAGCGGAGCAACCATGCCCAAGCGGTCTGTCGTTGGTATGCCGCTTGAGCCAAAACGGCTGAAAGGCTCACTGTTGCGCGCTGGCCTCATCAGGGTCTGGGAGAAACAGTCGTGGAACTACAGAATCGAAGATCGTTTCTCGCCGGCAGTGTCTGCAGCGGTCTTGCTGTGACGTTTGCGACAGAACACTCCGTGACTGCACAGGGGACAGCAGAACAGCCGCAGCAACGGCGGAGTTCTGCGCCACCACCTTACAAAATTATCTACAACTGGGACGGAGCACCTCACGGATACTCTGATTTTCCGCAGTCAGTGGATCAGTTCCTCGACAAGACATTCGCTCCATTGAAGGACACACAGGTGGGTGCGCTGTTTTGGTGCGTGGGTGAACACGAAGCCACATGGGATTCGGACGTTCTGCCGATTGCGGGCGACAGCCGGAACCGGGTGTATGGTTCTGCACAGGCCATGCGCCACAACGAAAACATTCGAGCGATGATTGAACGCGGCGACAATCCTTTCGAAGCCATGGTCAAGCGAGGACATGAGCTGGGAATCGATGTCTACGTATCAATCCGGATGAATGACAATCACTTCAGGGGTCTGCAGATCGATGAGATGTCAAATACCCAAATGGAAGGACTGACCCGGCTGCGTAAAGCTCACCCCGAGTGGTGTCTGGGGCCTGAACAGACTCCTGCGTGGTTTGCTGCCTCCTGGAACATGGCCATTCCGGAAGTCCGGGAACACCGTTTTCAGTACATTCGTGAGGCACTGGCGCAGGCAGACTGGGACGGTGTCGAGCTGGACTGGCAGCGTCATGGTTTTCATCTGCCTGCGCATGACGCCTGGCGCCTGCGGTACGTGCTGACTGATCTGCAGCGTGCTGTGCGACAGCACACCGATGGCATTGCCCGTGAACGGAACAAGCCGTTCGCCGTCGCCGTCCGTGTGGCCACAACTCTGGAGTCCTGCCGGCACATTGGCTACGACCTTGAATCCTGGGTTCAGGAAGGACTGTGCGACATCATCACTGCAGGGGGCGGGGCCGGCACCGACCCTGGTATCGAGGTCGAAAATTTTTTGAAGCTGGTGGAGGGGACACCCGTTCGATTCTATGGCGGATTCGACGGAGGGTTCTGGGGAGCCCACGACGGATTACAGCCCCGTACGGACTGGCAGCGGGCCTGGTTTCGTGGCACGGCACAGGGCTATTGGGCGCGGGGCGCCCACGGAATGTATGTATTTAACTGGCATGCAAACGAACGAACACGTCGCAACCTGCTCACTCAGATCGGCGACCCCCGGACACTTCGGTGGACTCACAAGGTATTTGCAGCAGTCCATCGGCACATTCGTCTGTCGGGCGACTGGACCGGAGCGGATCTGAACGATCGCATTCACGGCGTGACTCCCGTCCCACTGTATCGCACATTGACGGATGAAGGCCCGGTGTTCCGGATTGGCATCTTCGACGACGCGCCACTTGAGGCAGCCGAACGACGCCTGAAACAGATCGACCTGAGAATCAAGCTCGATCACTTTTCCTCCGCCGATTCTGTCCAGGTGACCCTTGACGAAAAGGTTCTCGGCAAACCCGACGTCAGAAATGCTCTGGCTGAAGATCCGGACAGCCCGTCGGATGTTGACGAGAGCAGCTGGCTGGTGTGGCCGCTCGACCCCGCAACCGCCGGAATGGGAACACACCGGGTGCAGGTTCGGTTACTCGAGCGAAATCCTCGAATTCGACCACCGCTGATCGTGCAACACGTCGAATTCCATGTGCACTATGTATCGTGAAAGGAACAGACATGATTCCCAGGCGTGAGTTTGTCTTGAGTGGTCTGGCTTCCGGTGCCGCAGGTTTAGTTCCTGCAGGCACCGCTGCACTGGCCGTCTCTGCCGACGCGAAAGTAAAAGAAGACAGCACCGAACGCAGGTTTTCTCTCCGTGCCGAAGTGCTCAGAATCGAAAATCTGAACCACAACATTAAACGCATACGGCTTAAGCCTATGGATCCGTCCTTCGCGTTCACCCCAGGGCAATATGTGCTGTTAAAGCCCCCCGCAGACTACATCGCGGACTTCAATGAACAGCATGGGACCTCCCATAAAAATGTCTACCGACCTTACTCTTTCGCCTCCAGCCCAGGCCGGCAGTCTCAGTTCGATATGATCATCAAGCACTATGATTCTCCGCCGGACAAGGATGTCCCGCCGGGTGTGGTCTCAACGTTCGTCCACCAGCACCTGAAATCCGGTGATATTGTGACGCTGAGCAAACCAGGCGGGAAACTGTATGCCACAGCAGAAGCCGAACGACCCATTCTGCTGATTGCCGGCGGCGTCGGTGTCTCTCCCTTCGTGTGCCTGCTGAATTACTGGTTCGAGAGCAAGGTGGTTGAGAAACGGGACATTTATCTGTTCCTGGGAGTGCGCAGCAGGCGAGACCTGATTCTGCACGACCAGTTCACCGAGTGGAGTGCAGCGAAGCCAAAGTTTCACTACATCCCCGCGCTGTCACATCCCCAGGAAACTGATGCATGGAAGGGTGAAACCGGATACATCAATTTGGTACTGGACAGATATTTCAAAGACTCTTTCGACGCTGACGCCTATCTTGCCGGACCGCCTGTCATGATCAGGTTCACGCGGCAGGTACTCGCTGGCAAAGGCATCGAAGGTGACAGAGTCCACCGTGATCCGATACGCGTGAGATGAGACAGTGCCACTTCCACACAGTGCATCACAACCAAAGAACCAAATCCGCTTTGAACTGCCAGGCACCGGCCCGGCTGTCCCTGGACTGACCGTACAACCGGTATGCCGGTTCGTCCGGGTTTTCAGCCGGCCGTCTTCTGCAATACAAATCAATTCCTGCAGTCTGGTTGACAGAATCAGAGGCTCACAGTTTCACCGTTTCCGATGATATAAAGGTTCACACCGTGTTTTACCGACGTGAGTTTATAAAATCCGCTCTTGCGGCCGGGGTGGTCAGCAGCGCCCAGTCGAACGAACAGGCCTCAGGTGCTTCGACTGATGAATGCAGGACCAGAAAAAAACAGCCCCGTTTCATGTTCTATCACGATGGGCGCCATCCTTTGATTTATATGTACGAACCTCCAATGCAGAAGGAGGAATTCGAAGCCGGTGTCGATGAGCTGGCAGGCACACCGGTCGACGCAATCATGTTCTGCCTCGGCGACGGGCGAACAGTGCTGCACGACACAAAGGTCGGTGAACTGTGGGGGCACAACGTGAAGAAATGGTCTCATGCCATTTTTCGCCGGGCCCATCAGAACGCAGAGGCGCTGATCGCAGAGGGTCATGATCCACTGCAGGTCATATGCAACCGTGCTCATGAAAAAAATCTGTTGCTGTACCCCACGCTGCTGGTGCAGCAGGGCCGGAGAAAACGCGGTGAAGATGTGCGCTGCTCCGAGTTTCGCTTTAATAACACTCACCTGGAAATCGGGGCTGCAGGTGACCTGCCGGACGACTTCCCGGGACTGACTTTTCTGGATTTCAAGCACCAGGAAGTTCGCGATGAACGCTTTGCACTGATTGCGGAAACACTCGAACGCTATCCCGTGGATGGCTTCGAGCTGCAACTGGACTACGGACTGCATTACTTCCATCCAAACGAAGTACACGCAGGTCTGGAAATCATGACTGCATGGGTGGCTGAGGTCTATCATGCTGTGAAGTCCAGTGGCAGCGAACGGGAACTTGCCATCCGGGTACCAGGCAGCATCGAAGGATGCCTCTCCATCGGACTCGACATTCAGGAATGGATCCGCCGTGGAATTGTCGATGTCCTCATTCCTCAGACTCTTTCCGGCCCGGAGCTGCTGAATCACAATGCCGACTTTCGGCCTTTTGTCGAAGCCGCCGGAAACTCGCACTGCCGTATCCATGCCGCACTCCAGAGCCACGTCGATTCTGACCGGCTGGCTGAGGCCAGCGTTGAGATGATCCGTGGGGCGGCCTGCAACTATTGGGAGCAGGGGATCGACGGGCTCTACCTGGCTCACTGGTTCGGCAACTGGCCGTACGATGCTACGTTCTATGAAAAGCTTCGCGAGTTGCCGCATCCCGAAGTGATGGCTTCGAAGGACAAGTTCTACTATGTCCCGACAACCACCGGACGTTATCGGGAACCGAAACTCGAACCGGGACTGTCCATGCAGCTTCCCGTCGATCTGGACCTGGGAGTGTCTGCCCGTGTGAACCTGGCAGTCAGCGACGACCTGCCTCGCTGGGACAAAGCCGGCCGGGTTCATGAGGTGATGCTCCGGCTGCGGATCATGAACACGACCGAACTTGACCGCCTGACAGTTCGCTTTAACGGAAAGGTTTTGCCTGAATCACTGCTGCGGAAACTTAACGAGATGTACCGTATGAGTGCTCCACGGTACCGGACCGGTTCCGGCTACTGGTTCATCTATCGGCTGGATCACGGCCGCTGGCCAAAACGCGGGAACAATGTGATCGAGGTCACCCTGACGCGGCGCGATGCCGAACTAAGTTCACAAATCTCCATTCGCGATGTGGAACTGGAAACGAAGTATCTGATGGGTCGGAATTTTCACCGCGGTCAGGATGCTGACCTGGGACCGGCCGAACCGAGCGGTGTCTGAAATCATAAAGCAGAGGTCTCCTGAGGAATTCCGTTTGAAACTTGAATATAAACTGAGTTTCGATACGAGGTTGCCCGTCCTGCCAGATGAGGAATTTTGTTGGACGACCCGGGCATGTGCAGCACGGCAGGACCCTGACCCCCGGCATAACGAACACACATTTTTCTTTGACGACATTCTGTAGCACATTGGTAGGATTCCTCAGCATGAACAATTGCATTGGTTGGACGAAACTCCTGCAGGCAGTGGCGGTTCTTTTCGCCTCGCTGCTCCTTTCCGTCGATTCGAAAGCGTCCGACAAGGTGGAGCAGTGGCGTGTACGTAACGCCGTCGTGGTTAAACTGAACCAGCTAAAAACCCGCGAACGCAAGATTCCCAAGACAGATGTCGAATTGGACCTGCAGCCGGGTCAGGTTTACGAGGCCCGGAGTCTTCCAGTGATTTCACTCGCGAAAGGAGTCTCCGCTACCGTCGCATGGGGTGAAGGAGCGCTGCTCGAACTGCTGACCATGCAGCCCAACACCAGTTATCCCATACAAAATCTGGCGGAGGAATTGTTTATTGTGGTCCAGGAGGGATCGGGCACCTGCCAAATCGGGGAGAAGACCTTAAAGCTTTCCCGAGACAGTGTCGTGTACCTCACTCCTGGGACGACACGGCGTCTTGTGTCCGGCCGTAGCGGCCTGAAAGCCATCGAAGTCTTTTCGCCGGTACGAGCCGATCATCTGGCACTTGCCGGTGTCAGGCTTCCGGATGATGCCAACGTCGGGTTTCCCGATCAGGGAGTTCGGAAAACATCAATTGAACCCGGAAAAGTATACAACCTGAACGACATTCAATGGACGGCGATTACCAGGCCCGACACGACTCTCCCGTACCTGCGCAACACAGCCCAGTCGCGATTGATCTGGGGCAAAAACGCCATGCTGAGCTTCGTGCGAATGGATCCCAACTCGTCG
>CAUZPL010000144.1:0-11594 GCA_963581585.1 Planctomycetota bacterium
TCTGAGGCGTATCCTTCTTCCGGCGCAATCTGCATAAACTGCGATGACTGCCGCTCCGAGTCCCTACCGGCCGTTTCCGCCGGATTTATCTGCTACTGGATCTGCAAAAGGCCGATGACATGGTGCTGGAGTCACCCAATTCTTTGCGGGACTTCGCGTACTCGCAAAACGACTAGACGAGTGATCTATGCCAAATCAATCTCAGATCGCCATTCGTTCACCGCTCAGCAACCACACATCGTCACAAGTTCGTAGCCTGCCAGGCAAAAAAACACGGCCCTTGCGAATGCCTCACATCCAGCATCTGCGAAAGATGCTGGATGAACTGGAGATTAAGCTGGACGCCCGGAAGTGTCTGGAACACAACGAGCAACACAGGTATGCACGTCGGATCCCGGTCGAACGAGACCTTCGGAAAATTCTGCAGTCCCTCCAGGATCTGATTGACAGTTATCAGGTCAAATCAGACGCGCCTGTCGCAGCGTCCATTGGCCACCTCTCTACCGATTCCGAGGTAAAGCGTCTTGAAGAACAGTCAACTGTTCGCATTCAACTGAAGCTCTCTACAGCCCTGGTTCGTGTGTTGCAGACTGTACGGAACGAACATGTGAAAGCCAGCGAACTTGTAGAATCTGTGCTGTGGAGTTCGCCGCGCGTACAGGACACTGCCCAACTGGCAGGAATTCGCTGTCCTCGGCAGGCACCCGCTGCATAGAGCGAGATACATTACGATTTCCTGAGCCGCGAAGTTTGCTCAGATCGTGAAACGGCTGGTTGACCGAATTCACTTTTTCCTCCAAATACCTCGACGTGCTACACGAGCCTGCGCTGTCGCCGAATGCAGCTCAGCAGACAAATCGGCTGGCAATGGGAAACCCGTGAGCAGCCGTGCGTGACCGGCTTCCAGAAGCGCCGCGTTGATCAACTCGCCGCTCGGAAGTAATATCCAAGCAAGCGTGCGGCCATATCGGTCCAGTCGACTGGGCCCGTAACGCAATCTCACTAACTCATTTTCGATCCGCTGGCGAAGCCAGTCTCGGGAAGCTTCCGCCCCGTACTCTGAAGGATCATCATTGTAGCCCAACTCTGGAGCGTCGATTCCCAGAAGCCGGATCCGGCGACGGTCAACCAGCTCAATTGTGTCGCCGTCGATCACACGCGCAACACGAATCGATGTCGACACAACGGTCGTGGTCTGGTCGTTGACGACATCCGGCAACCGGAACATGATCAACCCTGCCAGGAACACCAAGGCGAGCATCGAGGCAGTCGGTGATCTGAATTTTCTTCGTGTCACAGATCCTCATCCAATTGATTCCATGCTGGAATGAAGTCCAGCCATTTCTGCCGATGACTTCCGCACCAGCTGTGCCGGCCGCAGTTGCACGAAGCACTCTTACGGTAAAATCCGCACAGTCGGCAGATTCGTCTGGGGCGGAATCTCGATATCGACGATTCTTGAAAACACTCCGTCGTTTTTTCCCAGAAACACTCCTGACTCCCGATTTTCCCTTTGGTTCGGGGATTATCGCAACTGGACAGCATCCATGATACACATTCATTTGCTCACCGGACTTCTGGTCTGCCTGTTTGCTGCCGGCTGTGCCACCACCCGTTCACAGTTTACTGATCTCTCCAGCCGATTCAGTATGTCGGATCCGCAGTCAGATCCTTTGGTCCTGGATAAGGAGACACTTTCCGAAGGATTTCAGAAAGCCCTGGGAAGATTTGCCAGTAAGGGTCTGAAGAATCCGGAAGCAACCAATCTGGCTTTTGCCCGCTGGAAGGAAGACATGGGACAATACGCGGAATCCAAGCGTCGTTACCATGAGATTCTGACAGCAAACCCGGACTGCCTGCCGGCTCGACTGGGCATTGCACACATCGAACGGGAGACAGGGCGTTTTGATCAGTGCCGTGAGATTCTGAATGCCGCTCGGAAACAGCATCCAAATGACCCGACGGTCATGCTGGAGCTCGGTCGAATGTACAATGAACGTCAGCAGTGGGATGACTCTGTTCGTTCCTTCACGAAGGCAGTTGAACTTGCGTCTGACGACCAGATGGTCCATTATGAACTCGGTCTGGCGCTCGCGAGTGCCAATCGAATGGAGGAAGCACTGTTACACTTAAAGTTTGCAGTAGGCGACTCGGCTGCGCTCTACAATATCGCATTCATACTTCATGAATGCGGACGTTCAGCCGAAGCAGTTAAATGGGTCGAACGGGCGATGGATGCTCACCCGGACGGGCGTACTCGGCAGATGGCCGGGGAGTTGCTGGCAGAACTGAGCCATGATTTGCCCACTGCTCCGGCTTTCTCTCAGACAGTCACAGCAGCACCGGCGTCACAAGAAACATTGTCCGAACCGCCGGAGATTCGGGCTGCGTACACTGGCCCGAACCGGGCAAGGCGTTTGCGCAACACCGAGCGGGACCGCATTCCGACTCAGCCAGCTGTGACGACACGAACATATCCGGCGCCCGCGTTGTCCGGTACTGTTGTCAGACCAGAATCCGCTGTGGTGGCCTACAAAACGACACCGATGGAAAATACTGCACCTCCACAATGGTCCGGTCCTTGGAACCGACAGTCGGGCTCGACGCGACCCACACAGACACAGATGCCTGTACGATGGACTGGTTACAGTCGACCTACAGCTCCTTCTCAGATGACTGTTCCACCCGTATGGCGTCGGTGATGAGTCCTGCGGACTGATGTCGTCACTTCAGCAATATCGCGACCAGATTCGTACGGTGATGCACGCCGACCAGTTCGGCCTCGAACGGATGTTGCGAACGATGGAGCGTGCAGAACGGCGAGGCCGACCGTTCGATCGCAATCTGGAAAATTTTCAGCAGCGACTCAACAAGTCAAGTGAACTTCGCCAACGGCGAGCTCAGTCCGTGCCCCGAATTACCTGGCCGGCTCAACTCCCCGTCGTTCGAAGGCGTATAGAGATCTCGGATGCGATTCGCGGTCACCAGGTGGTCGTGGTTTGCGGAGAGACAGGTTCAGGTAAGTCGACTCAGCTGCCAAAAATTGCTTTGGAACTTGGGCGCGGCATCGGTGGCACTATTGGGCATACCCAACCTCGCCGTATCGCTGCCCGATCAATCGCAGCGCGCCTGACAGAGGAACTTGGCTGCCAGCCGGGTCAGCAGGTCGGCTACCGGATTCGCTTCAACGATTCCACCGGACCGGCAACACTGATCCGCCTGATGACGGACGGAATCATGCTGGCGGAAACGCAATTCGATCGGTTTCTCAGTCAGTACGACACAATTATTGTTGATGAAGCTCACGAACGTTCGCTGAACATCGACTTCCTGCTGGGGTACCTGAAGCGTCTGCTGCCAAAACGACCGGAATTGAGAGTGATCGTGACGTCCGCAACAATCGATGCCGATCGATTTGCCGATTTCTTTACAGACGGTCAGCAGGTGGTACCCGTTCTGCAGGTCGAAGGTCGGACCTGGCCGGTAGAGATTCGTTATCAGCCATTGGCAGCTGACGACTCAGATACCACATCAGACGAACATGACTGGCTGGACGGTGTTGCATCAGCTATCCACGAACTGACTAGAGAGACCCGGAATCACATACTGGTCTTTCTGCCGACCGAGCGAGACATTCGTGAAGCGGAAAAACGATTGAGCGGTCACAATTGGCTCGGTGACACAATTGGCCGTCCTACCCAAATTGTCCCGCTGTTTGGCCGACTGTCGATGGCTGATCAGGCACGTGTCTTTCGTCCGTATCAGCACCGGCGGATTGTTCTGGCAACCAACGTGGCCGAATCGTCAGTCACTGTTCCGGGAATCCATACCGTTGTTGACACTGGAACCGCTCGCATCAGCCGGTATTCCGCTCGATCGCGCATACAGCGACTGCCGATTGAACCCGTCTCACAGGCGTCAGCTCAACAGCGAGCCGGCCGATGCGGTCGGCTTGGTCCCGGCATCTGCATCCGTTTGTATTCGGAGGATGACTTTGAACAGCGCAATGAATTCACTCAGCCGGAAATTCAGCGAACGAACCTCGCGGCGGTGATTCTCAGAACTCTACACCTGAAACTGGGACGTCTCGAAGATTTTCCGTTTCTCGATGCTCCGCGCCCCACGACCATTCGCGAGGGCTACCGAACACTGGAGGAACTGGGTGCGATTCGCTCGCGTGACGGAGGAGTGGAACTGACGTCCATCGGGCAGAAAATGGCGGTTTTGCCCGTCGATCCTCGTATCAGTCGCATGATTCTGGCGGCGATCGATGAACAGGCTTCACCAGAAGTGTTGATCATCGCATCAGCTCTGGAGATTCAGGACCCGCGCGAGCGACCGCTTGAAAAACAGCAGGCCGCCGATGAAGCTCACGCGGGGTTCCGGCATCCGGACAGCGACTTCCTGAGTTGGCTGAGTCTGTGGGACGCATGGCACGAGAATAAACAGAAACTGTCCGGCAGTCAGCTGAAGAAATGGTGTCAAAGAAACTTCCTGTCGTGGAGAAGGATGCGCGAATGGATGGACGTTCATCGCCAGCTGCAAGACCTGTTGGCTGACAGCGGTCACAAGCAACTGACCCAGTCCGCTCGCCTGCATCCACTGAAAGATCGCCGAAATGACTTCGCAGCGATTCATCGATCATTAATGAGCGGATTGCTGAGTAATCTGGCGTGGAAGACTGCCGACCGCGAGTTTACCGGAGCAGGTGGCCGGAAACTGATTGTTTGGCCAGGTTCGGCACTGGCCAAGAGGCCGCCCAGATGGTTCGTGGCCGCTGAGTTGATAGAAACAAGTCGTCTATACGCGCGCACGGTCGCTCGAATTCAGCCGGAATGGGTCGAGCCTCTCGCTAAACACCTGTTAAAGCGAGAAATCTCCGAACCGCACTGGGACGGAAAAGCCGGAAATGTGATGGCATTTGAAAAACTCAGCCTGTGGGGACTGCCGATCGTATCCCGCCGCAGAATATCACTGGCGAAATATGACCCTGTGAAAGCGCGCGAATTACTCATCCAGCATGGGCTCGTCGAACTGGGCCTCCTGTATGGTGAAACGACGGAAGGCCGGCAGTCGATTTTTTCGGATGAAGAACATCAGCTGGAGACCGGTATACGTTCAGCATTGACTCCCGGGCGCGAGCTGAAATCACGTTCCGAAATCAACAGGAAATCTCCCTGGGCAGGTCAGTTCCGATTCCTGCAGAACAACGCCGAGGTGTTAAGGGAACTGCAGACACTGCAGACGAAGACTCGTCAGCATGGCCTCATGCCAACTGATGCATCGTTGTACAGTTTTTACGGAGACCAGATCCCTGCCGATGTCTGCGACCGGGAACGACTCCGCTGCTGGTACCAGTCCCGCAGTACTGACGACTCTAACCAGCTGTGCCTGACACTGGACGAGTTCATCAGTCAGCAGGAGCACGACCGCAGTCAGACCGAATTTCCTGGAAAATTCGTCCTGGGGATTCTGCGACTGCCGCTGTCGTATGAAATGAAACCGGGGCAGGTAGCAGACGGTGTGACATTGACGGTGCCGGCCGATGCTTTGCCACAGCTGACGGAAGATCAGATCAGCTGGCTCGTGCCAGGAATGCTCGAACCAAAAATTACAGCGATCATTCGAGCGCTGCCGAAGCGCATCCGGCATCTGTTTGTGCCGATTCCGGACACTGCAGGACAACTTCGTGAATTACTCCAAGTCGGCGTGGGTAGTCTGGAAGAACAAACAGCAATGCATCTGTCACGACTTGGCGGTGAGCACATTTCTGCTGAGTCACTCAAAAATGTCGCACTCCCGGAGCATCTGCAGATGCTGATTCACGTCGTCGACGGTTCCGGTAAAATGCTGGTGCAAGGTCGCAGCCTTGTAAAATTGCGGGGCGAACTGCACAAATCGTTATCCCAAATATTTCCCGCCGAAGTGTTGTCTGCTGAGGAACAGCAGTGGCACCGTCAGGGATTCAAATTGTGGGATTTCGCTGACATCCCGTTAAGCATCTCTGTACGCCGAGCCGGGATTGAATTGTCAGCCTGGCCCGCAATTCGGGACGACGGTGAGTCCGTGTCGCTGACATTGTGCCAATCACAGCCTCAGGCCCATGCGGTGCTCAGGAAAGGTCTTCGACGGCTTTACCAGATTCAGGAATCAGGACGCATCCGCAATTGCATTCAAAGTCTCAGCGAACTCAACCGCATTCAGCTTTTGGCGTCGTCGATCCGCGGGATTCAACTGAAGGAGCATCTGCAGCTGCTCATGGCGGAAAGAGCCTATCTCTCCGGAAAACAACTCCCGCGGACCAAATCGGAATTTGAAAAATGCCTGACACGAGGGCGTGAAGCCCTGTACGCAGTGTCAGCTGAGTTTTCCGGTTTTCTGCCCATTTTATTGGCTGATTATCACCGCACGAGACGATTGCTGGAAGAATCGTGTTCGCAGGACTGGGCACCACTGACAAAACAGATGAATCAGCAACTGAATGCGCTGGTCTATGCTGATTTTCTTTCGAAGACGCCCTGGGCCTGGCTGTTGCAGTTTCCCCGCTACTTCGCCTGCATTCGTCACCGGCTGCAGAGATTAGGGTCCGGTGGCGTGGCCACAGAGCTGCAGTTGCTGGCCGAACTGGAACCATACGTCGAACGACTCGAGCGTCGACACGAACAACGGGCAGAACATTTCGCCGACAACACCATGCTGGAACACTACCGCTGGATGCTGGAAGAATTTCGAGTGCAACGTTTTTCGCCGAAAATAGGCACTGCGATCAGTGTCTCAGAAAAGAAACTGGACGCACACTGGCAGAAAGTGCTGTAGCTGGTTCTTCAGCCGGGAATGAACGACGAGAGAGATGGTACGACGGAATTTCAACAGAAACGGAATTCACTGCATGCCGATGAGTTTGCTATGCTCAACAGATCGTCTCTCGGAAGGAATTCGATGATGACCGACCGCAGTGGCCACAGAATGCCCGTACCTGCCAGTAGACGCCTGACCTGCGATCTGTTGTGGTTCAATCGCTCAGTGCCCTTGTGTGGTCACGACCGCGTGATCCAACTAGGCGAATTAGCCCAAGCTCGTTCCAACCTGTCCTGTCGTATCTCATGGCCAGCGCTGTTTATTCGTGCCTTTGGACTGGTGGCGCACCAACACCCGGAATTGCGGCAAACGTGGTACCGTTGGCCGATTGCACACCTTTATCAACATCCGGTGAATGTCGCGTCCGTTTCCGTCCATCGGGAGTGGAACGGCACTCCCTGGCTGTTCTGGGGACAGATTCATGAACCGGAATTGCTGTCACTTACCACAATTCAAATGCAACTGGATCGATTTCGAGATGGCCCGGTTGCAAGCGTCTTTCGGCTTCAAAGACAGCTGGTACAGCTGCCAACATTGCTCCGACGCCTCATCTGGTGGTGGAATCTCAACATTTCCACGACGGGACGAGCGAAACGATTCGGAACATTTTTAGTCTCCACACTCGCTGGCCGAGGTGCAGAAATCCAGATTCCACCATCGATTCATACCGGGTGCCTGACATATGGTCCTCTTAACAAAGATGGTGAATGCAGAGTCACGTTGGCGTATGATCACCGCGTCATGGACGGTGTCTGTGTCGCTGAGGTGTTGGAATCGCTTGAAACCGTGCTCACCAAGCGGATGTTGGTCGAATTGTGTGATTCACCAGCAGCATACCTGGCCGACGATCACGCCGCCTGAGCAAGTTTCTTGATGAACGGTGGCCGAAACAAAGCGAAAGACCTGCAGGGTTTCCGCAGTATGCTGGAACTGGCCATCTGCTTTGTGATCACAGTCAGCGTGTTGCGCGGCTTTTTTCTGGAAGGCTATCTGGTTTCGACCGGATCGATGGCTCCTGTGCTGCTGGGATTTCATAAGCGGCTTGAGTGCCCGTCCTGTCAGCATTCGTTTGCCTGTGGTGTGCAGTTTGATGAGTCTGTTGATGGAAAAATACCCGTCAACAGTGCGGATGCAGTGGATGCTTACGCCTCATGCCCGAATTGCGGTCAAATCGACATTGATATTTCACCTGTGCCGAGGAATCACGGGGACCAGCTGCTGGTTCACAAGAATGTGTTCGACTTCCGCCGACCTCGTCGATGGGAACCGATTGTATTTCGCAATCCGGATGACCCGGGTGAAGCTTATGTCAAACGGGTGGTGGGGCTGCCAGGTGAAGAGCTACTCGTCCTGGGCGGCGACATCTATGTCAATGCCCGAATTGCCCGCAAGAGCCTGAGAACTCAGCGGAGTATGAGGATTCTGGTTTCCGATCTGAGCCATGTTCCGGACGACCCGAACTGGGAACTTCCCTGGCAACTCGACGGGAATTGGACCGTTGACGGTAGTGAGCTGCAGTGTTCCGACGTTGGTGGCGAAACTGATGAACGGGCGACCACAAACTCACTTTCCTTTCGGTACTGGCGATGGTTCGGCGGAAACCATACAGTCGAAACGCCACTGTCACCACACGACGCCTACCCGGATTGGACCGATTTCCTTCAACGTTTTGACCGCATTCCGGTGTCATGGGCGCGACGCCTGGATTTCGACGAAGAAGGTCAGATTCTGCGGTGTCAGGGAGTGATGCCGGAGGACATGCAGCGGGACCTGATGACCAGTGCAACCAACGAGGCCTTCCGTCGAGCAATTTACCGTCTGGCGGCTCAGTCGCATTTAAGTCCGGTGACTGACCGATACGGATACAATTCTGTTGTGGTCTCTCCTGAGCACAACGTTGCTGACATCATGCTGGATACGACGATAACAATCGATGAAAAGCCGGCCTGGATTGAGGTGTCAGTTCCCGTTGACTCGGAAGTTTATCACATACGTCTGAACATGAGATCCGACCGGGTCGAGATTCGCGTCGATGGGGCGCAGAGTGTACTCAGATCTGCGACAGTGGATCTTACAGACAGACAGCTCCGGATTGAGGCTTCCAATTTTGATCGTCGAGTGGTCGTTGCAGTTAACGGCAAGGCACCATTTGATCCATTGGACTTGCCCGGATCTGAGATCGTCTTACCCTCGGAATTCCGCGGTGAGACTTTGGTTCCACTGGGGGCAGCGGCCGCCGAAGCAACCTCTGAACACCTCCTGCGGCATCAGCGGTTCCGGCTCAGCATCAGTGGCGGACGTGTTCGAGTGAGAAACCTGAGAATGTACCGAGATGTCTATTACACTCCAGGCCGCCGCAAACACGGTGTCGCCACAACTTGCAGCATTGCTGCAGATTCCTATTTTGTACAGGGCGACAACAGTCCGGTTTCGTATGACAGCCGTTCATGGGAAAACCCGTTTGTGCCCCATCATTTGCTGGTCGGCAGACCCTTCGTAGTCCACCTGCCGTCACGTCCGGGACGACTGAGACTGGGAACCCGTGAGATTTCGATCCGGATACCGGATTTTAGCCGAATCCGCTACATTCAATAGTTGTCCGATTCCGTCGAATAACACTGTGTGATGTGATTCGCTGATTGTACTGTGGTCATTCGACGGTTCTGTCCCGGGAGTTCCATGTCAAAAAAAAAGCCCAACAAACAGGTTCCTGATTCGGAAGTTTCGAAGAGCCGTTCCAAATCGAATGACGGCGGCACTCGGGAAACCGTGGAGTCCGTGGCTATCGCCTTTGCACTGGCCTTTTTGTTCAAAACATTTCAGGCTGAAGCCTATGTGATTCCCACCGGGTCGATGGCACCGACACTGTATGGTCGGCACAAAGAACTCACCTGCCCCAGCTGCCAGTTTGATTTTCAGGTTGGCGCATCGACTGAGCTGGAAGATTCGTCCGGGTATGTTCTGTATGAACTTCGTGTTGACAAAACACTGTGCCCTAACTGCCGTTGCGAAGTGGAAGCATTCAATGCTCCGGTATTCAACGGAGATCGCATCATTGTCAACAAACAGGTTACCGGGTATCGACGTTTCGATGTGGTAGTTTTCAAGAATCCCGAGGAAGGACACGTCAATTACATCAAACGTCTGGTGGGACTTCCGGGTGAGACCATCCGCATTCGCCAGGGTAATCTGTGGATGCGACGAAACGACGAAGATCGCTGGGAAATGCTGAGAAAGGATGATCCAAAAGTTCAAAAGGACCTTCAACTGCTTGTACATGATGACCGATACCCGCCACGCAGTCTGAATGGAACCGGCTGGCCCGAACGTTGGGCACCTTCCATCGAAGCAACGGACGAATCGACCGCAGTCGGAGGATGGCTCGAGTCAGCCAATGCCTGGATTTGCAATCGTGAGGCAAGAGAATATACAGCGAATGCCAAAGACGATGCATGGCACTGGCTGAGATATCGGCACTTTATTCCGTCAGAAAAAGACTGGAACAACGTCATTGAGAACCGTCGTATCCAGCCTCCCAGGACCTCACTGGTTTCCGACTTCTGCGGATTCAATGTGGCCAACATAGAGAGTGTTCCTCGCGGGAGTTTGCGGGACAGTTTCATGTCGGACGTCTACTGGGTTGGTGATCTTACACTCAACTGCAACCTGGAGATTGTGGGGACGGGAGAGAATTCTGCCATTCGTCTGGAACTAATCGAAGGCACGGATACCTTTGGCTGCGAAATCGATCCTGTCGGTGGAGCCGTCAAGATCACTCGTCTGAACCGCCGAACCGATCAGGACGGAGAACGCCCTGAAATTCTGAGCACAGCAGCTATCGACATCCAGGAAGCCGGGTCGTATGCCCTCAGTTTTGCCAACGTCGACAATCGACTGCTGCTGTGGATCGATGATGAACTGGTGGAATTTGACGAACCACTGCTCATCGCTCAGAATTTTGTCGATGCTCTGACCACTCGACCAGGTGATTCGGATACGGTCCCCTGCGGTATTGCGGTTCGTAACGTGCAGGTCACAGTGAGCGACCTGCTCATTCAGCGTGATATCTACTATCGAAACGATGCCTATCAGTTCTCGCCGGAAGAAGGCTTCACCTCGTTCGCCAGCGATCCAACGGCACGGTCCCAGGAAGTCAGCAGTCCCCTGGCACTGCATCGGAAGCTGCGAGACGCTGAATCATGGGCAGAACATTATGTGGACGAAGCCACGTTCGCCCAGGAACGCTATGGACGCTATTCAGAATACCGGCTGTCAGACGACGAGTACCTGATGTTCGGAGACAACTCACCGCGCAGCAAGGACAGCCGCCTGTTCGACTACTACAACCGTCCACGCTGGGGTGTTGAGGGACACCGATATGCCGTGAAGGAAAAGGATCTCATCGGCAAAGCCATGTTTGTGTTCTGGCCACATGGCGTTCCGTTTCTGAATGATGGCGAAGGATTTACAATCACACACCACACACAGCGTCGGCGGGAACTTGGAAAACACGAGGTTGTCACCAAACAGCCCTGGTACCCCAGTTTCCGATTTCCGTTCTATCCCAATGTGTCACGCATGAAGAAAATCCGCTGAAAAATTAACCAGGCAACGATCGCTGCAGCGTCACACGCCTGCCGAATACGAGAAAGGAGTCTCAAATGTCATTGCTGCGGTGTGAAGGTCTCGTCAAGGATTATCCTGGCAAGCGAGCCGTCGATGGTGTCGACTTCGAA
>CAUZPL010000145.1:0-11419 GCA_963581585.1 Planctomycetota bacterium
GGTTAGTTCCAGACGAGTGTGGGTGTCGCAGCCTGTCCGATGCGTCTGGAGGGCTGAGCGGGTCATGGCCCTGCTCTAAATTTCTGAGATAGTCGTCTGGATTCGGCGCGGCGACGATGTCCGGGGGAAGTTCCTGTGGCAGTTGCCGTCCGGTTGAGAATGTGTCACTTTGATACTGGATTTTCCGGCCGGACACATCGTTCCCGGGCCGGAACAGGATCCATGTGCAGATCACAATAATGGTCATGTCAATGCCGTAACCAAGAGTTAACACAACCACCATGATCGCCGCGGCACACCCGGACTTGCCACGGGCTCTCGCGTCTCGAAAGATCCAGCTCGCGGCGACAAGTGCCACCAGGCTGTGCAGGACCAGCACAGTAATCACCAACCCGCCAGTCGAATTCTGCGTACGCTGAAACTCAAACACACCCTGATCAAATCCGCTCATGACAAGTTGTTCTCCGGGGGACAAGGGGGACAGCGATGGTGTCGCCATCAGCAAACTGGATCACTTTGCCCATAAACGCAGCACGAACTTCAGTCACTGGTTTCGCAAACCGGAAGTCCGGTCATTGGTGAGTCAAAATCTTCCGTGACTGAATTCCCGGCCCGGCTTAAGCCTGGTATGACAGTTCCTCTCTGTTGATCGCGGTGCAGACAGAATTCTCCTGGGGTTTCCATGACTGCCTCTGCTTCAGAGTGTATGACCGGGCACCTTACTGAAAGACCTCTCAGGCACAGCGCAACACTGATCGCTGCAGACATTCTTTAGAGAATGGGACGCCAGGTGTCAGGAGCCTTTCAGCGTTGATCTGAAATGCCTGCATTTGTTTGGTGTCTTGTCGCCGATACATGTCCCGTTTGTCCCTGTTCTTCTTTAGCCAGTCCCGTGGCGTTTATAAGATCTCTTACTGCCGCGGTTAGTTGTTGATGTCACAATTCGGCAGTGCCTCCATGAGTTTGGCGACTCCCGCGTCGGTGATTTGGGTGCCCCTGAGCCAGAGCCCCTGCAGATTGTTCAGTCCCTCAAGATGCAGCAGCCCCGCGTCGGTGATCGGGGTGTTCCTGAGGTCGAGAACCTGCAGACTGGTCAGCCCTTCAAGATGTACCAGCCCCGCGTCGGTAATCGGGATGCCGAGGAGGTTGAGCCTCTCCAGATTTTTCAGTCCCTCAAGATGCGGCAGCCCCGTGTCGGTGATCCGGGTGTTGTAGAGGTCGAGCTGCTGCAGCTCACTCAGCTTCTCGAGATGCAGCAGCCCCGCGTCGGTGATTTGCGTGCCGTTAAGGGTGAGCAGCTTCAGCCCAGTCAGCTCCTCAAGACGCACCAGCCCCGCGTCCGTGATTTGGGTGCCGCCGAGGTAAAGCAGCTGCAGCTCACTCAGTCCCTCAAGATGCAGCAGCCCCGCGTCCGTGATTTGCGTGCCGCTGAGGTAGAGCTGCTTCAGCTCACTCAGTCCCTTCAGATGCACCAGTCCCGCGTCGGTGATCCGGGTGTTGTGGAGGTTCAGATCGCGCAGAATGCTCAATCCCTCAAGATATTCCAGCCCCGCGTCCGTGATTTGGGTGTTATCGGTGATTCGCATCTTGCTGAGGTGGAGACTCTCCAGATTTTTCAATCCCTGAAGGTGCACCAGTCCCGCGTCGGTGATCCGGGTGTCGCTGAGCCAGAGGTGATGCAGATTGTTCAGTCCCTCAAGATGCAGCAGTCCCGTGTCGGTGATCGGGGTGCTGTTGAGGTGGAGCCACTGCAGCTCACTCAGCGCCTTCAGATGCACCAGTCCCGCGTCGGTGATTTGGGTGCCATTGAGGTAGAGATACTGCAGCTCACGCAGCCTCTCAAGATGCAGCAGTCCCACGTCGGTGATTTGCGTGCCGTTGAGGTTGACTGACAAAATTTCACCCGGTTGATTCACGTCAATATTGGCGCCCAGTTTTTCCAGCTGTTGTGTCACGCTGCCGGCACCTTCGCTCTGCGCATCGCGATTGATGTCACAATTTGGCAGTGCCTTCTTTAGTTTGGCGAAACCCGCGTCCGTGATTTGCGTGCCGCTGAGGTAGAGCTGCTTCAGCTCACTCAGCCCCTTCAGATGCACCAGCCCCGTGTCGGTGATCTCGGTGTCGCTTAGCCAGAGACGTTCCAGACCGATCAGCTGCTTGAGATGCACCAGCCCCGCGTCCGTGATTTGGGTGTTGCTGAGGCCGACCGTAACAATTTCACCCTGTTCATTCATCTCAATACTGGCGCCCATGTTTTCCAGCCGTTGCGTCACCCTGCGGGTAACTTCGCCCCGTGCAGAGTGCTTGATGTCACACTCGGGCAATGCCTTTTTTAGTTTGGTAACGCCCGTACCGGTGATCCGGGTGGCGCCCAGCAGGAGTGTGTGCAGGTTCGTCAGCCTCTCAAGATGCACCGCTCCCGCGTCGGTGATTTGCATGCCACCGAGGGAAAGCCAGATCAAATTACTCAGTTCCTTCAGATGCACCAGTCCCGCGTCGGTGATTTGCGTGCCGTAGAGTTCGAGCACAATCAGATTCGTTAGTCCCTCGAGATGGACCAGCCCTGCGTCAGTGATCGGGGTATCGATGAGGTACAGCAGCCGCAGCTCATTCAGACCCTTCAGATGCACCAGATCCGCGTCACTGATTTGGGTGTTGCTGAGGCCGACCGTAACAACGTCACCTTGTTCATTCACCTTAATATTGGCGCCCAGTTTTTCCAGCTGTTCCTGCACGCTGCCGGTACCTACGCTGTGTCTGTTGAGTGTGAGTGTCTGCTGAACCGCGTTCACATTGCCGCCTTGCGCATTCCGGTCCGATGTCTGCTGTGTGGACATCTGCTGCCTTGTGGCAACGTCACCGTCCGGCATTGTTCGGTCGGACATTTGCTGTGTGATCATCTTCCGGCCAGTGGTCCCATTGCCGCCTTGCGCGTTCGGGTCTGATGCCTGTTGCGTGAATGTCTCTTTGCCCGACTCCTGCAGTGGAGCTGGCGACTGTTGCTGACACCCGGCCAGGCAGATGAACAACATCACGGTCAAACGGTACATGCGTTATTCCTTCATTTGCTTCAGCCGCGAAACGGCAGTCACAGGCCACCGATACAAGTCCCGTTCTATCCTGTTCTTCTTTCAGGTCCGTGTTCAGCTCAATTACCATTGGTCCCGGGCGGACTCAGACACACGCGGAAGCCTGTGTAGCCGAAGCGGCTATTCGGCTGGCGATTGAAGCGGGTTGTGGACCGGGAATAGCTGGCGTCGAAGGACCAGCTTCCGCCTTTGATTAACCGGGTGGGGCCCGATAAAGGCCCCATCGGATCTATCCCGAAGCCACGGGGAAAAACTGCATACCAATCCTGGCACCACTCATGCACATTTCCGTGCATATCGTACAAACCCCATGGGTTTGGCTTTTTGCGACCCACCGGATGTGTCGTTTCACCGGAATTACTTTTAAACCAGCCATACGCGTTCAGCTGGCTCTCGTTGTCCCCGAAACTGAATTTCGTGGTTGTCCCTGCGCGACACGCGTACTCCCATTCCGCTTCACTCGGCAATCGATACACGCGACCTGCTGACATCTCTTCCGGCAACGCCGACAGCTTACGACAAAAGTCCCTCGCGTCGGACCATGTCACATTCTCAACCGGATTCTGCGGATCCCTGAAGCTGCTGTAGTTATTCCCCATTACCCGCTGATACTGCTTCTGCGTTACCTCGTGCGTACCCATGTAAAATGGCTGAGTCAGTATTACTTCATGCACCGATGGACCGTCTTCCATTTGAAATGTGCCGGCTGACAACAGAGCCAATGACATTCCAATACTGTTACCGATCGTGGAAATCCTGTTGCCGTTCTCGTCCCATTTAATGCCGGCAATAAACTTGCCATCCAGCCAGTGGCCTGCCTCCTTCTTCTGTCCGTCGTCGTACCAGAAAGTGATCAGGCCATCCCACTTAGCGTTCCTGAAGGCGCCTTCCCTCGACTTCTGTCCGTTGTCGTACCAGGAGGTGAATGGGCCATCCTGCTGACCGTTCCTGAAGGTGCATTCAAACTTCTTCTGTCCGTTGTTGTGCCACTCAGTGAATGGTCCGTTCCTGACGTTGCCTTCCCGCTGCTTCTGTCCGTTGTCGTACCAGGAGGTGTACGGGCCAACCTGCTTCCCGTTCCTGGTGGTGCCTTCATTCTGCTGCTGTCCGTTGTCGTACCAGGAGGTGAATGGGCCATCCTGCTGACCGTTCCTGAAGGTGTATTCAAGCTTCTTCTGTCCGTTGTTGTGCCACTCAGTGATCAGGCCATGCTTTCCGCCGTTCCCGAAGGCGCCTTCCGCCGACTTCTGTCCGTCGTCGTACCACTCAGTGAATGAGCCATCCTGCTGACCGTTCTTCCATGCGTATTCCGCCTTCTTCTGTCCGTTGTCGTACCAGGAGATGTACGGGCCATGTTTCCTGCCGTTCCTGAAGGTACCTTCCGCCTTCTTCTGTCCGTTGTCGTACCAGGAGATGTACGGGCCATTCTTCTTCCAGTGGGACTTCCAGGTTCTGGCTGGACGGAAACCGATCTGGCGGATGGGAATGTCCGCCTGATAGGAGTAACGCTTGGCCGAACGAAGTCCATAAAAACGCCAGTTGAACGCTCCGCCACGCAGCACCCGGCGCTCAAGAGATGACGCCCTCACCACCTGACAGTCTGGAAGATCGGGCACCACGGAACCGTCATTCATCACGGGATAAACGTCGGACTTATCGTAGCACCACTCAGAGACATTCCCCTGCATATCGAACAAACCAAAATCGTTCGGCTTCAAACCACCCACCGGCCACGCATGATTTTCGCTGTTCTGGTGGGAACGGACGTATTCCATCAGGAACTCCTGCGTCTGACCAAAATACCGACTGGTCGTTGTCCCGGATCGACACGCAAACTCCCATTCGGACTCTGTCGGCAAACGATAACCATTCAACTCCCAAAACTGTTCTCGGGCTTTCATACCCTCCTCATAACGACCGTCTGCATTCACTTCATAACACCATTCTTCTTCCGGGATCCCCTCCTGTTCGCTCAGCCAGTTGCAGTACCACGCCGCCTCGTACCATGTCATCTGTGCCATGGGTGAATCATCCGGTTGCAGATCCAAATCTCGATGGGAACCATAGGCCTTGCGGACATTTTTCCCCTCTGCAAACACATGCCACTGGGCTCGCGTCACTTCCTTCGTGCAAATGGCAAAGCGACGGCCAAGCTGACGCCGGTGCAGAACTTCCATAAAAGAATAGTCATCTTCCGCTTTCGGAGAGCCCATCATAAATTGGCCAGCGTCAAGGATTGCGTACGTCTGGCCCTGTCCGGTGATATACCACTGTCTTTGCGTGGCGGTTGGTTGTTCTGCAGACAGTTGCAACTGTTCCTCTGCTGGCGCGATGCCCCACCGATGAAGCAGCCATTCGGCAGCTGAATGCAGACCTGGGTCCGCGTGAGTGAGGAATGCGGTCCGTAGTGTGTCGATGAACATTTCCCGTTCGTCAGAACCAAATGCAGAGTCTTCAAACTCACCCAGACACAACAGTAATGCCCGTTTAATCGTCACGTCCGTTTCCTGGGCAAACCGCGACATCAACAGCCCTGGATCGCCGCCGCGGGGACTCAGCCAGTGAATGATGTAACTGCGGACTCGCGGATCCGGACTGTGCTTCAGTAACGGCCACACCGCGTCGGTTTCCCCCAGCAGCAGCAGCAGGATCGCCGAGTTGGCCTGACGTGTCGCCAGGACTTCTTTGGCTTCCTCGCTGGCGTCTGCGGCAGCTGTGCGGGCTAATTCCGCAATCGCCAGGGAGATCACCTGCTGAGGGGTGAGACGCAGCTGCTCAATTAACGCTGCAAACGGGGTTTCATTCCGCGATTCGGCCAAACGTTGAAAATTCGTCGTCAGTCGGTCCTGTTCTGCAGCCAGCTGTTTTTGTAAAGCGAATTTTGTTTTTTCGGCTTCTGCAACGGCGGTCTGTTCGGCTTTGCTGGCTCGCAAATACATGCTGCCCATGCCAATCAATCCGGCCATCAGCAGCAGCACAAAAACTGTTCCCGTGATAAACGCTGCCTTGTATTTTTGTACTGTCTTCGATAATCGATAGCCGGCCGATGGCGGGCGGGCAAGCACCATGTCCCCGTCCAGATAATTCTGTACGTCGTCTGCCAGTGATCCGGAGCTGTCATAACGGCGGTTACGTTCCTTCTCCAGTGCTCTCAAGGCGATCCAGTCCAGTTCCCCCTTTAGGATCCCATGCAAACGACGCGGATCAATCTTTCGCTGTTGCGAAATCCCCGTAATCTTGTCTCCTGATTCACTCAATCGATGACTCGGACGAGGAGTTTCCTCGATCAGAATCAACTCCAGTACGCGATGGTACGCTTCTTTGCGAACACGATCCCGACCCAGAGGAGTCGACCCGGTGAGCAGCTCGTACAACAGCACGCCCAGCGAATAAACGTCCGTGCGGGTGTCCAGACCCAGTTCACTGGATTCCGCCTGCTCCGGACTCATGTATTCCAGCGTCCCAAACACCTGCCCCATTTCTGTAAACAGGGTTTTGTCCGTCAGCTGAATTTCTCCTTGCAGGGCTTTAGCCAGACCGAAGTCAATCACCTTCGCCACCGGAACACCATCACGTTGTGCCACCAGCACATTCGACGGTTTGATATCCCGATGTATGATGCCTTTCTGATGCGCATGCTGCAGCGCCCGACACACCTGCACGAACAAACCTAATCGCTCAGTAATGTTCAGCTTCGCCCGATCGCAGTAATCCGTAATCGGTATGCCCTGCACCAGGTCCATCGCGAAGTACGGTGTTCCGTCTTCGGTGATCCCCGCGTCCAGAACCCTGGCAATGTTCTGGTGATCCATCATTGCCAGTGCCTGACGTTCGGCCTCAAACCGAGCCAGCACCCGGGCGCTGTCCATGCCCGACTTGACCAGCTTCAGCGCCACCCGCCGCCGCACAGGTTCCTGCTGATCGGCCATGTACACAGTCCCCATGCCACCTTCGCCCAGCTTCTGCAGCAGTTTGTACGGACCAACACGGCGCCGGGAGGATGCGGCGGGAGGCTCGTGTTTCGATATGACCTTTGGCCGGGCGATCAAGTCCCGATCTGGCGGGACGGTTTTCGTCTGATTGACGACATGATCCCGAATCAATGCCGCGTGTTCAGGAAAACGTGTCACATAGTCCTGCGGCATTGGGGTCTCACCGTGTTTTGTCCGGTATTCCACATCCAGCTTCAACAACTCCAGCAGCAGGCTGTTGTCGCTGTCACTACGCAACTTTTCAAAATAGTCTTCGATCTGCGGCGGGGAGCCCGATTTCCACGCGGCTTCAAAGCGGTCACACACGGCGTCAACCTGACCGGACAGCAAATCATCAGAATTGGGGGGCGGGTCGGGGGATGTCATGGGCGTTCAAGTCGTGATAACAAGGTGCGTGATGTTCCCCGTCGCGGAATGTACAACGCACGGGAGTCAGCGGTCGTGCTGAGCAGGGTCACCGCACCAGCGTACATCCGCAGAATCACATAACAATCCTGCCGTGTGACAACTGAAGGTAAGCGGCAGACTTATTTCTGAAGTCGCACGGCAGCACGATGAACAAAGGAATCATTATTTCCACAGGAAGCTCTGTCGCGTTCCCAGGGTCCACCCGCGGTGGTAACAGACAGACACTTCCTGACAACACCGAATGCCGACAACCTTCCGGCAGACAGCCTGGCATTATGTGAAGTATGCGGCCGACGCCTGTCCGCTGATTCAACTCACGGGGTCAGAATGGATTGCCCGGTAACATGTGTGGCCCGGCCCGCATTACGTCCGTTTCAGTTTTCAGGTTAGGTTGTCTGTTCGCCTCGTAACGCATGCACAGTTTCGAATTTGAGTCCGTTCAGGTTCAACACGACACCACAGATAACCAGCGGGACGGCGATTTTCTTTTCCAGAGCGTTATTCATCGAACACAGTCAACTGAATCCGGCAGACCAGATCAGGACACCTGAGTACTTAATGATTGTTGCATCACGTTTATGTTTCAGTCTCCGTTGACACGTATACATGAAGACGCCGACGATTCCCCAGTCGCCATAAGCACACAAAACCACACCACTACGGTATTGATGTCATCCACAATCGCGTCTCCATTTGTGAAAAACTGAGCACAGGTATTGGACCGGATATTCCTGTTTAAAGATCCGCCAGGACGCTGTGACGAATGGTCACCACCCGCTTTTCTGTCTCGGCATCGAAATACGGTGAATCAATTTGGCTTCATCGTTGATAACTGCGAAAAACAAGATGGTGTGAGTTCAGACCACGTGGCACATCCGCATGATCCGGGAAAAAATAGCCACCGTGCGAGAAGCGGCAAAGTTGTTGTACCTGCCAACATAGCTGACCAGTATTGCGGGCGGAAATCGGCTGCTTTGCACGTATCTCTGTATGCCCCGGGATCTGAACTGTGTTGCACGTCCATCACCGACAGGTGGTCAGCTTGAACACAAAATACCTGCAACAGACACGAACTTTTCAAACACGAAACAGAATCAACGAACAACGCAATCCGCGATGTCCGCTTCCCTCTATAAGGCAAATGGTAAACACGGCCGCAAAACGATCACCAAAACGGATCGAAACTCAAATCTTCAGAAAATTCACCGATGGACGGCGATCCGCAACGCAGGGGAACAAAGTCGGAATCGCTTCCAGCCACGACAGTTGCACGTCGGCTGAATGGACTGACCGTATGGGATTTACAGCGACTCGCGAACGCAGACAGCAGTCGAGACTGGTGCGCAATTGCCAGTCCGCGGCTCTGAGGCGAATTCATCGTTATCGACTACTTTAACGCTGACCATTTGTCCCGAATTCGAACCATCTTCCTTTTCACTGTCACCACACTGCAGTCCAGTTTTTCAGCAATCTCTGCGTCGGAGAACCCTTCCAATCGCAACACAGCAACTTTTCGCAAGGACTCCTCACCAAGTCGCTGCAGCATCTCGTCACAGGTTGTTGCCAGTTTGAGTGACATTTCCGGCAACTGCCTGTCGTCGAGTACTGCATTAATGCCGAATTCCGAATTTGCGTCCGGGAAACCACCAAAGACAGACTCTCCGCGCACTGCACCACTGCCTCGTTTCTGGGCATAGTGTTTTCGCAGCCCAGCTGTCGCTTTTCTGACGGTGATGGTCGCCAGCAGCCTCCAGAGTTCATCACGGTCTGCCGGGTGAAAGTTTCCGTTGCGGGCTCCCAGAAAAAAGCTGTTCATAGCGCTCAGTACGACGTCCTCCTCATCGGCCGCGCGTCGCGGCATGGCTGACAACTTCCTGCGAGCATAGGAAACCAGATCATGGAAATATTTGTCCCATATCCTGGCGGCGGCTTCTTCATCTCCGTTTTGAGACGACGCGATCCAGGCGGTAATGTCATCAGGAGCCATAGATGATTCCTTAACTTCAGGAAGTCAGCGTCTGGACTCAGCTTCGGACGACGTGTTCATCAGAACTAACATCTGCCGGCTGGGCCACGATACGAGAGCATCAGCTTAGTCGCAAGCACACAAGGCGGCAGGCGGGGAGTGTACGAGCGAAATCCCGAAGCAACCCTGGATGAACCTCCAGTCTTTTGATCTTCACCATATACGTCCCGGGTTTCTCTCGCTCCGTTCAATCAAGCACGGTCACTCTGCCGGAGCATCAGAGAGTATGTCTTGCACTACCATCTCGAACGCTACCACCAGGGTCGGGGCAATCAGTTCATTGAACCGGAAGACCACGTCGGCTCGGCTGATAGCAACATCCCGTGTCGCGAGCGACTGGGTGGGTTGCTGGAACACAACCACCAAGGGGCCTGCACTGATTCGTTCATGCCTGCGTTCTTCTGTTTGACTGCGGTCTGTGCTGCGCGACGGTCAGCTCAGGGTCCCGGAAAGAGCATCTGCACAGGTACCTCGCAACTTATTTCACTCACAGTTTCGTCCCAGATCGATGGCTATTTTTATCAGCACACCCAGTGATCACTGCGGGTTGCACGTCGGCTGAATATTTTAAACTTACGGGCATCTGCATCCTCCTGGAAACCGAAGAACCATCTTTTTTCCTGGATCTTTTTGACCATTGTCCATAGCGGTGGGCTGACAAGGGAAAGTCAGAGCGTGACTTGTTTGGTTTGGTAATCGTTGGCATACTCTGGGTCTCGTTCAGTCAGGCTAATGCTTAGCGGGTGTCGCAGCAGTCAGGGGGCGTTGTGTAACCGATGCCTGAAACTGTAAAACCCTGACAAAACACAAGCACCCGTAGCTCAACTGGATAGAGCATCGGTCTTCGGAACCGAGGGTTGGGGGTTCGAATCCCTTCGGGTGTACTTGTATTTTCATTGGCGAAACGCCTGTCGGCATCGGCAGTTCCGTCCCTGTGTACCTCAAAAATGTACCTTGGCGAGTTCAATTCGGTACATTCTCGAACAGCCGGTCCAACCGCTCAGCTGCTTCGGCCTGAGCGCCCTGCAATAAATGGCTGTACGTGTTCGCAGTAACGGCGAAGTCGCTGTGTCCGAGCCGGTTCTGCACCACCTTCATCGGGACGCCTGCCGCAATCATCAGGCTGGCCTGTGTGTGTCGCAGATCGTGGAATTTGAAGTCGTCCGAAATCCCCGCCGATTTCCGGATCGGGTGCCAGACATTGCGGTCGAAATTCGATCCTCGGTGCAGCGTCCCCGATAGACTGGGAAATACCAATGGCACCTCTGACGGCACCATGTCCTCACTGAGTGCCTTCTCGTGCCGTCGCTTCAGTGCTTCGACAGCAATCGTTCCCAGCGTCACCACGCGACGTGAGGCGGCTGTTTTCGTTTCCTTCACCCGGAAGGAGCCGGCGACTTCTTCCAGCGTCTGACGAACGGACAGGACGCCTTCAGGCAAATTCACGGCCGACCACTCAAGAGCCAGGATCTCACCCTTCCGCAGTCCCGTCATTGCCGACAGGATGACCGCATCACCCAGACGGTGGTCTTTGCAGGCCATGAACAGTGATTCATATTCGTCGACCTCCAGTGGCCTGATTTCCCGCTTCCTGACCTTCGGCATGTCAACCGCGTTGCAGGGGTTCCTGTCGATGATCTGCAGTTTGATGGCCCGGTTCAGAGCAATTCGCAGAATCCGCAACGCTCGCTTCCGCATGTTGTTCGTGAACTTGTGCCGCACCATCGCCGCCATCCATGTCGTGATGTCGATCGCGTTCAGACGATCCAGTTTCCTTGGACCGATGAACGGTACAACGTACAACCGTACTGCCAGCTCATATTCCTCATACGTCCTTGCCGCCCGGTTTGGCTTCACTTCGTTGTCCAGCCACCAGGCCAGGTACGCCATCAGCGTGTCTTTTT
>CAUZPL010000146.1:0-11080 GCA_963581585.1 Planctomycetota bacterium
GTTCGAGTCCCTCCACCGCTAATTTCCACCAGTGTTTTTACTGGTGACCTGCCTTTTCCCGGACCAAACGCCCCCTCATGCGACGCATGACGGGCTAATGCGGCCGATAACTGCGTCGCTTTTTGCGTCGCTTTTTTGAAATGGTCCTCCGTTGTCTGCAGGTAGTGCTTTCGCGCTACCTGCAGACTGTTTCCCATCCACTTACAGACGACGTGTGTCGGGAATGATTCTTCCAGTTCGGTTTGTCGGCTGGCCCGCAGATTCTGGAACAGCTTTGGCCATCGGCTCAGCCCGGCCCTGTTGATGATCTTCCCGAATGTCGTCCGCAGGTTAGCATCTGCGTCCCGGTATCGCGTGATAACTGGTCCCGGAACGCCCCCGGTGATAGCAAAGGCTTCATCGAGTTCCTTCCGCAGTTCCGGAAACAGAGGCACGACGCGTTTGTCTTTGCCCTGGTGATGCTCGGTCTTCGGTGAATGCACGATGAACCGATCTTCATGCCAAAGGATGTCGTCCCACTTCAGCAGCAGGACTTCTGACGGACACCTCAGGCCACCGTATCGGCAAAGAGCAATAATTGTCTGCCATTGCCAGTCCGGTGCTGCCTTAATGCACCTGGCAATCTCATCCCGCGTGACAAAGTATTCTCTGCTCTCATCTGTTGCCTTGCTGCTTTCCACCCCGTTGAAGACATTCTTTTCGACAACTTCATCGTCGGCCGCAGCAGCAAAGAACAGTTTGACAATCTCGATATGTTTCCCGAGAGTGCTGGCCCTGTACTTCGGGGAGCCGTCATTCTTTCGCTGTGCCATCAAACGAAGACGAAAGTCTTTCGCATCGCCTGCCGTAATAGTCCGGATGTCGCGCGATTCACCATAAAATTTCGTCAGTAGCTTCTTCGTGGTGTTCCACTTCTTAACGGTCAGCGGCTTCGCATCTGACCTGCTGCGTTTGCTGATGTAGTCGCTCAGGTATTCGCCCAGGAGGGCAGACTTCCGGCCCTCAATGAGTCCAACTGCCGCGATACGAGAATACAGAACCAAATCGATAGTCTTCAGCCATTCAGATGTCTGAGGCTTTAGCGGTGACGACAGAGCCTTTGAGGCAATCAGGTGTTCGACCTGCGTCTTGACAATTTCCGCAGCCTTCCGGGAAACCTTGCCGAGACGTATTGTCTTGCGGCTACCATCAGTGTCGCGAAACTGAATCTGCCGTCTGCCGTTCTTCCTGTTGTGGCTGATACTCGCCATCACTTTCCCCTTCGCTTCTTCTTTACCTGCACCTTGTAACCAAGATAATCCAGCAACAGCTCAGCCGCTTCGATGCTGAGGCCTGCTTTACCAGCCATTACTTTCGCCAGCTGGGACTGGCCAATACCGGTTGCTTTGGAGACCGCATACCGGCTTTGTCCCGAGGATTCGATTGCTTCACGCACCTGTTCCAGTAATCCTGCCATGCTGTCATTATATGACAGTAGAGTCTTTTGTCAATCAGAACGGGACGCCAGCATCAGGTGACAACTCGCCGACAGCTCCCGCTTCAGCAGCTACCGCATGTTTGGCTTCCGTTTCCATCGTGAACGGAAATATTTCACAGGCCCAGTCAATCACGTCGATTCGGTCTTTCAGCCTTGCGATCTCTTTTGTCACGGTCGCCGGGTCCTGCGTGTCCACTGCCTGAGCCAATTGCTCGTCGATGAACCGAGGCAGGTAACGTTGCACCATTGCCAGGGCGAAAGTTTCCAGCTGTTGTCGAATGCAATTGGAGGCTTCGACTGCTTTCACTTCTTCTGCTGCTGCTGCAAACGGCCGCAGGCTCGCCTGGTGTGCCCGGATTGCCTCTAACAGGTCTGGTGGGCAATTACCTTCCACGCGTAATCCCGTGGCTGTCCTGAAGAGCCGGATGCCCTTCTCAGAGATAGCAGAAACCACCGTGCCCAGATCAATCATTTCGTTTTGCTCCAATCAACCTGCCAAGTGAAGGGGTGTATCTGTCATTTTGGCGAGTTGTTACTGGCGAGTTGTCACTTTGCGGAGTGACGCAACCAGATACGCTGGTGTGCGAATGTCTGCCATCAAATCAACTCGCCAGAATCAACTCGCCAGAATCAGAGAGACACCCCTGACTGGTTGTCACCGAGTGGGATTTCAACAGGCTTCAGCTTTGGCGGCGGAAACCACCACCACGTTTTGCCGTCGAATTCCGGCAGTTCTGCAACTGGAATCCCGGTTCGTTTGCTAATGTCCGGCTTGCTGTCGGCTGCCGGCTTTTCCTTCTTTACTCCGAGGTATGCCGCAGCCCGCTGAAGTGTGCGAAAACTAAAAGGTTCCAGCTCGATGAGTTCCTTCAGGTCTGCCGCCCGTGTCGGAACGGTCAACCGCTGCAGGATGTAATCTCGCGCCTGTTCGTACTCATCATGCGGTCTGCCCGAGTTCCCACCATCGCCAATGGCAGCATCCCGGACTTCGTTCAACGTCTTTCCGGATGCTTCAATCCAATCGATAGCCGGAACGGGAACCTCCCGGCCGTCGATCGACAGGAGCACCTCGCGGAATCCAAACCGCCAGCTGAGGTCCTCTGTGTCTCGATTGGCGTTGTTCAATTTACCCGGCAGGAACAGCCTCTTCCCGTCATCATCAGGATCCTCCAGGACATGCCAGACAGCCCTGGCTGTCCGTACGAGCCCGGCCCCGAGGATCGCGTTGTCGGCATTGCCCCGCTGAAATCCACTGCGGGCGTGATGTTCCACAGCCAGTATTGACAGGTCCAGTTCAGCCGCGATTCTGGCCAGTGGCTGAGCAATCTGCTTCTGCTGTGTGTTGGATTTGTGTTCCGTCTGTAATGACACGCTCTGGAAAGTATCGAAGATGCACAGGCGATAATCTCCCCGACTTTGCAGCTGCTCATAAACGTGGGGCAGATGATGTTGCAGGTCAATTGCCATGGCCTGATCGGGTTCATCCCCCGCGTGGCCCAGTCCGTCAACGATGTCGACAAGTTCCAGTTCAGCCTCTGCGGCAATCAGCCGGGGCACAACTGTGGTTGATGCGTCTTCTTCGGCGGAACAATACAGCACTCGCCCCTGTGGTGCTGCAGTACGCTCGGGCCAGCTCCGCCCAGTGGAAACACGCGCGGCACAATCGGCAGCCAGCAGACTTTTTCCCTTACCTTCCGGCCCGGCGACCCGATTGGGCTGTCCGAGTAGGAGGAATCCAACTCCAGGACCAAACCATCCACGTCAGGTGGCGCCCTCGGTGCTGACGCTTGCCACAAGCCGCAGTGCTGCAAGATCTTCTCGATCACCTCGCCCTGAGGCGGTTCGGCAAAGACATCCGCTGTCCGCACAACCTTCTAAGAACCGAGGTTCAGGAGATTCTGAGAGCCTTCCAGCGGAAAGATGAGCTGGGGAGCCAGCCCGGATTCCTGGAGGCATTTAGATTTCTCTAATCCCGCCTCTGGTGAATCCTGTTGGGTACAAACTGATTCACAAAATGCGGTACAGGCACGCGGCGGTATAGCGGGTATGGGCTTCTCAGTGCCCCGACAGCCGAGAACAGGGCCTGATGCGCCACGGCCGGTTCGTCAGCAGCCAGTTGCTCAAATGCGGGCAGTGACATCACCAGTGATCACAACCTGCGGATGCACATGTGAGCGCACAAAAAACGGGCGGACCCGATGGCCGCCCGTCATGCGCTGTGTGGTGGTGAGTTTCCTGTGCCTCAGGCGGCGGCCGATGTTTGCCGGCGACGTCTGCCGTAGCCGAACAGACCCAGTGCGCCGATGCCGAACAGGGCGATGGAGCTTGGTTCGGGGATGGACTGAATCGGCGGCGACTGCCATGCGAATGACACTTCAAACATTTCGCTGCTTGCAGTCGTGAATGCCTCGCCGAGGAACTCTGGACCATTGTCGGTTCGAAGGACTTGGGGCAAACCATGTTCGGTGCGTAGCTGCTCGAAGATCCGCACCAGGCGTAGCGATGTGATGGACGTATCAATTTCGATGTGCAGTGCCTCCCGATTGAAATCATCCACCACATTGAAGGTGCGGAACCGTCGTCTGTCGAGCAGCGCATCACTCATGAAGTCTGCCGACCAAACTGTATCGGGCAGCTGTGGCACGTACAGCGGTACCCGTATCCGCTTCGGAATGCGTTTCTTTGCAGGGCGTCTCAAATGCAGCTTCATCTGCTTGTACACACGGTAGATCCGTTTGTGATTCCACCTTCGCCCCTGGCGTTTGAGGAGCTTGCGGCATGTCCAGAATCCGCGACTCGGCCGGTTCTCAACCAACGAGGCCAACGCCGCAATAATCTCTGCGTCTCGAACCGCCCAATCATCTGGTACGCGGTAGTACGCCGAGCGAGATAGTCCTGTGCATGCACAGGAACGCGAAATCGATAACTGATGGGCATCAACCAGATACCTTGTCGCTTCGCGTTTCTCACTCGGCGCTAGAGCCTTTTTGCGATCAGATCCTTCATCGCTGTGTTTTCAAGTGCGAGCTCCGCGTACATCCGTTTGAGCTGGGCGTTCTCCGTTTGAAGTTCTCGGTTGCGCTTCAGATCAGAGGCGTCCATGCCACCGTATTTCGATTTCCATTTGTAGTAGGTCGCATCGGATATGCCATGTTTGCGACACACCTCTTTGACCTTCATGCCAGAACACCGGTGACACGACGACTTATCGCGAAGTCAATCATTCTCCGAACGTACCAATCTACTCCTAACGAAGTATCGGGGTCGTCGTTTCGTTTCGAGATAACTTTTTGCTACGTACTCTCCGACGACTCCAATACAAAACAGCTGAATCCCGCCGAGAATATACATCGGTAACACCGATGATGCCCAGCCAGGCACAGCGTTTCCCTGACCTAATTTAACCCACAATACCCAAAATGAAAGTAGGATGCTAAGCAAGAACACACCAATACCTAACATTGAAATCACTCTAAGTGGGACGGACGAAAAGGAGGTGACGCCGTCGACGGCTAGCGCTAGCATTTTTCTCAATGGGTACTTGGAAACCCCGGCAAAACGTTCCAACCTGTCGTACTCTATTAGCGCGGTTGAGAACCCAAGGGTTGGGACCATTCCACGGAGAAACAGGTTCACCTCCCGGAACTCCTTGAGAGCATCTAAAGCCCGGCGATTCATGAGTCGACAGTCAGCGTGGTTAAAAACCAAATCTACCCCGAACAGTTTGAGTACCCGATAATAGAGTTCTGCGGTTGACCGCTTAAAAAAAGAGTCAGTTTCTCTTTTCCCACGAACCCCGAAGACAATGTCTTTTCCGGAGTTGGCGAGGAGAACCATCTCCCGGACTATCCGGGGATCATCCTGAAGATCTGCATCCATACTGATTGTAATGTCTCCATCGGCTTCCTCGAGCCCAGCCAATAGTGCAATCTGGTGCCCCTTGTTTTTTGAGAGCTGAACTCCTCTGACTCGCGGGTCTTGCTCGGAGTACTGTGATATCAATTCCCATGTCGCGTCCAGGCTTGAATCGTCGATATAGAGAACATGACTCTGGGGTTGTATAAGACTTTCTTCTACGAGCTCATCCAAAGTACTTAGTAATTGCTTCGTCGTCTCCGCTATAACATCTTCTTCGTTGAAGCAGGGCACGACAATCGTTAGCTCTAGCATGACATTGATCCAATCTCTGTAGGATATGAGGGTCCCGGTACGCTCAGGACCGAGGTGCCGCAATCAAAAACAAACCAAGGAGTACAAATCCAACCCCGACCATTGCAGAAACAGACAACGTTTCCTTGAGAAAGAATATGCCGGTGAAGTGTAACCGTTCACGGCCTGATGGGAGAAAATGATGAAACTGACCTGGCCCTGCGCGGGGCGGTGGGCGACAACTGGTGAATGTCGCTTGAGATCACGGAAGAATTAATTACTCGACAGCCAGCGGAAGCTCAGGCGATTATTCGCATCTTGCTGGCTAAGATCGAGGAACTCGAAGCTCGATTGAATAAGACACCGCGGAATTCGTCGAAGTCGCGGTCTTCCGAACATCCACACGCGAAGGTTCCGCCCAAAAAGAAGCCGAAATCCAATCGCAAACGGGGCGGGCAGCCGGGACATGATCAATTTCAACGCACGCTGATTCCGACGGAAGAATGCCAGGAAGTCATCCCCTGTTTCCCGCCATCCTGCCGGGGATGTGGCCAACGACTGACGGGGACCGACAGCACTCCCCTACGCGACCAGGTATGGGATATTGAGATTCGAAGAGTTGTCACGGAATACCAGCGGCATCGACTCACCTGTGGATGTGGAGTTTCCACGTGCAGCGAGCTTCCTGAAACAGTTATCGGTCGCACGGGACCGAATCTGTCGGCCATCCTGGTGTTGCTCACATCGTGGTTTCGTACGTCGCGTCGCAAGGCAGCGGCATTCAGTACCGATATTTACCAGGTACCGTGCAGTGCCGGTCATGTAAGTGAACTGGAGCACCGTACGGCAGCCGTACTCAAAGACACTTACAATGAACTTGCCGAGGCTCTGCCCGATCAGGCGAACCTTGCGATCAATGAAACACCGTTCAAACGCGGTCGGGTGAAGACGTGGTTGTGGACGTTCGTGGCAGCCGGATACACCGTATTCGTGCTGCGTCCGACTCGAAAAGCGACCGTACTGGTCGAGACCATCGGGCTGGACTTCGCCGGCAGCATCAACTGCGATCGGGCGAAGATGTATTTCCAGCACAGAGTTCTGCAATGGTGCTGGGCTCATCTGAAACGCGATTTTCAGGCATTGATTGATTCGAACGACAATCAGCTCAAACGCCTCGGTCGTGATCTGATGCGTGAAACGAAGCAATTGTTTGCGGAATATGCCCGCTGTCGCGATGGCACGATCAAGCATCAAACGCTCCGACGAAACCTTGGCCCGGTCCGCCAGAAAGTGGAATCTCTTCTGCTGCGAGGCTTCGGTACCGGTGCGCATGGGATGTGCAAACAGCTGTATGAGCATCGCGATCATCTGTGGACTTTTCTCAGGGATCCGCAGGTGACGCCCACGAACAACGACGCAGAGCGGAGCCTGCGTCACGGAGTCATCTGGCGCAAGCTGAGTTTTGGAACTCAAAGCGAACGTGGGGACCGCTTCGTGGAAATCATGCTGACCATCGTCGAAACCTGCAGACAGCAAAAACGATCGGTCGTGCAGTTCGTCCGACAGGCGATTCAGAACCACAAATCAGAATCCCTCCTCGCCGGGCCGTGAACGGTTACGGTGAAGTACACAAAGACAAAAGTTAACGCCGTAAAGGCAAATACATCGACCAGGTTCTCACGCGATAGCGCGTAAATCCAGATGGTAGTACTGAGTCCGTACAGCGCCAAGCCGCAGAAGATCTGCCAATTGACGAACTCGATGAAATTGATTTTTCCATGTGCTCCAAGCTTCAACATCACTTGGCCAGCGCTCGCTCCAATTGTACTAAGAACAAGCAACAAGAGAATATGTTTGCTCATATGAGTGGTTTCCAGTACTGGGTTTATCTACTATCGAGTTGTGAGGCGTTCCTTTACTTTTGCGATCATTGTCATCGCGCCTGGTGATAGGTGCCTGAGGACATGTTTGCGAATTTTGTAATATTGAGGGGAAATGTCAGCCATGCATTTCTCGTCTGGCACGCGTGTTGATTGGACCGCGGGGGGGATCGATTTACACCGATCTTCCTTGATATAGAGAAAACAGTTATATCGGTACCAAGAGTCCACTTCATCGCTGTGGAAAATCATAGGGCGCAGAAAGTCGTAGGGCATGAACTGGTGCGCCGCAAATAATTTTCTCCAATACTCGTAGGGCTGCTCATTAATATGTCCATGCCCGCCTTGCCCTGGCGGTGCGGCTGAGAACAAAACAACCTCACTATGTTGGACAATCGAGTGAATTAAACTTTCGGACGACGAAGCTGGCAGATGTTCGGCGACCTCTAGGCATTGCACGAGGTCAAACTTTCGATCCAGATGAAAGGGCCCCACAAGATCTCTTACGAGGAACGAATTGGAGTCCATTAGCAGGGCGCTGTGGTCTACATGCGGTCCATCCAGACCCATGCAATCATCAATTCCAAGTGCGCCCCAGAATTTTAACCATGCTCCCAATCCACAACCAACGTCGAGCACAGAACGAATTTCCAGAACTTCATGGAGAATGGGAGTGATGACGGATGCTGATCGTGAGGCACTACGCGTTACGTAGTCAAAGAATGCGTCGTCATAGGAGGTCGAGTCGTTCATCGTTGTCCTTGTCCGCTGAAAAATGTTACCGCTGTTTGCAATCACTACAGAGCTGCGCCGGAATTAGGGATTGGCACCTCCAATTCGTCCTCTCCTGACTCTAGTTCTGCCGTATATCGCCAAAGAAAAACCACCATTCTAGTGGGCGAAAACATGGACTGATTTGGCGTGAACTCGATGGAGACTGTCGAGTGCCCAATCATTTCGAAAAGGTCTGTGCGCTGACTGACAACCTGATGTGTCAATTTGTTCTCTGGGGTTTGGAGAGATTCAATCCAGGTGCCATTGTCACAGTCACATGTCAGGATAAACCGAATTCGTCCTTTTCGGAGAGTCTCTAAGAAGCCCTCTTGATCTGTGACCAAAATCCGTGGTTGATGAATTGAATAGCTGGAGGTCCGGACTGCAAGCACCCGATCGCTTCGAAAGATCGTGCGTGAAACACTAGGCGACTCCAACTGATATCGAAACATGAAGTCCTGATCGTACCAAATTGCGGTGAGGACGTTGCCGGGTTCCTGGCGCTTGTCAACCAGTTGTGCTAGCCGGTCGAAACCTACGATTCCGTTCGGGAGTGAGGGTGCAAGTGCAACGTTCAATGCGACCGCAATCAGTACGCTGAACACCCCGGTTGCAATTCCAAACCGGACTATAAGAAATGATAAGCTGGCTGCACTCATTCCGGCGATTCCAAGGGTCGCGAACAACACGTATCGGTGTTCAGTGATCCCCTGTGCGCACAGGAAAACAATGAAGACGACAAAGAATAGAGACCAGAACTTTAATAACTGGGAGTTTAGGTGGTTCACGGAGCGACAAAGTGCACACAGAACTGCTGCACTGCAAGCCAATAGTACGGTACCCCAACCCGCGGATTTAACGGCAGCGAGAAGGTAAAAAGAAAACACATCAACATGGAACGGCGTTGCGATTTGCCAGATCGAATTGCCCGATAGTTCGAATTGAGCAAAGGGGGCTACGACAATCTTTATCCAGAGCAAATTCAAGAAAATATAAGAGCCACCGAAAATCAGTGGTGGCAGGCGAAAACAATCCCTGAACCGTCCATTGAAAGCGAGCCATAGATACCATATGGGCATTAGACCGATAGTAGTTACCCTAGATAGAAAGCTAAGTTCGGCAAACACGAATGCAAGGACAAGCAACCACGTTTTCGAAGACTCATACCACCGAAGAAAAAACGATGTGGCGACTAGAAATAATGCAATGGCCGGAACTTCAGACATGGTGTCGCGGGACCACATGATAAGCTCTGGCATCGAGAGCAGGAGAAACCCCGCTAGGATAGTGGCGGAAAAACCCTGCCCGAGACGCGTACAATTGTCCATAAAAGCAAACACGGCTAAGGCCAAGAACAAGGCGATTAAGATCCTTACAACCAAATAGGAGCTTCCAAACACAAGTAGAGCGAGGGAAAGAAGCCCTGGATAGATCGGCGGATGGTAGGGGACACTGAACCCTGGATATTGGCGGTAGATTGTTTCGGCAAACCCTAAAGGGTTAAGAAATTGATCCGACGTCAGCCAATACTGAATCATCAGAGCAGCATTCCCGTAACGTGCCGAATCCGGCCAAAGAGATCCCGACTCTGAGTAACCAGCAATACAGGTAATCAGGGTTACCGAAAAGAGCGTTACTATCAGGATTCCACGCCAGATTGACGGGCTGTGTTTCCATATCGTACTCATTTCGCGGAATTCCTTAGGTCTGCAGCCAAACGTTAGAAACACTTGTAACTCTCGAACATCGTTCTTCTGTTCCGAATGCGCACAGTATTGTACACATTGCCCCTAGTTCGTATCGATTGGGGTTAGTTTTCCAGTTCAAGGTTGAACCGGTGATAGCATCCAAATCATCGAATCGAAGAACCCATGCCAGTTCAACACGTATTCGATTGGCACTGGTCTTGCCCGGATTTAGTGAACAGGTTGGTTAAGAACGGATTCTTCGTAATCGAATGGACTCATCCTTGCGGCTGAACCGTGTCGTCGTTGTCGATTATAGAACCGTTCGATGTAATCAAATACATCCGTTCGGGCCTCTTGGCGTGTTCGGTAGCGGCGTCGGTGTATCCGCTCTCGTTTCAGTAAACTGCAGAAACTCTCCATCGCGGCATTATCGTCGCAGTTGCCGGTTCCACTCATGGAGCACACGATGCCGAGCTCTTCGAGTAATCCCTGGAAGTCTGCACTGGCGTACTGCGAACCGCGATCGGAATGATGCATCAGTTCATTGTCAGGGCGCCGATTCTACAATGCCATCATCAGCGCCTTGAGCACCAGGTCACGGGTAATGCGATGGCTCATCGATCAACCGACAATGGCCGTGAGAACAAGTCCAGCACAACGGCCAGGTACAACCAGCCTTCGCCTGTGCAGATATATGTGATATCGGCGACCCAGCGTTGGTTCGGGGCGACTGATAGGAAATTTGATTTCTACCACCAGAAACCGAGTCCACAAGGTGGAACGGCTAATTCAAGGGGAAAGGAGTTCCCCTTGTCGGCTTTGGCGATGTTGTGTGAAGTTGCGGCCTGTCAGACCGCAAAATACAGGTCGATTTGGCAGCTCGCATGCACCGTCCCCATGCCGACGTGCGTCGGTGATGATTAGACGCTTGCCAGGAACGTGTCGATGTCGACGTACGTCAGTTCCTGGGACTGGTCGGCTTGGCCCGGCGACCCGATTGGGCTGTCCGAGTAGGAGGAATCCAACTCCAGGACCAAACCATCCACGTCAGGTGGCGCCCTCGGTGCTGACGCTTGCCACAAGCCGCAGTGCTGCCAGATCTTCTCGATCAC
>CAUZPL010000147.1:0-11002 GCA_963581585.1 Planctomycetota bacterium
GGATAGAATTTCATCTAGCAAAAGGACATCTGGTCGCATAATGTAGGCAACAGAGAAGCCTGGCCTAGCCCTCATTCCAGTGGAATAGGTGCGAACTGGTTCACAGAAAAATTCACCTAGTTCAGAGTATTCGTGTATTGCATCTAAATTATTTTCAACTTCTCTTCGAGTTCGACATCGACAGGGATGATTGTGGTCTTTCCGACAAATCGTTCTCCGCCAGGAATTCCGCTGAGCTGGATTCACGACGAATCGGGATGGAGCTTCCGACCACACCTTGTCCCTTGATTTGCGTCCAAACGGAGCAAGACCGGTGGTTTCCATTAGTGACTCCGACAACTTCCAGTAGCTCACGAGAACTTGAAGCCATTCACAGTATAGGACAGCAGTGTCTCGAGTGCCCACAGCGGGTCCTCATGAAAGAACCTGACCCAGTTTCGGAAGCCACACTGGCGGTAGAACGAGACGAACCGACGCTGACCTCGACGTCTCCTGGAGAAGTGCTCTTGCAAGACTCCATTGCGACACGACAAATCCTGGTCGACACTGATGTAGAGTGCTTCCAGGAACTCAGTCAGTACCTGCCGATGATCCGCGAAGGCCTGTTTCCCTATGAAACTCTGTCGATGATGGCGCCATGTCGTGTAGCCATGGGTGTCGAAGTAGAACTTTGCGCGCAGGCTGAGATGCGTGAGTAGCCACCAATCATAGAAGCAGAGTCGCAAGTCGGCTGGTAATGGCACACTTCGCACCAGTTCGGCGCGGACAACAAAGGCAGAGAAGGTGGCCACATTGTTCTTGCGGAGCAGCCATTTGAAGTTGTCAAAAGGCTCCTGCCTGGGAAGCAGCCATTGCAGGACTCTTTGGCGGATGAGCATGTCGAGTCCAAAACAACCCTCGAGCAGAAACCGGCAAGGCGAGAACACCACGCCGACTTCGGAAAGTCGGTCCAATACGCGAACTTTCTCAGCGAGGTAGTTTGGTGTCCACATGTCATCAGCTTCGAGAAAAGCGAGGTAGTCGCCGGCGGCCTCGGACACCCCGGTGGCGTATGTCGCTACAAGCCCGCGATTTTCGCCTCCCGCACCGCAAACTCGAATGCCGGGTTTGTTCTCTCTTTCGAAGGATCGCAGAATATCGAGACTCTCATCCGTCGAACCGTCATCCACCGCGATGACTTCAAAGTCCTGATATGACTGCTTCCTGATCGAGTGAAGGGCAGCGGGCAGGTAGGCCGCCTGATTGTAGCTCGTCAGAATGACGCTGACATGAGGCTTGCTATCAAGGTGCATTTCCTGGACTCATTCGCTTTGCGTTAGCCCCAATTACCCTGTCGCTGCAAAACTCGCATATTCCCAGTATGCACAGTACAGCTACTAACACATAATAACAAGCGAGGGTACCACGTATGTCCATATATGATGCGCACGTCGTTCAGTGGCAGCAATCTGAGACGGTTTGACCAACTCCCTCAAGAAATGTCGCGCTTGGGTGATCTTGTGCCGTGATTGCGAGTCCAGAAGACATGGTCGAGCCAGCGAAAACGCGTTTCCAGGATCGTGAATCCCAGCCGAGAACAAATTTCATTTCGGGCCAAGTGGATGTCGTCATCGTGAACTGGAACGGTAAACGCTACCTCGGCCCGTGCCTCCGCTCGGTTCTCGACCAGACATATCCAAACATCGATCTCACGATCATCGATAATGACTCCCGTGACGATTCGGTCGAATGGCTGCGAGCGGAGTACCCTGGCATCAAGGTGTTACCCCAAGCCGAGAACCTGGGCTTTTCGCGAGCCCACAACCTGGCGATCCATCGCTCGCGGGGCGAATACTATATGCCCCTGAACTTCGACGTCCTGCTAAAGCCGGCGTTCGTGGAGAAACTCGTGGATCGGATGAAAACTGATCCGAACGTCGGATCAGTTACGGGCAGACTCCAGCAAATGGATGAAAGCGGTAAACCCACCGGCAAACTGGACAGCACGGGACACGTGATACGAAAAAGTCGTACGGTGGAGAATCGGGGCGAAGGCGAAAAGGACATTGGACAGTACAACGATCCCGACGAAGTTTTCGGAGTATCGGGCACGGCTCCCCTCTACCGACGAGAAATGCTGGAGTCAATTCGGATCGGCGACGAGTATTACGACGAGAGCTACTTCGCGTACTGGGAGGATGTTGATCTCGACTGGCGAGCCCAGCACTCCAACTGGAAGGCTCTTTACACCCCGGATGCGGTCGCTTACCACGTTCGTCGCGGAGGCCGAAGGCCCGACGATCTCGCTGTTCGCCTTACCTTTCGCAATCGCTATCTGACCATCGTCAAGAACGATCGACTCAGGGACCTGCTTCGGGACGTCTTTCACCTCGTTCCCCGTGAGGCATTCTGCTGGTTGCAAATGACGATCGATCCCCACTACAGGCATCTGTGGTCGATGCTCGTACCCACGTTGAAGGCGCTGCCATCTGCGCTCAAAAAGAGGAAACACCTCCGCTGGCCGGGTCCCCGCGGCAACAGGCCAGACCCCCGGAGACACTTTCATCGTGCACTGACGGCAAGGGAAGTCATCAACAGGATTCGGCGGTGTGAACGACACAAACCGATCACGGTAATCACCGGCACCGGGCGTTGCGGTACTTCATTCACGGCCCAGGTCTTTCGTGAGGCGGGCATTGATCCGGGGGGCGGATATGACCCGAATGTGCGCGCGGGGTGGGAGTACGCTCCCGTCGTCGCCATCAATGAGGAGCTCCTGAAATCGGAACGCTTCCCGGACTTCGCTGATTCTGAACGCCTCCTGCCAGATTTTCTCCGTCGCCTGCAAACTGCCGTCGAGGACAAGCGACTCGTCAAGGACCCTCGATTCTCATTTCTTTTGGAACTCTGGGTGCATGCCGGGCTTGTCGAAAGAGTCATTCTCCTCGTCCGTCGGCTGGAGGAGGCCGCCGCCTCCGGGGCGGAGATGTCCGAGGAAAGTTGTGACGTAGTCGATGCGCAGCGGCGCAGCGACTACGTCCTCGATGTGTGTGGACGTCACGGCATTCCCTGCAAAATAATCCACTTCCCGGAAGTCGTGCGGGAAGAAGGCGACGATTTCCGCCGACTCTTGCGTGAGCTGAAAAGGCTCGGTGTGTCTCGGCGGCGGGCGGTTGCTGCAATCCGGAACGTCCGTGATCCGAACATGGTCCATCACTCGCCGGAGCCCGATCAGGTCGATCGATGAAATCAAACAGCATACCCTGACTCAAAACAGTGTCAGGGCACGGAGGTACTTCCGCCATGAACTGTTGGCTGATCGTGCCGTCGGTCATCCCCTGGCCGCGTAGCAATACCGGATGGCGGAAGCACCTACCACTCCAGGCAGGAGTTGGACTCCAGGGGCTGTTCGATCTCGTCACTGACTGTCAATGAGCGCCTCTCAGCGTCGGAACGAGGCGCGCCGGTCCCGGTGGCCCAAAGAAACGTGCCGCAGAGAAAGAGAGTCGGGCGGGCGGTCTTTCGGTCGGACACGGCGCCATCCAGCGCGGCCCTCGTCCCGGAGAGGGGCTGCGCCGGGTCGGCACCCATCATTGCGCGGAGCAACGAAAGCGTCGCGGAAAGCGGTGCCGGGTGGGCACCTCAACGTCCTGACTGCCGATGGGGTCCGCCGCTTCGACCGGAGCGATGGCACCCAATTGCCGGGGATCGGCATTGGGCAGGGTTACGCCTTCGATGATGCGAGGAGCTTTGTCTTCGATCTATGAGTGGGACCCGCTGGTGAGGGCGGAACTCGACAACGTCTTTATTGACCTCTGGGTGATCGAGGGTTGGGAGCGCGATGTCTGGACTGTAATGATTTTCTCGACAAGCCCATCAATCGTTTCAGCGCCGACATGAACGTTCGTGATCTCGCATCTTGCTGCAGCCTTTCCAATTTTGTCTCTAGCTGACGATTTTTAATTGCCCATGGAGCCACAATTTCCGTAAGCATGTGAGCTCTGGCGCTGTACGTATCGAAATCGCTGATCAAGGTGTTGATGTCCTGATTCAAGAATAACTGATACACATCAAGCGAGAGTCGCTCGAATAGACTGTCAGCTGCAACGTCTTTTGTCTTGAACCTCATTAAATCTGGTTCCAAAAAGCCGTTGATCTCAGCTTTTCGCCTTGGGTCCAGTGATAGATCGATGTCTAAATCATTCGCTATTGCCGCGATAACACTTAGCCCGTCATTCACTAAGTCCCGAAAGTGAACAACCGCACGACCGAACTCCCTCGATACATGCTCCGCTTCCAGCGTATGAAGCAGCCACAGGAGGTATGCCCTTTCTTTTGGGATTCCATTTCTGCGATTTAGTGAACTCGCAACTTCTTGTGGATGCCGAATGGTGAGAATCACCTTTGGCTCGGCAACAGTCCGGATGGCAGGCAACCACACCGGAAGCAGCCTGCAAAGGCGCGGGTCCTTAGTTTCCAATAGAGGACTGTGACCGAACTCACTCTTGACGAGAGAGTTGATCTTCTTTTTGGCCTCATCAATTCTTATGTCACTCAACCAATCAGCCGATAGTGGGCGTTCATCGTCCCAAGAATGACCCAGCGCAGAAAAATCGCCTCGTTTATTGAGATGACTTTTTCATTCTCCCAATAACCTTTCGGGTTATCCTCATGAGCAGACATCAGCCTTTCGAGCCTTTCGCCAAGGTTGACGCCAAGTATATTGAGGCAGCCTGTCAGTGCCGAGGTACCACTCCTGTGCATACCCAGCACTATGATGCTTATTTGTTCATTCATTTTGATTGTGTTCAAAGGCTTCGATCGTCTTTCCACCACTTGAAAGATGCAGCTCGTGTCAACATGAGCGGTGCTTCCTCCATCAACTGTTGGTAACTCGGTCGGAAATCCTTCCAACGGTAGAATCTGCGACTCCTTTTTTGATCACCGGTTCTACCCGAACGATAGCCGGAAATGAAGAAGCCACGCTGCCCCAACGGCACCTACACCAACAGTTAATCGAGGAAGCACCGTTGACGGATCGTACCCTTACATTGGCTGTCAGGATTGAGCCTTTTACTATCGACTTGCTCGTTTCGTCGTCATAATCGGATGACTTTTCTTAGCACCGCTCAAACTCCGTCGATGCACAATGAACCTAACTATGGCCAAACACGATCTAATGGGTCATTATGAAAATCGCACCGATACTCGACCGTGAGAGACAACAGCTCCTGGATATCGGGACACGCAATCGCCTCATCAGTACGCCACGAAAACAAAAGCGGCGGAAGCAGATAGAAATTATTCACGAGCGGTCTGCGCAACTGTTTGACATATTGGCCAACCAAAAGAGAAGAATGACGTTCCTGCCTCTCGGTACGGACGACGACCAGGATGAGAGTGAAGTCGGAAGTCGGCAGGCAATGTTGCTGTCTCTGATGGCTGCTGAGGCCAGTGAAACGACTTCCAGCCATCATACGGACACGAATCTACAGACGGACCTGGCCCCCAAGGTACTGCAGAAGCGACTGCGGGATTTTTTCAACGATTCCCGGACGTTTGTCGAAGAACAGGGAGTGAATCCGCTGTTTCTCGCACTGGGATTCGTCAGATGGCGTGAGACAGGCAGCTCAGACCGGGATCGATATGCGCCGCTGATCCTCCTTCCAGCTGAACTCGAACGCCATTCGGTGTCGTCACAATTCAGGCTGACCGCTACCGGCGATGATCTGTCGACAAACCTGTCCTTCCAGCAGAAGTTGAAGTCCGACTTCGATCTTACCCTTCCGGAACTGCCTGCGGAGGAGGACCTTAATGTTGGCGAGTATTTCGATCAGGTGGCCGCTGCCATCCAGAAGATGCCGGAATGGGAAGTCCTCGCAGATGATATGCAGCTGAATTTTTTTCAGTTTGCCAAGTTTTTGATGTACCGCGATCTTGATGCTCAGGCCTGGCCGGACGGCCAGTACATTGAGGAAAACCCTCTATTACAGGGTTTACTGGGGGACGGGTTCGAAATACCCGATCCGGTGATTGCCCCGGGAGAACGTATCGATGATCGATTGTCGGCTCAGAATATGGTGCATGTCGTCGATGCTGATAGCTCTCAGATGGCTGCCATTGAGGAAGTCCGTTGTGGTCGCAACCTGGTCATTCAGGGACCACCAGGAACCGGTAAGTCGCAGACGATTACCAATTTGGTGGCCACCGGTGTTCGAGAAGGAAAGAAGGTACTATTCCTGTCGGAAAAGATGGCTGCACTGGAGGTCGTGAAACGACGTCTCGAGTCAATCGGCCTTGGTGACATGTGCCTCGAACTCCACAGCAACAAGTCACGCAAGAAAGAAGTCCTGGGTGAGTTGAATCGTACATTGCAGCTGAGGCAGTCGGACAAGGCGACTGATCATTCCGTCAGCTCCACTGTTGACAAGCTGAAGATTTCTCTGAACAGGACAGTCGATGCGATGCATCGCCCTGCTTTCAATTCAGATCTGACACCGTTTGACATCGTGGGCCGGCTCGTCTTTCTCCATAGTCAACATCAGTTTCAGGAAGCAGAACGACGGGCGGCCTTCCTGCAGGACCCTATACGCTGGACACGGGACCAGGTGAAAGAGCTACGTGAACAACTGAGTGGATTTATTAAAATTGCATCCAGCATTGGTCCGCCAAAAAAACATTCTTTTCAAGGTGCCAACTGTGGAGTGATGCTCCGATCTGATATGGATTCTCTGCGGACTGATATGGAACGATGCCGTGATGCGGTTCAGGATCTATCGGACTGTACGACAGCCCTCGCGAAGAGTCTGGGCGTCGCAGCTCCGCGGAAAAAATACCGAACGCAGGATATCCGACGTCTGTGCGATATTGCGGAGGCTATTGCGAAATCACCGGAGATGGACCCTGAAGCCATCCAGCATAATGTGTGGAAAAATAAGCTGAAGGAACTGTTGGAGGTCGTCTCTGCCGGAAACAACTACCGGAAGGTATATGAGAGTCTCGAGGGAAAACTCAACGAAGGAGCGATCGATGTCTCCGTCGCGGAAGCGAGACGCTACCTAAATGCATACGGACGTCAGTTCTTTTTGCTGCGGCTGTTCAACGGGAAGTACAAGGCGGCTCTCAACACGCTGCGGGAGTTGCTGACGGATGCTCCTCCGAAATCGCTGGCTGATCGGCTGGCGATTCTTGACAGTATCATCGATTGTCAGAAACTGAAGGAGTTCCTCACTGGTGATGACAAGGCGACGGCCGCATGCCAATCCGCATTTGGCAGCCATTGGAAGGGCCTAGACTCGGACTGGGATCTGCTTCAGGCGACGGCTGACTGGGTTGAGCTGGGCATTAAGAAAAAGCTGCACGATCAGTTTCGAAGAATCCGTGGATGTCTCAAAACAGAGCCCGCAAAAGTGGCTGATTGCCTGCAGATGGTTGACGAAGGCCTCGTCCAACTCCCCTCGATGGTGGCCGGTGTTCGAGACCGTATGCAACTGGAGTCAGGCCACAAATTCAGCGGCGAACATATTGAGGAACTACCGTTACCGGTTGTGATGAAATGGCTGGACCGAGCTTCTTCGCAGCTTGAGTCTCTCCCGGACTGGGTTAGATATCGTCTCAGGCGCGATGACCTCGCCGAAGGCGAACTGAGGTCTATCGTCCGCCTGATTGACAACAGTGCCATAGAGTGTGATCGCGCTCTCGTGTTGTTTGACCTTGTCTATCACGAGGATTTGCTGCGACAGCTCTACTTGGATCGGCCTGAGCTTTCATCGTTTTCAGGTTCAAGCCACCAGTTGTTGCGCGACCGCTTTTGTGTGGCGGATCATCAAATGATAAAGACAACACGCAGTGAGGTGTCCAGTTTCCACAGATCACGCATCCCTGGGGGAGCGCTTGGAGGGATGAAGGTCCTGCGTCATGAGATTCAAAAGAAGGGTCGACATAAATCCATACGGAGGTTGCTGAGGGAAGCCGGACAGCAAGTCCAGGAGATTAAGCCGGTGTTCATGATGAGCCCTCTGTCCATCGCTCAGTACCTTGAACCGGGGGCCGTGGAGTTTGATCTCCTGTTGATCGATGAGGCCAGTCAGATTGAGCCGGTGGATGCTTTGGGTGCTATTGCGCGCTGCAGGCAGGTCGTTGTCGTGGGAGACGACAAGCAACTGCCACCAACACAATTCTTCTCAAAATCAGCTGAAGCAGACGAGGATGATGACGCGGACTCTGCCAGGGAGCTGGAGAGTATCCTTGCGCTGTGCCTGGCGCGCGGCCTGCCCCAGCGAATGCTGATGTGGCATTATCGAAGCCAACATCAATCATTGATCTCGGTGTCCAACAGTGAGTACTACGACAACAGGCTGTTTGTCGTACCCAGTCCAGTCCGTGACAGTCCTGACTACGGTGTGAAATTCGTATTTGTTGAGAACGGAATTTACGAACGCGGTGGCAGTACTACCAATCCTGTGGAGGCGAAGGTTGTCGCGGAACACGTAGTTGAGCACGCGCGGAAGCACCCCTGTCTATCGCTGGGTGTTGCTGCTTTTTCCCTCAAACAGCGGGACGCCATTCAGGATGAGCTTGAATTGCTGCAGCGAGAAAATCCGGACGTGGCGCCGTTCTTTCAGAAGAGCGGTGTCGATGCATATTTCACGAAGAATCTCGAAAGAATTCAGGGAGACGAACGGGACGTCATCTTTATCTCCGTCGGGTACGGCAAGGACGCCGATGGCTATATGACGCAGAGTTACGGGCCACTGAACAGAAGTGGTGGCGAACGCCGACTCAACGTACTGATCAGTCGAGCGAAGCAAAAGTGCACAGTCTTCTCATCCATCACCGCAGACGACATCGGCCTGCATCGCGCTAAAGGTAAGGGAGTTGTGGGGTTGAAGAAGTACCTGCAGTTTGCTGAACATGGTTATTCAGACGTTGGTGAGATCACGGGTCGCGACCATGACTCAGAATTTGAACGTGAGGTCGCAAAGGCGATCGCTGGATACGGCCACACCGTTGAAGCACAGGTTGGTGTTGCCGGATTCTTCATTGATCTTGCAATCGTGGATCCAGGTCGGCCAGGACGTTATCTCCTGGGAATTGAGTGCGATGGAGCATCGTATCATTCTTCACGGTCAGCCCGGGACCGTGACCGTCTGCGTGAGGAAGTGCTCCGAGCACGTGGCTGGCAGATTCACAGAATCTGGAGTGCAGACTGGTATCAACAGCCAAAGAAAGAGCTCAGAAAGGTATTGAGTGCAATTGAACTGGCACGGAAGGTCAAACTGCAACCGCCTGCACATCAGAAAGACCCTGCTCCGGCAACTCTGGAGAGCCCGTCAGCAGATGATGAGCCAACAGTTGACCAGGTCGATGTCGCTGACGACGATCAGTTTTTTATCCCTAGCCCTGCGGTTCCGGGTATCGAGGACCATCAGCATGGAATTCCTGTAGTTTCTTATAAGGAATCCACATTCAAAATTCCTGGAACCCCGCCAATTCTGGAGATGGCTCATGATGACCTGGATAAAGCGATTCTCGCTGTCGTAAATGTTGAAGGTCCGATTCACCGCGATGAGATTGCGCGGCGATTGACTGCATTGAGTGGTACACGCGCTGGCCGGCGCATCAGACAGGCGGTTCAGGCAGGCGTTATGCGGCTCGACAAACTCAGTCGGGTCAAAATGGACGGGGAGTTTGTTGTTGCTGCTGGTATGAATGAGTGCGTTGTTCGTGATCGCTCAAATGTTGCCAGCAGTTCTCTGAAAAGTCCGAAGAACATACCTCCTCAGGAAATTGAACAGGCGATGTTGCAGCTAATCAAACTAAGCAGCAATGCTGAAGCAGATGACCTGATCCATGCGGTATCAGCGGTGATGGGATTCCGAAAGGCGGGGGCAAACTTCAAGCGTCTGGCTCAGTCTGTCATCGATGGGCTGATTGGTGCAGGGCAGCTGATCGATCGGGATGGCGTTGTTTCTCTGGGAAATGTTGAATGGTCCAAAGTTCAAGACACCGGCGTTCCGTAACGGGCAACAGTGGATTACCGGATCTGAAACGCCGACGTTCGAAGCACACACTTGCGACTGCTGTACCGGCGCAGGCAAAGGTCGGTGCCGGTATCTCTTTATGGTGATACTCGGTGATACCTGGTGTCGGTCCGTGAGTTGATGTGCCGCAGAAAACGCCGTAAACACACTGGTATTCCAGCTCTAATGCGCAGTCGGTGGTTTCCTTTGGGACGCAGAGGTCGCAAGTTCAAATCTTGTCGTCCCGACTTTTCAAGGTCTTACCGTTGCCCAACTTAGGGCAAACCTGCCATTGGCAGTGCGGTGTGAATAACCCTTTTGTACCAACGATGTACCAAAGTTTTCACACAGGAGCATTGCTATGGCGACGCGCAAAAGCGTTCCCGGTTATCTGCTGCACAAGAGCCGGGGAGTCGGAAAAGTCGTTATTCATGGGAAGACGCACTATCTTCCTGGCGAATACGGCAGTGATGAATCGAAAGCAGAGTTCGGAATCGACCTCGGCGACGGCTGATTCGGCAAGCCTAGTGGCTACTGCTGCCTCTTTGAGTATCGGCCGGCAATCAAAGTGAATCAAGGAAAAGGGAGTGGTCGCATGGGTCGAAGCATGTTAATCCTGGTAACCCTCTGCCTTGTTACCGGCCAGGTGACAGCGACCGCTGTCCGCAGGGATGACGATTGGCCTGGATTTCGTGGACCTACCGGGCAGGGACTCTCGACAGCAACGAATCTACCGGTCGAGTGGTCGGCGACGCGGAACGTTGCCTGGAAGCGGGCTGTTCCAGGAACCGGGTGGTCGTCGCCGGTGGTCTACAAGGGGCGCGTCTATCTGACCAGTGCCGTGGTTGCCGAGGGAAACAAGTCAAAGCACCACGGCCTGGTGACCTTGTGCATGGACGCCGCGACGGGCAGCAGCCAGGCCTGGGCGATGTTGATTAAGCGAGTGTACGAGGTGCACCCCTTGTGTTGCCCCGAGTGTGGCGGCCGGATGAAGGTCGTAT
>CAUZPL010000148.1:0-10901 GCA_963581585.1 Planctomycetota bacterium
CCTTATGATTGAAGCAGGCGTGCATATGAAGGTTATTCAACAGAGGCCAAGGCAGAAAGAACTTTCAAATTACGGCGGGCGCCTACAGTCATGTGACGGCTGACACGCGCTCGACACTGCCCGTTCCGAAAACACCGCTGGAAAGCACGCCGGTCATTTCCCGGCACAAGGAGAGGCAATGGCTCTCGTAACCAGAACAAAGAAAATCAGGTGCCCAAACTGTGGCTATGAAAGATTTGAAGGAAGCGTAAAGCTAAAACGTGCTGGTTACAAACTCCGGTCCCGAACTGAAAGACGAACAACATGGTCTCTTGCAGAACCTGTTTGATTGTTCTACTGGTGGAGTTGGCAGCAGTCAGTGAACTGCAGGGACAATTATCAGAAAAGCTCATTCCGGTGCAGCGCATCAGCTGGCCTGAAGAGACCAGATGTCTGGAGATGTTCTCCGCGCTGGTCCTGGGTCCGGACGGCCTGGTGTATGCGGGCACGTGTAACAACCAGAAGATTGGCGCGCGGCTTGTCTCGCTCGATCCGGTGAGCGGCAACCAGGAGGTTCTCCTGGATGTCCACGAAATTACCGGCGAGGATGGTACACAGACCTACCCCCAGAGCAAGATCCATTCGCAGATTTGTTTTGACAGCCACGGCACTTGTTGGTTCGGCACCCACTCGTACGAGTGGAATACGCTAAAGCAATACCAGGAGTCGCCGGAAGATTACAGCGGTGGCTACCTGATCAGTTACAACCCGAAGACAAAGCAGGCGCGAAGCCACGGAATCCTTGCGCCACACGAATCGCTCATGTCGCTGGCACTGGCCGAGAGTGTCGGAAAGATCTACGCGGTGACGCATCCAACGGGTCGCTTCCTGGTCTACGACCTCAACACGGAAAAGACTACCGACACAGGATTGGTTCTGGGCTATCCGTCGCGCATCGTCGTGGCGCTGAAAGATGGCCGGGGAATCACTTTCACACTGAACGGTGATGTGGTGCGATATTCACCCGAGAGCGGCACGATCGAACGGTTGCCGGTTTTAGTGCCGACGTTCGACGGAGAGACCAGTCGCGGACACAACAGCCCGTTCGACCTCGCGGTGAATGCGGATGAAACCGTGATCTACGGCATCGGTTTCTCGAGTGGGGTCCTGTTCGAGTATCGTCCGGATGCTGGGCCCTACGGAAGTATTCGATCTCTTGGAGTGGCATTCGGAGATGAGATTGTGCCGGGGTATCGACCGGACCTTTCCATCGCCATGGCCGTCGGGTGCGATGGTCGAGTTTATTATGCCGGCTATTCTCACAACGCGGGAAAGATCGGCTGCTACGATCCGCGCATCGCAAAACGATCCTACCTTGGGCGAATGGATGCCGGGCCTGGCACGCGACCTCTGGAATCCGGCGCTATGATCAGCCTGCCTGATGGCCGACTTGTCGTCACCAGCTATGACCAGACGCAGACTTACTACAACTTGTTTCATCCGGAGTTGTGATTCCTGGCCGGGAAATGCGCAGCGCATCCAGTCAATTCTATTGGGAAGAATGTTTTCGGGCACGTACCGGATCGAAACAATCATTGAGTCGAGATGACCTGACGTAAGAGGATGTTGTTATGGACCTGACGAACAAACCTTCGTTGCCGTAAAAGACAGGACATCTTAAAAGGCGTCCCCCGCGAGTTCGTTGGTTTGTCTTCGCCATCGTTGTTTTTGCGGCCTCCAGCGTCTATTTAACCCGGCACTGTGTCCCGGCCGCTAACACGACCATCGCAAAAGATCTGGATCTCACCGATACACAGATAGAAACGGTGATGAGCGCCTTTGCGCTGGGATGCATGCTGTTTCATGCGCCTGCAGGCTGGCTGGGGAACCGGTTCGGTACCTGGTTTGTGTTTGCTTTTTCCAGCATCGTCTGGCTCATTGTGCAACGTATGGTCTTCGGTTCCTGCAGCGACAAGCGCACGGTTGATCTGAGTGCCGTCGTGATAAATCTCACCGATCGTACGGTCGTATCTGTCCTGGCCGTGTGAGACGACCTTCACAACATTGCCCAGGATGGAAACCTTCAATGCCTGGGTTGCATTGTTACTGAATGGCTGACCGCGTTCCGGACAGTCGATTCCGTGAAGCCGGATACGAATTGTTTCTTCGTCGTTAGTCAGGACATCAATGGTATCGCCGTCGACGACCTTGATCACTTTGCCCGTGAATTCATCGTCTGCTGTAACAGCTGATGGTTCGACAACCTGACTTTGTGACTGCGTCTCGGGCGCAGGTGCACCACAGCCGAACATCAGGAACAACACAGTTAATGGAAGCTGTGTTTTCACGGGATAAGGATTCGGGAAAAACGATAGTGACTGAATCAATCGAAGTTCATCGGTTCCTGTTTTCGTGGCATTTTTACTGCGTCATTTCGCAACGTTGTTTTGCGCGGGCTGTGTTGTTTCGACGCGACCTGGTTGGTGCGGTTATTTGTTTCGAAATTCGGCGACTCTCTGAAGCTGTGAGCAGGTTCATCCCTGGCGAACAGCAAGCCCCTTTCAGAGAGCAAAACCATGAAACGTCTCATCATAACAATGCTGACCCTGGCCCTGATCACCGGCATGTATGCTGGCAATGCATCTGCAGGAAATTCTGGTGTTACTGAAGAGTTGTACACGGCTTTTAATTTCATTACCGGCCGCTGCGATCTTGAAACCTGGCAAGGCGGGCAGTACGACCCTGGCGACGCCGAGACGGGCAATCTGAACAGCATGAACTACACCGGAAACGTCAGACTCGTCGACCCCGCCGACTGCCCGAACATCATGGACCCCAACGACTGTCCTGACATCATGGACCTGTGGATTGAATTAGTGGATGCCGGATTCACCGAAGACGAAGCCTTTGATCTGATTGAAATGGTGTTGGACAATGGTTACCCCACCAGTCAATGGCACTCACAGGTAACGGAATCCCACCACGCGAACATCGATAACGTCTGGCGTGAGTAAGCCACAGGGTGTTACCCACTCACGAACGTCCTGACAAATATCGTTCTGCCATCGACCCGTGTTCCGGCGATATCCCTTTCGTATCGATCCAGAAAGTCGTGTGCTTCGCCGCGCAGCGGAGCACGCCGTTCTTTCATTTGCATGAGTGTTATTGCAAAGTCCTTTGACGGCCGTCTGAGTACAAACCGTGAGGCTCCTGCTCGTCGAGCCAGTTCGAAATGTTAATTTGAATTAAGGGGTTCGCTGCCACAACGGGAGCGGAAACAATGGACATATCCCATTTTTTCGGATCGTGAAACCAATGTTTTACTACTCGGTGGATACGGTGGACGCCAGTCGGCAAACTGCACAACCAGCGAAGTCTGGACACGCAACGGCCTGATCACGTTTTACGTGATGGCTGTCATGCATTTGAAGACGAGACGTGTCCCCATTGCGGGAATCACCAGCAGCTCCAACGCCATGTGAATGATAACGGATCTGCCGAAAGCTGACCGACGGTGCAGACGGTTTCCTGAAGGAGGCCCGTCACCTGATCGTCGATCGCGATGCCTGCTTTCTGGCGCTGCGAGACTAGTTTGATCAGAACGCCGATACAGAAATCGTCCTGCTGCCACCAAAAAGCCCAAACCTGAACTCGTACATGGAACACTGCTTCCGAAGTCTGGAGTCAAAATGCCTTGATCGTATGATCTTTTTCGGGCAGAGATCCCTCGACCGAAACATCAGCGAGTATCTCACTCATTACCACGCTGAGCGCAACCATCAGAGCCTGAGCATTCTGTTGATCGAACATGGTGAGTCTGTCGGATCGTCGCTGGCAACCTTGAGTGCCGTAAACGTCTCGGTGGTATGCTGAAGTATTACCGTCGAGCGGCCTGACGGCGAGTTCCTCGCACGTCTCGTTGATCACATGCCAGGCCGGACGGCTGCGAGGTGTGGTCGAAATCCACCTGTTCGCTGAGCCCAAATCCACAATGTCGGCTGAAATCTTTACTCGCAACACGCTCAAAACTCAATTACTGGTGGAGTTGGACCGTCAGCTGTTTTTTTTGACCAGACGCGTTAACCCGGTTCCTTGAGTGACGGCGTCAAATCAAAAAACCAGTTGAAGGTACGCATCCAGGCAGTTAGCATTTCGCCAGTCAATAATGCGTAAGATCAACATGCGATAATGCCTAAAACCGACATATTGCAGAGTGCCAGCAGTGAATACGTATGTTCCATGCAGATCCATCTCTCGGTTGATCGAAGGGCTGTTGTGGTTCGCGATTTCCTTTCTCCTCGGTGCTTCCGTCGTCGCCGGTGACGAGCCTGCGTCATTCAGGACGATCGGTGACGAGTACGAGCGGAAGGTTCGACCCCTGATACGGCAGTTCTGTCTGGACTGCCATTCGATCGAGAACCGGGAAGGGGAGCTGGACCTCGATCAGTACGCGAAGCTGACGGATGTGCGCCGTGCGACCGGGGTCTGGGTCAAGATCGTCGAAATGCTTGCGAGTAGCGAGATGCCGCCAGAGGACTCGAAGCAGCCGTCAGCCAGGGAGAAGAAACAAATGCTCGACTGGATCGAGCGGTATCTTCGCGCCGAGGCTTTGGCCAGCGCCGGCGATCCGGGAACCGTTGTACTACGACGGCTAACCAATGCCGAATACACCTACACGATTCGTGATCTGACGGGTGTCAACTTGAATCCTGTCCGCAAGTTTCCGACCGACAGTGCGGCGGGGGAAGGGTTCACCAACACGGGCGGAGCACTGGTGATGTCACCTGCTCTGTTGCAGAAATATTTTGGCGCTGGCCAGGAAATTGCCGAACATGCAGTGCTGCTGCCGAATGGATTTCGCTTTTCGCCACACGCGACACGGCAGGACTGGACGAATGATATCCTCGCGGAGATTCGCGAGTTATATAAGGAATTCGTTGACGGTGAGAAACTTGGGGCGTTCCAGGGCAATCTTCCATATCACCTTGGACAAGCCGGGCGCCCGCCGCTGGAGAAATATTTTTCCGCTACGCTCGCCGAACGGAATGCAATCACGACCGGTACCAGGACGATCGAAACGGTTGCCAGCCAACACGGACTGAACGCCAAATATCTCGGCATACTCTGGTCCAGTCTCTCGGGAAGCAGGCCATCACTGATTTTGGACAAACTCCGTTCCCGCTGGCGCGCTGCGAAGCCAAAGGACGCCGCCGCGCTTGCTGCTGATGTCGCGGGCTGGCAGAAAGGATTGTGGACGTTTGGCCCCGTTGGCCTGTACGGGAAGAAAGGAGCTCCGGCACGGTGGATGCAGCCTGTGAATCCTTTGGTGACACGGGAAGATATCCACTTCGAGATCGAGATTCCGACGACTCCGGAAGGCGAGAAGAAAGAGGAAGTTGCGGTCTCGCTCGTGGTGACCGATGCGGGAGATGGAAACGACCAGGACTTCGTCGTGTTTCAACAGCCGCGACTCGTCGCCAAGGAACACCCGGATATTCTGTTGCGCGACCTGCCAGGTTCCGGTCTCGACCCGGCGATGTTCGGCAGGCACCCCAACAGCCAGGCGATCGACGCTGATTCTCTCTGTGTTCGTGCGCCGTCGGTGATCAAATTTCATCTTCCGACCAAACTGGCAGCGGACCGCGCATTTGTCACGACAGCTGTGCTGGAAAAGGAAACGGGACCTGAAGGGAGTGTACAGGTGCTGCCCGTCGCCCACTGGGTCGATGACACACCATCCATCAAGTCGGGGCTCGTGACCTGCGAGGTCACCACGAAGTTCTCAAAGGTGGGCGTTTTGGTCGCTGGTCGTGATCGAGACGTTTCCTGCCGCGGAGCGATCCTCGTCAGTGAAAACAGTACTGCGTACAGACGCATCGAGGCAGCAATGGACGAATACCGCAGCGTGTTTCCGGCGGCATTGTGCTATACCCAGATCGTGCCGGTCGACGAAATTCTCACGATGACATTGTTCCACCGAGAGGATGATCACCTCGCGCGGCTGATGCTCGACGATGCACAAAAATCCCGGCTCGATCGACTCTGGAAAGAACTGCACTATGTCAGCCAGAGTCCCTTAAAGCGCCTCGATGCCATGGAGTTGGTCCTGGAAGTGCTGGACGGTAACGAAGCAGCCGATTTTCGTGCCCGATACAATCTGTTCAAACCAATGCGCGCCCCGTTGCAGAAACTCGCTGCGGAGTTCCGAAAGGAGTTAGTCGATGACGAACTCGGGCAAATAGATGCGCTGATCGACTTTGCCGCCCGGGCCTGTCGTCATCCGTTGACGGAAGTGCAAGCCAATAGTCTGCGCGGGCTGTATCGCCGGCTGCGCAGCCAGGAACTACCGCACGACGAAGCGTTTCGGCTGACACTTGCCCGGGTGTTCGTTGCCTCACCGTTCCTGTATCGGTTCGAAAATGTACCAGCAGGTACCGGCACGGCGAAGATCTCCGACTGGGAACTCGCCAGCCGACTGAGCTATTTCCTCTGGTCATCGATACCCGATGAAGAACTTCGCGCTGCTGCCCAGGCGGGTCGTTTGACACAGAGTCACGCACGAGGCAGTAATCCAGACAATTCAAATCCGGCGCCCGCTTTCGGCGACGAGTCGGATGCTGAATTACTGCGGCAGACGAAACGCATGCTGTCTGATGCTCGCATGCAACGGCTGGCCACAGAGTTTGCCTGCCAGTGGATACACACCTATGACTTCGGATCACTCGGCAGAAAAAGCGAGAAACTCTTTTCTGAGTTTGCCGGTCTTCGGGGCGATATGCACAAGGAAGCAATCCTGTTTTTCACCGATTTGTTCCAGCACGACGGTTCGTTGCTGAGTCTGCTTGACGCCGACCACACCTTCGTGAACGAACGCCTGGCGAAGTTTTACGGGATCCAGAGAGTTAAAGGCGCACCGTGGCGCCGTGTGGAAGGGATGCGGAAGCATGGTCGCGGCGGTATTTTGGGACTGGCGGTGACACTTGCTAAGCATTCGGGCGCATCTCGCACCAGTCCGATCCTGCGAGGCAACTGGGTTAGCGAAGTGTTGCTCGGCGAGAAGCTGCCGCGTCCGCCGAAGGATGTCCCGCAACTTGCCACCACCGTTCCGAAAGGTTTAACCGAACGGCAACTCATCGAACGCCACAGCAGCGACGCGACCTGCGCCAAGTGCCACGCTCGCATCGATCCGTTTGGATTCGCCCTGGAGAATTTCGACACCATCGGTCGGTGGCGTGACAAAACCGACAGTGGCCTGGTGATCAATTCTCGAACAACTTTGCCCGACGGGACCCAAATCCAGGGCCTTTCCGGTCTGCGGGAATATCTTCTAAAGAACCATGGTGATACATTTGTTTATCAGTTCTGTCGTAAGCTCCTGGGCTATGCCATCGGTCGGGAAGTGCAGCTTTCCGACCGGCCATTACTGGCCGAAATGCAACAGCGGCTGAAGAGAAACGACTACCGTTTTTCCATAGCCGTGGAAACAATTGTATTGAGTGAACAGTTTCGCAGGATTCGAGGAAACTTGTATGACCGGTAGCCGAAGGCGAGCATTACCGCCAAACCTGCCTGCGGCTGCGGATGAAACGAATACAAACACCGATTGGAGTATTCCCATGACACATCATTTTTCTCGTCGAACATTCCTGCGCGGCGTGGGTGTCAGCATGGCGCTGCCGTGGATGGAGTCGCTTTCCGTTTGGGGAGACCACACCGCCAAACCGGCGAGTCAGGCTCCGGTTCGTCTGGCGGTACTGTTCTCGGGAAACGGCTTTAAGAACCAGGAGTGGACGGCCAGGGGTGAGGGAAAGCAGATGGAGCTCGGTCAGGTACTTACGCCACTGGCTGAATTTCGCGAGAAGCTTCTGTTCATCCGCGGGCTGTACAACGCCGAAGCTCAGAAGGGCGGCATTCACAGTGCGCAAACCGGCAATCTGCTTACCGGGGCGCGGCTTGCCTCAGGTGGCGACATTCGTTCCGGCACCAGCTTCGACCAGATTGTAGCTCAGCGGTACGGGCACTCGACCAAAGTGCCGAGTCTCGTCCTCGGTTGCGAGAGATCGAATCCAGGGATTCACAAGGATTACTCGATGGTCTACAGCTCGCACATCTCGTGGAGCTCTCCGACCACTCCGACGCCGCTGGAAATCTATCCTGCCCTCGCGTTCGACCAACTGTTCAAGGACGATGTGCAACGCGGGAAACGGAGCGTACTGGACGCGGTGCTCACCGAGGCACGTGGTTTTCGGAAGAAAATCAGTTCGACCGACCAACGCAAACTGGACGAATATCTCAATTCGGTGCGTGAGGTCGAGAAGCGCATTGAACTGGCTGGCAAAAACGGTGAATTGCAGGGTTGGCGACCGACGCTAAAAAAACCCAACGTGCCGCGTCCTCCGGAAGGGATTCCACAGGAAATTACCGAACATATGCGGCTGATGTGTGACATTCTGGTCCTGGCATTTCAAACCGACACGACGCGAGTCTGCACACTGAAGCTCAACAACGATCACAGCGCCCTGCAATTCCCGCACCTGGGTGTCGAAATAGGACACCACGAACTTTCGCATCGCAACAACGCCAAATGGCTGAAAGTGAATCAGTTCATGCTGGAGCAATTCGGCTACATCGCTCGCAAGCTGGACGCAATCCAAGAAGGCGAGCATACCGCGCTGGACAATTCGATGCTGATGTATTGCTCCAGCATGATCACCGGCGGTCACGACGCCACGGAATTGCCCGTCGTGCTGCTGGGTGGCGCTGGCGGGCAGCTTCAAGGAGGCCGAATTCTCGACTACCTCGGCAAGCCAAACCGCAAGATGTGCAGCCTCTACCTTTCCATGCTCGACAAGCAAGGCATCCGTCTGAAGCAGTTCGGTGACTCCACCGAACGATTGTCGGAAGTGTAATTCCCCGAAGTGGTCACAAGGATAGTAGTGTGCTTCCTTCCACCGAACCCCGTGGGGTGAAAACAGTTAGCCGTGCTGTTTATTATGACATTCTGTAGTTTTGTGCGCGCGTTATCGCCCGTGAGCTGAAAAAAACGCAACCGAACGTCATGCACAGTCATATTCAGCACGTCAGCCTCGACGTGACAGCCAATCTCAGCCGGTTGACTTCACGTCGCCTGTGCGGAATGCTGCGGGGCTTTCGGAGTTCAGCATCCAGAGCCCGTATGGACTTCACCCTCCGTCGCTGGCAACTCTATTTCCTGATTCTTGCCGGCTCTGGGTCAGTCGGCAACAGCAGTTTGTGATCGACTACCTGCGGACCGAGAATCAGCGCCTGAAGGAGAAACCGGGCAGAACGCGCATCCTGCTGAGTGATGATCAGCGGCGACACCTGTCGGTCAAAGCAAAGGTGCTCGGACGCAAGCGGCTCAAAGAAATCGGAACGTTGTTCACTCCCGACACCATTCTCCGCTGGCACCGTCATCTCACGGCGAAGAAGCAGGACCATTGTAACAGGCGGAAGTCCGTTGGCCGGCCACTCGTCCGACAGGTCATCATCGATGCCATCACTCATTACCACGCTGAGCGCAACCATCAGGGCCTGAGCAATCAGTTGATCGAACACGATGATTCTGTCGGATCAGTCGCTGGCTGTGTTGCCCGAGATCGACAGCTTCCTCGACCAACAACCCAGTGATTGAGTGTGGTTCCACCGTCGGCTGACTTGTTTGACCATATAGGTTCTCTCGTGTTGGAACCGCCGTCATGCCGTCACCACAAAAAGTCGAGTTGCTTCTCAGAAGCCTCGCTCTGCGCATCGCCATTCCCGCACTGGTGCTGCTCGCAGGCTGACTGTTCACAGACGAAATTGGGGAAGAACCAGCAGCTTACGACGCGCGCATCGAGCAGAGCGATCGGGAGCATTGGGCGTACTTGCCGGTCCGGCGACCACAAGTGCCCGCTGTAAACACCACCGAGTGAATCCGAACACCGATTGACAACTTCGTCCTGGAAAAATTGGAGGGGCAAGGGTGGCAACCAAGTCCGACCACCAGGCCAAACGATCTTTTGCGTCGATTGTATCTCGATCTGATTGGGCTGCCGCCGACGATCACAGAGCAAGACCAATTCCTTGTCGATCCGTCGGCCGAAGTCATCCACAGCGACATTCAGCACTTCGGCCTCAACCTCCAGGTGCTCCGAGCCATTGAACAAGCGCGACTCGCCGCATGGAGGTCACGCTTGATGGCGAATCGAGCACAGAGCTGTCGGAAGTGTGAGCGTCAGCTGACAGTTGTGGTCAGTCGACTCTCCTGACGGTCATGGGAACGACGAAAACGCTGTTTCACGCAGGGTAGTCGGGGTCAGGTGCACGCAGGTCCCTGATCTCCGAATCTTCGATGATGAATGGGCTGTAGTTTGCTACATCAAATGCCACGAGGAATCGATTTGGGCTGAGGGCCAGCAGCCGCGGCATGTGCGTGCTGACGCCATTCTGTCCGCCCAGACTTCCGGGAATCGTCATATCGCTGGTGGACATGATCCCGTATTGCTGCTCCAGCAGGCCTTCTCTCATGGCCCCAACAGTGTAAGGGTTTCCCAGTGATTCCCGCCGCCGTCCGGACTGAATGCGACCTGCAATCCGGCCGGTCTGCCGTAAGCAAGGACCATGACGTCGTTCCCCATTCTCAACAGCGAGGGGCTGACATTGCCTGCGTGGAATGGCCATAGCAAGCCCGGTATACCAGGAAAGGGCACGGGATCCGACCAATCCGGATCGTTGCTGAGTCTGGCGCGCATCCCCTCTCCCGGAGGGCGGTAGTGCGGGGGAGCGAGATCCCACATCCCATAACGAATCTCATACCAGCCTCTGAGATTCATGGCGCTCAGCCTGTAGACGACCGACTGAGCTCGAGTTGTCTGTGTGCCGTACAGAGCAACTCCCTCGAGATCTCGATTTGAGAATCCATA
>CAUZPL010000149.1:0-10881 GCA_963581585.1 Planctomycetota bacterium
GCCTGCCTTCGCAAGTCTGAACAGACAGTATGATCGTGGTGTGGTGGGACAATGCAGTGAACCACGCGGTGTTGTCGGGAGCCGATCCTCGGATCAGTAACTGTTAATTTATTGGTTTCCCGTGCATAAAACACCGCCGTTGGATGAAGTCTGAGCCAGCGAGGCACAGGTTTGTCAGCAGCCGGTGAGCCGTTCCGGAAAAAAGCTTCTGCACTCCGTCAATGCTCCGGCATTCTCCAATATTGCAGGTATCCATTCGAGACAAGCGGATTCCCGAGGACGATCATTGGTCATGATTAAGAATCGGAAGCCGGGTTTGCTTCAGCGGCCGGACGATTTACACATTTGATGCCTTCTGCATAATGGCCGACATGCTGAGGAATCAAGGACGGTCTCCTTAGCGCGTGCATCAGAACGCTGACAGGGGCTCAACCGATGAAGTCGATGACAATCCGGACCATTCTGGTGGTGACCATCAGTTCCCAGATCGTGACTCCTGTGGCTCAGGCACAGACGCCTGACGCCAGAGTCATCAGCTACTACGGATACGATGATTGTATTCGTCTGGAAAATCAGACAACGCAGGTGACGCTTTGTCCGGCGGCGGGCGGGCGGGTGTTGCAGTATTCCAGCAACGGAAAGGAATCACTCTACCTGCCGCCAGGTGACGAAGGCTGGACATATGAATCCGGAAAGGCCGGAGGTTCAATGGCGGCCGGTCGTTTCGACATTGGTCCGGAACAGACGATCGCAGCACACCCTCAGCTCTGGATGGGGCGCTGGTACGGCTCGATCACTGGTGTCCGTTCAGCGCGTTTGGTGAGCGCCCAAGATCAACCGACCGGTGTGCAGTTGATTCGCGAGTTCGTGCTGGCAAAGGACTCCTCGCGTCTGCGCTGCACGCAGACGATTAAGAATGTTTCCAAAGAAATCAAAGAGTATTGCCACTGGAGTCGAACATTTGCTTTGGGCGGCGGGATTTGCGTCATTCCGCTTACGCAGCCCAGCCGGTTTCCCAGCGGGTACGTCATGTACGGCCCGGGACCGGCGATCAATTATCTGCCGGTTGATCCCCACATCCAGGTGCGTGACGGGTTTCTGGAGATCACCGCCGCACCCCGGTTCCCCAAACTGGGGATGGACAGTTATGCCGGGTGGTTTGCCTATCTGATGAAGAACGACGTGATGTTCGTTAAGCAGTTTCCGACCTTTCCGAATCGCGTCTACAACGAAGTGGCAGGTCTGACGACATCGATCTGGTATCCGGACGGACCAATGTGTGAGCTCGAACCAATTGGTCCGCGAGAAAAACTGGAACCCGGTGAGTCTGCCTCTTTCACTGAAACATGGTGGCTGGTGCCGCACAGGTACCCTCAAACAGGCCAGCGCGCAGATATCCATGGTGTTGCGACGCAGGTGTCTGCAATCCTCGGTCGCTGAAATATCCGCATACTTACGGAAGCGAGTCGTCTAAATGGTGATTTCGGATGAAGACGCCCAGCGTCTGCTTGACCAGTCGTTGCAGTCAGTGGGTGAGTACTATACTGAAAGAGGTATTTTCCAGGATCGATTCGGCTTTGGCTTGAGGCCGGCGATCGTCGTCGTTGATTTTGCGTATGGCTGGACTGATGACTCTTACGCGGGCGGGAGTGCGCGGCTTGACGGAGCCGTTGAAAAGACACGAGTGCTGATCGATGCCGGGAGACAAATGCAGTTGCCGGTCATTTACACGACCTCACCTTGGCGACCCGAGGTTGGTGACCCTCCTTTCAAGTCAGCGGCTGATTTGTCACCTGGCTTTCGTACGTGGGACGAGCGCGCCTGTCAGATTGACGAGAGGGTCATGCCCGGACCTCAGGACCTGGTCATTGAGAAGGAAAACGCGAGCGCCTTCTTTGGAACACATTTGGCCGCTTGGTTGATTCAACACCAGGTTGATACGTTGCTGATTACCGGATGCAGCACCAGTGCCTGCATACGCGCTACGGCCACAGATGCCAAAAGCTACCGATTTCGGCCGGTGATCGTACGTGAATGTGTGGGCGACCGTTCTGCAGTCTGTCACGTGTTTACTTTGCACGACATCCAGGCCCGCTTCGCGGATGTCGTCTCATTGGACGAGACGCTGCTGTATCTGTCTGAGCTGGGCAGCCAGTGAAATTACCTGAGAGTGGTGGTTTGGTCTTTGACCGAAAGCTGAGATGAGAGCCGAGCGGCGGCGCTGTCAAATGGAAACGCGTTCAGACCTGGCACAGTCACGGAATGACAGTGTTCCTGCACTTTGTAATTTGAAACTCTTTTCCAGGCACAACCCGGGTCTCAAAGATTCCTGTCCAGCCATTCGTAAACTGAGTGTCTGACTTCATCGGGAAAATCATGATCCGAGTTCGGGTACACAGCATGCAGTCTCCCGTTCGCACCCAGCAGTTCATAGACCTTACTTGCCTCGGTGACCACTTTCCGCACTCCGGCCACGTCAAAGTCACTGTCATGCAGGGGGGCGTTGATGAACACAGGTCGGGGTGCTAATGCCGACACAACCTCGTAGAAATCGAATGGAACTCGATTTGGATCGTTGTCGTACGTGTTGCAGATCCGAGGCATGTACCGGTCACTCGTCCAGCTTGCCAGATTGCCGCTGTCATCCGCATGGAATGCGGTGAATCCACAGCTGGAAACAACGACGCGTAAACGCTGGTCGAACGCAGCAGTGAACAGGGCATTGTGTCCGCCCAGCGAATGCCCGATGCAGCCGATGCGGTCCTGATCGACTTCGGGCAGCGTCTGCAGCAGGTCGACTGCTCGCAGGTTGTTCCAAATGGCCTTCATCGATCCGCTGTCATAATGTTCTCCCTGGACCCTGAAGTCGTAATCATAATCGCCGAACGATGGGTAGTCCGGCACGAGACACACATAGCCACGTGCGGCAAGTTCGTGCGCATAGTGTAATGCCTGCCGGCCATACAGGCCGGCAGGCTCATCTTTGCCGGCCCGGGTCGTCTGATGCAGACACAGCATCGCCGGCCCCGTCCCCTGTAGTTTTTTCGGAATGAGCAAGTAAGCCGGTACACGATCACCTGGTTCGGATACGAATGTGATGCTGTGTCGCACGTATTCTTTCTCGACAATCGTCTCAGCTGTTTCGACTGACAGTGCCGCCCGCCGTGAAGGGCTCGGCAACAGTCCCATGGCTCGTTCCATCCCGACAAGCAGATGGCTTCTGCGAAGAGCCCAATCTGCCGGTGACCGGACCGGCCGCAGCTGATTCTGCGGATCGCTGACTACAAGCAGACGTGAATGGTCAGCGTAATGTGGGACAGCGGGCGGCGGCGTTGGCTGGCCATCGCCGATCAGAAGATTTTCGAACCAATACAGACCGCTTCGGCCGGGGCCCACGATGTCCACATCACCATCGCCGTCCAGATCGCTTGCTTTAGGATCCAGGCCGAAGCCGGCAGGACCTGGTGGCGAAATGACACCTCGGTGCCAGGTACGGGTTTTGAGATCAAACTGGTACCAATACACGACTAAGGGATCGAATTCTGCGGGGTCGCGACCTTCGTGGCCCATGTATCGTTTGCCGGCAATCAGCTCAGGTCGATTGTCGTTGTCGAGATCCGCCAGAAGCAGGCTGTGAGCCTGTGACCAGCTTGTGTCAATGGCGTGGCGCCTCCATTCCGGCTGGTCGTCCTGGTCCCTCGTTTGTTCCATCCAGAATAATCCAATGTTGTGACCACGTCCCCAGATCAGGTCATTGTCGCCGTCGCAGTCAACGTCGTAAACCAGAATTGGAATACTGCAGTCCGGACCCAGGTCGAACTGGCGATGCCAGACCCATCGATCTGTCCGCCGGTCGGGGGGCGCTTCGATCCAGCCGCGGGGGCCGACAATGTCGTTACGTCCGTCCCCGTTGATGTCGCCAAACCCGATACCATGTCCTGCAACCTCGGCGGGCAGTTCGTGCCGGATCCATTCCGGTTGTGTGTTGCCGATCGCATCTCTCTTTGTCACCAGTTCCCACCATGCGGCAAAAGGTTTGCCATCCAGTGTACGAACACAGTTTGGCAGCACGTCCGGTGTTCCGTCACCGTCGACATCCACCAGCCGCGCTGTCTCCATACCACCGGGTGTGCTGATCATGTGTTTCGTCCACTCACCCAGCGAGGCCCCCGGATGCTCGACCCAGAAAATCGTCTGGCTTCTGATATTGGCACTGACATAATCCGGCCAGCCATCCTGGTTCACATCCAGCGGAAGGTGTGCATAGTCGTCGTACCTTCCTCGTATTTTCTGCACCTGGCGCAGAAAGTGGGGCTTCCACGTCGGTGCTTCGTACCACCATTCCCCACACACGATGTCCGAACGGCCATCACGATTCACGTCCATCACGGCACTGGCGCTGTACGTGGATTCAATGTTGACAGCGTGGCGCCGAAAAGACAGGTCAGCGGCGAACGGCTTTGTGTTGACCATCAGGCAGGCTGCAGCGATGCTGAGCCTGCACATGGGGTTTTGAATCATCATCAGGTTCATCTGGCAAAGGGTGACACACTCATAAAAAACGGACCGAACAGGGCGGGCGAACTGCTGTTCAATTGCCGTGGTCCGCAATTCGCTGTTTCAGAATCCGGATGCCGTCCCGGTAAACCTGCATCACCGTTTCCAGATCAGAGTCGTTGGCGAAGACGGCCTGGACACGGATCTTCTGCAGGCTCTCCTCAATTTCGCGAATCAGATCCAGCGCAACTTCCGGCTGAAACGATCGCTGCCCCTTAAAGTCGACATACACCGGACTTGTATGAGCAAACGCCGGCCTGGCAAACTCGTTCTTCGGTCCGTCGAGTGGTGTGCGGGCGGCCAGCCAGCATGGTTCATTGATGAGCACATGTTGATTCAGATGTGATTCAAAGTGTCCGTCAACCGGCTTTGTCTCAGCGCTGGCAATGATTTCACCGTTACGAATGATCTCCAGATTACGAAAGTCGATTCGACCGGCAGCTCGAGCCGTCAGCTTCAGTTCTTTGGATTTCGAGAGCTGCAGAATCTCGCCGATGGGTTGCTCATTTACGGTGAATTCCAGCAGTGGACCGTTGGTGATGAACGATCGACCGGCGGCAAGCTGCTCCAGCCATGTTTGGCTGGTCAGCTGTCCCTCCAGCGGCACATAAACGCGCGAGAAATCGTCGATAAACCAGTCTGTGCCGGTTGAAAACGGAACCCGTATGCCAAGGTTGAGATAACGGTAGAACGAATCCTGATAACTGCCGGTTATTCCACCGTCGTAAATATTTTGTGCATCCAGCTGGCCACCAACCCAGCTGGGAATGTCTTCGAATCCAAAATCGTTATGGCACCAGACAATCGTGGCTCCGTCGCGTCGAGCCTCCTGGATCCCGGTCTTTAGCGGAATCCCGTCTGTTCCGCTGCGCATGATGCCTGGACCGATGCTCACCGGGCGAATCAGTTTGGCAATGTCCAGCAGCATCACATGTCCGAAACCCTCACCTCCAATACCAAAGTTGTGCCGGTGTTCTTCTCCAGGTCGCAGTATGACATTACCATCCGAAAGTGTCTCAAGGATGTTCTCCGACAGATGCTGCTCGACGATCTCGTTGGAGATGTACGTGGATTCATCCGGAATACGTCGCAGATGTGACAAATAGACCAGCTCCAAACCATCGCTTTCCGGAACTTCGCGGAGGTAACGTTCCGCCTGAATGCGGGTCCGTTGCATCAGATGCAGATGGGTGTTTCCATTTCGCCAGCCCTGCTGCTTCGCATCGTGGAACCGGCGCAGCTCCAGTGTCACGTTGTGATCCTGGTCATCGGTTGTGTCCAGTTCGGCAATGGTGAGTTCCGTCTGCAGTCCTCGCAGTGCTTCAAGCTTCAATTTTGTCGCCGGAACGATAATCTCCGCGACTGATTGAGTTGTCAGCCATCCATTTTTTCGGGGAATGAGTTCGGGCAGGTCGACCTGCCGGCCATCGTCCTGACGTGTGATACGTATGATCCCGGACAGCGGGACACCTGTATCTGCATCGGTGAGCCGTATCGTCAGATGTCGCTGATTCTCTTTCGCGCTCGCTTCAGGGTCAGCGGCAAGTGTTGGGTTTGCGGGCAGGATAAAGACCAGTAGCAGTATCTGTGGAACTGCAGTCCATTTTTTCGCGGTTTTCATGTCGATGTACCAGTCCAAAGTCAATCAGATTTTCTGTCGTGAATCGAAACGCGCCTGCCGGGATTGTTCGGGCCAGTCAAGTCAAGGCTTCCAGAGACAGACCATGTTGTTCGGGATGTTTTGTCATATGTTTGGACGTTGTAGTCAATCATGACCTTGTGAGCGACGGTCAGCAATGTATTGTTCCGTTTTGGGTGGCCACGACGGCTTTGATCAAGTCCTGGTCATAATCTGTGGGAGTCCGTGTTTTTGGGGTATCCTCACCCGGGCGCTGGGCTTTTCCTGCTTCAGTGTGCCTATCATAATTGGCAATATGAATCCGCACAGTGCGACACTTTCAGTGCCAGATTGCGACAGGCTCAAACACAGACTGTTTTCGCTGAGCTCAGGGCGATGGACACCGACCATTCTCATCCGTGATCATCAGGTATCTTTCAGTTTACTCACGCCGAACGGTTACGTTCAGGAGCTTGCGAAGCATTGGCCCGGAACTCATCTGCCACGACTGGCGGTTGTGTTTCGTCGACTTGTGAAGATTTTTCTGCATCAATTGGTCACATGGGACGAAGCGGCTGACGGTTGGCAGCTGATGACCCGGGGGTACGGTGAGAAGACTCCTGGAGAATGGAATCGCAGGAGCGGCTGGCTGCAGGAATCACTTCCAGGCTGCTCCGGATCTGTACATCCGTATCGGAGTAGCTGATTGTGACTCGATTGGTGACATTCAGTCGATTGTCACTGCTGCGGGAAGACCGCTGCAGCGGCGCATCACTCGTGTCACCTCTGGCTTCACTATCCGCGGTCGCAACAACATTTGACTGTCATCTCGTCCAGTGTGACGCCGGGATTCATCCCTTGGATGCATTGGGGACCAGTGACCAGCAGCGGAGGTTGCGGGCAGCGGTTGCTGATCAAACGGCGACTGTCCAGGTGGTGACTCCGGCTGACTCCGTATGTCTGGAATTCCCCGACTGGGCAGATGTTGCTGTCCGGACCGCCGCTGAACCCGCTATGGTCGCGGTATTGATGTCCCGGCGGGCCATCGACTCAACAGTGGCACTGGACTGGGTTCATATAGAGCTGCAGGACGATGAGGATCAAACGCAATGGATTGCAGCGACACTTGAGGCGGCAGCGGATCTGGCTGTGTGCGAAGGCGGTCCACTGATCGTCACGGCCATTAACGGTGAGGTGGCCGATCACGGCCGGTTCGAATCATTGTTGTGGGAAGGCAGCATTCGAGTACCCTTGTGGATTCGTGAAGGCGCCACCGGCTGCGGGCGGGTCAACCAGCCGAGTGGCAGCTTTGATGTTCTGGAAACGGTGCTGTCAAGCCTCAATGCCCGTGCAGAATCAGAGTCGGCTGACGAGTCGATAAATCTGCGATTGATTCGTGGCGGGTCGAGTAAGCTGCCACTCCGTTCGATTCGCATTTCACACCAGGATTGCGAAGCCGTCAGAACACCGGATTTCCTGTTTGTTCGAGCGCAATCTGAGGAATTCGGAGAGAAAGTGGCATTGTACGGCAAGCCACATGACGTCTGGAATGTGCACGATCTGAGTCACGAGTTTCCGGACGCCGTAGACGAGTTATCAGCTTGGCTGTTGAATAAAAGCCACTGAGCCTGCCTTTATGCTTGCCAGGCCCTTCGCCCTGCAGGCACAGGCGACATGCCTGTTGTAAAAGCATTGTCGACTCCTGATGCGTGTTTCAGAGGCGACGGCTCCGCACCGTAATCCCGCTCGTTTCGGATTTCGGGCGGAACCTATGCCCCGCAATCCTGTCTGTTATGATTTGTGGCCCCTTGGGGAATCGCCGTGGCGCAAGCTGCGACAGAGTCGAGTCTGCGGGTGGCTGTCCGCATGCAATAAGCATCCAGACAAAATCACTGGCGGTATGATTCTGCTGAGCCTGGTTCCCCGATCTCTGATTTCAACATGTGTCCAGCCACTGGATTTATTTTCAAATCGGCACCATGGTGTCGGAGTTCCCGCATGTCTGAAGCTTCTACTGAGATTTCGACGCAGTCCATTGATCTGCTTCACAAGGCCTATGCCGATCTGAAGGAGCAGATCGGGCGCGTGATTGTTGGTCAGGATGATGTGATCGACCAGCTGTTGATTGCCCTGTTCAGCCGGGGTCATTGTTTGCTGGAAGGCGCACCAGGTCTCGCCAAGACCCTTATGATCAGCACGTTGTCACGTTGTTTGTCGATGTCGTTTTCTCGAGTGCAGTTCACCCCGGACCTGATGCCGGCGGACATTACCGGGACTGATGTGTTGCAGGAAAACCGAGACACCGGTCAACGGGAATTTCGATTCATTCAGGGTCCTTTGTTTCACAATGTGGTACTGGCTGACGAGATAAATCGCACACCTCCTAAGACTCAGGCCGCTCTGCTGGAAGCGATGCAGGAACAGCAGGTGACCGTTGGTCAGACGATTCATCAGTTGAGCAGTCCATTTTTTGTTCTGGCGACTCAAAACCCTATCGAGCAGGAAGGTACGTATTCACTGCCGGAAGCTCAGCAGGACCGATTCATGTTCAAGGTGTTCGTGCAGTATCCATCGTTTGAAGAAGAACGCCAGATTGCTCGACAAACAACATCGGGCTATACCGCCGAAATCGTACCGGTATTGACAACAGACCAGGTGCTGCACATTCAGGATGTGGTGCGACAGGTGCCGATCTCCGATCATGTGATCAACTATGCCTTGGCAATTGTGCGACAAACTCGAGTCAACGAAGCCGGTGCACCGGAGTGGATTGAGGCGTGGCTCAGTTGGGGCGCGGGACCCCGCGCCGTTCAGAACCTGCTGCTGGGTGCGAAGTCTCGCGCTCTCTTACGAGGGCGGTCTCACGTTTCGACGGATGATATTCAGGCTCTCGTGGCACCTGTATTGCGGCATCGCATCACGCCAAATTTTACGGCTGAAAGTGAAGGAATCACATCGGACCATGTGGTGGAGCGACTGATTCAGGAAACACCATCAAGGGAAAGCGAACTCACGAGTGACCCACGACTTGGAAAGATATTTGCGGCCTGAGGAGATTGCGAAAGTATCGCGTCTCGAACTGCGGGCCCGCCATGTCGTTGAGGGGTTCGTTGCCGGACTGCACCGCAGTCCGTATTTTGGCCAGTCCACCGAATTCGTGCAGCACCGGGAGTATGTGGCCGGCGATGATTCGCGGCGCATTGACTGGAAAGTCTGGTCGCGATCGGACCGTTACTACATTAAGCAGTACGAAGAAGATACCAATGTTCGCGTGGTGCTGCTGGTCGACGGGTCCGAGTCGATGGACTTTGGGACGGGTCCGCTGACGAAATTTGACTACGGTCGTACGGTGGCTGCGGCTTTGGCCCTGCTTGTTTTACGGCAGAACGATTCGGTGGGTGCCGGACTGTTCGATACCGAGATTCGGTTTGTTATTCCGAGCAGCAGTCGGCGTAATCATCTTCAGGCGGTGCTGGCAGGACTGTCCCTGGAACGAGCGGTCGGGAAAACGGACATAACGAAAGTTTTGCACCGTGCGGCCGAGTCGATGAACCACCGCAGCATTGTGGTATTGATCTCTGATCTGCTGTGTGACCGTGATGCGCTGTTCCAAGGGCTGCAGCTGCTGCGACAGCGGAAGCACGAAGTGCTGATCATGCATGTGATGGATGATCAGGAACTGGATTTTGAGTATTCCGGCACATTGCGGTTCGAGGGTCTGGAGGCAACCGGCCGGTTGAGCTGTGACCCGGCTGCGTTACGCAGTGAGTATCTGAGGGCCATGGACCAGTTTCTGGAGACCGTCCGGCGTCGTTGTGCATCGAGTGTCATCGATTACAAGCTGGTACGGACGAGTGAGAATCTGGACGCTGCGTTGTCTCAGTTCTTAAATTTCAGAATTGGAATGAAAGCGAAGTGACCATTATCGGATTGAATCCCGCTCCTCGGTCAAGCCGGGTCACGAAGAACCTGTACTGCTGAACACCGAAAACTGAACACGGAAGACCGATCTCCCATGTCCTGGCTCACGCAGTACTTTCTAAACCCTGCATTCGTGCTGCCCGGGGCTGCGCTAGCTTCTGTGCCCATCATCATTCATCTGCTCAGCCGACTGCGTTATCGCAGGGTGCGTTTTGCGGCGATGGAGTTTTTGCTGCACAGTGATGAGATGAATCGGCGACGCCTGATCATTGAACAGCTGCTGCTGCTGCTGCTGCGAATTCTGGCCGTGCTGCTGATTGTGCTGCTGCTGGCCCGACTCATCCTTGATCCATCCACTATGTTGTTGCTCCGTGATGCAAAAGCTCACCATGTCCTGATTCTGGATGACACACTGTCAATGCGGGATCAGGACGGGCAGAACTCCGTGTTTGACAGGGCTGTGACGGTGCTGGAACGTATGTTGTCAGCCGGCAGCTATCGGCCCCGTACGATTCGCATTACCGTATTGACCATGACCGCTCCTGACCGCCCACTGGTCATCGATCGCGCGCTGGATGCTGGACTTCTGCAGGAACTGATCCCCAGGATCCGCAATATCAAATGCTCCTGGCGGTCAGCGTCGCCGGTCAATGGATTGAGAGCGGCCCTGAACCACCTGTCTGCGGCCAGCGGAGTGGTTCCTGTAGTTCACGTGCTCACTGATCTTCGTCGAATCGATTGGAATGACCGTCCGGAAGTGGTCACCGCGCTCGAATCACTGGGCG
>CAUZPL010000150.1:0-10625 GCA_963581585.1 Planctomycetota bacterium
TCCGCAGTCCGGTGATCCGCAGTCCGGCGATCCGCAGTCCGGCGATCCGCAGTCCGGTGATCCGCAGTCCGGTGATCCGCAGTCCGGCGATCCGCAGTCCGGTGATCCGCAGTCCGGCGATCCGCAGGCGGACAATGGGAAGTCGGACGGCGACAAACCGGACAATGGACAATCGGACAATGGGAGTTCAGGAGGTGTTACGTCGGATGCTGGTACGCCAGATCAACCGACATCGAGTGAAGGCGTGCAACCACTGACCGTGGAAGAAGAGCTGAACCTCAAGGATGTGGCGCAAGCCACTGATCTGGCACTCCGTCGACTTGAGAATGACATTGATCGAGGTGACGTCGACGATGAATTACTGAAGCAGCTCGGTTGGACACCGGAACGACTCAGAGAATTTTCAGAACGGATGCGGGATCGGTTAAAACAGCTGAATTCGGCGGAACCAGGCAGTCGGGCTGAAATCCTGCAAAGACGGCGCACCGAAGCGCTTTTGGAAGGCCTTGATTTTTCATCAAAGAGTACTGCGCGAACCGGCACATTCCGAGCTGACAGGGAACAGCAGGATACGGCGGCGCGACACCGACCAGCACCGCAGCATCTGCGTAGCCGTCATCAAAATTATCTGGATCGCGTACGAAAACATGCGTCCTCAGGCCGTCGTTGATATCTGTCGAAATATGGGCGACACGCCCCGGATCGAAAGCGATTGATGGATCTTAACTCTGACCTGCTTTGCGTACCGAGCGAGATAAAAGGGAACTGGATCAATACCGCATGTTTCCATGATGGATGCTGATGTGGCCGAGGTGTCACCAGACATATCCTGTTCCGTTGCCGCCCTTTCCGGCCACGACCGGCCGCTCATCCACACTCACCTGTAAGCTTCCGGCGTGCACGCGTGCCAAGTACCAGTCTTCGAGAAATCGATGGTACCAGTGAGCCGTCATTCATCCCAGGCAGACACACCATCGCTTGGTTCAGTGCCGCCGTACGGACTGTTTTGCGGCTACAGCCCCCAGCCTGGCATGAGAGGATAGCCGATAATCAGGATGGTCGGTCTGGCAGACACCCCATCAGCTTGGCACAGGAAATCCGATGTGGCGAATGTGACGAAAGCGGTGAGGTTCGTTAACGCAAAAAGCCGTCGCCGATTACGGAACATGGTCCATGATATATTGAAATCCCTGTGCCGCCATTGGCGGGTTCGACCGGCTCCAAAACCAATTTTCTCCCCTGGAACCAGGCTTTCGAACTCAGTGGCCGGTGTTCTCAAAGTTGGCCGTCGTCGAAGATATGAAATTTCTTTGGCTAACGTCAAAGTCAGCGAGGGACTGAGCGTGAAAATGGATCTGCGCTACTGAAAATTAACAGCGTGTGAACAAGCGCTCGAACATCTTTCGAGATTCCGGAAAAACATGAAACGCATGTTGATACCGGACAGTCATATATATATATGCATATGCAAATCGGAGCTCAGGGACGAATGGAATTGAAATGTCGCACGGCTGGCAGTTGGCACAGCTCAGTCACCAGTCCTCACAGGCGGCGTCACCTGTCGTGGAAATGGCCCGCGGCGATCGTCAATGCAGTACTGGTAGCGGATAGTGGCGCCGCTTCGAATGCACCATCGAAAGCCGGCAGGTCTAAAAATGCAGCTTCGGAATCATCGGCTCAAGTGTTGGACGTTGAAACAATTCAGATCGAGCCCGTTGGAGCGGTTTCTGCAGCGCAGAGAAAGCACCAAATCGACTGTGGCTCAACGACCCAGCGTTCTGAATTTCGAGCATCCCGAGCTGCTGCATTCGGCACTGGTGCACGAAAGAGAAACAATGTCCACCAGACAAAGGATTGGCAACACTCGACACTAAACACCTGTGGATGCAAAGACGCGAGCTGGTTGCTCGATGGCCCCGTGTCGCATCACTGACTCAATGAAATAATTTCCGGACATGGCGCACCGCCCCTGGTGCGAGCTGGTCCCAATGGTTCGTCAAGGTAGCCGAGGCAGGACTTCTTCCTTCAGGAGTTTCATGGAATCGACCCACGGCTGCTTGGGTTCCCACTCGTGTCCCATTGCCAACAGGACTCCGAAGCCGCCCACGTCTTCATAGAGTTGCTGTAACCTCTCGGTTACATCGTCCGGACTGCCGACAACCCAGACGTTGTCGAGCAGATATTCCGGAGTTACATCGGAATCCGGAATGTCGGGATTCGTTTTTGTCAGGTCGAGCATCCTGCATTTCGGCAACAGGCGGAGAAAGTATTCTCGATAATCCCTGCTTAGTGTCCCCTCCAGTGCCATTTTTCTGGCTTCTTTGGTCGTGTCGGCAACAAAGACATGGCGGGCAATCCGCCACTGCGACCGGTCAGCAACCCTTCCAGCTTTTACGGCCCCTTCTTTCACCGCCTCCCAGTGCGACTGGAGAATGTGGGTTGGCACAATACAGATGCTCATGGGAATCCAACCACGTTCGCCGGCAGTTACCAGCGTGCCTGACTTGACGGTCACACCGGCCACGCCGATCGGCGGATGCGGCTTCTGGTACGGTTCCAGATGGAAACGCAGACCAATCTCTTCGTCCGGCTCCGGAACGGTAAATCGCCAGTGTTTGTGTTCATAAAGACCGGGACGAGGATCCTTCCATAACTGGAGCACCAGTTCGATGGAATCGCGAGTCATTTCGCGCTGCTCGCCCGTTTTCGGGTCAAAACCGAACACCTCAAAGTCGCCTGGAAAACCGCCGGACCCAACTCCCCAATAGAAGCGTCCGTGGCACATGTGGTCGAGTTGTGCAATGCGATTGGCAATGATGAACGGATTGTGGTTCGGCATGCAGTTAACACCGGTGCCCAGAATAATGTTCTGCGTTTGACGAACGACACTGGCGATTAACAGATCGGGGGCGGGTATGTTCTCCCAGGCACTCGTGAAATGTTCGCCGAGCCATGCCTCTCGAAAACCAAGTTCGTCCAACGTGATGATCTGTTCCAGATCGTTGTCCAGCCCGCGTGTGTAGTCTCCACCGGGTGGATGTAATGGCATGGTAAAGAAGCCGAGTTCCATGATGTCTCCTACGTCATAAACAGCGAGCGTACCCAGCAGTCGACGTGAGGACTTATGACCGCAACACTGCTTGATTTTTGCCAATAAATCCTCCACCCACACATTCGGACGACTGCCACAAATTATACCGTAGCGTTCATCTCGATGGCCGTACACTTCGGCACAGAACGAAAGAGAACCTTTTCCCGTTCCAGGAGTTGTTTGGGGCGGCCACCCTGTACCGAATTACGCCGGGTGATTCGTGACCAGCGGCGCCATCGCGTCACTATCCGAGACCACGTCGATAATGACCGGCCGGTCAGCGTCGAAAGCCTGATGCAGGACACCTGGCAGATCCGATGGTGTTTCGACGCGGATGCCTGTGGCACCCATATTCTCGGCGAGGATCGCAAAGTTCACATCGGTGAAACGCCACAGACGCTGTCCCTCTTCTGTCTGTTTTCCGCCGTAGGCCCGGTCGAATCCGTGCTTTGACTGATTACCCGAACTGTTGTTGTTGACCAGAGTAACTGAATTTATGTTCCAGCGCACGGCGGTCTCGACTTCGGCAATGTGATACCAAAATCCGGCGTCTCCCGTGAAACAGAACACCGGCCGATCGGGTGCCGCACACTTGGCCCCAAGTGAAGCGGGGAATGCCCAGCCCAGATGGCCGGCACTGCGAAGATAACTCTGCTTCAACGTTCGTAAATCATACATCCCGCCCATCCACATGCCGCTGTGGCCGGTGTCGGCAACGACGATGGTATCGTCCGGTAAATGATCACTCAACTCTCTGCATATGCGTTCGGGCCGCACAGGAACCGCGTCGGACTCGAGCAGTTTACTGAACTTACTCCGCCACTCTCCCTCAATTACCCTGGCTCGCTCAACCCAGTTGGCATGACGATTTTCCGAGTCTCCCCTAGTCAGAGCAAGCATGCGCGTCAACGTAACTTTCGCGTCGCCTTGTACCGCGACGTTCAGCAGGTAGTTTCGTCCGATGACTTCCGGTTCCAAATCGATCTGGATCGCCGCCATGCCAATTGGCGGAATCTGCCAGAAATGAGTCGTCATGCTGCCGGCCGTAGTGCCAATAAAGCAGATCAAATCAGCCTCGTTGACCACTCGATTGGCGCTTTCCCGCGAATAGGTGCCAACGACACCCACGGACAGCGGGTGTGCACCAGGAATGGAGTCTTTTCCGTTGAGTGACGTGGCAACCGGGATCTGCAGGCGTTCGGCCAGGGCAATCAGTTCGGCTGCAGCACCCGAGGCACGCACGCCGCCTCCTGCAATGATGACCGGACGTTCCGCCGCGTGCAGCTGTGCAAGCGCTGCCTTTACCTGGTCCGCAGCTGGTTCGGGCCGAAAGGGTGGCACTTGGGAAAAAACTTCTTCGCACATCAATTCCATATCGGCTTGCTCGGCATCGATCTGGGCTTCGTTGCCGCGAAACTGCAGGTGGACAGGCCCCGGCATACCCGTGGTAGCGACACGGAAAGCCTGGCGGAGCATGTCGGGAAACCGTTCAACGGAGTCCACTGTTGCGTTGAATTTTGTCACGGACTCGAAGGCTGGTAAGTCGTCGACTTCCTGATAGACACCACGAAATTTGGTGTGCGGGTCGCGCCCGCCGGTCATGGCAATGACCGGCGAATGGGCCAGATGAGCGTCGCGCAGACCGGCAGCCAAATTATGCGCACCGATCACCTGGGCCATACACACTCCTGGACGCCCGCTGGCACGAGCATAGCCGTCGGCCATATAGGCAGCCGACTTCTCTCCATGTACGTGCAATCGTTTGATATTAGTGCGAAGTTCCAATTCGACCATCGTGCGCCGCAGCACGGCTGGTACCATGAACACATGGCTGAGACCATAACCTTTCAGCATCTCGGCCATAATCTGTGCGCCTGTCAGTTTTGCCATCCTGATCCTCTACTGTCGGCATCGCATGGACAGGTAACCGAAATACTTGTCGTAAGACAGTACGTTTGGACTGTACTGATTTCCAGATACCTCTTGTGGCCCGCCTGCCGGATTGAGGATAATTACAGGAACTGGCCTCAAATCAAAGTGCGCAGACCTTTTGATCAGTCGGTCGTCACGGTCGAGAGCCCGTCTTGTCACCGGGCGAAACAGTGTCGGTCAGGCGTTGCGGACTAAACAACGTCGTGATTGTCGCCTGCCCTGAGAGCCGCTGTTGATGGACGTTTATTCCGAGATATTGGCCGACCTATTTCGACGCAGGCCACGGCGTGTTAGAATATAAGTGGAAGTCTGCAGATTCCTTGAGGACAATGGTGTGTATCTGAATCAGTTACCCTCGGTCATTGTTTGCCTGTCACTGGTGTTACCTGTTTCGGTATCCGCGGAGTCGCCTGCTGCCAGCAGTGGCAGAATCGAACCTGCAACAGTGACTCAGCATGACGTGCTTCCTGTTCTCCTGCTGCGCTGCGCCACCTGTCATGGGCGACAGTACCAGGATGGGGGCCTGGATCTGCGTACAAAGGCGTCGATACTTAAAGGAGGGAAGTCCGGACCGGCTATGGTGCCGGGAGATCCGGGGAAAAGCTTGATTCTGAAACGCATCCTTGCAGAGGAAATGCCACCTCGAAAACGTCTCATCGAAGCCAGTGTCAAGCCTATGGAAGACCGCGAAGTTGAGTTGTTGAGACAATGGATTCTGGCGGGTGCTCCGGAGATCGAAGTCGATTCACTACGGGCGGAGGCACAACTCTCAATAAGTGACGAAGATCGACAATTCTGGTCATTTCAGCCGCCACGTAAGTTGCCCGTACCGACTGTGCGGCACGACGAACGCGTCCGGAATTCCATTGATGCTTTTGTTCTGGAAAAGCTTGAGGCCAAAGGGCTTAGCCTTTCTCCGGAAGCAAGTCGGCGAACGTTAATCCGTCGAGCCGCGTTTGACCTGACGGGTTTACCACTGGAACCGGAGCAGCTGGATGCCTTTTTGGCGGACAACAAGGCTCACGCCTGGGAAAGAATGATCGAGTCTCTTCTCTCTTCGCGCCGTTACGGCGAGCGTTGGGGAGGTTACTGGCTCGATCGGGCCGGCTACGCAGACACCGAGGGCGAGCGAGAACAGGACATCCTCCGACCTCATGCGTACCGATATCGTGACTACGTCATCCGAGCATTCAACGATGACAAGCCGTATGACCGTTTCCTTCTGGAACAACTCGCGGGTGACGAACTTGCCGACTACGAGAACGCCGAGGAGATCACACCGGAGATTCATGACAATCTTGTGGCCACCGGGTTCCTCAGAATGGTGCCGGACCCCACATGGTTCAACGTCACGGGATTTGTTCCCAACCGTCTGGACGTGGTCGCCGACGTCGTTGACGTGCTCGGATCTGCAGTAATGGGTCTGACAGTCAAGTGTGCCCGCTGCCATGAGCACATGTTCGATCCGATTCCCCAACAGGATTATTATTCTCTGACCGCAGTCTTCAGGGGTGCTTATGATGAACACGATTGGTTGAAACCGAATGCCAACAATTTTCTGGGAGGAACCAACAACGGCAGATATTCGTACCGAAACCTGCCACATGTCCCGGCCGAAGAAATCCGGGAATGGAAATCTCATACCAGTAAACTGGAGACGCAAATTGCCGGCCTGAAGGAATCCCTGAATGATCAGGGCGAGCCGCTGAGGCAGCAGTATTTCGAACAGAAGCTTACCGAACTGCCGGCAACCGTGCGCAGCGATGTCCGCCGGGCGGTTGATACTGCAGCCGACCAGCGTGATGAGAATCAGAATCAGTTGTTTGAAAAGTTCGAAGCAATGCTTTTTCCCACCGATGAACAACTCAGGCAGTCCAGCGAAGATTTCAAGAAAATCGCGGAAGAGACTGACAGACAGATAGAATCGCTGGGAAAAACACGTCGTCCAGAACCGATGATTCGCGCTCTTTGGGATCGTGGCGAACCCTCTCCCGCGTACCTGCTGCAGCGGGGAGACTACCTCACACCAGGTCAATTCGTGGAACCTGGGACTCTCTCAGTACTTTCAAACAGCAAGCTCGACATTAAGCCACCCTGGCCCGGATCTAAGAAAACAGGACGGCGGCTCGCACTGGCAAAGTGGCTCATTCAACCGGATCATCCACTGACCGCACGAGTCATGGTGAATTCCATTTGGAAGCATCACTTCCGGCACGGCATGGTAAAAACACTGGGGAATTTCGGACAAACCGGGAGCCTTCCGACCCATCCGGAGCTCCTGGACTGGCTGGCACTCGAATTCATTCGGTGTGAATGGAGCATCAAGGAGATGCATCGATTGATTATGAACTCCAACACCTATCGACAGACCTCCACGGTGACACCCGCTCACCAGCAGCTTGATCTGGACAACGATCTCTTGTCTCGATTTCCGATGAAACGTATGGAAGCCGAAGTGTTATGGGACACACTACTGTTGATTTGCGGTCGACTCGATAACACCCCGTTTGGCCCCGCCAATGCAGTCAAAGTACGACCCGATGGTCTGGTTACTGCCGTCGGGACCGATATGGGCTGGCGCCGCAGCATCTATGTCGAACACAACCGCAAACAAAACATGACCATTCTCGAGTGTTTCGATTTGCCGCGCCCAACGCCGAATTGCCTGGAACGACACCTCTCTACTGTCGCTCCTCAGGCCCTGCACCTTTTGAACAACCACACCATTGACCAGCTGATGCTTTCTTTTGCCGATCGTGTGACTCGGGAGGCCGGGACCGATTCCACCAGACAAATTGACAGATGCTACCACCTCGCCCTCGGCCGATCACCAGAGGACAGGGAAAGGCGGCTCGTGACGGAGACGTTTGATCAACTGCGGGAAACGTGGAAGGAGACAGAATCCAACCCCGATCGCAAGGCCCTGGCAAACTTGTGTCACATCCTGATCAACTCCGCAGAATTCATCTTCATCGATTGACCTCCACACAGAATTTTTGTGATACGGTAAAACAATGCCCCACCAACATTACGGTACGACTACCCGACGGAGTTTCTTCGATGACGTTGGGGGCGGTTTCTTTGGCACCGCTCTGGCGTATCTGCTCGGTGAAGAACTGATTGCCAGCGAGAACGGAGAACAACGGCGCATTTATGACCTTCGTCCACGTCAGCCACATCAGGAACCGAAAGCCAGGTCAGTAATCCATCTGTTCATGAACGGTGGTCCCAGCCAAATGGATTTGTTTGACCCCAAAGAAGAACTTAACAGACGGCATGGTGAATCGTATTTCAATAAGATCGCCGGCGAGGTCGAATTCATCGGGTCCGCCGGAGCCCTTATGCGCAGTCCTTACAAGTTCCGGCAACACGGGGAATGCGGCATGTGGGTCTCGGAAGTCATGCCGCATCTGGCCAAGGGAGTGGATGACATCGCTCTGGTCCGGTCGATGCACACGACCACGTTCGCCCACGAACATGCTCTGTACAAGATACATTCGGGCCGCACATTTTCTGCCTATCCAACCCTAGGATCCTGGGTGACGTACGGTCTGGGCTCGGAGAATCAGAATTTGCCTGCCTATGTCGTTCTCGATGATTCTAAGGGTCTGCCTGTCAATGGAGTCGAAAACTGGCAAGCCGGCTTCCTGCCGCCAATCTACCAGGGAACGCGCTTTCGATCGACCGGGTCACCCGTGCTCGATCTCGAACCGGAGGTAAAGAAACCAGCGCGAGTAGTCGAGCTGCAGCGAGACCTGCTGGACAGGCTGGACAGTCGGCACCGGCTGGAGAGACCAGGCCAGCCGATACTGGATGCAAGAATCTCAAATTACGAACTGGCTGCCCGTATGCAACTGGCGGCATCGGATGCGCTGGATCTCTCGCAGGAAACCGAGGAAACCCTTGAGATGTATGGCATCAACGACGCGAAAACGGAATCCTATGGCCGTCGCTGCCTGATTGCTCGGCGTCTGGTGGAAAGTGGTGTCCGTTTTGTGCAGCTCTATATCAGCAGCCAAATCTGGGACAGTCATCGTGAGCTTGCCAGTGGACTTCGATCCGCATGTGAATTCACAGATAAGCCGGTTGCTGCTCTCTTAAAAGATCTGAGACAGCGTGGCCTCTTCGACAATACCCTGGTGATCTGGGGTGGAGAGTTCGGCCGGTTACCGATTGCTCAGATCTCCGGGGACAAAAGCAACCAGCGGTCCGGCCGAGATCATAATAAGAATGCCATGGTCACCTGGTTTGCCGGAGCGGGGATCAAGGGTGGTACACAGTACGGTGCAACTGACGATCTTGGTTTCGCCGCCGTGGAAAACAAGGTGACCGTACAGGACTGGCACGCCACGATCCTGCACCTCCTGGGGCTGGACCATGAGCGTCTGGTGCTCGAGCGTCTTGGACTGGAGGAAAAACTAACCCATGTGTTCGATGCCCATGTCATCGACGGGATCCTTTCCTGACGGCAATCCTTAGTTGTTTGATCCAAGGCGACTTCAGGTTGTATTCGAGCTCGAACTGATGGATTTCCATCTGCCGCTGCGTGATTCACCGGAAGCATTACCGCCGCCTGGGATTGATTCAGTCTCCCCCGGATGTATATTGATTTGGATCAGAAATTAATCGTCGACAATCGCGACAACACGTGCTGGTTCGGCAGAGGCGCCGACAATCTTCAGGGGAAACACGGCGACTCTGAACCCGGTAACTGGCAAAGCATCGAGATTTGTGAGCTGTTCCATGTGACAGAATTCTCGATCTATGCCGACCAGGTGTGCTTCCCAGAACAGCTCCGAATTATTGTTCTCTTTCGCGCGGCGAATCAGGTGTGGTAATGGCAAATCCCAGCCCCACTGATCGATTCCCAATATTTTTATACCCTGATGGATCAGCCAGCGAGTTGCTTCGGCATTCATCCTCGTGCCCTTTCGAAAGAAATCACCGGTTCCCATGTACTGGACCTGCCCGGTCTTGATCAGCACAATCATGCCAGGCTGCAAATGAAGATCGTGCTCAGTGAGAAACCTCCGAATGTCTCCGGAGGTGATGGCCTCACAGTCCGGTTTGTGTTTCATGTCGAGCACGATGCCATCCCCAAAACACCAGTCGAGCGGAACCTGATCAATGGTTTTCGCCGGCTTTCTCCCACACACGGGACTGTAGTGCCACGGAGCATCAATGTGTGTGGTCGAATGGACACCCATCTTTACGATGGTGTCGTCTGACCACCCGGTGAACCCCTCAGGGAAAAGATGAAACGGCAGTCCCAGAAGTCTTAACAGCGATCTGGACTTCCGATGAGGCTTATGTCGAATCCTTACTTTCATGAAAGAAGGGTCACCGGAGTTAAATTGAATGGGCTTTGAGAGGTCAATAATCTTCATCCCTCACTGGCACTGGAGATATCCATAAAGTCAGAGAATTAAAACACAGTCAGGTTACGTCAAAATATCCGGGAACGATACGATGTCATTTTCAGACGGCCTGCAGCTCCTGGGATCTCGGCAGCGTCACGCCCGTATGCAGGCTTATAGACCGCTGAACACCCAGTCTCTCCATAGAGCTTTTTGTGGATTCCATCGCGTTAACAACAATCCTC
>CAUZPL010000151.1:0-10343 GCA_963581585.1 Planctomycetota bacterium
CACCTTGCCAATTTGCGGGCCAAAGGTTTTCGTATCCGTGATGTTGCCATCAAACGCAAAAATGGAAACCGGCCGGCCGGGTCGCACAGCATTCCAGACACGACTTGCATTTTTCCGCGTTTGCCGTCGCGGTTATAGCCGAAGGCGGCCAGTGCGTTGCAGACGCCTTCGAAATAGCTGCCGGTGACATCGCAGAGATAGAGATCTGGCTGATGCGGTCCGCAGCGGGAGCGGAATAACTGGTCTTCGATGCGCGCCTGATTCCCGGCCGGCCAGTCGAGATTGCGGTACAGGTCGTCTTCGTTGAAAGCGTCCAGACCCAACACATCACAAGGCCGCATGTGCGCTGGCCAGCCGCGCGGCCGACAATCGCGAACCCTGATCGATCACACGGGCGAAGACCTGCCACAGAGCCTGCCTGCCGTTTGGGGATGAGCCAATCACTTTGACCAGGCCGATCCTTTGTGCGAGTTGCCAAAGAGTCGCGACGGCCCCGACGGAGAGTCCCTGCTCGACGTCGATGTCCTGGTCAATGTTGCCGAGAAGTTCGAGTTGATGCTTGTTTTTGAGGGCCAGTTTGAGGGCCCGAATTTCATCGTCTGATGCCTTTGAGAGACTGGCGAGCGTTCGATGGCGGACCTGACCATTCACCCGAAAGGACTCCCGCAGCAGATGTCCGGTGTAAGTTTTCCCGTGGGCTTTGCAGGTGCGGCAATCAACGAACATAGTGGCTACAAATCCGGGGCGAAAAGGCACTAAGTCATTACACTCCAGACACTTCCAAAGAATTGAACTTGGAAGATCCGTTGTAAGCTGGCATTGGTCCATGGACAGTACTTGCGTTCACTATGCCACTTAATCCGGCAGTACCTTCTCGAATGTCATCCTGAGTCTGTCAAACGCTGCGGCGACACGGTCCTGGACTTTTTCCGGCTGGTCGTCGAATGCTCGAATCACTTCCACGGTCAGGCCCGTCTCAAGCCGCTCTAGAATCCCGGCAGTTCGTCGCCAGACCTGTTCTGGCAGAGAAGCAGGACGTTCGAGGACAGCGACTTCAGCTTCCTGCTCCCGTTGTGCCGGGGATGAGGCTCCTGCATGAAATGGAGTATAGTCACCACCTTCACGGGCCGCTCCGGCCAGGGTTTCTACTTCATGACCCATACCGCCCACTCCAGCTCGATCGCCCTCCCCGCTCGGGACAAACTCAGCCGGATCCAGGACCGTTGTCAACGGCGTCTTCGCTGTATCAAAGACCAGTGGAGCCGCCCATTCCGAAAACGTTTCTTCGGATTCGGCGTTCAGATCTTCTCCGTTGCGTGCTCGCCGCCATGCCCGCATTTGAGCAACTGTGGCGGACGTATCATTCGCCCACCGCAGACATTCGTCGGAGTCATTCCAATTCAAAGTCACATAAAAGAACGACCACTTGAGATTTGAATACTCTCGGTACGTATCACCGAATTTGGTCCAGACACGGCGGCGTTGGTATATCTGGTCGCCGCTGAGGCCCACCATTTGGCCGAAGTCATGATCGGTGCGCCCACGGGCAAATTTCTGAGTCCACTTGGATGCACATTCTCCCACGACCCAGTTGCACTGACTGACGGCGTCGCGCGCCAGGGAAATAAGTTGTTCTTCTGACACTGCCACCTATTGAGATCCTGTCCTGATTCGCATGATGTACTGATGGTAAGGTGGCAATCCTACCGCCAGACTTCATGCCGTTCTACTCGCTACGGGGCGAACTCAAAAAATGCTCGAGTGTCCACATAAGAGCACATTCGATCCTCACGGTCGGTTGAGCCTATAGAGTGACTGTCTCACGCCGAGACGTGGTGAAATATATGCTGAAAAACCAATCTTCGATCCAGTGGATTCACTTTTTTGGCTTCAGCAGGCTGGATAAAACGCCGATATTTCGCCTAGAATCAGCCGCAGCATGTCAAACATCACGTCTTGGCCAGAGTACCTGGATTGAAGACAGTTTGATGGTGTGAATGCTGGCTCTGGCTCTGGCGCGGTGGCCAAGTGGCTAAGGCAACGGATTGCAAATCCGTCATGCGCGGGTTCGAATCCCGCCCGCGCCTCTTAAAACCCCCACTTTTTGTGGGGGTTTTTCGTGCGCGAGCAGCTCGCCGCCGCCGAGTGGTAGAGAAATGGTAGTAGATCGCTGCGCCGCCCAAACCGCTGCAGCTGTTTCATCAGCCTCCGCCTGCACGTAGTACTCCATGGTGGTGGTGATGGAAGCGTGCCGCATGAGCTCCTGCAGAATGTGTGGTCGGACACGATCCGCCCAGCGGTAGCCAAAACTGCGTCGAAGGTCGTGGGCCGTGGCCGTCGACTTCTGTGCCACCTGGATGCCGGCGGACCTGCCCATTGCCGCAATCGAAAATGAGACGGCGTACAGTGGCTTACCCAAGGAAAACACCAACCCAGCCCTGTCTTTCTCTGGTGTTCGTTGGAGAAAATCCAGGAATTCCGGGACCATCGGCAGTAACCGCTGCTTCCGCGATTTGTCAGCGTCTTCAGGAATTCGAAACATCGGATACTTTCCAGAGAGATCGACCATGAATGCGTCTGGATCGTCCCAGCGGAGCTTCAAGGCTTCCCCAAGTCGCAGGCCAGATAGCCAGAGCCCGCACAGCAGGCGTTTGTAAATGCCGACGTCTTCTGCACCAACAACTTTCGGGACTGCTGCCAACATTCGCTCAAACTCCTCCGTGGCCAGCGATCGACCCTTTGCCTTGCCTCGACTGATCCCTTTCGGCATGTCGATCTGCGGACATTGAAGCAGCAGTTTGTTGCGCACGGCCCATCGCAGCATTCGCTTCAGATTTCGCAGGTGCTTCCCAATCGTTCGCTTGCTTCGCCCATTTGAGATTGCGACCTGGAATCTTCGCAACATTGCCTCGTTGACAGCCTGAAGGGTGCCCGGTGACACTTCGGCCACCAGCAAATTCAGTGTCGACCCGATGTCGTCCACGGATGCTGGTGCCAGCCCCAATAATCCTTCCGTCTCGTAGCGAAGTCGGAAATCTTTCCACTTCATTTTCCGTGTGGCTGCGAACTGGCCGTCTTCCAGTTCCTTCTGCAACTTGCCGGCGAGGCGTTCGGCTTCCCGCTTGTTGGGCGTCTTGAGCGACCGTCGGTGAAACTTTTCCGTTTGAGGATCGACAAACTCTGCCTCGTAATACTTGCGACCTTTCCGTTTGATAAGTTGCACCTTGACCATGGGAATCCCTTTGAAACTGTGTGGACGCTCAGTCGATTTTCTTACGCCTGAGCACGATTTCGAAACCGAGATAGTTGGCCAACTTTTCCAGTGTGTCCGATCGCAGGCTCTGACCATGCAGAAAACGGCTTAGCTGAGATTCTGCGACCCCTGTTGCGCGACTGATCGCATATCGCGACTCCGCCGTTTTTAGGAGCAGCTGTCGCACATCGTTTTCAACTGACACGACTACCTCCTGCTTGCATAACTGCAAGTTAATCAATCCTATTCGATACTTGCAACTATGCAAGTGTGTTCTTCGGAGATTCAGATGTTGCCTGGGTGTGCGGTATTTGAGTCTGCACACGTCTCATTTCAAAAGCCAACCTGATTACAGTGCCGGAGTATCCCGTTTGGGGCGATCCACACGGATTTTGGGTGTTTCGCGCGAATTCAGCTTTACCCCCTTTTGGTCTAATGTGGCAGCCACTTCCACAATCTCAATCACCGGACATCGTCCGGGGTGACGCTCCACCTTAACCAGACCCAGCCGTTCCAGTTGTTCCAGAGCCCGACTGGTGGATCGTCGCGAAATATGGAACCGTTTCCGTAATTTTCCCGTGAGCCGGACGGTGGCGGATTTTTCCAACCCGGACTGAAACCGCAAAGCAAGCGCGAGCGCCAGAGGCGTCCGTCCACGTATCGCCAACACAGGATGCAGCCAGGCCAGAGGTATCGGACCGCGAAGAAAAAGGCCCGACTGACGCGATCTTTTGTTCACAGTCGGGACGTACCGGGATTCCTGTCCGCCACACGCTCGATAAATCTCCAGATCGTTGCTCCCCCCCATTCATTACTCTCCCAATAGACTTTTTATAAGACTGGCCGGGTCAGCCAGGTCGACACAGGTGGGTGAGTCAACATGGCGGGGGTTTGGTTGAAAGATCCTCTAAAATCTTCATGACGCCCGCCCACATCTGATCCCCCCGTTCATCACGATAGCGGTCCGGGAATCTCACGATTTCTGCATCGGTTCTCAGTTGGAAGCCTCCCAGAACAAGCTCTCCCGCCTCACGCATGGCAGTTTGTGTGGCGACCACTGTGGCTTCGATTTGGTCGGTATCCGCTTCCACCACAACGGCATCGTGAATTGGAGCCAGCAAGCGAATGCCGCGTTCGGTAATCAGGCAGCAGGCCAGTCGGAGCATTTCCGCTCCGTTTGCCTGGCAGGGGAAGTTTGCCAGGGACCGGGAATTTACGTCCGGGCCGACAAACCGGTTCCAGCCGAACACGGTATGCAGGCGACGGAACAACATGGCATGGTCAACTGCGCTCTGGGACCACCTCCAGTACTGCGGGTAGGTCTGTTTGTGCAGACGCAGTAATTCGCGGCCAACGATATCCGGTTCGCCCAGGCTGGCAGACAGGGACTGTCCCCCCATGCCATACTGTACCGCCAGGGCACAAACCTTGAATTGGCCGCGTTCACGTGGGTGGCTCTGTTTGGTTGCGGAGTCCGGCACCGCACCGGCCTGTTTCGCGAAAGCCAGATACGGATCGCCGGACATGTACGCATCCATCATGCCCTGGTCACCAGACAGTGCGCCGGCGATTGCAAATTCCTGCTGGCTCCAGTCGACGTAGGCGATAGCACGCCCCTGGTTTGGTTTAATCAGGGAGCGCAGCCAGACAGACGGTCCAAAAATGAATTGGGCGTTTGAGGGCTGATTACGTCCGGTGCAACTTTGGAAAGGCGAAAGCAGGCAGCGGTTTCGACCATCAGATCCGACCGCCAGTTTGTTCAGTCGCATCTGCCCGAGCGTATGTCGCAACTCCCGAACGGGGCCAATTTCCCCAGGGTACCGGCGGGCCATTTGCCGAAATGTTTCCGCATCCAAAGCGAGTTTACCCGACTCCAGACGTGGCCACGGGATGTGATTTTCTGCAAGGTATGCGGCCCACCGGTCAGACTTAAACGTTGTGCCGTCAAATACGCCGTAGTCCCGGTCCACCAGAGCAATGAGACGGTCCTGTAGAGCCGTCCAGTTGTCCTGAAGACTGTCCAGCGTCCCGACATCGATCGGAACACCGTTGTGCTCCATCACAGCGACAGCCTTCATGTAGCGGCCGCGGATCAGTGCAAGTTCGACGTCGATGGCCGGGACCATCTCCGGCAGCAATCTGGTGATCGCATCGACGTCTGTCTGGCAGTAGTCCAGAAGGGCCAACTGCTCAGCGTCTGTGTACGGACCACCTCGTATTGCCAGTGCGCGCAGCTCGTTTTTTTCGACAGCGTCGATCGAATCCAGGCCGTGAGCCGACAACGCACCCAACAAACTATTGCCACGAGGTGCTGACAATCCGTTGGTGGCATTTCGAAATTCACAGAACAGGTCAATGACCCGATCGGGTAAAGACCATCCCATGGCGAGCATGCAACTAAATTCCGCACTGGCGAAGTAAGCGACAAACAGGGATCCAGGACCAGTGTCGAATGGACAGGACGGCGGTTGGGCACGGTCCAGCCACACACGATGAAGTTGCTTTGATTTGAATTCACGCGCCACCAGGCAGACGGGCGAAGGCCGCTCACCTGGTCGTGCGCTGAACTCAAAGTCGACCAGCCAGACTTCCTGAAACTGGTCTAACATCAGATCTCACCCCGCAGCCTGCGCAGGATGGTGTGATCGTTGTCCTGGATGAATCGATCCTTGAACGCCAGCTTGAGGTAGTCCACCATTACCAGGTCCTCTGGCCATTCAGGCTCCGGAATCTTGGCAGTCGCGATGTGAGGCACGTACTGACCTGTTGAACTGTCAGATGCAGCCCGGAGCCAGCTATCTTCCGCCAGTCGGGCGGCCTCGATGGCGGATTCGTTCCAGCGGTTCGGTCTTTCGGCATCTGACACCTTTAGAGGCCAAAGGAAGGGAACCGGGCTGTTTCGAGTCATCGCCGCAACAAGACACGTGGGTCTCACATCGCCTGACATTGCCGGCCACAGCGGGGGCGACACCAGATAGACTTCCTTCGACTCCTTTTCAATAAAACAGCGGGTTTCGAAGCGCCATTCGCTGCCCCCGCGCACACGAACGAATTCGTGCCTGTGGGGTTTCCGCACGGCAATACTGGTGATCGCTGGTCTCACTCCCGCCATGCTGCCAAAGTCCTGCGACATCCGCAGCCGCTGGATGTTGGCCGCGCTGAATGGGTCCTCTGAGGCAGTGGCCGACTTGTCCGGTTGTTCGTTGCTGTTCTGTTTAGACATTGATATTTTCCCTTCGCGGGGGGTTGGGAATCAAAGAATCCAGCTCACGGGTGCTGGAGAAAGGACCCCGGCAAATCACCACTTGCCGGGGTGTCATCAGACCGGGTCGGTCAGTCGTGCGTCGACCGCAGATGTGGCGGCGTCTGACCTTGCGGCGGTCCCGGCGGCTCTGTCGATTGGGACGACACGTAGTCGTGCCAGTCCTGGCCGCGGATGAAGGCGCGGTTATGGCAGTACGCCACCCGCAGACCATCGCGCCGTGCAGCGCGAATGCCCGCAGATTTCAGGCCGGTGATGCGGCGAAACGTGTCGAGGGTGTAGACGGAATCGCTCTCAATACATCCCCGTTCAACGTCATTCATGATGCACTCCATCAATTCATCTGGAATTGTTGTGGCGGCGAAGTACCGACCACTTTGGACATGCAAAGTTTGACGTGTGACCTTTAGCGGAGTTTAGGCTAACGAGACTTCGAGGCGGAAACCGTCTAAACCGTGCGCAAGCCGGTTGGACGACAGACAGAAATCTCGCAGAATCTTGGTATTTGTTTAGCGGATCGCGGTTTTAGCTAAACTTAAACTAAACTTGCGCGTTGATGATCTGAGAGATCCGACCGGGTGAGAGCTTGTGCCTCGCTCCCAGGGCTTTCTGGTCGAATTTGCCGGACTCGGATTCGCGCCGAATCCTGTCGTCCCGATCTTTGTTGCGACGCTTGCGACGTGTTTTGGAGGATTCCTTCAGGACGTGGTCGATCATTCGAATCGTCTCAGGGAATCCATCCTCAGGCGTCTGCGCCCTCGATTCATTTCGTAGTTCGGACAGCGTGCGCACGAACCCGCAAACCGCGCCTCTGTACAGGTTGTGAACTCGGCTGAGCCGATCGCACAGAGCGGTAGCGGCATCCCATCCTGCGATAATCTGCTGCAGTTGCCGGATGTACTCGTCGACGGGGTCTGACCGGTCAGCGTAAAATTCCCAACGGTCTGTTAGCCTTCCGTCAAAATTTTGGCAGACGGACTCCCAGAACTTGTCGAGCGTCTCAACCAGCGTCTGCGGTTTTTTGACAAACGCTTTTGCATGAACCACGGCGGACGAGTTCAGGCTGACCACAACATCGCCTTCCTGTGCAGCGACACCCTGATTCAAAGATGGCGCGGCAGCCGCTCAGGAATGCGGGGTTCGGGGATCAGCCTAGCCGCGTCACCCCAGTATCCCAGATTCGGTCGTTTGAGTCAGCCGGGACACAATCAATTCCGACCGAAATGGGTCAGCTTCCCTGCCGGTGCGAGCCTCAAAATGAAAGTGCGCAGCGTTTCTCGCCCTCTCCTTCGCTCGCCGGGTTGGCGATATGTTCAACAAGGTTCGAGGGCAGCTGGGGCATCGACTCGGCCAGCGTGCCGAACTCCTCCAGAAATTCCTGCGGCGTCACTGGGCACCTCCCTCAGACTTGCTACCTGCGAATCGTCGTGTCATCTCATCGGCACGAACGTGATCAGGTGGCCTTTTGTGTTTGTAATAATCGCCGTTCCATTGGGCAGCCGGAGTTGCACGGTACCTGCGTGTTTGCCTCGCCCCATCACAGGTGTCGCCCTTCGCATGAGCCTCTCGAGGTCCGTCAGGTTGTTGATTCCGAATTCCGGACCTCGTTTCTGAAGACGTTTGAAAAAGTGAGCACTTTTTGCCTCTCGAAGCCCGATTTTTGAAAAGGCATTGGTGAGTTCAGAATGTGTCAGATCCTTTAGCTTTCTGTTCTTGATCAGACCCCGGAACTTCAGTCTGCGAAAGTTCCTCGCAAAATCGGCCAGCTTTCGAATCCTGAGCAGCCCCCCGATCTTTAGGATTGCGAGTGGCGCGATCATTCCAGCCATGTTGGAAAACTTCCTAGGGTCTTGCTCAGCGATCAACATGGCTGCTGTCGATAACACCAACCTCCGGGATCCCTGGATATCGTCGATAATGGCCGCTGCGTCGTCGGCACCATCGCCTCTCATGAACCCACGGTGGCCCTTGTCGTCGCTGCTATTGGGCGGCAAAGGCTCTAATACCATTAACAGGGAAACCGACTCAGTCGTGAATCGCCCTTGGCTGTACCTAATCTCCGCTTGGTAGAGAGATGTCGTTTCCTTATTGATTGAAAACCGCAACAAGCCGAATATGGTCTTTGCGATCCGCTTCGCCGCTGGTTGCAACTGAGCAGAGGTTTCCTTTCTGGTTTTGCCTGAGCCCTCGCCGGCAGTCGCGGAATACTTCGCAATCTCCACTTTCCTCTTTACAGACAGCAGGACCGTGAACCGGACCGATCCTGCGGCCGCGCCGCCTGCCAGATATGTCGCCAAGACATCTTCCCATGTGTCCGCCATTCTCGTTTCTCCTCGCGGTCAGATACGTGAATCAACTGCCTAGCCTCTACAAATCGCCGATGCCAGGTCCTGCTTCAGTTCTGCCAGTACGCTGGCGGCTTCCGCATTCACTTTGCCGAACTCAATCAGCAGTTCGTCCGGGTCGCCGGGGCCGGTGTCGGCGGTATGCGGGTTTTTGATGTCCAGGTTGTAGCCGTTAGCCGCGATGTCCTTGGCCGACACCTTCCAGGCGAATTCGTTCTCCTAGCGTTTCTTCAGGTTCGGCTCGCCAGGCCGGGCGGTTTTGCCCTTCGTCACGCCCCACCACTGTTTTTCCGTGTCGAACTCGTCGATGTGGATCGGTTTGGTCTTGTTGTAGGATTTCGCGCCCGGCGGATACGGATGCTCGTAGAACCACACGTCCTTCGTCGGACGACCTTTGGTGAAGAACAGCAGGTTGGTTTTGATGCCGGTGTACGGAGCGAACACACCGTTGGGCAAACGCACGACCGTGTGCAGGTCGCATTCGGTGAGCAGCTTTTCCTTGATGCGCGTTTTGACGCCTTCACCGAACAGCGTGCCGTCGGGCAGGACGATAGCTCCCCGTCCGCCGTCCTTCAGCAGGTGCATGATCAGCACCAGAAACAGATCGGCCGTTTCCCGTGTGCGGAACGTCTGCGGAAAGTTGGTTTCGATGCCGTCTTCTTCCATGCCACCGAATGGCGGATTGGTAATGATGCAGTCCACACGGTCTTTCGGTCCGTAGTTCCGCAGCGGACGGGACAGCGTGTTGTCGTGCCGGATATTCGACGGCACATCGATCCCGTGCAGCAGCATGTTGGTCGTACACAGCAAATGCGGCAGCGGCTTCTTCTCGACACCACTGATGGCCTGCTACAGTGTCTGCTCGTCGTCCACAGACTTCACGTATTTGCTTCGAATATGCTCGATAGTGCAGGTGAGAAACCCGCCTGTACCGCAGGCCGGGTCAAGCACCGCTTCGCTCAGCTGCGGGTTGACCATATCGACCATGAACTGCGTGACGGCTCGTGGTGTGTAGTATTCGCCCGCGTTACCGGCCGACTGCAGGTCTTTGAGGATCTGCTCGTAGATGTCGCCGAACAGGTGCCGCTTCTGCGAATCGTTGAAGTCGATATCGTCATTGATACGGTTGATGACCTGCCGCAGCAGCGTGCCGGATTTCATGTACTGGTAGGCGTCTGAGAACACGTCACGGAGGACATGGCCACGTGATTGCCCGTTGGTGCTGACTCGCAGTTCCTTCAGGCCGGGAAACAGCCGGTTATTGCAGAAATCGAGCAGTTCATCGCCCGTCATGCCTTCCGGATCAGCCGCCCAGTTGCACCAGCGCAGCTCCTCAGGAATCGGCGATTTGTAATCATCTTCCAGGAGTTCGGATTCCTGCTCACGATCATCAAAGATCTTCAGAAACAGCAGCCAGACGACCTGGCCAATCCGCTGAGCATCGCCGTCGACACCCACGTCCTTGCGCATGATGTCCTGAATG
>CAUZPL010000152.1:0-10286 GCA_963581585.1 Planctomycetota bacterium
ACACTAATCTCTCCGCAGCTGGTGCTGCCAGGCCTGCTGGTGGAAATCGAAGCTGTAGCCGTCACAGGGGCAGATTGATAACGGCTGCCCGACCGGACTCCCGCAAAAAAAGATCAAACCACGCTTCGAAAAGCATGCTGAACTTGGTCGCTGTGTATTGTACTGACCAAGACAAACCTCAACGAACGTTGTTAGTCAACGGGCGCCCAGTCAATAACAGCCCCCACGATGCCGGGATCTCCTTTATCCATACGGTGGTAGACATGAGGTAACTCCTGCCACGGGAATCGGTGTGTCAGCATCGGTCTGATCTTTAATCGACGACGGGCGAGTAGATCGACAGTCAGGGAGAACGAACGGTGACGTGACCAGCGGCTGCCGGTCGCCTGATGTCCGTACGATGTGATCAGATTAAGTCGTTTACCAAGGAACGGATGCCCAAACGGATTGAAATCCGGAACATTCGTATGGCGTGAAACGACCACCACTTTGCCGTCGGTGCGGGTCATCTCCATGGCAGTGCGAATTCCGGACCAGTGCGATGTCACTTCGAAGGTCACGTCCGCACCGTCGCCGCCGAACAGTTTGTGAATTCGGTCATACCTGTCCTCTTCGCTGGAATTCACCGCAAGAAGCACACCCATTTTCCGTGCGACCTCCAGCCGTTCCACCACCGAGTCCACCACCACGGTTCGGAATCCAAATGCATCAGCATACGCCGTCAGTGACAAACCGATCACCCCCTGACCAACGATCGCCACATTCGAACCCACTGCAGGATCACCACGCCGCAGTGCGCAGTGTGCCACTTCCAGAATGTTCAACATGACTGCCTCCTCATCCGGAATCGTGTCCGGAAGCAGTGTCACCTGTGTCGCGTCGACTGCAGCAAACTGTCCATGCGGGGCAGACGCGAAGACGCGATCACCGACGTCGAACTCTGAAACATCAGCTCCCACCTCAATCACGTCACCAACCATTGAGTAGCCGTTTTCCACGGGAAGCCGGAACGGCATGCGTTCATGCAGGAACTGACCAGCCTCATCCACAGGGATTGCTCGGAAGACCCGCAGTTCTGTGCCGGTACTGATCGCCGTGACCCTGGCGCGAACAATCACACCATCCTGGGCACAGACGGGCATCTCGAGATCGTCAAAATTGGCCTGCTTCGGTCCCGTAATGATGAGTTGCTTCACTTCAATGCTCGGTAGCGGGGTTCATTGGAGTCGTGCTGGTTGAGTCGCCAGATTCTATCGAGGAGACTGTGGAGTTCATCCACCAGATCGAAGATTCCAGTGTCGGTACAGTCACTGCCCATCTCTCCGACAGCGAGGAAGACAAGATGTTTTCAACGGCACCCACCGCCGAGAAGACCGAGCCTGCAGTGTTAAGGTACTATGGCAGAGATGGTCATGTTCACCTGATCAAACAAATCTCCTGTTCACCCGCGTATGATCAGCATGAAATACCACACCGAACTGTGTCGGTCCCTATATTTCACCCTGTGGACCAACTACGAACGGTCCAATACTTACTCCTGACGGCGTACGATGACTGCGGTAAGCAACTAACCGATGTCGCACGGCCCCGCAACACGATCTTTGACGGCAAAAACAACGCTTCATCTGCTGAACTCCGCTATACGCGGGACCGTGCAAAGAATAGCGGAGATATACGTGAGAATTTCCAGCAGCATCACACAAGCGAGTCACCGGGTCACTGACAGCAGTTCCGGTAACCGAGTCAGGCTGCGAGGTGAATGACTCGATTCTTATGCCAAATTAACGAATTCCATCAACGTGAAACGACGTTCATTCGGCGCAGGCTGGCCGGTGCAGCTGATGTTCACGGAACAAAGAGTCACAACCGGAGTAACAGACATGGAGCATCGATTCTCGCCGTCCAAATACCACACCACGCTGGGTCCACACGAGCCAGTACTCTACGTGAGCGACGGTGACACAATCGTGACAACGACCGTCGACGCCCACGGCTTCGATGAACATCGAAAACAGGTGGCGCCCCGTGGCAATCCTCAAACAGGTCCCTTCTACGTCAACGGAGCTGCACCCGGAGACACACTGGCAGTGGAAATCAATGAGATTGAGCCCAATCGCCGGTATGGCTTTTGTGGTTCTTCAGTGGCACCAAATGTGGTCGACCCAGGCTATGTCCGGGAACTGCCACAGGCCGCGCGGGCCGAATGGGACGTCGATGTTTCTGCGAATACAGCAACGCTCGTCGGACCTCCGTCGGATCTCAGAGAACTGGTCCTTCCTCTGCAACCGATGCTGGGCTGTTTTGGCGTGGCGCCAACCCGCGGACAGGCTATTTCGACTGCAACTTCGGCCGAACATGGCGGCAACATGGATTATCGCCGATTTGTGGCCGGTACGACGGCCTTCTTCCCGGTGTTTGAGCCAGGCGCCCTGTTTTTTCTGGGCGATGGTCACGCGGTTCAGGGTGATGGCGAAATTGTCGGATCGGGTATCGAGATCTCCATGAGCGTACGAGTGACGCTGCGGATACTGAAAGGCAAAACAATCATCTGGCCCCGCGCGGAAAACAACGACTGGATCATGACTTTCGGCAATGCGCGACCACTGGATCAGGCCACGCAGCACGCCACCACTGAGATGCTTCGCTGGCTGCAGTCGGACTACGGCCTGGACAGCCTCGGTGCCAACCTTCTGCTTTCACAATGTGTTCGCTATGAGCTGGGAAATATCTTCGACCCCGCTTACACAATGGTGTGTAAACTGAACAGGAAATGGCTGACGGAATAGTGCACAGTGTTTCATGTCCGTCAACTCATGTATGCATCTGCCGAGGTTCGCCGGACAGGCTGCTAACGAGCTTTGAGAGGAGCCGCTCAAGTTTCTCTTTTTTTCTAACAGCGGTTCATTTCCGGCCGATACCAGACGGATTACATGGAGCGTGCGTTCATCGGAACAGAACGACCGACCGGGTCTTGAACATCTTCTCCGGGTAATGCACCAAGGAATGGAAAAACCTGTCCGTTGGCATATCGGCAGGTGGAACAACTCCCGGTTCAACAACACACTGAAGACTCATCATGAGGACAACACTTGTCACTATTGTTTCACTCTCGCTGCCCGCTTTCTCCTGCGGTCACCGAGCTGCCGCAGGCTTGACAAGTCCTCAGCAAGTCGATGTCTTTGTGAGTGGAACGCATGGGTACCACACGTTTCGCATTCCAGTTGTCGTATCCTGTGGATCCGGTACGTTGCTGGCCATTTGCGAAGGCCGCAAGACCAGTCGCGCTGATCATGGTGACATCGATCTGGTATTGAAACGAAGCTTTGATGGCGGACGAACTTGGGGAACTCTCGAACTCGTCCACGAGGAAGGGGGCGATGATAAAATTACCATCGGAAACCCGTGTCCGGTCGTTGACCGAATAACCGGAACTATCTGGCTGCCGTTCACGCGTGACAACGACGATGTGTTCATGACATCCAGTGACGATGATGGAGAAACATGGAGCAAACCACAACTGATCACCAGTCAGGTCAAGAAGAACTGGAACTGGTACGCCACAGGCCCCGGTAACGGCATTCAACTCCGCCGAGGGCCGCACAAAGACCGTTTGGTGATTCCCTGCGATCATCGGGTCAACGGGATCACAGATCGTCGCGAATCTTCCCGTTCACACGTTTTTTTTTCAGATGATCACGGTAAGAGCTGGAAGCTTGGTGGGGCCACGGACACCAAACTGAATGAGTGCGTGGCCGTCGAACTCAGTGACGCCTCACTGATGCTCAACATGCGAAGCTTCCGTGGAAACAACAGGCGAGCGGTCTCGGTAAGTCGCGATGGTGGGCTCACCTGGAATGACCCCACCGACGACAAAACTCTGATTGAACCGGTGTGCCAGGCGAGCTTCATTCGCTACACAGGGAGTGATTCGTCCGGAAAAAGTCGTCTGCTGTTTTCTAACCCCGCCTCGATACGGGACCGTCAGGGAATGACTGTACGGCTCAGCTACGATGAAGGCCGTACATGGCCAAAAAGCAAAGTGCTCTATGAAGGTTCGGCTGCGTATTCGTGTCTTTCCAACCTGCCGAGTGGTAAGATCGGCCTGATCTACGAGCGCGATGACTATCAGAAAATTACATTCGCCCGCTTCACTCTGCAGTGGCTGACCGACAGCCACGATATTTGAAGAAAAAGGTGATACCTGACGAGGTTCCTATGAAACGCAGAAAATTCGTCCAGATGCTTGGTTCGACGGCACCCATTGCCGCAGTGGCGAGATCGGACGCTGCAGTTCCTGATTCAAACACAGTGTCACGCTCCGGTGAGCCGCGCGTCTTTGTCTCAGACGATGGACGACACGGCGCACCACTGTATCAGTTCGCACCGACGCTGGAGCCAAACGACTATACCTTTGTGCTGGATCAGCTTGTCAGCAGCGGCGTGGATACACTGATCTACTTTGCCGGTCTGGAAGGTGGCGTCGCCATGTACGACAGTCGGGTCTCACAGACGTGGGGAGACAATGTCGTGAAGTGGAAGCACCCTGTCTGGTATCGCGCCGCGCGCCATCTTCAGCAGCTGCTCGCAGACGGCTATGACCCCCTGAAACTGCTCTGTGACCGCGCTCAACAGAAAGGCATCTGGATGATTGCGGGAAACTGGATTGGTCTGCAGGGCGGAGAACGCGCCGTCGACGAAGGTTATGGTCGTAAATCAGATTTCGTGTTCGATAATCCAAAGTTTCAGGTAGGAACTGATCACGACCCCCGAGCTGAATACGTGGATTCAGCTCGCTTCAGTTTCCTGCACGCTGAAGTGCGTCGCGAACGATTTCGTGTCTTCGAAGAACTGCTGACGCGGTATGAAACCGACGGCATCGAGCTCAACCTTGTTGATTTCGCTCCGTTTTGTACGTTCCGACAGGTCAACCGGCTCTCCGAACTGCTGACAGAGTGGCTTCGTGAACTGCGGGTCGTGGCCCGCAGTGCGGAAGAGTCACAAGGCCGCCGAAAACGGATCTATGCAAGGATTCCATCTAGTCCCGACGCCTGGACAGTACTGGGATATGATGTCGCCGCGTGGGTCACCGAGGAACTGGTGGATGGATTGATTTGTCTGCCGGCCCTGATGGAGGATCCTATGGATCAGGCGGCGGATATCTCCGCCGCCGTCAAGCTGACGCGCGGCACAAACTGTCGCGTCCTGGCTGCGCTGAATGATACGATGGGCAGACAATTCGAACGGTACGCCACTGCCCCCATGACCTGGGCTGCCGCGGCAAACGCCTACGATCAGGGAGCGGATGGTTTTGGCATCAGCAATTACCATCATTCTCCGAACGGCTGGCCCTGGACCGCTGAAGAGTATGAAAAATTTCGCCTGCTTGGTCACCCCGAACTGCTGGCGACAGCCGACAAACTGTATCGCGTGCGGTCAATGCCGGGGGGAAGTTCCGGTGGGTTCTGGATTCCAGGGGTGTTGCCCCTGCTGCCACAAACCCTGGAGGAGCAAAAACCAATCGAGACACAACTGCGAGTGGCAGATGACCTGTCGCGATGGGAAGCTTTGGGTCGGGTCGCATCGGTACGGCTGCGGGTCAGGCTGACAGATATCGAGCCGTCACTGAACGAAATTCGCATCGAACTCAACGGGCGGACACTCCCGGACCACATGTTGAAACTGACGGATCTGACCTACCGATTGTACGAACTGGGGGCGATCAGTCCGTATGGCTATGTGTATGAATATGACCTTCCTGTCGACTGGTATCCCAAACGCGGGAACAACACAGTCACCGTCACACTTGTCACGCGTGATCCGAAAATCGACTTCAAATTTCAGGTCTTCGATATAGACTGTGAAGTCAGCTATCGTGTCCACCGTCATTTCGAACCCTCCCCGGTTGGCTATTAAATTGCGGCCGATCTCTGAGAGCGAGTCGAAAGACCACAGGGACATGTTTGGTCGGCCTCACACACAGGAACGTCTCGAATTCTCAGCGGCTTGATCTCCCCCCAGGGAACCTGTCATGATAAGAGGAACAATTGACAACGGGCCGGAAATGAGTCACTGATCGTTCAACGGAAGATGACGTTGAACTGGCTCTTCCGGCAAACTGCGAAAGTTCCGTCCATGAATAAGACTTTGAGTTCGTCAATTAATCCGGAGGAAATTATTTCCTTTATGAATATCGACACCACAGATCACTCAAATGTCAGCCGGCAGGAACAGATCCGTCGTTTTGAGGTTGAGGGATTCGTGGTGTTTCCGGAGATTTTGAAACCGGACGTGATCACCCGGATCAAAAGCGAACTTGCCGACGTGGAAATGGCGCACACCACTTACAGCGTGTCCCAGACACGGTCAGTCGTGCAGCCGCAGTGGCAAAGTCGAGCCGTTGCGAAGCTGATTGGTTTTCCACCAATGATTGATTTTCTCACGGACCTGATGGGACCGGATATTGTGTTTACGCGTGGATTCTTTCAGCGCACACATCCGGGATCCCCGGGGATCTCGATGCACACCGATGGCCAGCCACACGGTTCAGACCTTTTCGGCTATGAAGGCTCCTGTCCCCGATTGGTCCGTGTTCTGTATTACCTCGATGATTTGACGGAAGACCGTGCTCCGTTCCGCCTTATCCCCCGTTCACACCTTTCGTTTCACGCCGAAGCGAGTCCCTATGTACGTTACAAATCGCACCCGGAAGAAATCACACTGATCGTTCCTGCCGGTTCAGCTGTTGTGGTGCCTTCGCTGCTGCTGCATGCCAGTCATCCCAACAAGGACTCCAGGCCACGTGAACTCGTACAGCTTGGCTACCGACCTGCGTGGGCCGGTCCGATTCAACCGGTCGACGAATGGAATCCTGAATTAGTTGCCGGTGCGCCCGACATCGCTCAACCGTTCCTGCAAAGTCTTAATACGACAGGCAATGTTTGGGAACAGCCGCATAAGCCAGCCGGAATGAAAACGGAAGCCCCAGGCATTAATCCAAGTCGCTGGGGAGACGTTTGAATCGTTGCTGCAATGCGTTCAACGACGTGTGACCTCCTGGCGCAAGCTGCTACAGCTGCTCCAGAATTCTGTTGAGTTCACCACGATCAACAATCCGCAACTTTTCTGACGCCTCCGCCGCGGCGAAAACGTGTTCGGCAACTGAAGTATCTGTCAACCCCGCGATGGACACATCATGAGGTGCACACAGACTCAGAACTCCGACCACGTCGAGGTATTTCACTGAACCAGGCACGAACATGGGATCATCGTGCCTAGTGATCTGACGGAACTGGAACCCGTCGATATCCACGACTGTTGCGCAGACCAGGTCACCTGCCTGGCTGCGTGCGGACAACACAAGCGGGCCAGCAGTACTGTCCAGTCCGACCAGATGAACACTCTGTTCACCGGAAAGTTCTGCGGCGTATTGGATCACTGAAAGAACGTCATGCATACGTTTGACGAACAGCGAGTGGTTATAGCCGTAAGTGTAACCGGAAAAACGATGCCACTGTTGGCTGGCATCCCTCTGATACCACATTCGTTGTGCAGCAAGTTGGGCGTCATTCGACAGAAATTCACCCTGGCCAAACAAGTCAGCTGAAACAACCGTGTACCCGCGATTGAGAAGTGTCGCGACCGGCGGAATGACTGTGTCGTCCTGCAAAACACCGGATTTCCCACGATCAGTGATCCAGACAACGACACCTTTTTGAACACCGTCTGCGGCTTTCAGCGTTATTGCGGGAAGCTGTTCCCCAGCATCAACGTGATCAAAACGCCCCAGCGTCAGCATGAATTTTCCCAGTGTGGTTCGGCTCGTTTCGGTGAACCTGACATCGCCGATCTGATCGGCACGGCGACCAAGAATGGTCTCCCAGGCCGTGCAAACTACGTTCTGGAATTTATTCAGTTCACTCGGAACAGACGGAATGGACGACGCCATCTGTTGTTCAGAGTCTTTGCTGGCCATCTTTAGTAAGGCGCTCTCGTGAACGTCGCCGATGTTGTTCCCGGACGGGGCCGGGTGCTTGGAATTCCACACGGTGAGTTGTTCTTTCGACATCAACTCGAAATCACGTTCGAGCACCGGTTCGTCGAATCCCAGTCCGAAATGCTGATTGAAGAATCCATACATGACCGTGCGATTGACGTGATTGTAGTTGTGAGGAAAGTGCGTATGAAATACAGCGGTCAGCGCGTCTGAACACCCCAGCATCTCATACAGGCACTGCAAATCCGGATAACCCTTTGTCTCCAGCTCGATCGTCCAGTCATCGGCCGCGGTGAGCCCCAGAGGACGTGGTGCAATAGCAGCAGCAATGTCAATATTCCCCTGGTCAATTCGCATCAACGGTGCGTTCTCACATGTGCAGCCGCCCTGCATCGATGTCGACACCATCACACAGGGCATCGCGGCGGAGATTCGATCGTCGATGGCGGCAATGATCATCGATTGTGTGCCACCGCCGCTGGCTCCGGTCACTCCAATACGTTCCGGATCGATCTCCGGCAACTCCAGCAGGAAATCAATACAGCGGACTGAGTTCCACGTTTGCAGCCCCATCATGTTTTGCAGACGTAATTCGGCCTGCACACTCAGGAATCCCCAGTCATCAGGTGTGTCCGGAAGATCAGATCTGTCGGGCCGGTGACGGATTTGGATCGAATCACAATTACCCGTCATGTCGTAAAGGAGCGCCACACATCCCATTCGAGCCAGCTGCACACAACGAGCCTGAATATGATTGTGAGCAGCACTGAGGAAACGTTCGGCTCCACTGGCAATGCTCAGTTTGGCTGCAGTGTCACCGGCATCGTAAAAACGCGCATGTCGCCAGTGTCCGTGTGGACAGAGCACGGCCGGAAAAGGCCCCGACTTTCCTTTTGGTCGATATAGACTGCCGGTGACGTAATGACCTGGCATGGATTCAAAAAAGACTCGCTCGACTGTATAGTCGCTGTGATCCACACGACCATGGATTACGGCTCGAATCGCAGTTTTTGTCGGCTCAGGCCACATGCCCTGCGAAATCAGAATACGACGTCTGATTTCGTCTCGCCGTTTCTCCCACTGCTGACTGTTTTCGACAGACTGAAATGGGAAATAGCTGTTGAGTGTTCTGAGTTCGGCCAGTCGCGAATCCGCGGGCAACTCACCTGGTGAAAAAACACGCGGTGTTTCAGCAACAAGAGGACTGGCACACACAAACAGCAGCAGTACCACATTGAGACGCATCGAAAGCTCCACAAGCGGGATTGACCAATCGGACGGGTGAGCACAACGCATGCGACGCATGCGACGCATGATAGCCGAGCAAACCGGCCACGGTCGACTCATTTAAAGCCAGATTGTGAAACCAAAAGAGCGCCACCGATCTTGCCGCTTGCAGCGATGCGTTTTCAGTCAGGCATACGCCTGCCCGGCCATTCTTGACAGCAGCCAGTGGTCGACAAAGCGCACATCGCTGCTTTCCGGATCGACAACTGTGTCAGTGACACGGACCTCAGGCTCGCCACCAGCCATACGAGTCAGCTGAACTGCTTCGACATTACGAGCCAGCTCATCGTCTGAAGCGGTTCGTGCCACAGTCCACAACAGGGACTTATCCTGCAGGTTGGAAACCCTGAGTGCATCAACGACTGAAGAACAGCAGGCCGGACTAAACATGACCGCACCTGCGTACCATTGCGGCATTTGTGCCAGCTGCTGCAGTGCGATGTCAGCTCCGTTTCCCGCCCCCGCCAGAAAAATACGTTCACTGTGAATATGAAAAGTCTGCCGCAGACGACGAATCGTGACACTCAACAGGTCACGCAGGGATATTGTTCTGTATTCAAGCAGTTCCGGGTCCCAGTCAAAGCTGCTCTCGCCTGAGAGCGGTTTGTTTCCCTGAATCCCCAACCCACAGTAGTTTTGCTGACTGATCGCGGCCATGACTGACTCGACCTGACCTTCGTGGCTGCCGAAATCATGAAACCACACCAGCAAGGGGTAGGCAAAGTTTTCTTCGTAGTGTTCCGGAACATAGATCGAGACCGGCCAGTCACTGTGAGCAGGTTCAGGGCCCATTGATGACTGGACTGCCTGCTGTTCCAGCAGCTCCCGCAGTTCAAGCGGCAGATCGGCGTGCAATTCCCGACGACTGATCCCATTTGGGAAGGAGCCAGGACCGCGGACACGATTGAACATGATAAGACTTCCGTGATGACCGGTAAATTTCGACCGGAAACGCAGTCACGCCAGCGTTTCCCTGAATCAGAGACCGGAGACAGGAGTTGAAGGG
>CAUZPL010000153.1:0-10106 GCA_963581585.1 Planctomycetota bacterium
ACGCTCTACCACGCTCTGGGAATCCCGCATACGGCCGTCTGGAAGGATGACGTCGATCGCCCGCATCACATCTACCACGCCGACCCGATCTACGAACTGCTGGGGTAAGCTTTGTCAGCACTTGCGGGATGGACACATCGCCTGGTCGCGGGTGCTTATTTGGCGTGAGTCCACAAAATTCGTTTCACGCCAGGCACCGATCATGCGAAAAGCGACACCCAGCTGCCTGAGTGGTGATTCCGGGCAAACGAGCCACCGAGGATAAGTCGTGGTATTCAATGTTCCAGGATGGGAAGATCCCTATGCCAGGAAAACTGTTCGGATTCAGCAGCGTGGCATCCCTGTTACTATTGGTCGTCGCCGTCAGCGGGATTATTGGCTGGGCTTTAGATTTGACCGGCCAAAAAATGCGTTATGGCCTGTATGGAACCGCTACGTATACCGGCCTATCTGCGCTTTATGAATTATTTCTGCTGCTTGCGGGTGTCGTGGTGATCCTCTGGCTTCTCTCCCGAAAAAAGATTGACCGCTAGTTAAAACGGAATGTGGCACCTGATACCGCCAGGCGTGATTTTCCACATCAGGATCGACTGTGTCAGGAGTCGACGCGATGCCGCATAAGAATCGGGACGATCCGAAGACTGCCGCCTGGCAGCGTTTCCGGAATGGCAGCATCCCCGTCGTTAAAGCCGGGCCTGATCCGCAACGTCCCGGTCGTCCGCTCCAGCGTCACTTCTCGCTGCCACACACATCAATCCCGGGGCTGGTGGAAAGCCGCCTGATCCGTTTGGCGTTCTGACAACGTTTCACCGCCTGTTTGTCGCTGCCGGGATGACCGGGCATGATGTGAAGACACAGGCCAGGTGGGAGACGTGAAACCACGATCAAAGAACATAACAGAAAAGTGATCATGAACAGCAACGCACTTTTGTTAACAGCACTGGGTGTGATGTTCTGCAGTGGTTGTACGACAGAACAGCAGACACCGGATCCAGCGGAGGAGTCCGGCAAACAGGCGTCCGTCCAACAGCCACCGGATCCGACGGATCCGAATACGCAGGGTGACGATGTCGCTGCGACACAGGAGACACGCACACCACAGCTATCAAATCCGCATACGCACCGCGGTGATGCGAATGCGGTTCCGCAGACGCCCACAGACAAAGCACCCACCGTGGATGACGGGAGTGAGAAGGCACAGCTGGAAGAGCTGGGAGCGGCCCTCGAGGTCAATGCACACGGTGAGATTGCCAGGGTCGACTTCACCTTCATCCGGATCAACGACACGGGGCTGGTGCATCTTGAGGGACTGGCCAGTCTGGAGAGGCTCGACCTCAACGGCACGCAAATCACGGACGCGGGACTGGTGCATCTTGCAGGACTGACCAGTCTGCAGGACCTCATCCTCTGGAACACCCAAATCACCGACGCGGGGCTGGTGCATCTTCAGGGGCTGGCCAGTCTGCAAAGGCTCGACCTCGACGACACCCAAATCACCGACGCGGGACTGGTGCCTCTGGCGGGACTGACCAGTCTGCAGAAGCTCTGGCTCAGCGGCACGCAGGTCACCGACGCGGGCGTGGCCAAACTCAGGGAGGCATTGCCAAGTTGTCAGATCAGTCGGTAACTGCTGCGGCAAATCGATGGCTCAACGCCTGTCAGGAATGACGGGAAAGCCCTTGATCAGACGGTCACCCGGTCGCGGGTCCTTTTTCAGCCCGATTCCCTGAAACCGCACACCACCAGGCATTTTGTGGGTCAGAGTTTACACGTTGACGAAGATTCGTGATCGCATACGAAGGCCGCATTCGGTGCGTATCTGGCAGCATGCCGGGCCATTCCGGCCGACAGCCTGCAGGAATGGCTGTGATGTTTGGAGTTTTCGGAGCAGACCGGCGCTAAACGGAAGTACCCGGAAACGGTCAACCACTCCTTTCTGCGCCGTTGCAGCCCGCAACGTAACCTTCGATAACACAACGTCATTTTCCGGCAACAGCGTTGGTTTGGGACTGCAATCAATGCCGTATCACTGCGTGTTCACAGGTCTGGAAGTTGAAGCTCTCCAGCCGACGTTAAGTTCATACCCGGCCAACCAGTCGCGTTCGTGCGCACAAACGTCGCAACCTCATCAGACGCTTTTTCTCGAACCTCCCAACCAACCAGAAATCACGTTACCTTCCCTGCGGACTCCGTCCGCTATTTGACAGGTACCGGCATTTTTTGCTCCTGCGGAGTCCCCCGTAAGGATATTTCAAACGCCGCGTATTTTGTTGATTGCTCTGCCATTACGCATTCCATGTGTTTTGCATGATTAGGGTTTATTCCTTTCAGAGCGCAACTCACTTCTGCACATAAATGACTTCGTTCCAAGGGCTGCCAGCCGATACGGATCGCAGTGCTGACAGACAACACCTGTCGGGCTCCGGCAGATGCTGCCGGGATTTATATTTCAATGCTGATAGTCGCATCACACGTCTATGCGTAAACCCAAACGCAGCCGCGAATTATAAGTCTAACTCTCGATGAATCTATGAGCACCAAGGAGGTTCCAATGCTGCGTCAATCATGGAAGACATTCCTGGCGGGTGTGGTCATTGCAGGAGGCTGCTGTGTCTCCAGTATCACATACGCCGGCGGACTTTTCTCCAACACAGGTAATCTGCTGACCGACCAGCTGGCAAAAATGAGCTGCTGTGGTGAATCATCAGGCTGCGCTTTCGAATGTGCTGCAGGCTGCTGTGCGGCTGACGCAGCCGGGATCGAATTCGGTGGCTGGACTCAGATAGGCTATCACAGTGGCAGTGATGGAGTGTTTAACGACGAACCGGACCACTTAAATCTGCATCAGAGCTGGCTCTACGCGGAAAAAATTGCCGACGGGAGAAATGGGCTCGGTTTCGGTTTCCGCGCCGATGTCATGTACGGTATCGATGCAGATGACACCGATTCAGATGGCAACAATCCCGGTGTCTGGGATTACAGAAACGGGTTCGACCACGGCCCGTATGGATTTGCACTCCCTCAGCTGTACGTTGAAATGGCCAGTGGCGACTTAAGTGTCAAAGCGGGTCACTTCTTTACGATCATGCGTTATGAACGAGTGACTTCTCCGGACAACTTTTTCTACAGTCGTTCCAAAGCTCTGGACTGGTGTGAACCCCGAACTCATACGGGTGTCCTGAGCACCTATGCTGTGTCTGATGACACCAACATTTACGCCGGGTGGACCCTGGGATGGGATACCGGTTTCGACCAGCGCGATGGCGGCAGTAACTTCCTGGGCGGTTTCAGTACTTCCGTGATGGATAATGCAACCTTCACCTACGTCACAACTGCCGGCGACCTGGGCAGGGAGGGAGAAGGCTACGGTCACATGCTGTTGCTGGATGTTGCTGTAACATGCAACCTGAACTATGTGCTGCAGAGCGACTACCAGAATATGGATGAGGGCGATGGTGACACTGACAATGACGTTGCAATCACTCAGTACATGTTCTACACCATAAACGATACGTACGCGGTGGGTGCCCGCTTTGAATGGATTAAACAAATCGACAATGGCGGCGACGACATAGAAAGCCAGTTTCAGACGACCCTGGGCGTGAACATCAGGCCTGCTGACAACCTTGTGATTCGTCCTGAAGTTCGGTTGCAATCCGACCACATTCACGAAGACACGCCCTTCGGCATCGACGCCATTGTGATCTTCTAACAATGGTGCGGGATCCGGTCGGGTATCGAGTTAAAACATCAAACGAAGCCCGTCTGCCTGTAACAGCAGACGGGCTGTTTCAATGTGGCTGTCCTGAAATCTGTACACGACAGGACTTCCGTTCTTCCCTCGTCGGCGATATCCGGTTCGTACGTCAGCATCCTGTCCGGATCACACCGACATAGACGTGATTCCATCGTTTTTCACGGTCTGCCGCCGGGAGTGGTTTTTGGACTCCTGGATCCTAATGACGCCGGCAAAACGATGACTCTGTAAATGATGCTGGGCCTGTAGCGGAAAGGCACCAATCTCCAGAGGCTGACCCTGACAGCCGAGTGCGGGACTGGAATGTACCCGGTCAATGAACGATCATGTGGCCCGGGCGGGACGAAGTCGACAGTGCAAACTGACAATGTCTCACAGCCTGTCTGTAAACTCATTGTATCGATCCACGATTGGTCCTGTGGTGACCGAGCCGCCTGCTTCCGTTTTGCGACTTGTTGACATCACGAAGACCTTTCCCGGTGTCGTTGCTGCCGACTCGGTGTCGTTCGATCTGAGAACCGGTGAAGTTCACGCACTCGTGGGCGAAAACGGGGCCGGAAAAAGTACGCTCATCAACATCATTTCCGGAGTACTCCAGCCTGATGCGGGCCAGGTGTTGCTGCATGGCAGTGCAGTCAGACTCAGCAGTCCCGTCGAAGCACGAAATCGCGGCATCGTCACGGTCCACCAGGAAGCCGAGCTGTTTCCCACGCTGTCCATCGCAGAAAATATGGGACTGGCACTCGGTCTGCCGACAGGGCGGTTCGGGCTGGTGGACTGGAAGGCCGTCCGAAGCTCGTCGCAGGCCGCCGTTGATCAGACCGGTGAACCGATTGACGTGAATGCACAGGCGGATCGGCTGGGTGTTGCCCGACGCCACATGATCCAGGTAGCGACGGCGGTTACTCAGGAATCATTGATCGTGATACTCGACGAGCCGACCAGTGCGCTGTCCGCTGCGGAATCCGAATGGCTGTTTGCACAGATCGAACGCCTCAAAATGGCCGGTGCCGGAATCATCTACATTTCACACCGGCAGGACGAGATTTTTCGTCTGGCCGATCGGATTACCGTACTCCGCGATGGGAAAGGAGTCTGGACAGGCGCGAAATCCGAGACCGATGGTGACCGACTCATCGAATGGATGGTCGGCAGAGACCAGCCGGCTGCGACAACCACGACCGCCGGTGTCACAGATGAATCAAACCGAAAATCTGTTGCCGCAGCCCTTGAAACACCGATGGCGGAATGGGAAGAAACATTCGGTGGGCCGGTGATTGACAAGCCGCGCCTTCAAATCACCGGGCTCACCGATGCCGATGGTCGCGTCCAGGATGTAAGTCTTGGTGTGGCCGCAGGTGAGGTGCTGGGAGTCTACGGACTGGTTGGGGCGGGACGCACAGAATTGGCACACTGTGTGTTCGGATTGAAACGGATCATCGCTGGTCACATCGAAGTCGACGGCCAACAGCAAGCGATCCGTTCTCCGAAAGACGCCCTGCGTGCGGGAATTGCGTATCTTCCGGAAGATCGCCTGCAGCAGGGAATCTGTGGCGGATTGTCCGTTCGAGCGAACTGCGTGCTGGCAAGCTTGCAACGCTGGACCCGCGTGCTGCTGGCATTTGCTGCTCCCGAACGTATTGTAACAAACAACGTTGTCCGCAGACTCGACGTTCGCCTGACTTCGATCGAACAATCGGTGGGTGGCCTGTCGGGAGGTAACCAGCAGAAGATCGTACTGGGACGATGGCTGCTCAATGAGCCAAAGATCCTGATACTGGACGAACCAACCCGAGGCGTGGACGTTGGATCCAAGCTGGAAATACACCGGCTCCTGCGTAATCTGGCTGACGACGACTGCGCCGTGCTGATGATCAGTTCAGACCTGCCGGAGATCATGCAGAACAGCGACCGGGTCATCGTTTTTTGTGAAGGCTCGATCTCCGGTGTCTACGATCCGCGGCAGGTGTCGCCCGCCGACATCGCCAGCGCGGCACTGCCGAAAGGCAGTTCCGCAGGAGCCACTGTTTCAATTGTCAGGGACCCCGGCGTGAAGACTGACGGTTCGCGCAGAGGTTCAGGTCGTTTCGGAGGCGAAGTCGGACTGGCCATTGTGACGCTCTTTTTGTGGCTCCTCCTGGCGGCCGGCAGCTCCGGTTCCGGCGACATCCTGTCGGGACTCACGAATCTTGCGACTTACGCGCCGCTCTGGACACTGCTTGGACTTGCCGCGGCGTGCGTCATCATCGCCGGCGGAATCGACATTTCGATTGGCTCACTGGTTGCATTATCAGCTGTCTGCTGCGGCCGTGTGCTGCAACTCGACGCGCCTGATGTGATACGAATCCCGCTTGCTGTCGGTACCGGAGTTCTGGCTGGCACGGCCGGAGGAATGATCAACGCGGTCATATCACTGGTCGGACGTGTTCACCCGATTGTTGTAACGCTGGGGACAATGACAGTCTACCGGGGTCTGGTGATCCTCATGCTGGGGGGCAAGTCACTGACCGGTCTGCCGGTCAATTTCACGAGAATCGCTGTCGATCCGGGTACCGGGTTTCGGGGAATTCTGGTGGCCTCTGTAATTGTCGTGTGTATTGTTGCTGTCTGGCTTCAGTGCACGCCGTCCGGCCGACATTTATATGCGTATGGTTCGTCGCCCGCGGCATCACGTCTCGCGGGCATCTCACAGAACCGTGTGTGGCTGACCGCTTTTGGAGCGGGCGGTGCGCTGGCCGGCCTGGCGGGTGTTCTGGAACTATCGCTGAACACGCAGATGCAGGCCCGACTGGGCGCCGGTTGGGAACTACAGGCCATCACCATTGCCGTGATTGGCGGAGTGGCCATCACCGGTGGTCGAGGCTCCGTTCCCGGGGTTGTTCTGGCGGCCATATTGCTGCGTCTGGTCAACAGTGCGCTGGTGCGGTGGGGAGTCTCCGGTCCAAAGGTTGATCTGGTCGTCGGCACGTTGCTGCTGGCGGCAGTGCTGCTGGACCTTGTTTGGAGACGACGTCGCCAATGAACATCACCACGGAGAAACAGCGCCCATCGCTGACGCGGGCGTCTGCAGTGTGGATCGCGCGAACTGTGCCGTGGCTGCTGTTGATCTCAGCGATGTGGATGGTGGTCACAAATGCCCGCAACCCCCAATACCTGTGGATGGTTTTTGCACCGTGGGCCGAAGTCGGCTGTCTGGCGATTATTATGACACCCATCATCATTACCGGCGGCATCGATCTGTCTGTGGGTTCCATCGTTGCCGTTTCCGGAATGACCCTGGGTGTCCTGTGGCACCATGCCGAATGGCCGATCTGGATGTCCGCTGTCGCCACAATAGTTGTCGGGACGCTGGCGGGTTCTCTGAACGGCTGGCTGGTCGTGATCGGTATGTCACCGCTGGTCGCCACTCTGGCAACTATGGCGTTCTTTCGCGGCCTGTCGATGGCAATTTCGAACGCGCAGCAGGTCGACAGGTTTCCCGAATCATTCGTTGACATGGCTCAGATTGGAGGAATCCCGATTCAATTCTGGCTGCTGCTTGTCACCATTGTTTTGTGTTTCATTATCGTACATTTTTCCCGGTTCGGTCGGTGGTGTTTCGCGATTGGCGATAATCGGATCGCCAGCCGCTTTGCCGCCGTTCCGGTTAGGCGTGTGGACTGGTTGTTGTACTCTGCCAGCGGACTCGTATGTGCATTGGTTGCGATTTCCAACGCAATGAAACAGGATGTCGTTCTGCCGGATGCGCAGTCCGGCGTCGAACTGAGTGCCATCGCCTGCATTGTAGTTGGCGGAACGCTGATCACGGGTGGACGCGGGGGCATCCTTCAGACTGTCCTGGGCCTGGCAGTCGTTTCGACCTTGGACGTTGGCCTGAATTTTCTGAGCAGCCGAGTCAACTGGCTGACCGGAGAATCACGGCTGATTGTGGTTGGGCTATTGCTGATAGTGGTCGCGGTATTAAATGAAAAGGGAATGCGGGACAAAAGTCGATCTGCGCTCACACGCTCATGACGTCCGCTACTGTCTCGCAGCCGCTGTTGAATTCGACCTCATGAACAGAATTGAACCCCACGGAGCCGACATCTGATGCCTGGATCTATTCGACGTGCAAACGCAATCGTCGGAATGCCTGCAGCGATCGCGCTGCTGTCACTCGTTTTGGTTGCGGGATGCGGTGATTCCGAACCGTCAACCAGCCGCAGCGCCGAATCTTCCACGAAGTCATCGCCGACAGTGCCCGGTAACTCGCTGCGGATCGGGATGATGCCGAAATTGATGGGAATCAGCTTCTTCGATGCAACCGGCAGGGGCGCGAAAGAAGCCGCTGATGAGCTCGGTGTGGAATTGATCTATGACGGCCCGACAGAATCGCGTTCGGAAGATCAGATCCGAATGCTCGACGGCTGGGTCGCTCAGGGGTTTGACGTGATCGCTGTCGCTCCCAATGATCCCGATGGAGTGGCGCGCACACTCCGAAACGCACAGGATGCCGGCGTGACCGTCGTGACCTGGGATACGGACGCAAACCCGGAAACATCGAAACGTCCCATATTCGTCAATCAGTGCATACCGGAATCGATCGGTTACACCCTGGTGGACGTGATGGCCGAAGGAATCAAACGTCGAGGCGGAGAATTAGCCGGTGATTATCTGATCGTCAGCGGAACGGCGACTGCCGCCAATCAGAACCTCTGGATGAAATACATGCGGCGCCGAATTGAAGAAAAGTATCCGGAGATCAGGCTCCTTGAACCGCTGTATCCTGGAGAAGATCACCAGAAGTCCCAGGAACAGGCGGCCGAAGCTGTGGCAGCGAACCCGGATGTTAAGGGCATTTGGGGAATCACATCTGTGTCATTACCGGCGGCCGCGAAGGTGGTTCGGGACGCCGGCAGGGCCGAACAGATTTTCGTCACTGGCCTGAGTTTGCCAAACACGATGCGCGAGTACATCAAGGACGGTACCATGGACGAATTCGTGTTATTCAGCCCGGTCGACCTTGGCTACCTTACCATCCATGTCGCCAAACGTATGGCCGAGGGTGGCCTTGACCCGGGCACATACGACTTTGGCCGCCTCACCGGAATCGAAGTTCGCGACGGACAGGCTGTCCTTGGCCCGCCATTGATCTTCAACAAGAACAACATTGATGATTTTGATTTCTGATCATCTCCGGGCAACACGGGACCGGCTGCATGAGGAATCACGCCGAAATGATGGGTCGAGGACATAGTTGGGTGGCACCGGAGACGTCTTCGCCGTGCTTATCCTGAACCAAACCCTCATCATCACAGGGTGCTGCCAGGCGCTTTCACGCATCTCACGTTCGCGCATGCGAAAGGCGGTGAACTGAGCAAGCAGTCCACCGCCTTTGCATATAGCAACAGGTTGAGATCAGAGTTGTGAGCTTCGGCAGACTGTCAGCAGGTCAACTGACAATCCCGAAACTGCTGGTTTGGATGGTCTGGCAACTTCTGCTGTCCGAGGTCTCAAAAATTGAAATCTCAAATGCAGCGTTGTTGCCTCCCATAAGACATCCTTAGAAAGGAGGTGATCCAGCCGCAGGTTCCCCTACGGCTACCTTGTTACGACTTAGTCCCAATCACGAAGTTCGCCCTAGGCACCTGCCCCTCCGAAGAGATAGCACAGCGACTTTAAGCGCCCCCCGCTTTCGTGGCTTGACGGGCGGTGTGTACAAGGCTCAGGAACATATTCACCGCAGTATAGCTGACCTGCGATTACTAGCGATTCCAGCTTCATGCAGGCGAGTTGCAGCCTGCAATCCGAACTGAGCAATGCTTTTTGAGATTTGCTTACCTTTGCAGGTTCGCTGCCCTTTGTACATTGCATTGTAGGACGTGTGCAGCCCTGGACATAAAGGCCATGATGACTTGACGTCGTCCCCGCCTTCCTCCGGTTTAACACCGGCAGTCTCCTTAGAGTCCCCACCATAACGTGCTGGCAACTAAGGACAAGGGTTGCGCTCGTTAAGCGACTTAACGCGACGTCTCACGACACGAGCTGACGACAGCCATGCAGCACCTGTGCATGTTCCACCCGAAGGCGTGGCTCTGCTTTCACAGAGTTAATCCATGCATGTCAAGTCCAGGATAAGGTTCTTCGCGTTGCCTCGAATTAAGCCACATCCTCCACCGCTTGTGTGAGCCCCCGTCAATTCCTTTGAGTTTCAGCCTTGCGACCATACTCCCCAGGCGGAGCACTTAATGCTTTCGCTACGGCAGGAAAAAGCGAACTTCCTCCCGCCCAGTGCTCATCGTTTACAGCCAGGACTACCGGGGTATCTAATCCCGTTCGCTACCCTGGCTTTCGTGCCTCAGCGTCAGTT
>CAUZPL010000154.1:0-10061 GCA_963581585.1 Planctomycetota bacterium
CCGGGATGAACGCCGGAAGCTGAACAAGCTCCGGCGGCGCGCAAAAACCAGCCCGACAGCATTTGCTTACCTGCATGGAAGCCTGCTGCATGCGGAAAAAAAGTTCGACGAGGCACTGGAGTTTTTCAGAAAAGCCGAAAAGGTCCAGGTACACCATCGACCGAGTCTGTACCAGAAGATGGGTGACTGCTACATCGCGCAACGACGTTACAGCGATGCGAAATTTCAGTTTGAACGGGTTCTGGAAATCGATCCGATCAACCCCCAGCCGTATTTAGGCCTGGCCCGCTGTCATCTGTCCCGCCGCAAACCGAAGCAGGCACTCACAGCCGCAACGGCCTCCGTGGGCTTAATGTATTTCAGCCCTCGCGGTCATCTGCTATGCGGACAGGCGCTGCAGTGGTTACGCCGATACGACGAAGCCCTCTCGGAATACAATATCGCCGTTACGCAAAACCCGGTGTTTCCCGAAGCCCACCGTCGACTGGCCAAAATCTATCGCAGAACCGGAGAGACACAGCTGGCAGAACAGCATGCCGGTTTTGCGAAAGCTTCGGTGACGCGGCTGCGTGCTTTTCGTTCCGGCCGGCCTTTGCCCGAAGATGTCGATCTGGAACTGGATATCGATCTTTCCAAAGAACTGAGCATCGGTGAACGTGCTGCACCACAGGCCCCGGCACCCATCACGAAAGACACGGTGGTGATTGTCTCCGGTTTGCCTCGTTCGGGAACGTCAATGATGATGCAAATGCTGGAAGCAGCCGGTGTGCCAATTTTGACCGACAACAATCGGCTGGCCGATGCAAGTAACGCTCGCGGGTATTATGAATATGAACCCGTCAAACGCATCGGCAGGGACAACAGCTGGCTGAACCATGCAAAAGGCAAAGCTGTTAAGGTGATCGCACAGCTGTTGCCCGGTCTTCGGCCTCTGAAATCGGAGACGCGGATCATCTTTATGCAGCGTCCTTTGGAAGCCATCGTCACCTCGCAGACCACGATGCTCAAACAATCGGACCAAAACGGCGCACGACTGTCAAACCGTCAACTCGCCGCAAGCTACCGCAAACAAATCGACCAGGTGCGGCGCATCATCGAGTCCACGTCCGGTGAAGTGACGGTCCTCCCGGTCAGCTATGAAACCACACTGGAAAGCCCGGCGGAAACCGCCAGCGTGGTCAGTCTTTTCCTGGGCGGCGGACTGGACGAAGCGGCCATGACGGCTGTGGTGGCCCCGCAGATGCGGCGACATTAGTCCGGCTTGCGGCCAGCACACGTGTTTGGGTCGCACCATGGCTGAGATCTGTCAGCACCGGACCACAGCAACGACAGGTTTTCCAGTCGTGCCGAAAACCGCGCGGCAGCCACCGCAACGGCTGACTGGCATTCATGGGAGCAGCTGCAAGAATTGAAGTTTCACCACGATTCACGATTGGCCCGGACAGAACAATGACCTGGAAATGCTTCGACGTCCGTATCGATAACCGGATCGCTCATCTTGTGATGAACCGACCGGAAAAGCGCAACTGCATGTCTGCGTCATTCTGGACGGAACTGCCGGCAATTGTGCGGGACATTGATGAGAACGCGAAAGCACGTGTCATTGTCATCTCGTCCACCGGACCGCATTTTTCCGCCGGGATCGATCTGGAAATGCTCAGCGGCATCGGCCGTGCCGACAAAAATGACCCTCAGCACGGGGCTGCGTTCATCGCGCAAGTGACTCAGCTGCAACAGTCATTCACCGCCCTGGAGAACTGCCGCCTCCCGGTGATGGCCGCAATCCAGGGCGGTTGTTTCGGCAGTGGGGTCGATCTGGTCACGGCCTGCGATCTGCGTTATGCCACAAGTGATGCCTTCCTGACCATCTACGAGATTAATGTCGGAATGACAGCGGATGTGGGAACCTTTCCTCGAATTACGAACCTGATTCCGGAAGGGATCGCCCGGGAACTGGCCTACACCGGCAGACGAATGCCGGCGGACGAGGCAAAACGGTTTGGACTCGTAAATGATGTCTTCACCGACCAGGACACAATGCTGGAAGGCGTCATGCGTGTTGCAGCGGAAATTGCGTCCAAACCACCGCTGGCGGTCTATGGCTGCAAGAGAGCCATCACCTGCGCGCGCGACCATGCGACCGCCGCTGCCCTGGAGCATATCGGGATTTGGAACGCCACAATGCTGATTCCGCAACAGGTCGGCGAAGCCATACAGGCCGCCGCCGAAAACAGAACACCGCAGTTCGCCGAACTGCCGACCACGGATCAGGACACACAGCCGTGAAGGGACCTCCGGCGATTCCGGCACCCCGGCCGCATCCTGCCAGGGTAGTGCAGGATAAATTCGTCCGCCCGGTCGGCCACGGCCACCGATGACGACCGCAGAGTCTGCAGCACCTGAGAAAGATCACGCGCTGCACCAGTCAGAACACGGCGCAGCTGATATCACGATCCCTGGCTCAGACATCCAGGATCCACGGCATTCTATGATTCTGAAACGCGCAGCTTCACCACGAAATGGCATCCTGACTCACTCTCCAGCAGGCACAAGTCACCACCGTGCAGACGAGCGAGCTGACGACTGATCGACAGACCAATTCCGGTACCGGCGGCGCTGCTGATATCCTGAGACAGTCTGACAAACGGCTCAAAAACCCGACGGCCATCCTGTGCGGGGATTCCCGGTCCGTCGTCGATGACGTCAACGACCAGCATCTGATCCTCAACGCCACTGTGAACGATCAGTGACTGACTGCTGGCGGCATATTTTTCCACGTTGCCAATTAAATTCCCCAGGATCTGTTCCAAAAAATCCGAATCCAGCCACTGTGATTCGGCAGCATTCAGCCGTGTTTCCACTCTGATCCCCAGAGCGTCCAGCGCCGGTCGGAAGTGCCTGAACACCTGTTCGATGACATCATCCGGGACACTCAGAGACATCGCCGGCTGCAGTGATCGGCGTTCCTGGCGAGCAAAAGTCAGCACATTACCAATGAGGCGACTCAATCGCCGGCCTTCTGAGAGGATCACATCCAGCCGCTTCCGCAGCGGCGGTCTGTCGGCCTCGGGAAGATCGCCCATGTCCCTGTCCAGCAATTCGGCATACAGACAAATGTTGGTCAGCGGTGTTTTAAGTTCATGAGACACCTGGTTCACAAAACTCACCTGTCGCCCGGCCTCTCTGATGTCTCGCGTAAAATCACGGATCAGAACGAAGGCCAAAAGTCCCACCGCCATACCGACCGCCGTGAGGCCGCCTGCGAGCCCGTAGACCGAACCGTCGGCGGTACCAGGATTTCGGCCGGGCACAACCAAACACTGTAATCTCCAGGAGGAAAGCGGTGCGGCCAGAGCGATCTCACAAACCGATTCGGTGGCATCATCGCTGCCGGTGCCCCACTGGTACACCGGATCAGACGCCGCATTGACGACACGGATGCGAGGTTCGGTCTGTGCTGTCTGCCCGGAACCACGCGTCGCGGAACTGTCGGGAAGCTGCCCGATGAGGTCCGCCATCCAGCGCGAGCGGTCCAGCGCCACCCCTACAATCTGACCGGACTGTCGACGGTTCCAGTAAATCAGATTCAGGCCGCGGTCCCAGTACCATACAAACCAGCCCGCGTCGATCGTGTTTGCTGGTTGCAGAACATCAGACGGCTGATTGGCAGCCGGAGTCGGTGACAGTTTCCGCGGCATGAGCTTGTCCATTACCGCCACGGGATCGGTCCTGCTCCCCGCTTCGGCAATGCCGGAAATCGCTTCGGTGGACGCCACGCTCAGATGCTGTTCGCTGAACATTTTCGATGCTTTGAGTAAAAAGCGCCGTTCGCTGCCGTTCAGCGTTTGTTCCGGACTTGGATACTGCAGCTGGCCGTTCGGCGTCAGCAGAAACATCTGCATGACCAGCGGCTCGCTCCGCCCCAGACGACGAAGTACGGAAATGTCCGGATCGTTCAGTGACGTGAGATCCTGGAGGTGAGCCTCCACCTGCTGAAAACAACGCTCAACACTGTTATTGACGTCGAGCAGTCGCTGTTCCATCAGATCGTGAAACTGCTGCCGAATCACAATCTGCTCGTTGCGAGCAATGCGAACGGCCGCCCAGACCAGCACGCCGCAGGGGATGCCGATAATCAGCAGAATCAGAATGAGCGATCGTGGCTTCATGTCGACAGTGTACCTCAGCACAGAGCACGATGCGCATTCCGACGACAGCCGGCCGCTGTTACGGGCGCAGTACAAAAGCCCGGCTTTTTCGGGGAAGCCGGGCTCACAAAACCCCACGGGTGGTCAAAATTCAGCGGGCTTCGGGCTCAGGGGCCTCACGGCAGAACCCGTTGCTGCTGTTCAATCTCAATTTGTAACGCGCGGCCGCCTTTCCGAACGGAAATCGCTTTTTTATCTGTGTTGCTCGTCACGCCGGCAAGCTGTTCTGCCTGTCTCTGGTTGGAACGAGCCAGCCGGGACAACCGATCCCTGGCCTCTGGACACAGCCGTGAATTTGTTTCCAGGTAACCCGCGTTCTCCGTGAGTGTGATCCGGCACATGGCAAGATTTCCTTCGTCCAGGTACCTGGTCGCCAGCTTGTTTTTCTCGCTGGAAACCAGTGCCACTACATCTGCCAGAACCGACCTGTTCAGACTGTCCGCCACCGCTTGGTCGGAGTCACTGAATTTGACCTGGGCCGTTCCCGACAACTGATCGGTCTCGCGAGTTTCCATGTTGGTGTAGGACACCATCACGGCTGCCAGCTGCGAACTGGTACCGGGATTCGACGACGGTGTTTCGACTTCAATCACCACATGCTTGTTTTGCTGACTGTAAATCGATGCCAGCCGGGTCACCACCTGCTGGCCGTTGATATCGGCATCGTTCCCCAGAACCCTGACCGGCCGAATGCCTTCCGGTATGTTGACTGTGACATCCACCTCCTGGGCGACCACGGACAGCACATCGTCGAACTCACGTCGAAAGATATCGGCCAGCTCGGACGCCTGTTCGATGAAGTAATGATTGCCACCACTCTGGCTGGCTAGTTGAGCCATCAGGTCTTCGTTGTATCCCAGACCCAGACCCAGCGTGGTCACACTGATGTTTTCTTTCAGCAGTGAAGATCCCAGGGAACCGAGCTCGCCAGGTGCTGAAGGACCCACATTTGCCAGTCCGTCTGACAACAAAATGACCCGGTTCACTCGCTGTTTGTCCAGGAACTTCCGCACCTCGGCGGCTCCCTTGCTGACACCACCGAATAATGCTGTGTTTCCTCCTGCTGTGATGGTCCGAATCTTCTCGATCACCGACTTCCGGTCTGTCAGTTTCGTCGCGGGAATCAGCACATTCACTGTGGAGTCGTATGTGATGATTGAAATGATGTCGCCATGACTCAGCAGGTGCAGCGCGTCGATGGCTGCCTCCCGGGCACGGCGAATTTTTTCACCCTGCATGGATCCCGATTTATCCAGCACAATGGCCACGTTGGTCGCAGGACGCGGTGTATCCGAAGTGAGTTGAAATCCGTCCAGCCCCACGCGGATCCAGGTCATCTGTTTTTCACCGGCTTTCAACACGGACCGGACCGGTGATACGTCCAGACTGACCTGACCGGCGGGCAACGGCTGTAAACCTCCGACCATCAGAAAGTAAATCGCGGTTAAACTCAGCAATTTTATCGTCTTCATCACGTCGCTCCTTATTCCAGCCAGGGAGATCATTGGTTACCGCGAATTAGACGCGCAAGGTCGTCGGAAGTGGTCAGGCCGCTGTCAGAACTTGGTAAAAAATTTGTAGGGGACCGTCGCCGGCAGCAGCAGGTCCCGGGACCCGGCCAAAACCTGAACCACGCGGTTGTCAGGTTTGGCACACCTCTGTAGCATTCGCCGCTGCTGTTTCTGATTAGGTTCAGCGTTTCGAGATCCTTCTGCAGGAGGGTCTCCCCACCGGCCCTGGTGGCGGAATTGGCAGACGCGCATGATTCAGGTTCATGTGCCCGTAATGGGCGTGGAGGTTCGACTCCTCTCCAGGGCATGAAACACAGTCTTCGGACTGTGTTTTTTTATGGGCCGAATGGTTTTTTGCTGACGGGTAGCACATTTGGTGGCACACCATTTTGCTCGAGATTTTTCCTGTTCGCTTCCCTTCTGTGCCACCTGGAGTGCCACCTTTTCGGCCACCGCTTGGTTGAACCTCTCAAAGTGATGATCGTCAACCTGCGCATAGCTGTCGTTCTGCACGTTCACACTGTGTCCCATCCAGTTTGCCACCACATGAGCAGGCAGCCCTGAATCGAGCCACTGTGTCTCACATGATGATCGAAGGTTCTGGAATAATTTCGGCCATGGTGTCAGACCGGCGTTTTCCACGATCTTTAAGAATGGTTTGTGGAGATTGAGGTTTGTATTGCGGTACCGCGTAATGACGCAATTACTTCCAAGCTCAGCATCGTCGAACACGGCTTCCAGGTAAGGCAGGATGTCACCAATCGGCACGTATCGAATCCCCTTTCCCTCATGATGCTGAGTTTTCGGAATGTGCACCCGGACTTTCCCCTGATCCCACAGAACATCCTCCCAGGTCAGATGAAAGATTTCCATCTTCCGCAGCCCAGACAGCCTCCACAGTGCAAACATAAGCCTCCATTGCGCATCTGGGCAGGCTTCCAAAATCTGACCCGCCATTGCTGGTGTGATGTAGAAATCCCGGCTCCGATTTGCCGTGGTACTTGAGACTTCGAATTCAAACGGGTTTCTATGGATCAGATCGAGCCTCACAGCAGCGTTGAAAACCACCTTCGCTGTCGCAATCAGTTTTCGCTTTCCATTCATAGAGAGGGGTCGTCCTTCCGGATTCTCCTTAGTGCGTGCAAATCGGTGAGCTTCCAGACTTCTCCGGAATTCCTGAGCATCCTTCGGTGTGATGTCACAAATTGACCTGTTACGGAAGAACCTCACAAAGTAGGCCTGCAAGGTCTTCCATTTCGCAATCGTGTTCTGAGCGGCAGGGTTTCCGTGCGAGGTTTTGCCATCAGCGATGAAGTCGGCAACAAAGTCCGTGAGTCTTATTCTTGCCGGAGCCAAATCAGCTTCTCGTGGCTCGACGAGTCCAGCATTCACCAGCTTGGCGTGCAGAGTGTCACCGACTCTCACTCAGCCACTTTACTGTCTGGAGTGGTAACGTTCCTTGTGAGGCAATCGTGGCCACAATTCTGTCGATATGCATGCCAATCTGCCTAGCAGTTGTCTTGTTGACCTTGCCTGGCCGGATCTGCCTTCTAACCCCGTTCTGATCAACGAACAGAACTCGCCAACCCTTCTTGTCTTTGTTCACACTCGCCATAGTTTTTATTCCTGGGTTTTATTGCAGAATTCAGGTGATACGTATCTGATTGATGCTTGGATCAAAATGATACTCGTGTGTTCGATCAGCGTCAGGACTGTTGCTCCTGAACTCTGTCTGTAGCAGCCTCCAGTCCGCGGACGCGATGGGGAACTCATATTCCCGAACGGAGTGCGTTAGAGGCTTCAGAACTTCGAATCTATCGGGCTTCCTCGAAGCTGATGCATCTGGTCACCTCGACGTTGTCGTTCCTCCACTGACAACTGCGGTCTGCGGTATAACCTGGCGTAGACAGCAGCCTCTTCAATGTGATCAACATGGAAGACAGCATTCACTTCTCCATTGTCACCAATCTGTGAGGCATGCTCGATGACCCACGGTTCTTTCATCAGCCTCTTTGCCGGCTTTGTTTGTCCGGGATCCAGGCAGACTGCCAACAGTTCACCTCCCCAGGGACAGATGTGCCCACACGATCCTCGTAACTGATAAAGCCATGGATCCAGGCAACAGTTCTTCTTGGCACCGGTGGTGGCAAAGTAGGATTCATCAACGTCCAGGCGGTACGTACTGCCAAAGTGTTCTTTGAGGTTGATGCAGTCGCTCATTCTGCACCTCCCTCTGGCACCCTGCGCTGCTGATCCAGCCACGCGAGAAGATCACTCCTTCTCCATCTGGGTCTGGTCCCGATTCTGACGGGGTCAGGAAAAGCACCCGCCTTTGTCAGAATCTCTATTTGCCGGGTACTGACACCCGCCCAGTCGGCCACCTGCCTCTTTGTGGCAAGTGAGGGCAACTCATGAATATCAATCGCCGGTCCGGCAGCTTTGCTCATCTGCCAGCCAAAAACGATGTCACCGTCAGAAGACTGTTCGCGGCCGCGCGGCTGAATTTCTGAGCGTTCCGACGATTCCAAAGAATTGAGCTGCGTCTTTCGCCTGTCAGCTCTCACCAATAAAGGATGTCTTTTCATACTAATCTCCGTAATGAAAAATTGTTTATCCGTAATCATTATCGCAAAGAGGGTGTTATTTTTACGCGCACTTGCCCAATATTACGCCGCCGGCCGGAGGCACCGCCAAGGATATTTTATATACATATGGACGCGGCTATATATATACCGCGTATCCGAACAGCCAGGCACCCCGCGGAAGGCCTCGGACTCCTTCGTGTGTTATATACTATCGCTTATCTCGCCAGCATATATATAGGCGTCGCAACGTTCTATAGTATTGGCAGCGTTAGTGGCTTTAACACTGGCCGGGTAACTGTCGTAAACGTGCTGGTAAACGACATCACACTTCTGCTGATACAGGTCGTCGATGAGCATTTCTCAGAGAGACTCATGACCCCGCAGTCGTGCGTGAATCGCGAGACTCAAAGTCGTCGACGTGGCTTTCATTCGTTCGCGGGCGGAGGGAGGCTGAACGCGGTGAGTGGCGATTACGCCTCCGTGAGCGGCGGGAGCAATAACACGGCGTCCGGCTACGCGTCCTCCGTCAGTGGGGGGCTTGACCGTAGCGCAGATGAGGAACTCGACTGGAGTGCCCGAGATTTGTTCGAGGACAACTGACGCAAGCCGCCACAGTGTGCTACGAGCACTGTACGCCCAATGCTTCCGGACATTCACAGATGCCGTTGGTGTGCGTCGTATCGTGCTTGACGTTGAAGAGTCCAAATGTTCTAGTCCGTTCCTAGATCCTTGGACTGAGATTGCGACTGTTCAGAACATATCGATACGAAGTAGCACGTGCGAATGATTACCAAATTCGTCAAACTGGGAAGAATTTGTGCAAGGTTGTCCTGTCGCCCGGTAGTCCTCGCTGCCGGCATGCCTCGCTCCTCGTCCACACTACTCTATAATATCGTGCGCGAGGTACTCGAAGAGAAGTGGCATGACGGCCTTTCGTACTGCTGGACACGGGATGTTCTCAACACACCACGGGGCAGGGCCTACCTCATCAAGACACACTCGCTGGGCAGGCTGTACCGCCTGCGAGCGTCCCATTCGTTCTATAGCTACCGCGATATCCGTGTTGCCACGGTCAGCGCTTATAGGATGTTTGGATGGCCGATCTCGATCGAGCGTATGAGGAGACAGGTAATCGAATACCGCATTGCCCGGAAGTTCTGCAATACCTGTTTCTCGTACGAGAATCTCATCTCGAGTCCGCGGTCGGTCGTACAGAAAGTGTCTGAGCAACTGAGTATTCCCGTCGACACCGACCACATAGTGTCCAAGGTCGAGAAGCTGGCTATCCCCGAGTCCGGCCCGGACTACTGTAGAAAGACGCAGCTTCACATAGGTCATTTTACTCACACAGGCGACGATGATTGGCGCTCGATTATCCCTGTTGAGCTACAGGATAGGATACATAGGGAGTTCTCTTGGTGGTTCCGGGAATGTGGATATCCGACCAAGTAACGCCGGGCAGTCACAAGGTTATTCCACCATGGGACTGGCGGAAGATGAGTAAGGATGAACGGGACTTGTATCGGTGAGTGATAGCCTAAAAGTGATCAGCAGGGAGTGGGGTCGGCTGTCCCGGTCGGTCAGGTTAAGGTCCGCTCGAGGTTGTACCCGACGGAAAAGGCCGCAGCCGGGTTGTCACTTCCTGCCGGCCAGTCACAACCCAGTTCGCGCCCGGCGCGAGGAACCTGTGGTGACCGTTCCCTGAGGCAATAAAGCGAGTCTATCCATGCAACGTGTTGTGCCGGACAACGCTGGCC
>CAUZPL010000155.1:0-9928 GCA_963581585.1 Planctomycetota bacterium
CGGCGCGAGGAACCTGTGGTGACCGTTCCCTGAGGCAATAAAGCGAGTCTATCCATGCAACGTGTTGTGCCGGACAACGCTGGCCGGTTCGCAGTTTGGACCCTGGCTGTGCTCGGCGTGCTCGGCGCGCTCGGCGGGGCAGGGCAGGCTCGGGCGGAAATACAGCCCGCCATGCGGGCGTTCGAGGCCCGGTTGCCCGTCATCAGGCGGCAGATCGACGCGATCAGCCTCTCGGCCATGGCGGCCGCGGAGAACAACCTGTTACATCCCACGGCCAGAATCAACACGCCCTACCAGGGAGAGCCCAGTTTTGCCGAAGAGCTGATTAGTCGCGCCGGCGGGCTGGCGATTGCCTACCCGACTAACAGCCAGACCGCGACCGGACACGACTTCGTGCTGCTCTCGGTCCGCTCGTGGGAGAAGCGGGCGCTGCCGATCGGAAAACTGGTCCGCGCGTACCAGGCCCAGGGGTGGAAAGTGGTCCTGTTTGCCTCCGCAGCGGACAGGCCAGTCGATCTGGCCGTCGATTTTTTCCTGGACAACGGCGCCCCCTCAGGCCGCGCAGAGCACGGCCGGATCAACACCCTGGCCAACGTCACGCTGGGGTGGATGTGGTGCTGCGAATACGCCGCCGCCATGTCCCGCCGAGGAACCTTTCCCGCCGTCCTGTACAGTATCACCATGCCCGGGTCCATCGCCTTCAACCGCCCCCTGCAGACCAGCGCTGGGCGAGTCACCGTTCATGCGTGCGACCAGCCGATCCCCGCAGGTCAGATGGCGACCGGCTATCTCAAGCGGGTGAAAACGCTCCTGGCGGACCTGCAGACCGCACGCATCCAGGCCCAGATCGACCAGGCCGCCGGCCTGGTCGCCCGGCAGATGACAACCGGGCGTACGGTCGGACTCTCCGGGGTCGGCCACATGATCCTGTACGAGTTCGACCAGGACACCCGCGCCCCCTGGAAGCCATTTCCCGCCGCCGGAAACGCAAAAACAGCGTTCGGCACGAACCTGGAACCGGGTGAGTTGCTGGTGTGGATCGGCTATACCGGAGTGGGTACGGTCTACGAGGAGTTCAGCAAATACATCCGCGAAGCGCAGCTGCAATTGATCTGCAGCTGCAATCCGGACCCGGAAATGTCGAAAGACGACCCGCCGTTGCTGGCCCACATTGACCAGTGCTGGGAGCGACCCGACGCCGAAGTGCCGATTCCCATCTTCCCGTACAAAATGGGCCCGGTCAGTGCCATCAGCGCGGGGCTGATCCTGCGGATGCTCGACGACGCCGTCGCCGCCCAAATCGGACTGGACCAGGGCTGACATCTATGCCGAAAACTCGACTACGTCCGGCGCCCCATACAGAATGATTCTGCGAGGTTCCAGGCCACGAACCTGGCGGGCGAGACCAGTGCGGGTGCGGTTCGAAGTCAAAGACGCCGACCTGTTTTCGTTTCGATTCAGTTGAGCTGGACTTTTAAACTGCTGTCGACAGCCGGTCGAGTCTCTGTGCGCATTTCCTTAGAGGCGGTCAGCGAATTAAAGTGACAGAACATTTATTTTTCGCCGGAAGTTGAGAGTGAACCTAAATTCACGCGATCGAGTCACGATGACTGAGTTTTCAATATTATCGGAGCCACTGCAGCTACTGGAGATAGAGCGGATCACGGGACTGAGTTCCAAGGTGGCTCGCAGATTTTGCGAATCAGCCGGTGGCATCCGGTGCTGCAGTTTGTGGCAACTGCCGGTCGAGAGGATGCTCAAAGGGAAAATGGTGCTCCAAGTTCGGTGTCTATGACGGGAACTCCTGCCCTGATTCACGCGACGGAGTTTCGAGACTGCCCTGGTCGTGAATCGAGGCTTCGTTCGCGCCCACCTGAATCACTTGGTCACACCGCCGCAGGTTGATCCTGCCCGGCGTCGAACACTATAATCTGGGCGGGGCACTTTTCGGACAGGCTGCTCCATCTCCAAGGCCATCTCATGACTCACACCGACGAGGAACCAGAATGCGAATTTGTCGAGGTAACAGTCCAAGTCGGAGGTTATCAGTGCGTGCGTTCTTGACGAGTATCGTATTGATCAGCCTACTACCGATGGGCGTTGCCAGCGTTGCAGAATCTCCGACAGCAACCCGACAATCGGAGTTGCCGGCGCCAAACAAAATGAGACGCATCATCTACAACAACGACGGCTCGAGCATTTTCTTCAACTTCAAGGGCGGAAAAGCCAGAACCAGTGTCACCGCTGCCGATGTCCATCGATGGGTCGATGAGGTGGCGGGAATGCAGGTCGATACCTATATGATCTGTCCCAATATGTGCATGAGGCTGGCTTACCCCAGCAAAGTGGTCCGCATGCTGGGTGCGGGCGAGGAAATCACCAAGGAGAACGGATACGACGGGAATGTGAAGGTTTGCGCCGAAAACATTCGCTCCCTGGTGGATCAAGGTTATGACCCCATTGGACTGGTGATCGACCGTGCCAGAGAGAAGGGCCTGGAGACCTTCGTGACCTATCGGATGAACGAGGCGCACACCACCCACATTCCCGAAAGCGCCTTCAACTCGAAGTTTTGGCGGGAGCATCCCGAATGGCGCGTCGGGAATGGTCCATATGAGCAAGGTGCGTTGAATTACGCGACTCCGCAGGTGCGCCAGCACATGTTGGCTCGCTTGCGGGAGATTTGCGACCGCTACGGAGACCGGATCGACGGTCTGGAACTCGACTGGCTGCGTTTCCCGGTGCACTTCAAGATCATTGGGAGCGACCACTGGGTGTATCACAAGCTGGACGTGAAGAATACCCCCGTGATGACGCAATTCCTGCGCAACGTCCGCGCCCTGACGAATCAATGTGGGCAGAAGCGAGGCCGGCCGTTGCTCCTTGCCGTGCGGGTACCTCCGACGTTGGCTCTATCACGGCAGATGTGCCTTGATCCAGTGACCTGGGCGGACGAAGGATTGATCGACTTTCTGACCGTGTCCCACTTTCTGGTCGACGGACCGAGGGAACCGTTTGAGCTTGAGATCGCCCGATACCGAAAGGGGATTCCCAAATTACCCATCTACGGGGCCATCCAAGTCAGCGATGGCAGGCAACGACACACGGCCGACGACTATCGCAGCATTGCACGCAAGCTTTGGGCAGATGGGGTCGATGGCATCTACCTGTTCAACTTCTTTACACCTCGAGAGAAGGGAGAAGAACCGATGTTTTCATTGATGAGCGAGCTTGGTGATCCTCAATCTTTATAATTGACGTTGGAAACGATCCGATGAAGTTGGCCCAACGGGGCGAGGCTTCACGGAATCGTATCCCCATGGACACGAGCTCGGGCTGGAGATTCGCGACTATCCGATCCTCGTAGCCGACAATCAGCTTCGGATCCATAATGACTGCATCGACGTGCCGTCCGATCTGCCTCTGGAAGAAAACATGGTCATTAATCTGGAGTCTGCCATTTTCTTGCCGGGTGTTGCCTCCCTCGACATCGAAACGTCCCTGGTTGTCACGGCGGAGGGAATCCGCCCGCTGCCAGCCCATGATCGTACAGGTCCCGTCATTCCTGGGGACAGGACACCAAAATGAAATCCGTGTTGCACGCGATCATGCTTTCCGTGATGAGTCCGACGGCCGTGTCGATCGATCTGACGACTCATCCCGAGGTTCAAACTGCGGTCGTGACAGACGGCCAGGGATACTTCCCAGTCATCGATAAAGCTCCCAATGGTCGTGCCGTTGTAGTCCTTCGAGGAGGTGGTGGATACCTGGGAATCGGAGGTCGTCTGGACCTGTTCTTCTCTAAGAATGGAATCGTGTGGTTTGGGAAGCGCACGATAGTCGACACATCCGCAGATGACCGCAATCCCGCGTTCGGAATCACGCCAAAAGGGAGGTTTTTTCTTGGGTTTCACCATCAGGCCAGTTACACCGGCGAAGGCATCTTTAATCGTTCATTCGACTTGTCCAGAGACATGCAGGTCTATTCCGATGATGATGGTCTGACCTGGTCAAGTTTTCAGAACCTGAAACTGGGTGCGGTCGAAACAACTTCGCCGTACGGTCGCATCATTCGTCTGTCGGATGGAACCTATATTCAAAACGTTTATGGCTCACATGCTCCTGATGTTCCCGGTGTTCCAGACCGTTCGGATGACATTCACGACTACGCTTACCTGGTGCGGTCCACAGATGAAGGGGTTACTTGGGGAGACGTTTCGTTGATCACCGCGAGTCACAACGAAACAGGGTTGCTAGAGCTTCAGGATGGCACCCTGCTGGCAGCCGCGCGCGATGCCCACCATGGAGCTCATGTGGATCTCTACAGTAGCACCGACATGGGACGCAGCTGGCAGCATGTGATAAAAGCGACCGATAAAGGCCAGCATCCGGCTGACCTCATCGATCTGGGCCATGGCACAGTCCTACTGATTTTCGGCAACCGCAGGGATAAGGAGAGGGACATCCGAGGCATCGTTTCGCGAGATAACGGCAAGACCTGGGATACTTCGGATCAGCTTCGATTGACGACACCCGTGATTGGCGACTTCGGTTACCCGAGCGCCGTGGTGATGGGTGAAAAACTGCTGATCGTTCATTACTGGGCGGGATCACCACCGACTGTTTACGATGGTTCAAATGCGCAGTGTCGGGCGACCTTGATTCCGGTAAAAGCGATCATGGAGGCCGGGCACTGATCGTTCGGTCGGCGAACGTCCAGGCGGCGGTTGGTCCGTGCCAAGGAGTTGAACCGGATTCGAGGGCGATTTGACAAGAGGAAGTTTCAAAACCCTTGAGGTACTGAACACTCTGGCAAGCGAATTGAGTGATGACCTGAATGCGTGCTGCAAAGTTTAGCCACAATCACGACCTCCGTTCGGTTCGACAAAATGAATAGCCGTCCCTCAAAACTCACCGCGGCATTCGCCGCCCTGGTTACAGCCCTCTGTGTGGGCTGCGGCAGCAATGATCCAAGTCGCGCGGACTACAGCGGCTCGATGGCTGCAGTATCGCGTGGCGCTGCGAACCCCGGATGGAGGAAGCACGCCCGTGCTGGAAGAAGTCCGTATTTCGGTGAAATGAATACGTTTGAACTACGAAATACGTGAAGCCCCAACTGTTAATAGATCGAATTCCACTGTGATGCACAAAACAATCTATGCAGACCGAACACGAATCGTCCATCGACCACTGAATGTGGCGTCGAGGGTAGTCCGGAGATGTCGGTGTTTGGAGTATGTGGTGTGGCTGCTGACGCTCGTTTGTTTTTCCAGCAACGTTTGCTGTGTGGAGTCCTGGGCGCAGCGGGAAGACGGAGGGTCCGAAGAAAGCACGCAGCAGCAACTGCCACCCTCACCATTTACGGAGCCGCAGAAACGATCCAAACGTATTCGTTACAACAGCGGAGAGTGGCATCCACTCGTGGATGTCACAGAGATTTTTCCGGGTAACCGCAACCTAAATCACCGAGGCCTGTACGATTTGTACGACGGCGTGATTGGCGTCCGGCTTCGTGTCGAACCGGCCAAACGGTCGCAACTGCTGCTCGAAGCGGTGGCCGAATGGGAGGATGGAGAGTCAATCTCCCCACTGTTCATTTGGGAAGCCGACGGGGTGTGGCACATGCTCTATGAATGTTCGGGCGCGGGAGGAGGTGGAACGGCTTATTGTACCAGTGTCGACGGCTACGAATGGAAGCGTCCTGAGCTGGGGCAGGTCTCGTTTCGCGGTTCGACGAAGAACAATCTGATCGCCAACGGTATTCAGGGAGCCACCGGAGCATTCCTGGATCCACATGCTCCGCCCGCTGAACGCTTCAAGGCAATGGGCGGCGACATGGGCTGGTACGATCCACAGACACTGCAGCGGATGCAGGGCCCTGAGGTCATGCGTCGCTGGAATAAGCAACAGCAGTTGGGCTCCGACTACAAGGGGCCCCGTGTCGAAATCTGGGGCCGCATGCTCGGCTGGATTTCATCAGACGGTCTCAACTGGAAACAGCTGGAGACGATGCTGGGCAGCCGTCCGGTTAACGGCGGAATCTCGGCATACTACGACGCCGACAATGACGAATACATCGCCTACCTGCAAATCATGGGAAATACGGCAGAGTTGATACCGGGTATCGGCACCGCGCGGATTGAAGAACAGACCCAGCGCCGCACGATTGGTTTTTCCCGCACCAACGACTTCCGTACGTGGCCGGCACCGAAGCTGATTTTGGCCCCGGATGCGCAGGACGATCTTGATACAGAATTCTATGGGGCCAACTACTTTCCCTATCCCGGACGCACCGACCTGCACGCGATGGTGGTTCCTGTCTACCACAAGGCGACCGACCACATGGACATGCAGATTGCATTTAGTCGTGACGGCATTATGTGGTCGCGTCCCGAACGTCGCGCAATGCATACAGTCGGAGAACCTGGCAGCGGCGAAGATTGTGCGGTGCACACCTGGAGAAGTGGCCTTCTTGAGCTGCCGGACGGCCGCTGGGCGGTTCCATACACAGGAAGTTCGACCCGGCACAATGTCCTTGACCCGGATAAGGACGAAATGTTTCCAAACCGGCGACCGAGGCAAATCCGCTATATGCTCTGGCAACCGCACCGTTTTTGCGGAGTCGAAGCAGCAGGTGAGGGTCGATTTACGATCCCAACTATCTACCGTCACGGAAATCAGCTGCGATTGAACTACCGCTGTGATCCAGGCGGCTGGATCAGTGTGGAGCTTGTGCGAAATGTCGGCAGGATCAACGATCCGAAACCGGTCGAAGGGTTCACGTTTGCAGACTGTGACCGGCTGGTCGGTGACGAATCGGATCGCGTCGTGACCTGGAATGGCGACAGCGACATCTCGTTACTCGGTGAGACCGTCGCCATTCGTGTGAGAATGTTTCAGGCGAAGCTTTTTGCCTACAGGCTTTGAAACTGCTTGACCCGGCATTTCCGCGATCAACAGCAAGAGAAGGAATCATTCTATGAGCCCGCCACCAGATTCCAACCGCCGCAATTTTCTTGCAGGTTCCACTACGCTGGGAGCCATGGGACTCGGCGCTGCCAGCGGCCATGCCGGCAAACGATCAGGTCATTGCGTACACCGGTGCCATCCGCACACTCGGAACCCGGCAGCCGCCTGCCCTGCTCGTGGGTGAAGACCGAAAACTACCATACGCCACCCTGGCCGAATGCTACTGTGTCGCTCAGCTCAGGCAGAAGGCCCGTACTGTTATTGGTCAATTCGGTCGACACAGGATCAGATCTCGGCATGCGTGGCCCGCTGGATTGCCTGTACAGCAGCCGCGAGGAGTATAATTCCATCACAAATGCGGCATGGTCGCGGTTCATAAACAGAAACATGGGCGTCGAGAAGGCGTGGCCCGATCCGAAACGGCCGGGCAAGCCCATCAGACGCCACTTCAGCCTGCCGCACAAATCGATACCCGGATTAGTCCAGAGCCACATGATCCGGTTGACATTCTGACAGTGTCACCGGCTGCTTGTCACTGCCGGGATGTCCGGGCATGATGTGCAGACACACAGTCCCAATCACGAAGGTGAACTCAGCCTCGGAAAATGATCATGCACAGCAACGCACTTTTATTAACAGCGCTGGGTGTGATGTTCTGCAGTGGTTGTACGACAGAACAGCAGACACCCACCGCCAAAGAAGACACCGTGGATGCCACCAGCGTGAAGGCACAGCTGGAAAAGCTGGGAGCTGCTGTCGCGGTCAATGAACAGGGTGAGATTGTTGGGGTCAATCTCACCTCAACCAAGATCACCGACGCGGGACTGGTACATCTTCAGGGACTGACCAGTCTACAGGAGCTCATCCTCAGGAACACCCAAATCACCGACGCGGGACTGGTGCACCTTGAGGGACTCACCAGTCTGGGGTGGCTCCACCTCTATAACACGAAGATCACCGACGCGGGGCTGGTGCATCTTCAGGGACTCACCAGTCTGCAGGAGCTCTACCTCTCCGGCACCAAAATCACCGACGTGGGACTGGTGTATCTTCAGGGACTCACCAGTCTACAGGAGCTCATCCTCAGGAACACCCAAATCACCGACGCGGGAGTCGCCAAACTCAAGGAGGCATTGCCGAATTGTGAGATCAGTCATTAACCACTGCGGTGCATCCATGACTCACCGCCTGTCAGTAATGACGGGGTCCTTTCTGGACCAAAGACCCCCAAACCGCATTGCCGCCGGCAAACTGCACATCAACGACGTGGATCTTGCCCCGGTCGCACAGACACAAAACTGGGGCAGACAAATCATCGCCTTCCGTGCGGACCTGCTGTCAAATAATTTGGAAAACAGCACCTACGCCAGCGTCTCCGGCACGTCAAACGGCTTGCGCGCCGGCCGGCTCATCAGTTGGTTGGCCTCGTCGTCAGCGGTGAATCGTTCGAGCTGGGGATCGAAATCGAGAACGCGGCCGACGCGGTACTCCAAGCCGCTTAACGGGACCTGGAATTTCTTAAGGCCATCGGCGATATTCTCGAAGGCGTCGGCCACTTGTCGGTTGTCGCCGTAGCCCTTGAGCCGGCCGTCCCATTTTTCCATCGTTCCCAGCCGATAGCTGATATTGGACAAATGGCAGAGAGCTGACGAGTAATGGCCAACTTCTATGTCGGCGTTCAGGTCATTTGCGTTGCGCGAGCGGACGGCATCGATAAAATTGTGCAAGTGGCAGACGGCCGCCCGATGATTACCGCCTTTGTGGTCTGCAATCCGCTCGGCGGAAGTACGCGAATCGACGCTGGCGCACGGTCCGGCGGGCGTCACGTGGGTCTCGAAACGGGCCAGTGGTTCTCCTTCGCCGCGACCATGGGGATAGAACTTGCCACCGGTGATCATTCCGTCCGTCGTGTAATACTCGTTCCGGACGATCCGCGCGACACCCTGTTTCTTGCCGACCAGACCGCGGGTTTCAAACAGCAACAACGCATCATCGTATTCGTACGCCGTCAATTGCGTGTTGGGAGTCTGTCCCTGGTCTTGATAGCCAAAGCGGCCTCCGAGGCTGAAAACTCGCTTTGGCAAAGTCGCTCCCTGGATCGCCCAGCGAGCCACGTCCATCTCGTGAACCCCCTGATTGCCCGTGTCACCGGTCCCGAAATCCCAGAACCAGTGCCAGTTGTAATGGACCAGGTTTCCATGGTAAGGCTGCTTTGCGGCCGGCCCCAACCAGAGATTGAAATCCAAATCGGGAGGGGGACTTTCCGTTTCTCGGAACCCGATCGACCGGCGCGTCTTACAGCAATAGCCTTTTGAGACAAGCAATTTTCCATACTTGCCGGAATGAACTGCGGCAATCTCGCTGGCCCGGAAGGGATCGGATCGCTGCTGTGTTCCGTGCTGCACAATCCGTTTGAACTTGCGGGCGGTTTCGACGGCAATACGCCCTTCGTGGATGTTGTGACTACACGGCTTTTCCACGTAAACATCCTTGCCGGCCTGACAAGCCCAGATCGTCATCAGCGAATGCCAATGATTTGGAGTAGCAATGGAAACCGCGTTGAGGTTTGGATCTTCCAGTACCTCGCGGATATCCTGAGCGGTTTTCGGCGTGTTGCCGCCAGCGTCCTGAACGCGTTTTACAGATGGACCGAACTCACGACTATCGGGATCGACGACATAGGCTACTTCGACACCCTTCATCTTCGCAAATTGGTCCATGTGCAATGTGCCGCGTCCGTGTAGTCCGGCGACGGCTACCCGGATCCGCTCGTTCGACCCCAGGATGTCCCCGGACGATTTGGTACCGGAGATGGCAAACGTGCCGCCGGCCCCCGCGATCGACGACTTCAGAAAACCGCGACGGTCAACTTGGTACATAATCGCTCCTTAGGGCATCTTGGTGAATGCATTTCCATTCGCTTGTAATCGAGTTGGTGCCTACAATCAAGGTCACGACT
>CAUZPL010000156.1:0-9384 GCA_963581585.1 Planctomycetota bacterium
AAAAACCATCGGCCACAACTACAAGATCGCAGGTTCAACCGTTGGGGATGCTGAGTGGATCAAACAATCCGCACCGTCGACCAGCTTCGGAGATGATCGTCACCTGGTCTGAAGTGAGCTCATGTTCGCACGTCAAGATCTCATGAAACCGTTTGAGCGCGTCGTTTTGCGCGTCGCCTGCCTGTGCCGTCTGATTTATGGTGTTAGTATGAAGAGATTTATGGCCAACGGTTCGATTCCCATCCACTACCAGACACGTGTGAGTGACGTCACCAAGCATAGCCGGCCACAGTTCCGGGGCCACTAAATAGACTTCCCGTGCCTCCTTATCGTCGAAACAGGCCGTCTCAAATCGCCAGTCCGAGCCCTTGCGCACGCGCACGAATTCGTGCTTTTTCGGCTTTCTAACAGCCACGCTCGTGATAGCAGGTTTCACTTCCACCATGCTGGAAAATCCTGCGACATGCGCAATGACTGCAGATTCTCCGGAGCGAACGGGTCGTCATTGTTTGAGCTTTGGTGTTTGGAGTCTTCCGGGTTAGCGTTGGAGTCTTCCGGGTTAGAATTAGTCTTCGACATGTTGAATATCTCCAAAGATAGTGAACAGCTGACGTCGGGGGGGTGTTTTCATTTCGCCGCCTGACGCAGATCAATTTTGCCACGCCGTGCCAGTCCGCGAGAAATCAAATCAGGCAACGCACGCTGAATCGTCTTTGGATTGATTTCCAGTTGCGACGCATATTCTTTCACTGACTTAAATCCCTGCCACGAATCAGACTGGTTGCGTTTTTCAATGTATCTCTTAATTCCTGCAACGAGCATTGGTGTAAACAACGGAAAGTTTTCCTCGCCAACAGTAGACACCCAGTGCTGCGGCAAAGTTTCACCTGGAATGTCCTCGTAATGCCCGGCTAACCACTGGTTAATGCGGTCCTGTGGAAAATCAGCTTCGAGAGAATCTCAATTCCTTCAGGTTGGCTCCGCGGCGGCCATTCGTGCCCGATTTGCTGGAGCAATGCATTGACTGGGTCGGGACGTGCTTTGTCTGCGGCACGTAAGCGAATTTTCATGCGGTCGGCCTCTGAATTGCCGATTATCTGAATAGAAAACTGGCCAAGCGGTTCAGTGCCGCATGTCCCCCGTCGGGTGAGGCCAGTCGTGGATTCTTAAGAATCTAGAGGTATGGAACAAGTCGTGCGTTCCATCGCTTCGAGAATCTTTGCCACGTCAGCGTCTGAGAATGCGTAGTCGTCACGCAACAGGTCGGCGAGTCTAGCGGCGAAATCTGGGGCGGTCGAAATGGACAAATCGTGGACATTGTTCGCCGTCGGATCACTTCCCCTGTGTTTTTCCAAGGACGTTCGAGTCCAGTTAGGTCCATCGGACGGGCTCACAGTCTCAGCGCTGTGAGCCCGTTTTTTATTGGATGGCGAGGGTTTTTCTGCTCAAACGCACGCTGCTGCGGGATCAGTTTCTCCATCGCTGGCCCCTGTTGTCGCACCGTGTGGGGACCAAAAATGAGACCAAAACCAATGGCGATTCGAGAGCCCTCATCACGTCCTTGCAGTTGGCCACCAGATCGTGCTTCCGCGACGTTTCAGGTGAGTGTCCGATCCACTCACTTCCGGCGATTGAACCGTAGCTGCCGAAGATTGACACCGGATTGTCTGTTTGAACCTGCCCTGTAAAAAATCACACCGCGAAAATCGGCAAAACCGTGAGCGCATGCCGGACTGTGATCAGAGCTGAATCACTCGCGACAGCCTCTTCAGATACCGCGGGATTTCAGTGAAAGGGTCTTCAGCCTCTTCATACTCCAGTACGACGTATCCTCGGTAGCGTGCCTGCCGAAGGATGCTGACAATTCTCTCAAGGTCGGCCGGTTCTTTCCTGCCATTGGGTGCAATCATGACCTTAACCTGAGCGTTCACCGCATAGGGCGCAATCATTGCCAGATCGGCGTACGGATCCTGGGTACGAAAATTTCCGCTGTCGAAATTCACGCCAAACCAGACCGAATCATCGACTTGTTCAATGATCTGCAGCATTTGCTGCGGTGTGGCTGTGATGCCGCCGTGGTTTTCAAGTGCCAGAAACACACCACGTGTGGAGGCGTACCGGAGTGATTCGTTGATTCCGCGTGCACAGCGTTCGACTGCAACTTCTTCCGCATCACCCTGGGGTGCATTTCCGGCAAAGATGCGAATTGCAGGTGCTCCCATCGCCGCTGCATAATCAATCCACCGACGGCACTTCGCCAGCTGCGCATCCCGGGCCGCACCATCCGGCAGACAGAAATCGTTTCCGATTGCTGTTCCGGAAATGGAGAGTCCCAATCGATGAGTCCGCTCCTTCAGTGTCATCAGGTACTCGTTGGTGACAGTTTCCGGAAAGTAATAGCTGGTCAGCTCAACGCCACTCAGACCCTGGGCCGCGGAGAAATCAATAAACTTCTCCAGCGTCACTCGCGCAGACGCAATTTGCTCGGGAGTTCCCCGACGAGCCATCATGCGATTGAAGCTGTAAGCCGCAAGACTCAGTTTCAATTGTGATCCTGCGACCCTCTGAGGTGGATCGGCGGCGATGACGGCATCGGAGCCACGCGCGAATACAGCGCCTGCCGTGGCAGATGCTGATAGAAACCGGCGTCGGGAAGATTTCATCCAAGTATTCTCTGTTACGTAAGATCGGGCCAGTCGTAGCCAATGTCCAGCGCTGGTGCGGAATGCGTCAGAGCTCCGATACTGATGCGGTCGACTCCGGTACCCGCGACACAGCTAATGTTCTCCAGATCAACTCCGCCGGACGCTTCCAGGAGCGTCAAAGGCGAAACCTGGTCCCGGATAGATACTGCCGTTAGCAGATCCCCGGTCGGCATATTGTCCAGCAATACGATGTCCGGCTGCACTGTCAATACATCTCGCAGCTGATCCAGTGTATCAACCTCGACTTCCACCGGCAGATCCAGAGATGAATCCGACAGATACTCGCGAGCGGCGGTCACACAATCGGCCACGCTGGCATGATTGCGAGCGGCCAGGTGGTTGTCCTTAATCAGTATACCATCACAGAGCCCCATACGATGATTGGACCCACCTCCGCAGCGGACTGCGTACTTTTGCAGTGTTCGATACCCGGGCAATGTCTTTCGAGTATCCAGCACAACCGCGCCTGTGCCCTGCGTTCGCGCCACAAATTCCGCAGTTCGACTGGCAATCCCGCTCAAATGAATCAAAAAATTTAATACGGTTCGTTCCCCGGCCAGGAGTAACTGAGTTGGTCCTGTGACTGTGGCGATGACGGCACCTGGTTCCAGGCGATCTCCGTCTTCCTTCAATGACCGAACCTGACAGCGTTCCGCGAACCGCATTCGTTCGGCCAGCGCAGAATAGGCGAGCTGAATCAGTACAGCACCACTGAGTGAGCCGGATTCCCGAGCCACCACACTGACGATCGCCGTCGCTGATTCAGGGATCACAGCCTTACTGGTCAAATCTCCTCGCTGCTGCAAGTCCTCTTCCAGCGCCAGAGAAATCAGTACGTCGGCCGATTCAATTCCTGTGCTGTCCACAGACATATCGTCCTCGAGTTCCGGAAAAATGTTCCATTCAAAGAGGAGAGTTTAGAACGAGAATCCAGACACTCGACCAGACGTCAGAATACAGACCACCATCTGGGCCAGCAATGCCGTGTGCCAGACAACGGACGAACTTGTGCCGACAACTCGGTGCGAGTCACTTTCTGATCCCAAAAGATGTGCCGGTATGACCATGAGCCACGGCGTCAGGAAGCACCACAACCGGGCGGCCTCACCACTGTTGCGACAGGAAATCCACAGAACAGAAATCGTCAGCACAACGGCCAGAGACATATCAACTGACATCGATACTGAATCACGCGTGGATTTCCGCCAGTTTGCAGCAACCCCGTGTCTCAGTCCTGCGAGCGAGATCAGTGCGACTGGCAAACCAATCGCCATGCCCAGTTCCAGCGGATTGACGATCAGCCATTTCCATGCTGTGCGCGTGTGAACGTCATAGAAGGCTGCATGGTTCCTAAGATTCATTTGCCAGACTGAAAACATATCACAGTCAGTTGCAATACTGAATACCAGGGTGAGTACCGCGACCGTTGCCACAATGACACCGGCAACAAACAAATCCCGACTGATAACGGCCTTACGACTGAAGTTCACCTCGGTCTCGCATCCGGGCAATTCCTCCATCGTGCCGCTTTTTCTCATTTGGTTTGAGTGACTTTCCCGCAATCCGCCACTGGAAATTCCATCGCGCACAAATCGAATCAGCATCACCATACCCAGTAACGCCAGTACGGGCAGGTGGGCCAGACTCATCATCAGTCCACACCAGAGAACCGATCCGCTGGCAACGGAGAAACAGAGTCGCTTTGACAGATCGTGGGACGACATCAGAGCCATGATGCCGAAGCTCGCTGCTGCCATTGATGTTAACGTAAACAGGACGTCGGATTTCGGAAGAAAAACGACCAAGCATGGAACTGTGGCCCACAGGCAGGTGGTTCTCCAGGCAGTCAACACATCGAAACACAGACGGAGAGTGAAAAATAACGGTATGACCGTGCATGCAGCCGCAAGAGTTGTCATTTCCGACAGCAGGAACAACGCTGCCAAATCTGACTCACTCAGCGGACGCTTCAGACGCGCTGACGATTCCAGCGCACGAAACGCCTTCAGGTCACCGGAAAAGATCCAGTCATGCAGTTGTGCTGCAGCCAAAGGAACATTCCGGCAACACTGGAGAATCCACCGAGACAGGACAAACAGCCCGGGTGGATGAGTTCCTGAGTGGTAAACCTCACCTTCCTGTGTTCGCTCCGTGTACGACGACAGAAAATGCGACGTTGAATTGATCTTAAAGGCTGCTTCGTAGAAATAACCTGACGACGAAGGATCGTACAGGACCCACATCGATTTCAGATTACGGTGGGGAGCAGGCGTGCAGCGTTCCACCGTTTTCACCCAGACCCACGTTCCAAATACCAAAGACAGTAACATGATGCCGGAGACAGCCACCGGAGGTCCATGCCGCCGAAAGTCCTCGTTTTCAGCAATCCTGCGATGCTGTCGAAACAACCGGTTGTTTCCGAACCGGGCGACACACAACAGAACGGTCGCACCAACGATGGCCGGAACGAACTGAGCCACCGCCGCCATGAATGATGCCGGTAACGCATGTCGACGCCAGTCCCATTCTCCCGGAACCCCCAGTGGAATTGTCGGGATGGCAATGATGGCAGTCTGAACCACGGCAGCGATAATCAGACCCGCAATAAGACGAGCTTGTGTTGGCAAAATTTGGTTGGAATCTCATTCGGACCGCTAAGTACCCATACAGGCCAGCAGTCGGGCTGTCATCAGATATTCCCGCCGCCTGGGGGACGTCTCCTCAATCAAAACGGCGTTCAATGATCGATATCAAGTCTACAGCCGTCTGTATACCAAAGAGACAGACACACCGGATTGCAGGAGAGTTTCTTTGAGTTGTTACGTAGTGGAGGATCTTTGAAAATGTGTGTTCCCGATGGGTGTTAATCACCAGGCACCCGCCCGGCAATAGTCCAGTGTCGGTCCGTGGTCTGCCGGACCCAGCCTGAACCAAGTCCTGCTGCCAGCAGTATTTCACGGATTTCAGAAATGGTCAGAGCGGCATGCAGAGATTCACGAAACATCTGCTGCTGGTGTTCCGTTGCCGTTCCGGCCCATTGTCTCACAAGCCTGTTGACGTCCTCCGCCGTAGCCGGTCGCAGCAGGTCTCGTACAAAAATCACAGCCTTCGGCGCGGCAACCCGACGGATTTCTAAAAAGGCCGTGACGGGATTAGGCATGTGGTGGACGATACTGTTGGAGATCAGCTGATGGCACGACTGATTGCGAAACGGGAGCTGTCGGGCATTACAGAGAATCGGAATCACAGTCTGTTTGCATCCCGCCGTCCTGATATTACGACGAGCCACTCTCAGCATTTCCCAAGACAGATCGCAGGCGATAATGGCATGTCGTGCCGTCAGCTGCCTGCTCAGCAGGATCGGTATCTGAGCGGTCCCGCTGCCTGTATCGAGGATCCGGTGAAATGAATTACCGTCGCTCCTGGAAAATTCTTCACCAGCAAAGGCCAGGTAATCATCAACAAATTGATGATTCACATCCGAATGGTCCATCGCGTCATAATCTTCGGCTTCTTCCACCGAGTCCATGACTTCAGGTTCAGTGGTTCGTGCAAGAGTCATTTTGGTCTCGTCTGACTGTCCTGACAGCACCACCTCTCCACAAAAACGTGTGCGAAGCGCGAGTAAGACTGTATTCGGGCAGATACTGCGTGGCCCTTTACAGTCATATTGCCTGCTGCTGTCCGCCAAAGGCTCCGCCAGGTCACACGTTATGGTAGTCGCGGTACCAGTCAACAAAATGCCGAACACCGGTTTCTATGGGTGTGGAAGGCCGGAACCCCACTGCATCCTGCAGAGCATCAACATCTGCGTAAGTCACAGGCACATCACCGGGCTGCATTGGCTGCATAATCTTCCGGGCTTCAAGACCCAGACATTCCTCAATGCAGCTGATTAACCGCATCAGTTCCACAGGTTCATTGTTGCCGATGTTGTACAGACGATATGGAGCAGACGTACGCTGGTCTTCCCCGGGAGCGGGCACCAGGTCACTGACTCGGACCACCCCCTGCACAATGTCATCCACATACGTGAAGTCACGTTTCATTTTCCCGTGATTGAACACATTAATCGGACGACGGTTCAAAATGGCCTCGGTAAACAGCCAAGTTGCCATATCCGGACGCCCCCACGGCCCATAAACCGTAAAAAACCGCAGTCCCGTGGTGGGAATCCCGAACAGATGGCTGTAGCAATGAGCCATCAGTTCGTTGGATTTCTTGGTGGCGGCATAGAGACTGACCGGGTGGTCAACCCGATCATCCACGTGAAACGGAATACTGCGGTTTGCACCATAGACCGAACTCGACGATGCATAAACCAGGTGACTGATCTCATGACGACGACACTCCTCGAGGATGTTCATGAAACCGACGAGATTCGAACTAATATAGGCATGCGGATTTTCCAGCGAATAACGAACACCGGCCTGGGCTGCCAGATGAATGACACTGTCAAACTGGTGTTCATGGAAAATGCGACTCACTGCATTACGGTCCTCCAGATCAGCCTCCTCAAACCTGAATTCGGAATGTCCTGACAGCAGTCCCAGACGATCGCGTTTGAGTTCCGGGGAATAGTAGTCGTTCAGGTTGTCCAGTCCGACGACGGAACCACCTCGATCGAGCAGCATGCGGGAAGTGTGCATCCCGATGAAACCCGCAGCTCCGGTAACCAGAGTTCGAGACATTTTCCGGCGACTCCAAAATTATTTTATACAGGTTTGGTGGCACGAATTCAGCAGGCGGCCACTCCAACAACGTCAGCCTGTACCGTGACATGCACTGAATCAGGGTTCCTGCGGCAGGTTTCTGTGCCAGTCAATGGTCTGCTTAAGACCATCTTCCAGCGTCACACGTGGCTCCCAGCCCAGCCAGTCACGAGCTCGACTAATTTCCGGACAACGTTGTTGAGGATCATCTTTGGGGAGAGGATGATGCGAAATTTTCGATGAACTTTCTGTCGCGGTAACCACCACCTGCGCCAGTTCGAGCATCGTATTCTCTATCGGGTTGCCGATATTGACCGGGCCCGTGTGGTCATTCTGATCCATCAGGCGCAGCATCCCTTCGATCAGGTCATCACAGTAACAAAACGAGCGGGTTTGAGTCCCGTCTCCGTAAACGGTGAGATCGTCACCCGCAAGTGCCTGTCTGATAAAGTTCGAAATCACACGGCCGTCATTGGGATCCATGCGAGGCCCGTAAGTATTAAAGATGCGAATGATGCGGATTTCCGTCCCATGGGCTTCGTGGTAGTTCATCATCAGTGATTCAGCAATCCGTTTGCCTTCGTCATAGCAGCTGCGAGGACCGATAGGATTAACATGCCCCCAGTAATCTTCCGGCTGAGGATGGACCTGTGGATCCCCATAGACCTCCGAGGTTGAGGCGTGCAGAATACGAGCTCGACACCGTTTGGCCAGCCCCATGATGTTCACCATACCGACAGTGGATGTCTTGATCGTCTTAATCGGATTGAACTGATACGCCTCCGGGGAAGCCGGACAGGCCAGGTTGAAGATGCGATCCACTTCCAGGTAAATCGGATGCACGATGTCGTGGCGAATCACTTCGAAGTTTGAGGCGCTCAGCAGATGCTGGATGTTCCTTCGTTTTCCGGTAAAAAAATTATCCAGGCAGATGACATCATCTCCCCGCGCAACCAGACGATCGCAGAGATGACTTCCCAGAAATCCCGCACCACCTGTAACCAGCGCTGTCGACATGTTCAGCATCCTGCCTGCGACCGAGATATGAGTGACTCCGACAATCATAGCAGGCATATGTCGGGGAGGAATCCGGTTTCGCCAAGGTACCGGAGCACTGCTGCGCATTTCTGACACCGGCAATGGCCGGTACGGGCACCTTTGGTCGCCTGTGATTTTCCTGCGGGCTGTTCTACCTGGTGCGTGTCGCTTCTGCGATTCCAATGGCTCGATCGATTCGTTTCAAACACGACGGCTGCCCGACTAACTCGAGCGTTCCAAACAGATCTGCGCCCTGCGCTTTTCCAGTCACACAAAGTCTTAGCGCCGGTGCAATCTCTCCGAAACGAATTCCATTGTCCTCAACGAACGCGTGAAGGAGACGGTGCAAAGCTGCGCTGTCGAATGATTCGCAGTCTTCCAGCTCACAACGCAGTTTTGCCAGCAGATCAATAGCGCCTTCGACGTCTACCACGCGCCTGCGGAAATTTTTTTCGTCGAACTTCAACCTGTCGTCTTCAACGAAGAATTCATCCAGTGAAAGGATATCGCCAAATACACGCAGGCGGTCTCCCGCCAGCTCAATTACTTTGCGCACATGTCCCTGCACACTGACGTCTGCATTGGCTTCAACGAGCCCCGCCTGCTCCAGAAATGTCAGACACCCGACCAGACGTTCATCGACAGACAGTTCCGACATCCAGTATGTCTGGAAACTGATCAGTTTTTCCGGATCCAGACCAGCCGAACCTTTCACGACCCGCTGCAGGCTGAAGTGCTGTTGCATCTGTTGTAAGGAAAACACTTCAGCTTCATCATCAAGCGACCATCCCAGCCGCACTAGGGCATTCAGCACCCCGGCCGGCAGAAAACCGACTTCACGGTAAAATTTCACCATCACTGGTGAGAGACCATCTTCACCGGCATCTTTACCGATGCGACTCAGAATCTGGTCGCCCAGATCAAACAAC
>CAUZPL010000157.1:0-9289 GCA_963581585.1 Planctomycetota bacterium
CAAGACCGACGCCGCCACCGGCGTCTTGATCTTCGTCAGCTTGCTTGAACATCGCGTTGTCATCCTGGCCGACGAAGGCATCAACGGCAAGGTCGATTCGACTTACTGGGAGGAAACCGACGCCGCCATACTCGACGGCATCCGCGCGGGTTCGTTGCACAAGGGCATCGAAGACGGAATCGCGCGCTGCGGCGAAGTTCTCGCCGAGCACTTTCCGTGGCAAGAGGGAGACAAGGACGAACTCCCGAATCACTTGATCGTGCGCCAGGAATAGCTGATAGGCGTTCTGAAGCGCGTTCTGAAGCAGTTTGACGCGCCGGCCTTAAGATAGCTGGGAATGCCGATGTCGAAAAACCTTCGATTCCCAACCCGCAGAAACCCTCCCCGCACGAGTTCTCGGCACAGGCCATCCCCCGGCAGAAATCCAGGGTCAGAAAGACTTGATCTGAGTCCCATCTAACGGTGGTTTTCGCTGGCTCACGAAAAACGTGTGAGTTGATGGGACACCGACGGGAGTAACGATAATGTATAAGTTGGATCCAGAAAGCGCCACGCGAATCCTAACAGCGAAGGAATGGTTTGTTTAGTCCAGCCTGATCGTGTGTTTGTTGTTGGTTGGTGAGTTGTGACGATTGAAGTTGGAGAGGAAACGGATTTGCGCCGTATGTTTCCGAGACAGTCATCATCCACCTTTCGGGACGACTACCCTTTCGAGAAAAAGAGAAAGCACGCCTGATGTTTGCATTGTTCCGTCATGCCTGGCGGCGACTGATGTTGCTGGTGCTGCTGATTGCTGCAATTGGTCGCGCAGACGTTGTGCTCCGCGCCGCTGAAGTTCCCGCGGTGCGTGTCAGCAACATCCGACGGGTGTTCGACAACAGCGAACACAACGCGTTCACCGACTTAGTCCGCTTTCGTGATCAGTTCTACCTCGCTTTCCGTAGCTGTCCGGACGGACACAACGTCCATCCAACGGCGTCGATCATCATCCTGACGAGCGGCGACGGGGTGGAGTGGCGGCAAGTGCATCGATTCCGAGTCGAGCATCGCGACACCCGCGACCCCCATTTTCTGGTATTCCGCGAGAAGTTGTTCGTCTATACGGGAACCTGGTACAGCGGGCCGACCGCGCCACGCAACGACGACTTGGATCTGAACGTCCACCTGGGGTACGCGGCTTGGACGGCAGACGGCGTCGCCTGGAAGAGCCCCGTGCTCTTGGAGGGGACGTTTGGGCATTACATCTGGCGGGCGGCGCGCTACGGAGACAAGGCTTACCTCTGCGGTCGCCGCAAGATCGGGTTTGCGGTACCACCCCGGGGCGAGGGGCGCGAGGTGGAGTCACTCATGCTGGAGAGCGACGATGGCTTGATCTGGCGCAAGCGGGCGGTATTTCAGGAAATCGAAGGTGACGAGACCGCTTTCCTGTTTTCACAGCGTGGAGACATCCTGGCCATCGGCCGCCGCGGCAGCCAGCGGGCGCAGTTGCTGCGTGCCGCGCCACCCTACACCCAGTGGCAACGGCAGGAACTCGACCGCTATATCGGTGGCCCATTGCTGACCCGTTGGGGCGGACGGATCTTAGTCGGCGGCCGCAAGCGGGGCCCGAAAACGGCTATGTACTGGTTGGTTGATGATCGACTTCAGGAATTTTCCGAACTCCCCAGCGGTGGCGACACGTCCTACCCTGGCTTTGTGGAATTAAGTCCGACGCGGGCTTTGATGTCCTGGTACTCGTCCCACGAGCACGATGCACAGGGACGACAGAGGACGGCCATTTACCTGGCTGATCTCGAGATCGTCGAGTGAACCGTGGCGCGGGCCTCTGAGTTTTTCAGAAACCGGCCCGGGGTACATTCAAGGTTGCGAAAGTCGCGCGCAGCGTTTCCGGCGCAGCGGGCTGATGGCCCTGCCAAAGCCGTTGTCCCGGTTGTGAACAGCATCGGCATGCGGTTTGTGCCGATCCCCGCCGGTAGGTTCACAATGGGTGACGGCAAAACCGCTCACAAGGTGACTTTGACGCAGTCGTTTCACCTGGGTCAGCACGAGGTGACACAGGAGCAATTCGAGCGGGTGATGGGGAGGAATCCGAGCCGGTTCAAAAGCAAGCAGAACCCCGTTGAGAATGTCAGCTGGGATGACGCTGTTGAGTTCTGCCTGAAGTTGTCGGAACTGCCTAGTGAGAAGTCTGCGGGCTACGTGTATCGATTGACGCCGGAGGCAGAGTGGGAATACGCGTGCCGGGCGGGAACGACGACTAAGTACAGTTTTGGTGACTTCGCCGTGCCCGCCAGAAGTGACTCAGAGCTGGGTGAGTACGCGTGGTATGGCAAGAACAGCGAAACACCACGCATCCAGTTGGCCAGAAGAAGCCGAACGGGGGGGGGTTGTATGACATACACGGTAACGTGTGGGAGCATTGCCAGGACTGGTACGGTGATTTTCCGAGCGCTGCGGTAATCGATCTGACTGGTCCTGCAAAGGGCCCGAGCCGGGTGCTCCGGGGCGACTGCTGGATCAGCATCTCCGACTACTGCCGTTCGGCGTTCCGCCACAAGACCCTGCCTGGCTTCCGGAACCACTTCCTTGGCTTTCGTGTGCTCCGCAGTTCCATCAAGTAAGGCCAGCCCCCCCCCACGTCACAACGCATCCAGCGGATCCACCGCCTCACCCGGATCACTCGAAGCCAGCCCGTGTTTGGACTTCGGCGTCAGCCCGAACTGTGCCAGCAGGCTGTGGAAATGACGGTCTCACCGCTCAGAACGGCGTCGCAGTAATTCGCCACGCAGTCGGCATGGTTTCGCGGTGACATGCAGGTGATGTAGACTTTGGGGGCGTTGCCGCAACTCGACAATACCGTGCGACTGCACAGTGCCCTGGGCTACAGACCACCAGCACCAGAGGCTGTTCTCGTGACCAGTCACAGCAATCAAATCACCACTTAACGAGTGGTACCATTCCCGGGCGCAGGTCAATAATGCGAAGTCGTGTATGAGTTGTGCGGCCCCCGCAACAGCCGCAAAAACAAACGGCCCTCGAACTCTTCTGGAATCCTCCCGGCGGACTCAGACATCATGCAGACCCCCAGGAATCAGCGTTCGCGTGCATTGAGAGGATGGTCTTCTTTTGTCCTCGCCTGTTTGCTTATCCCCCAGCCTGGCCTCGGTGATGATCGTGTGGAGTTTTTTGAGAAGAAGATCCGGCCCCAACTGATTGAGCATTGCTACCAGTGCCATTCGGCAGACGCTGCAAAGAAAGGCAAGCTGAAGGGAAACCTTCAACTCGACACTCGAACTGGTACGCGGCGAGGTGGCGATACGCGGCTGGCTGTCGTTCCAGGGCAACCTGGGAAAAGTCTGCTGGTTTCAGCACTGCGGCATGACGGCTTTGAGATGCCGCCGGACAGGCAACTGCCCGCCCACGTGATTGCTGATTTTGTTCTCTGGATCAAACAGGGCGCCGTCGATCCACGTGACGGCAAGCCGGCAGAACGTAAAAACCTGATCGACTGGGAACAGGCACGAGAACACTGGTCTTTCCAGTCGCTGAGCGATTCGCCGCCACCGCAAGTCGATCGAGCGAACTGGATTCGAACCTCAGTTGACCGCTTCATCTATACGAAGCTGAGTGAGAAAGGACTGACCCCAACCGCCACAGCTGATCGGCGGACGCTGCTTCGTCGGACGCATTTCGACCTGATCGGTCTGCCGCCAAGTCCGCAGGAAGTTGCCCGGTTCGTCGGAGATCCGTCGCCGACAGCATGGCAGGATCTGATCGACCGGCTGCTGCAGAACAGGCACTACGGTGAGCGGTGGGCCCGGCACTGGCTGGACGTCGCCCGGTTCGGTGAGAGCCAGGGAGCGAGCGCAAGCCTCAACCGCATCCGCTCCGGCGCGTTCAGGTATCGGGATGCCGTCATCAGAGCGTTTAACGAAGACATGCCTTTTGATGAATTCGTTGCCGCCCAGGTCGCACCTGGCAGATCGGCTCTGGCGAACGACCTGGCTCAGTTTCCGCACCTGGGAACCAGCCTCGAGGACGCAGACAACCCCAACGACAAGCTGTTTCACAGGCTCGACGACATGGTGTCGGCGACAGGGAGTGCCTTCCTGGGCCTGACGGTCGGCTGCGCGCGCTGTCACGACCACAAGATCGACCCGATTCCGGCCGAGGACTATTACCGTCTGACAGCCGTATTCTTTGCTCAGGCGAATGTGAAGCCACTGGCTGGCAAGCGGGCCGTACCACTGGAGTTCACCGAACCACACCTGCTGGCTGGCGGAAGCTGGAAGCGGCCAGTCAGAAAGGTGTCGCCCGGCTTCGTCACCGTCCTGATGCGTGCCGGTCAACAATCGGAGGACTGGCTCGAAAGGAGCGCAGAAGGAAAACCGGGAGAGTCGCCGTCAGAAGCACTCGATCCTCGCCAGGGTCTGGCACAGTGGCTGACCGATGTGGAACGCGGAGCCGGTCACCTGCTCGCAAGAGTCATCGTAAATCGGCTCTGGCAGCATCACTTCGGCCGAGGCCTTGTAAAAACGCCGAATGACTTTGGACGACTGGGGGCCAAGCCGTCGCATCCACGGTTGCTGGATTGGCTGGCTGGCGAACTCATCCGGAATGACTGGCGTCTGAAGCCGACCCATCGCCTCATCATGAACAGCGCCGCGTACCGACAGGCGTCGAGCGATCGCTGGATTGAAAACGACGCTGATAACCAGTGGGTCTGGCACTACCGAACCCGTCGAATGGAAGCCGAGATCATCCGTGACAATCTCCTCAGCGTTTCCGGAACCCTGATACCGAAGATGTACGGTCCCAGTGTGAACGTCGGCGCGAAGAAAACGAGTCAGACCGAAAGATGGCGTCGGTCGATCTACATGCTGGCGCCCCGCTTTCATGCCCACCCCACGCTGCGTGTGTTCGATTCTGTCGACAACTTTCAGAGTGTCGGAGAGCGCACGGTCAGCACGACACCTTCCAGCGCTCTGTTCATGCTCAATGCGCCGTTCGTGTGGCAGCAGGCCGAACTGATGGCTCAGCGGATTAAAAAGGAAGCGGGAAGCGGCGTGGAGGAACAGGTCGACCGGATCTATGAGATCGCGTTCGCTCGGCCGCCCACTGCCGAGGAACGGAGCCTGGGAATCGAGTTCCTGCAAACGGCATCAGCCAATGGCGACTCACAGACAAAACCCGGTCTGGTACAGTACTGTCACTCAATCATGGGACTGAACGAGTTCATATACGTCAGATAACCGTTCCTCGACCTCCAGAAACCAGAGACAGCCCGATGACATTCCTCGACGAGGCAACGACATTGAGCATCAACCGGCGTACCTGCCTGAACGGGTTTGGACTCGGCAGCGTCACACTCGCGCAACTGCTGTCTGATGAGAAAACCAACGCTGCACAAGTCTCACACCAGGCAGCCCCGGCGCCTCACCACCGATCTCGAGCGAAGAACGTCATCCTTTTATTTATGGTCGGAGGCGTCAGCCATCTGGAGTCGTTCGATCATAAGCCTCTACTGACAAAGCACGCGGGCCGGGATGCGACCGACCTGTTCTCGACTTCGGAGTTGAACGGTCTCAACCCCGAAAAGGACTATTCCCGGTCCAGAATTCTGCAGCCGGTCTTTTCGTTCCGGCAACACGGACAATGTGGAATGTGGGTCAGTGAAATTTTTCCACACCTGAGCAGGGTTGTGGACGAGATCACGATGATCAACTCGATGCGAACGGCCTCATCGATTCATTCGGTCGGCCAGATTCTGATGCACACAGGCTTCCAGCGTCCCGGCTATCCGAGCCTTGGTTCCTGGGTTACGTATGGACTGGGCAGTGAGAACCGCAACATGCCCGGATTCGTCGTTCTGAGAGATGGCGTCTCTTCGGCCGGCACATCGATGTACGAGTCCGGGTTTCTGCCGAGCACGTACCAGGCAACAGTCGTCGATGCGAAGTCCCGCGATTTTCGCATCGAGCACCTGCAGCGACCGGGCTTCGTTTCGTCACAGTCGCAGCGACGGCAAATTGAGCTGATGACACGGCTTAACAAACTTCACCGCCAGCAACATCGCAGCCAGCGCGACCTGATGTCCCGCATCGAGTCGTTTCAAACCGCATTCCGGATGCAGTCTACCGCTCCGGACCTGTTCGACCTCAGCCGCGAGTCCGAGAGTGTTCGCTCTCTGTACGGAGACACTCCGTTCGGCAACCAGTGTCTAACGGCCCGACGCCTGGTCGAAAACGGTGTTCGCTGTGTTGAGATCTTTAATGGCTCGACGGGACGTCGCTGGGATGCGCATGGAAACCGCGGGGGACTGATCGACAATCATCGAGGCAATGCCGCCCGCACCGATCAGGGCATCGCAGCTCTCATTCTCGACCTGAAATCAAGAGGCATGCTGGACGAGACGCTGGTAGTGTGGGCCACCGAATTCGGTCGGACGCCGTTTGAAGAGGCAAATCGCGAAGTCAAAATCGGGAGAGGGCATCACCACTACGGGTTTTCCATGTGGATGGCCGGCGGCGGAGTCAAAAGGGGATTGACCTACGGCGCCACTGACGAATTCGGTATGCACGCGGTGGAAAACCCGGTCTCACACCATGATCTCCACGCCACTATCCTGCACCTGCTGGGGCTGGATCACAAACGACTGACCTGGCGCCACAACGGCCGCGACTTCCGCCTGACAGATGTGGAAGGCAACGTCGTCACGGACATAATCGCATCATGAAGCGTATTTGCTTCTCATCGACCAGATACGGACCAAGCCCCTGCCTTCGGAAATCCGGGTCAGGAAAACCGCACCATCGTCACATCCGACAGCGAACAGCTGATCGTCAGTGGCCTGCACGGTGATGCTCATACGCCGTGTGGGCCGCGGGTCCTTTTTGGGCTCCAAACCTCACAACCGCACAACCGCACACCCCCCACTGCTCTGTGAGACAAACTTTACCTCGAACATTCGAGCGATAACAGCATCGCGGTGTAAACCTTTGTCGGTTGATCCACGGCTACTTCATCTTGTATTTCAGCACAAACTGGTGTCGGGCCGCATCAGCGACGATTTTTGTGCCGTCGCAGAGCTTTTGCTGATACGGGCTCCAGGTCATGACCGAGATCCGCTGTTCGCTCGGTTCGAACCGGTAGATCCGTAGGTAACCGCCTCGGTAGTCGCTCAGGCATTCGTGGACCGAATTGCCCTGTTGCCCTTTCACGGTGCGGTGCATTGCCTGAGTTCGACTCTGATCGCCGCAACAGATGAGGAATACGTTGCGATGTCGGCCCAGGCACTTCTCCCACATTTGCTGCGGCGTATTGCCGTTTTTTCCGTGCGTCTTGTGCCAGCGCATGCGGCCCTTGGGCGCGTCGTAGTAGTCGCGTGATTCCCGGGGCTGATCGCGGGGTCCTAGATACATGTGTGTGGTGATCATCGCTCGCCGATCGGAATGTTCCTCCAAGACGCTGCTGGCCCACTTCAGGACATCATCAGGTGCGTTGCATTCCAGATGCAGGACGAGAAAATTCATCCCGGCCGCGGAGATCAACTGGTAGCTGTTGGCATTGTCTTTGATCTGGCCGCCGTACCAGTCAAAGTCCTCGAACAGGGAGGCGGGAAACGCTGCCTGGAACTTCCTTGAATCGCCGTTCGCGAGCATGTCGTGGTTGCCGACCGAAAAACCAAACGGCCGTTTCCCGGAAAGCCGCAGCATGTTCCGGCGGGCGACTTCCCATTCGGGCTCCGCCTGATAGTCGCCGACGATGTCGCCGACGTGACTGACAAACACAATGTTCTGGCTGTTGCGATTCTCGAGAATCCAGTCGATTTCCGATTTGAAATAGAAGGCGTTTTTCTCGGTGCAGTACGCCTGTGTATCGGGCAAAACGACAATGCTGAACGTTCCTGCCGGTGCAGGCGACGGCTCTTCAGCAACGCTGATCGAGACAGCCAAAGCGAAGTTCAGGAACACCACGATGGCAAGCCGCAGATTGCTTCTGGTCACTGGACGATTCCTCCGAGCGAATCACAGGGATCAAAAACCGAAAACCAAGTCTGATCCCGGCGAAGCCCCCTTTTTCGATCCTTGTCATCAATTCCCGCCGATTATAATCTCATGCGTCACGATTGTCTTACTCGATAACTACTCCAAAATAAACGTCAGGTGATCAATGGAATCCTCTTTGTGTTGGTCAGTGGCTGCAGTTGGCGGAATCTCCCCGAAGAATTCGGAAAAATGGAACACTGTTTACCGTCGTCTCGCTCGCTGGACACGTCGAGGGTTATGGAACCGGATTCGACGACAATTGCTTCACAAGCTGAACCAAAAACAAAAAATCAACCGCAAACTGTGGTGCGTCGACGGGAGTGTGTTCAGGGTACATCGATCGGTGACCGGTGCTCGAACCACAAACTTGCGACCGCTACACCAAGGCATGCAGAGGTCGGTGCCGGTATCTCTTTGTATCTCTTTTTGGTGATACTCGGTGATACCTGGTGTCGGTCCATGAGTTGATGTGCGCGGAAAACGCCGTAAAACACTGGTATTCCAGCTCTAATGCTCGGTCGGTGGTTTCCTTTGGGACGCAGAGGTCGCAAGTTCAAATCTTGTCGCCCCGATTTTTCTTAACCATTGCTGTTGTTCAAGTTAGAACAAACCTGACGAACACGTCAGTGCGGCAAAAGAGGTTTGGTATCTCTTTTGTATCTCTTTTCAGAAAGAGTGGCCGCAGATGCGTGTTCCCAAAATGCAGTACTTCAAGCCGAAGAATCTTGCCCGCGTCCGGATTCCGGGCAAAGACGGCGAGAAACCGCGGATGGTCTACCTTGGCCAGTGGGGCAGCAAGGAAGCCGAGAAACAATACGAACGGGTCATCACTGAATTCCTGACTCGACAGGATCAGCCTGAGACGATCAACGTCACCATCAATCGATTGTGCGTGGCGTTTCTCGAACACGCGCAATCGTACTATGTCAAAGACGGGGCAGTCACCGCCGAAGTGAGCGCTGTTCGATGTTCCCTGCGTTCGCTAATTGAATTGTACGGTCGTCAGATCGTTGCCGACTTCGGGCCGAAGAAACTGATACTGGTCCGTGAGCGCATGATTGCACGCGGCTGGTTCCGGAAGACGGTCAACGACAGCGTCAAACGGATCGTCCGCATGCTGCGCTGGGGCGTCGTGCAACAATGGGTTCCGCCAGGCGTTCTGGCAAGCTGTCGTGAACTGGAACCCCTGAAGAAGGGCCGCTGCGGTGAGATCCCGGAAGGAGATGCGGTTGAACCTGTCG
>CAUZPL010000158.1:0-9038 GCA_963581585.1 Planctomycetota bacterium
GCCCCCCCCCGCCCCCCCCCCGCCCCCGCGGCGCGGGGCGGGGGGGGGCGGGCCCCCCCCCCCCCCCCCAAGTGCTGCCGACTCCACCTTCAGCAGCCGGGCTTGTGTTCCGGAATAATGCGTGGGATCCCGATCGACCATCTGCCCTCCCTGGGCGACGTTCTCGGGACTGAGCAGGCTGACATTACCATTCGCAAAGGTTGCATCGCCGTTGTCGGAAAGCTTCAGCGCAAGGTTGTCCGAGAGTTGACCATCAACCAGTTTCTTCTCGTTGACGATGCCACCAAAGAAAATGTGCGGAAATGGCGTTCCTACCACCTCGGCGAGCATCGTCGCTAACCGTCCTGACGGCTTGTCACCACCGCCGCTGAACTTGTTGTTGTGGATCCATATCCCCTCCGCATAGGGATCATATTTCGGATCCCTGATTGGACGCCCGGTGATCAAGTAACTGAAGATACCAATCCCGGTCGTCTGGTTGTCGAAGATCTCGTTGTCGAACACTTCAACCCGGACGAGAGCCATGATCATCACCCCGGTGCCCGTTGGAACACTGGCGACGATGTTTCCTGGAGGAGCGAAATTGGCGAGGTTGTTCTTAAAAATGCGGTTCTTGAAAACGTGAACCGGGCCTCCGTTGGTGACTTGAAGACCTGGGAGATCAAAGACCAGCAGCCCACCGGTGTTGTTGGTGGCGACCTTCTCGTACACGTCTGCCCGGTGGGTATTCTCGATCTCGATACCGGCGACGTTCTGTTCTGTCCGGCAGCGCCGGACAATTACATCGTGTGACTGCCCGACATAGATTCCGGCATCCGATGCGCCGATCGCGACGCAATCTTCGATGAGGACATTGGAGCACTGGACCGGGTAAATTCCGTAGGCTCCGTTTTCGGGTTTCGGTCCGCCTGTCCACTCTGTACGGACGTTGCGAAAGATCACTCCGTCGGATCCCAGCACCTTGATGGCATTGCCCACCGTGTCTTCCACCGTCATCTTCGATGACAAACGCGTTGCCGGTGGCGACAAGGCCCTCGCTGCCGGCTTCCTGGCCCTGAAACGACAGGATCGTCTTATCGGATCCACGACCACGGATCGTGATGCTGTCACAGGTCAGATCGAGCTGGCTCTGCAGCCTGTAAATTCCCTCTGCAAGCTGAATCACATGTCCAGGGACCGTATTAATCAGTCGCTCTTGTAGATCGTACTGCACGGTGTCGCTGACCGGGACGAGGTACACTCCCGGAGCGAGGGGATCAGGACGATCAGACGATGCGCGCGGTGTAAGCGGTCCCTCGGAACACCCCGGGATGGTCAGTGACAGGGTTAAGCAACAGATCCCTATCCGGGCGATCGCTGTGGGACGTCCATGTGAAGACAGTTCTGACGTCATTGATGATTTTCTTCAGGCCAGGAGGAATGCCGTTCATAGTCGATCGCGAAAAATAATCCTCGTTCGCTTCCTGTTCCAGTTTGTTCGAGCATGGCGGGCATGAGCAGGCCGGGAAGTCCCACCAGGGCCGGGTTGCAATAAAACAGCACAAGCTTCCAGGCGATCTTCTCGGCTGGCTGATGCGAAGGAAACCAGATTGGTTTAGGGAAGTTGGTGAGCGGACCATGGAAAACCGTTTTCTCGTACTTATCGAGAAAGTACAGGTTGTGCACGTTTCCAATCCCGCTCTGGATATTCGCCAGGTCGCTGCCAGGTGCGGCCCCCAAGGGAGGCGTCATCAGTCCATAAACCAGTCCCGGCCACCTTCAGGTCCCTGGCGTTCCAGAATGTCCGTCATTGCGCGCGCAGAAAAGGTTACCTCGTAACTGTCCAGCTACTCCGGGAAACAGGTATCCGTGCTGTTCGAATTGTGTCATCCGGCTGTCGTTAAGCTGCATAACTATGCCACCGGGATTTCCACAGAAACCTGTCGCTGACTCGACTCCAGCACGGCCAGGGCTACTGCAAGCGACCGAGCGCCTTCACGTGCGTCGATAATTGATTCTTCTTCATGTCTGATCACTCTGCAAAAATGTTCCAGTTGACGCTTAAGTGGATCGGTGCGAATCACCTCTCGTCGCGACATTTCCATCGGATGCTGCCAGCCTGTGTGAGACGCGCGGACATATTGCCACAACTCCATTCGCGGAAACGCCAGGGAACCTGACGTCCCGAAAAAACGATAGCAGTTCTCGTTCGCGTGAAAGTAATGCGGGTTTTCCCCGGTCGTTGCTTCGTAGGACCATGGAGAGGCAGTCGTATCAGACGCGAAGACGGATCCCAGCGCACCACAGTCAAACGAAAGTATGATGCTCAGGGAATCCTCGACGTCCAGTTGGCGTACTGCTGAGCCTGACAGAGCGCAGACCCGGCAGATTTCTCCGCAGATAAAACGCAGAGTGTCGAGTTCATGAATGAGATTGATGAAGTTCGGACCGCCGCCTGGACGTTTACACCGCCAATCGACTTCAAAATAATCAGCTGGCTTCAACAACGCCCAAATCATGGAAACGCCAACCAGTTTCCCCAGCACGCCACTGTTGACAATCGCTCGAGTCTCCTGAATCAGCGGGCTATGTCGCCGGTGGTGGCCGACCAGCACCTTGATTCCCGTGTCATCCGCGACATTCCGTATGCGCTGTGCAGCGGCCGATGTATCTGCGATGGGCTTTTCAATGAGGACATGCACGGACTGTCTGGCGCACAGTTCCATGATCTCAGCGTGGGTTTGATTGGGCGTGGCAATGATTACAGCTTCCGGTCGCTCGCTTACCAGTAACTCTTCAATGTTCTGGTAAAATGGAACGTCAAGCTGCTCAGCAACTGGCCTGCGGCTGGAATCAACGTCGCAAAGCCCCAGGAGGCGGCAGTCGCGATGCGTCCTGATGAGCTCTGCGTGTTTCCTGCCGATCCATCCAAGACCTGAAACCGCTAATCCAACTGGTGTCGACATAACCATTCAACTTGTTCAGAAACGGAGCGAAGCGAGACGTGTGAACCGCTCTGTACGTCGGAGTTTCGAGGGTAGTCAGGCTACCGACGTTGTACGAAGTAGACGTCGTTGTTGATAAGACATCCATCGGGATTTGTGCTAACTCCTGTGTGGTAGAGCAATCCTGGACTGAATGCGGCCGGGATCGTATTGAAACCGGTCGGCATTTCGATACTCTGCTGTAAGTGGGCAACATTGGAGTTTTCCGGGAGCACGTCTTTGCTGAAAAATGTCCTGACTCCGTCGCTGGACTCAAGCCAGCAGGCGCGTCTGATTTTGGGGAAGAAGTTCTGCCAGTATGCTGGCTCGTGAAAGTAGCGTTCCAGCGGCTTTCCGTCCCAGTGTGCGTCCGGGTGTTTGATCGGAGCCAGTGTCAGGGCCATACAGATCCGATCGTCGGCTGTGATCGTCAAGCCGGCTCGGCAGTCGACAACGGCCCATCCGGAATAGAACTTATCCAGCGCTGCCTGTAAGGGTAAGTGCTGCCAGCGGTCTTCATGATCCAGGGTCACGAGAAATACCTGGCCAGGTTTCGAAGGCGTATTGCGGTAGTACAGTACGTACGGCCGATTCTTCGAATCGACAACAATCGCCCCCGTGTTTCGCAGACCAGGCTTGGGGTCAAAACTTTCGTCAGCAGCATGGACATCCATAGTCGACACGGTGGCCGGAATATCGATGCGTGAACCGTCTGCACGCTCCCATGTGTGACCAAAGTCACGTGAAACCATGTAGTTCACTGATTTAACGGTACCCCAGTGCAGAGTTTTTTTTGACTTGCCCTGAAAGAACTGGCAGGACAGGTGCAATGTCCTGTGGTCTGGTCCCCATGCCAGTCCTTCGTGGAAGGCGGCGTAGCTGAAACAGTCTGCACTGCGTGTGATGATCAGATCGCGGTCAATCCAGTTTTCGTCCGGAGGCTTGACGTAGAGCCGGACGCCTTTCCAGCCGAAGCGGCCCGTCAGATACAGTTCATCATTCGGTCCACAAACAAATGTCGGATACGTGAGGCCGCCGCCGAAGATCTCAACGTCGCTCCATTCCGATGCGTCGTTGGGTCTTTTGCTCCGGCGATACGGAACCTGATCATGGTGAATTCCGTAAACGGCGTGAAGATATCCCCTGCTGTCAATTGTCAGGGCCGGGCGGCCATGATCGTCCGGCACTTTGCCGAGCGTATAAGTTGGTGACCATTTCCAAGTCGAGCGATCGAGGGTTCGCACGACGGCAACGAACCCCTCTTCCGTCGAATCAAGCCATGCAACGTGGGTCTTTCCCCTGTAAGTGATGATTTTGTTACCGGTTCCGGCAGTGGCGGCGCAGCACCCGCGAGTTGAAACGAGACTCTCTGTCACCAAATCACGCTCAGCACTACAACAGTTTCCGCAGAGCAGCAAAACGAAAAAAAGTTTGGCGACGGTCGTCAGAAAGCCAGTCCGGTCATTTGGGAGCAACACCGGAAACGCCGAGTTCCGCATCATCGCAATCACTCCGGTTGAGCCGTGTGACACGGGCCGCCTAACCGATCAGGTCGTTGATCACGTTACCACCAACATTCGTCAGTCGAACATCCAGGCCTCCAAATTTCTTCGAGAACCGCCAGGACAAAGACAACTGAGGGGCTGTATTTTTCATGAATGGAGACCAGCTGTGCAGACAGGACAGACCCAATTGTAGCCGAGAGAGGTAGAACTTTTACAGATTGAAGGATGCCCAGCCGGGCCACGCGCCGCAAAGGGCGATCATCTTAACACGTCTGACCTTGGTCAACGCTGATGCCTGTTCCGGGGTCTATACAACGTCACTATGGATTTTGCTTCACTATTCCAAGAGAATACCGAACTGAAAGGATAGAATTCCGTGATCTCGATCCTCGTGACCTTGATTGTGCTCGGAGTTTCAGACCTGAGCCTCAACAGTGTCGAATTCTTTGAAAAGAAGATTCGTCCGGTTCTCGTGAAGTACTGTTACGAATGTCATTCGTCGGCTGCTCTCGAGCAGCAGGGCGGGTTGCTGCTCGACAGTCGCGAAGGCATCCGGCGCGGAGGCGAAAGCGGCCCGGTGGTAGTGCCAGGAGATGTCGAGGGCAGTCTGCTCATCGATGCCATCCGGCACGTCTCGCTCCAGATGCCGCCGGATGAAAAGCTCTCTGAAAGGACGATTGCAGATTTTGTTCAGTGGGTGAAGATAGGAGCTCCCGATCCTCGCGAGGGTCCCCCGGATTCGGATGCGGTCGTCGAAGAACGGTGGGACGCGCTCCGCGACGCGCGGCTACAGTGGTGGAGCTACCAGCCCATTCGCGATCAGGAAATCCCGTCTGTTTCGGACGACACGTGGTCTGTACAGCCGGTCGATCGATTTATTCTGCGGAGCCTTCGATCACGCGGTCTCGAGCCGGCACCGGAGGCGGACGCAGTCACGCTGGTCCGGCGACTGAGTTTTCAGGTCACCGGACTCCCTCCGGAACGGTCGCTCATTGAGGCGTATCAGTCCGATCCATCTCCTGCGGCCTGGGAACATCTGGTTGATCATATCCTTGCGTCAGTACATCTGGGTGAGCGCTGGGCCCGGCACTGGATGGATGTCGTCCGCTACTCGGACACTTACGGGTACGAGGCTGATATCTGGGCAAAGGGGGCCTGGCGTTATCGCGATTACCTGATTCGGGCCTTTAACGGCGATCTGCCCTTTGATCAGCTCGTTCGCGAACATATCGCCGGTGATCTGCTGAGTGTGCCGCGGACTGACCCGGTTGAAAAGATCAACGAATCACAGATTGCACTCATGTTCTATCACATGGGGGAGCGGCGCCACGACGACACTCTGGTCTTCAACGGTATTCATCAGGATATGGTTGACGATCAAATCGATGTGTTTTCGAAATCATTCCTGGGTTTGACCATGGCCTGTTCGCGGTGCCATGATCATAAGCACGATCCGATATCACAGAAGGAGTATTACGGGCTGGCTGGTGTATTTATGAGTTCCCGCTGGGTAACGAACACGGTCGATCTCCCCGAACGAAATGTCCCAAAAATGGAGAGACTCGGGCGCATCAAGCGAGAGCTGGTGCAACATCTCAACAAATTCTGGAAGGACAACCTCACTCGAATTGATGCCTCCCGGCTTGCCCAGCTCGCCGAAAGAGCGGCGCTGGCCAAACCAAAGAAACACGAGGAGACAGTCCAGGACAAAGGAACTTACGAGAAAGAAAAAAAGACTGAGGAGTCTTGGCCCTTGGAGGATCCGTTCTTCCCGTGGGACCAGGCAGCGTCAGCGGCAAGGAGTGGACAGAACATCACAGGCCTGTGGACGCAACTGGCGAATCGCTACGAGTCGGAGTCAAACCAGCGACGGACAGAAAACTCCAAGAAACTCGAACTTGTGTGCGATTTCCGTGATGGCGTTCCCGAAGGGTGGTCTGTGGACGGGACCGGTCTGCGTGAAATCGTGCGTCCCGGTGATTTCATTGTCTCTCTCTCGGGCGACAGCATTGTTGGCCAGGTGCTTCCTGGAGGCCTCTACACGAATGCCCTTTCGCCACGTCTGAACGGGGCCGTCCGGAGTCCGCTGCTGAGCGGCTTCAATACGAAGTATCTCAGTTTCGAGCACGCTGGTGGTGACTTTGCCGCACACCGCACTGTCTTCAAAAACGAGTTTATTGCATGGCACCAGAAGGACCTGAAGACCACGGAGCCCGCATGGTTAAGTTTTCTCACACGCAGAGAGTTGCATGATCACCGCCATTATATTGAATTCGCCACAAAGACGAGCAATCCCCATTTTCCATACATTTTCTGTGAGGACTGCACCCGGGAGATCATATCTGATCCCGCCAGCTGGTTCGGACTGACACGCGTTGTAGCCCACGATGACGACTTCACTCCCCGGGATGAGCTTGGCCGTTTTCAGGGACTGTTCAGGGAGCCCGTGCCTGAAACCCTCGACGATGTCGCCCAACGCTACGTGGGTTGGCTCAACTCGGCGCTTGGAGTCTGGGCGGATGGTGATGCGGGCGACGACGAAATACGGCTCATCAACTGGATGCTCACGATCGGGCTTCTCACGAATCATCTGGAAGATACTCCTGACGGTTCCCCGATTCGTGAACTTGTTCTGCGATATCGTGACGATGAGACGCGTCTCGCTGATCCGTGGACCGTCAACGGAATGATCGACCAGGAGGCCGGCTACGATTATCCGCTGGATATTCGTGGTGATTATGAGGACCCAGGTGATCCCGTGCCTCGCGCGTTTCCCCACTTGTTAATGACGTGGAAAGGTGGGAGCGACAGCCCAGAAAAGGACTGCCAGAATCGGCTTGCGCTGGCTAACCGCGTCGTGAGTCCCGAAAATCCGCTCACGGCGCGCGTCATCGTCAACCGTGTGTGGCATTGGCTGTTCGGAACCGGCCTCGTTGCCACCCCGAACGATTTCGGGCACCTCGGTGCACTTCCGTCTCATCCGGAGCTTCTCGACTATCTGGCTTCGCGCCTCATGGAAGACGGCTGGTCTCTCAAGAAGCTCATGCGAAACATGCTCGTCACACGAACCTGGCGACAAAGCGGCAGGATCAGTGAGTGTGCCAGCAATGTCGATCCGACCAATCAGCTCCTGTCACATTATCCCCTGCGGCGACTTGAGGCCGAAGCGGTGCGCGATAGTCTGCTGGCGGTGTCCGGAGAACTCGACCCGTCTCTTTTTGGTCCGTCCGTGTTTCCCTGGCACGAAAAAGAGACTCCCCGCACGATCGAGAAACATCTTTACAGGGGCCCGCTTGACGGTGAGCGAAGACGCGCCATTTACATCCGGATATCGATCATGGAGCCGCCACCATTTCTGGCAATGTTCAATCAGCCGGATCCGAAGATTCCCACGGGACGTCGTGACGTTACCAGTTCGATCCCGCAGTCCCTCACACTTCTCAACGGTCCGCTTGCACACGAGATGGCTGCACGGTGGGCGCGGCATCTGATCGAGGTCGGTGACATCAACTGCCAGACGCGTCTTCAGCGCATGTTCCGCAGTGCCTTCGCCCGGCAGCTCACTCGGGATGAGAAGGATCGCTGGCTTAGGCTGATCGTCCAGTTGCAGAAAGAACATCAGGTCGCTGAGGAAAGGATTCTGGAGAATCATGCGGTCTGGAAATCGGTCTGTCATGCCGTGTATAACATGAAAGAGTTTATTTACATTCGCTGACAGTCCGGAGATCTTCGTATGCCTCGCGTGTACCGAAGCAGCTGTCCAGGTTCTGTTTCTCCCGCAAGAACGCGGCGCGAGTTTCTCAAGAAGAGCTCAAACGGTTTCGGTCTCGTGGCGCTTGCAGGCCTCATGGGAAACCGGAGTTATGCGGGTTTCGTCGAGACCACCGGTCAGCAACACCACGTCCCACGTGCCAAACACGTGATTTTCCTTTTCATGGACGGTGGTCCCAGCCATGTAGACACTTTTGACTACAAGCCGGCGCTCGCGAAGCATGACGGTCGTGAGATTGGTGATTTTGGCCGTGTGTCGCTGTCAGGGAATCCCAAGCGTGTGTGGCTCGGCAGTCCGTGGAATTTCGCGCAGCGAGGCCAGAGCGGCCTGTGGGTGAGTGACCTGCTGCCATACCTGTCAGAGCTTGCCGACGAAATTTGTGTAGTTCGTTCCATGGTCGGTCGTTCGGCGCTTCACGGCCAGCAGAATTACCTGCTTCACACAGGTCGCGAAATTGGCCAGGCTCCCAGCCTGGGTTCATGGATCAGTTACGGTCTCGGAACCGAAAATGAAAACCTGCCCGGGTATGTGATTCTCAACAATGACTGGATTCCCAATGGTGGTCTTGAAAATTTTTCGAGTGCCTTCCTGCCTGCCAGTCACGGGGCGACGCAGCTCAGAGCTCGCGGCGCACCAGTGGACAACATCGTGCCTGCCGAAGGACTCTCCACTCAGCGCCACAAGCTCGATCTGCTGCGTACCCAGGACAGGGACTTCGCGACCGCCGGCGATCCAGGTGGACTCATCGAATCTGCGATTCAGAACTACGAGTCGGCGTTTCGGCTGCAGACGTCGATT
>CAUZPL010000159.1:0-9008 GCA_963581585.1 Planctomycetota bacterium
TCTAACCCGCCTACCGGCAGGCAGGTCATCCCCGACACGCATCGGCATGGGGACGTTGCGTACCATCGGTAGCATAAGCCGCGATCGACACATATTTTGCGGTCTGACAGGCCGCAACTTCACACAACATCGCCAAAACCGACAAGGGGAACTCCTTTCCCCTTGAATTAGCCGTTCCACCGTGTGGACTCGATTTCTGGTGGTAGAAATCAAATTTCCTATCAGTAGTCGTCGAAACCCAACCATCTTCCCACCCTATCCAGATTGCAGTTCGGTCTTCGAGAGGAGAGAATCTCCCTCAGGAGGTCATCATACTGCGACCGGTGAATGGGATGGAGTGCTGCAAGCGTGAGACTTCGATGGTACTACTTCTTCACGCCGGACTACTCGTGGTGGGATAGCCAGCTTCGAGAGGAGCTAGGAGAGCATTTCGACGTTCGTCCGGTTGAGATCGAGCCGCTCGTGATGCATGTCGGAGAGGGAAAACACCACTTCACGGGTATCTCCAAGAAACTCGAAGTGCTGCAGGACTGTGCCGCCAAGAGCACGGGAGAGTGGATCGTCTTCTCGGACTGCACGCTGTCGATACCGCCGGGTAAGGGCGCGGAGCTCGCCAGCTACATGACCTCGATGGCGGCGCAGGATCGGGAAATCGTATTCGCCGACAACGCCATCGATAGCACAGCGAACATCGGCATCATCGACATGAGGTGCACCAAGCGGGTTCAACGCTTCTGGAGCAAGTGCCTGGCGCGAATCGGCGAGAACAGCTGGGACCAGCACGTCGTCAACCAGCAGCTCAATCGCGAGCGGCGAAAGCGCATGGTCGCACTTCCGGGGATCGACTGGGGATTGTTCGACCCTACACGCATCGTATGTGGATACGAGTTCGACAAGAGCAATAGATCTCGCTGCCTGGTTTACAAGCAGTTCGTCCACCCTTCCGATGCCGTTTCCAATTGGAATCAGCGCATGCGCGCGCTGCACGCATGTGGCTTCGTCAGCGATGACACACTGAACGAGCAGCAGCGCTAGTCAGCCTCAGCGCGACCGCCGGACGGCCTCTTGCGCATGGTTCGCTTGCCAGATCCATTGATGCCCGCCGGATCCGTGATCGTCTCCTCTTCCTCACCGCCGAGGAGTCTGTCTGCCCACTCGAATCCTTGCATGAAGGTGTGATCCTGGTTCGAAATCTCATACTTCCAGGCACCGAAGCGTCCCCTCGAGTGCACGTCGTACCGGGCGAACTCGGCGAGCAAGGGATCGACAATTGAGTCGCGATCAAGCGTGGGTGTTGGATAGCCCGGGGCCGCAAGGTGATGCCATGTCGAGATGATGTCATCGGCTGACTCGATCAACCCCGTAGCCAGAAGTCCCTTGATGGTCATCTCAACGATTTCGGACGCCGCAACCGGCTTGTAAGCGGAGCTGGAGGTCTCGCACATCAGGCTCCAGTTCCGCGTGGGATCCGGTACGTTTCTGGGTGAGTAGTTGGAGAAAACAGTTGCCCGGTAAAACGGGCAATCGTCTTCCGGAAAGTACATCCAGCACATGTCGCGGAGCTCTGACTTCGGAGTTCCGCGCAGCCCAATTCCGACGACATGGACGTCCGAAGAACTGAGCTTCCCGCCCACTTCGATGCCAGCAGCATGTGCGAGTCTGGTCAGTGGAATCGTCGAGAGTAACTGGTCGTAGACCATCTCGCTTCCATCACTCAGATGGAGCGTGTGAGCATTCAGGTCAAGACCAATCACACGCGAATTCAGGCGGAACTTCGACTCCCCGATGTGTCGTGCCGCCGAGCGCCAGATCGCTCCGGTTCCATCCTCTTTGGGGAACCGGAAGGTCGCGTTCGGGCCCCAGGCAACATCATCCAGTTGAGACTCAGCATTCCTGTGGAGGCGCTCGATGTCGACCTGAGCGACGCGATCACCGATCCAGCCGTAGGACAGCTTCTCCAGGGGGTGTGCCCAGACCTTGAAGTTGTACGGCCTCATGAAGACATCGGCGATGCCCCTGCCAAAGTCCTTGTGAATCCACTCACCAAAGTGGGCAGGCTGTGCCGTGTCAGTCGAAGCCTGGATCTCTACGAGTCCATCCATGCAGGCCTGCACTGTTTCGGCCTCAAGTCGCCAGAGGTTGTATTGGAATGGGTACGGCACAAAACGCCCCTCTACCCACACTGCAGCCCGTCGCTGGTGCTCAAGCCAACCGTCAGGCAGCACAGTGTCCATCACGCGGTCAAAGTCTTCGTAGTGCGAAAACTGCACGTGCCCGCCGATGTCCCAGACAAAGCCGTTCTCATCGGTGTAGCTCGATGCAAGGCCACCAGCCTGCCCACTACCCTCGACTACAATGAAGTCCTCTTGACCAAGTTCGTCGAGGCGCCATGCCGCACCCATGCCACAGGGGCCGGCGCCTAGAATCACTACTGTCACTGCCGTCGTCCTTGCTTCATCACCTGGTCAGCGGCTCTACTGGCAACTCAGTGTGACAGGCAAGCCCACAACATCCTGCGCGATCAGAAGTGCATCAAGAATGTCTACCATCGTAGCGGAGCGGCACTCGCTGCCCGGCGTACCCGACACATTGCATGCGGTGAAATCGACGCCGGTCAGAAGGACCAGACCAGCCGCGTGCACCGCGGCGGCCAGCGCGTCGAGAACCGTTGGTGGTAGAAATCAAATTTCCTATCAGTTGGGATGGGTCATGAGACGCGAATCTCCGATAGAGGGGCAGCGAATTTAATCATGCAAAGCAAACGATCACTAAGGAGATGTTAGGTGGAAACTACGGTACTGTGTATCAGCCAAAGCGTCCATTCTTGGATCCCTGTTTTATCAACGGTTGGTGCCTGGCCAAATAACGACCACTCCTCATAGGACATCGGGTTGCCCTTTGGTTTCAGGAGCGGCCAATAGCACCAGCGCACCGAGCAGATATAAAAATGAAAGCCCGCTTGCTACCCCAAACAATCCCACGTCGAAGGTCGATTGCAGCCAGCCCATGGAAAACAAAATGGGAGCGGCGATGATCCGCCCCGCGTTAAAACAAAAACCGGTCCCGGTTCCGCGGATGCGCGTGGGAAACATTTCGGGAAAATAGATGGCGTAACCTGCATGCATGCCTAACGTGAGGAATCCAAAAACCGGTAACAACACGTAAAGTGACGTGGTGGTCAACGGAACCTGAAAAATGATAAGGGCAATGACAAACCCTCCAAGGTGATACAGCATGAATGTGCGGACTCGTCCTAGGTGTTGACAAAGGGGGCCAAAACAAATCAGACCCAGGCCACCTCCGGTCGTGGTGATCAGCATCCCCAGCATTTCCCAGCCTTTAACCGTCGACTTTTCATTGTTCAAAATGCGAGTACGGATTTGATCTGCAGATTGATCGGATTCGCTCGCCTGTGCCGTGACCCTTTCGGTAACTGCCGCTTCCTTAAATACATTTTTGCCGTAGATGTGAGCGCCCCAAAAGGTCGCCAGTCCAATCGTAGACAACGAAACACCCACGAGGGTCTTTTTAATGAATGGTGAAGAGAAGAGCTCACCCAGCGATCCCAGTTTTTGACCTGTACCCGCATCGGCTTGTTGACGAGCGGTTTTCCATTCGTCCGGCTCCCGCAGACTCAGGCGGATCCAGATAATTAACACGGCGGGAATGACACCCATGGCAAACCCTAATCGCCAGGGAATGGTTTCCGAGTCGACCCAGGAGATATCCAACGATGCAGCCCACTGGGCGACCGCGTCACTACCAATCAGAAAGTAGCCGGCAGCGACGGCGAGGTACGTTCCAAAAACACTGGATGCATGGAAAATACCACCTACATGGGCCCGTGCCCGCTTGGGAAATACCTCGTACACCATCGCACTGGCAATGGCCCATTCACCACCGACCCCCAGCGCTACGAGAAACCGGAAAATTGCCATGTGCCACCAGGCTTGTGAAAAAGCAGACACGCAGGTGAACACGGAATAGAACAGAATCGTGATCGACATCGTTCGGGTACGTCCGATCCGATCGCTAACCATTCCAAACAGGATACCGCCCAGCGCCCCGCCCAGCAGGAATGCGCCCAATGCGATATTGTTGAACAGAGGTACCTTCGATGCCTGCTCCGCTGAGGTTAGTGAAGGCATTGCCTCGTTCATGCTGGCAACAAAAATCTGACCCTCGAAAACATCAAATACCCATCCCAGCGATGCGATAATCAGTACGACCCACTGATAGCGTGTAATGCCTTTGTACCAGCCCTGGTCTTCCTTGGTGAGTGCATCCGCATCCAGAGTCATCGTTCGTTCTCCTCAGCGATGAGGGAGGCCAGTATTTTTCGAGTACCGGTAAACGTTCGCCGCCCATGCATGGTGACATAGTTATCCACCAGGGCGACGTCGCCCTGGTGCCAGGAGATGTCAAACGTAAGTTCCTCGGCGATCTGGCAGGCCGCAGTGACCGCCTCGAGATCCAATTCTGAGTCATCACCAAACGTGATGGGACGGGATGATTCGTCTTCCACATTCCAGCTCTGGGAAGCGGCAATGAGTTGATTAAAAAAAGTGCGCCGGCCATCGGCGAGTTGTCGGATGCCGTCCAGAACCGGAGTGGTTCCGACCACGCTGCCGTTGGGTAACCAACGAGCGGTATATCCCAGTTCAGACATCCGGGCCTCACAGTCGTCCCGGTCCGTCGCTCGAAACGTACTACGCCAACTGCGTCCCATGCCCGACTGTGGGTTGTCTTCAGCCGGCATCACATGGCTGTATTTCAGTCCTTTGGTTTCACAGTCCTTAATAAAACGGGGATGTTTTTGAGCCAGTTGTTCGACGAGCACATCGGATCGACACAACGGGGTTGCTCCTCCGGTGGTCGCAGGTTGTTCACAAAAGAAAAACAGCCGACTTGGGTATACGGGCGTCTGCGCCATTTCATGATGTAAACGGATGTTGATTTCAGCGGGCGCTTCGTTGGCAGTAAAAACCCGTTCCGTTCGATTGCGACGCACCGCATTGGACAGTGACTGGTGATAGGGGAAGTTCTGCAATTGAAAAGCCTGAACAAAGGCATCAAAATCCTGATCTGTGTGAGTCGCAAAATTGCGAAACAGGATCGCACCGTGCTTATGGGCCGAATCAAGTAATTCGAAACGTGCATCCTGAATCCAGGCCACCGTATGTTGAAGCGATGAGAGGTGTTGTCCATCGTAAATCAGCGGGAAGACGGAATCATGGCAGGTGTGTTGTTCTGCGAGTTCAATGGTTTTCATAGCTGATCATTCTACCAAAGTGTATAACCGCCATCGATCACCAGGGCGGCTCCGGTCATATAGCGTGAAGCATCGCTGGCAAGATAGAGGGCCAGGGGACCAAGATCCTCTGGCTGGCCATGTTCCCGCATCGGTACCTGCTCACGGAACAACTCAATGACCTCCGGTTTCTCCCGCGCCCATTTTTGATTTGGTTCGGTCATAAAACCTCCCGGCAAGATCGCATTGACCGTTATTTGATGGGGTGCCCAATCGGCGGCCACGGCGCGGGTGAACTGCAGGATCGCTCCTTTCGCGGTCTCATAATGACGACCGGTTATTTTTCGCCCGGCGACGAGCGAATTGATCGAGCCAATATTGATGATCCGGCCACCGACACCTTTGGTGATCATTGCCTTGCCGATCCGGCTTGTACAAATGAAGGTACTGGTCAGATTGAGATCCATCAACTCGCGCCATTTCTCCAGTGGCATATCTTCGGTGGGGATGTCTTCGCGTCGGCCCCCGACGTTGTTGATTAAAATATCGACGCTGCCATGATCGGCGATCACCTGTTGGGCGACGCGCTCGCATTCATGGGGTTGATTCATGTCGGCCTGCAGGGTCCATGCCTGCCGTCCCAAAGCACGAATCTCCCGTTCGATTTCATCAAGGCTGGTTTGAGTACGTCCACATACGATAACGTCCGCTCCGGCATCGGCCAGTGCCAGTGCCATTTCGCGGCCCAACCCCCGGCTACCTCCGGTGATGAATAATTTCTTGTCATCCAATCGAAAGCGATCAAAAATAGTCATGGCCATGCGTTCTGCTAGAGGCGTTTAATTGAGTTTTGTAAAAGGGAAAGAAAATCGTCCGTCATTTCCTGAAGGGTAAACTGGAGCTGCCAATTCCAGTCCGTGCGGGCAGCCGTATCGTCGATTTGACGCGGCCAGGAATCGATCAGATCGGCAACCTGATCGTCGATCTGAAATTCAATGTTCGTATCCGGCAGGCGATGCTGGATCGCTGCGACGAGTTGTTCGGCCGTGGGAGCACAGGCAAACAGATTGTAGGACGAGCGGGTAATGGTGCTGGATTCCGCATGGGTTAACATGTTAATCGCATGCAGGCAGTCCTTGATGTACATGATGGCTGGATTTGATGTACTGCGGACCTGCATCACAAATTGGCTATCCCGCACCGATGCAATGAATACATTGGACGCATAGGAACTGGCCGCGCCCGGGGATGGGAAAGGTGAAATAATAATCGGCAACCGCAGTGCCCGGAAATCCAGTCCCAGAGTCGTGCGGTAATAATAACCCAAACGTTCGACTGCCACCTTGGTGAAACCGTAGAAACCACGTGGCCATTGAGGAAAGTCCTCGGGTACCGGATCTGGCAGCGGGCTGCCAAAGGATGCCGCCACGCCGGCCACTTCCGGATGTCTGTTCCTGTCGATGAGTTGCTGAGCGACCTCGCGCGACTTACCGCGTTCGGCATTCACCATGGGATGAACATACTCACTGAGTTCCTGGCGATCGGCGAAGTTCTTGAGAAGTATGTCGGTGGCTTGTCGTCGGATGGCTCGAACCGCGTGAGCCGTTTTACCACGATCGTGAGGCATCGAAGTGTCCAGAATCTTCGTGCAGGCCTGGAACGCGATCTCCTTGCCGGGATGCCGCCTCGCAAACTCACGCAGCGCCCGGCCCCACGTTTCGGCGTCCAGCAAATACTGCTGGTAGCCGTTTGGATAACCTTCCTTGTATTTCCCGGGCATCCCCTCGGACAGCATGGCCAATGCATCTTTTGGAGACATACCACGCGTCGAGGGATTGGCCGGCTTGATAATCTTAACGATGGGACGAAGTCGTTCGAGCTTCACGAACACTCGGTCGCCATCGCGTTGCACCGTAGCGAGCCCTCCATCTTTGACGAATCCTTCCTTCCGAACCTGAATGTGATGACGAACACCGGGAAGTACGCGATCAAATGAGAACCGACCATCGCTGTCAGTCTCCTTGATTGCGTTGCGGCCCCGGTTCATCATCCGGTTGTTGAACCAGTCACCAGTCAACTCGACGGTCGCACCTTCCACGGCCTTGCCATCAATCGCCAACTCGCTGACCGCCGTGCGCACACAACGTACCGGTTCGTGCTTAGGAGATCTTTACCTGCGCACAATTCGAGATGTTACTTGCTCGCTGAGACGTATCGCGTACCGCGGGCCGAGATACGAGGCATCATTATTGCGTCCACCCCCACCACCAGGTGAAATCACAATGTGGCCGGGCAGTGCGTAGTCTTCCGGCATCAGCACTCGTGCGGCCACTGCTCCGATTCGCGGGTCATTGGCTCCGGGGACCTGAACACGTCCAGTCATCATCTTATACCGGCCTTTGCCGTGATCGTTATCATTGATGTTTACACCGCGGACCAGGCACAAATGATGCATCTGCTGAGCTGTCCGGGGCATCAACTCAGAAATATGAACTCCTGGCACGGAAGTCGGAATTGACAGGCATGGTCCGCCGGTGTCCGTTCCTGGTTTGGGATCCCAGCTTTCCAGCTGGCTCAGCCCACCGTGCATGTCCCAAATCACGATTCGTTTCTGATCACGTCTGAGCTGATCGGCAACAACCGGCTGTGTGAATGCCCCCAGCCCCCCCACGATTGCTCCGGTTCCGGTGGCAGCCATGGTTCCCAGGAAACTGCGCCGAGCGACAAGGTGGTCGGACGCACAACACGGATAATGCAGACTCATAAGGACTCTCCTGATCTCAATCTGACAGCCGGTTAACTCAATCCATGAGTGGTTATGTGAGTTTTAATTGCAGTTAAAAACCCGAATTTGTGCGAAAAGAGTTCCAGAATCAGATCTTCGTTCCAGATCCTTGCGACGAAACAGACTTCGTGTGCGCTGGTACCGCCCACTGCGGGGTGCCTTACCTGATTCCTCGCTGGCAGGCGCAGCACACCAGATCATGTTCCCTGTCGTGAAGTTGTCTAAGTGCTGAATAATTGCCGGACTGGCTGGAGAACATCATCATTTTCGCTCACGAGCAGCAGTCACATTAGCTGCCCGCACGTGTGAATGAGGTCGAATGGAGCACTTCCTGTTTTGCAGTTTCTGAGGCGGCCTCACGTGCTACAGAAGTTCACGGATCGGCTCACCATGAGGGATAAGCGGAACGGGGCGACCACTTTCGTTGGGGACCATTTCCTGACAATCAATGCCTAAATGCCGATAAACCGTCGCCAGCAAATCGTTGGGATCGAGCCGGCGGGTCTTTGGTCGTTCACCTTTTGCGGTCGTGGATCCAACGACCTGACCGGTTTGCATGCCCGCTCCGGCGACAAGAACGGACATTGCTGCGGGGTAGTGGTCACGTCCCGGCTGAACAACCTTCGAACTGGTTCCCTTTTGAGGATTAATCCGTGGCGTGCGACCAAATTCTCCAGCCACGACCAGCATTACTTTTTTGTCGAGGCCGCGTTCGTAGATGTCCTCGATGAGTGTTGCCACGGCGTGGTCGTACACAGGCAGGCGGGCCCGCGTATCGTCGTACAGATGACCGTTCACTGCATGGATGTCCCAGTTTCCGATTCCACCAGGAATTCCAGGACTCTGCATTTGCATGGTAACAAAGCTGGTGCCAGCCTCAACCAGTCGCCGAGCCAGCAACGCACGTTGTCCCCATTTGTGTCGCCCGTATTTGTCACGGAGTTTCGGATCTTCTTTTGAGAGATCGAACGC
>CAUZPL010000160.1:0-8964 GCA_963581585.1 Planctomycetota bacterium
CGGCTTCCACACGGTCGATATCGACAGGTTCAACCGCATCTCCTTCCGGGATCTCACCGCAGCGGCCCTTCTTCAGGGGTTCCAGTTCACGACAGCTTGCCAAAACGTCTGGCGGAACCCATTGTTGCACGACGCCCCAGCGCAGCATGCGGACGATCCGTTTGACGCTGTCGTTGACCGTCTTCCGGAACCAGCCGCGTGCAATCATGCGCTCACGGACCAGTATCAGTTTCTTCGGCCCGAAGTCGGCAACGATCTGACGACCGTACAATTCAATCAGCGAACGCAGGGAACATCGAACAGCGCTCACTTCGGCGGTGACTGACCCGTCTTTGACATAGTACGATTGCGCGTGTTCGAGAAACGCCACGCACAATCGATTGATGGTGACGTTGACCGTTTCCGGACGATCTTTCTTCAGCAGATATTCTGCAATCTGCCGTTCGTACTCTGCTTTCGATTTATCGCTGCCGTATTCGCCAGGAAGATAGTGCGTCTTCCCATGAATAACGACTTTTCCGACTCCTCGGCTCTTGTGCAGCAGATAACCGGGAACGCATTTGCGCGTCGCCATAGCAATGCTCCTGTGTGAAACCTTTGGTACATCGTTGGTACAAAAGGGTTATTCACACCGCACTGCCAATGGCAGGTTTGCCCTAACCTGGGCAACGGTAAGACTTTGAAAAATCGGGATGACAAGAGTTGAACTTGCGACCACTGCGTCCCGAAGGAAACCACCGACTGCGCATTAGAGCTGGAATGCCCGTGTTTTACAGCGTTTTATGCGGCACATCAACTCATAGAGCGCCACCGAGTATCACCGAATATCACCAAAAAGAGATACAAAGAGATACCGGCACCGACCTCTGCCTGCGCTGGTATCGCGCTCGCAACTGTGTGCTTCGAACGTCGTCGTTTCAATTCGATATACCAGGTACGCACCCTGCGAACCAAATGCAGATGCACTTGTGAGCGCACAAACAACGGGCGACCAGATGGCCGCCCGTGATGAGCTGTGTGGTGCTGAGTTTCCTGCACCTCAGGAAGCGGCCGATGTTTGCCGGCGACGTCTGCTGTAGCCAAACAGACCCAGTGCACCGATGCCAAACATGGCGATGGATGAGGGTTCGGGGACGGCGGTGGCGGGAGCGGCTAACGTGACCGTGCCGCTACTATGGATATACACCTCATTATCGAAGGCCGTGCCATCTGCGAGTGTGCCGGTCAGAGTAGTGCCGTTTGTCCAGTTGCCGCTATCGAAGATTCCGTAACCAAATATATCGAAGGTGCCGAAGATGGTCACCGTGCTGTCGTCGTCGGCACGCAGCATGTCCCCAATCGTACCTCCGGAGACGTTCACCTCGCTGTCGTCCGAGACCCACAGATCGTCCCCAATCGTACCTCCGGAGACGTTCACCGTGCTGTTGTCGTAGGCCTTCAGATCGTCCCCAATCGAGCCGCCGGAGACGTTCACCGTGCTGCTGTCGTAGGCGTCCAGATCGCCTGTAATCGAGCCGCCGGAGACGTTCACCGTGCTGTTGTCCCAGGCCCACAGCCCGCCCCCAATCATGCCGTCGGAGACGTTCACCGTGCTGGTGTCGTAGGCCAGCAGATTGCCTGAAATCTCACCGCCGGTCAGAAGATTGACCGTCGTTGAGTTGTAGACTTCGACATGATCTTCTGCCACTGCGGAGTTCAGGTCGTGAGTCATGTTATCGTTCAGGGTGAGGACTGATGCCGAAACAGGAACACACGCCAGCAGCATGGCGGCGGTCAGTACGATGGTGGTCATTACCGGTTGAAATGATCGTTGCATGATGTGACTCGCTGGAATGAACAGTTTTAACAGAACCTGCTCTTTAGCTCGGGGCCTGAGGGGTTCTGGGAATAATGAGAATTGTAGATGTCTTATATGGATTGCGTCAAATGAGTGACTTGCGTTCGCAGTCAACTTTGTGGCATGGAACAGTGGGGGGTGTGCGGTTATGTGGGAGTTTTGCCAAACAGGACCCGCGGACCCACACGGCGTATGAGCACCGACGTGCAGGGCCCTGCAGATGCACTTGTGAGCGCACGAAAAACGGGTGACCTGCTGGCCGCCCGTGATGCGACTCGAGGACCCAATGCCGTTCATGCCGATGGGCATGTCGAGCAGCGCATCAAATTGAGCGGCCGGTCGGATGATCATTTCAATCTCCCCGGGGGAGGTTGAGAGCTTTTACAGGTAGCAGACCAAGTCAGGAGGCTCAAGTATCCAAGGCCGGAGAAAACTCGAGGGAGACTTGCAAATTGAAGAAAAAGTGAGTCTCGTTACCTCGACTGCTACCGGAACGGGCATGGGGTAGTGGTCGACGTGAGGAGACCCGAATGCAAAGGAGACGTGGCCAAGTCTCGTTACCTCAACTGCTACCAAGCAGAACAAAGTCGAGGCTGGTAGCAGACGACGTTAGGAGACTCACTTATCAAAAGAATAACTTTCAAATTGCAGTTCGTATCTGCAACCTGGACACCACGAATATGAAACGCCTTCACCCTGCAATCACGGCCAAGGATTCTATAACATCTGCCAAAAGTCATTTCCGAATCCGGGTAGGGCTCGCTGTCCCCAGCGCGCCGCATGAGCTTGGAAAATGGGTATGTTCATTCTTGCTTCTGGCGGCCTTAGCCCCCTTGGAAGCCGACCCGATCGACATTGGCTCACGCCGAGAATTGCTCGTCGATGAGCATTGCATCGACCGTTTCAAAGGTGATGCAAAACTCCATCTTCATCGGCCGATAGCCAAGGAAATCGTCTTCACCGGCGATCGACCCTGGGAAGGAAATACCTGCTCCCACTTCACCGTCTTTCCCGATGGCGACCTCTTTCGGATGTATTATCGGGCCCAGGACTACGACGAGGTCAAAGGCCGGCCAAATGCGCACAAATTCATCTGTTACGCAGAAAGCGATGATGCCATCAACTGGCGCCGTCCTTCGCTTGGCATCTTCGAATTCAACGGGTCTTCGGACAATAATATCATCCTGAACTGCCTGCAACGCACTGCCTCAAACGGCGCCTTCGCGGTCTTCAAGGATTCCAATCCCGATTGTCCCGACGAATCCAGGTACAAGGCCATGGCCTTGCACCGTGTGAACGGTAGAGGCCTCTATCCCTTTCATTCGGCAGATGCCGTCCATTGGAGCCTGATGAAATCAGCGCCTGGCATCACCCAAGGCGCTTTCGACTCCCAAAACCTTGCCTTCTGGGATCCGGTTCGAATGGAATACCGTGTTTACTGGCGTTACTTCACCAAAGAAAGAATTCGCGCCATCCGCACCGCTGTTTCGAAAGACTTTTTGAATTGGACCGAACCGGTGGAATTAACCTACCCGGGGGCGCCCGACGAACAGCTCTATACCAATGCCATCCGTCCCTACCATCGCGCCCCGCATTTGTTCATAGGATTCCCGACGCGTCTGGTCATACCACGAGGTGATCTGACCGAAGGCCTCTTCATGACGAGTCGCGACGCGAAGACCTTTCATCGATGGGGTGAGGCCATCATTCCACCGGGCGTCATTCAATCCAAGTGGCATAACCGCAGCAACTATATCTGGTGGGGGCTGATTGAAACGCGTTCCCCTATTGAAGGTGCGCCGCCCGAACTCTCGTTGTTCTGCCATGAAGCCTACTACCGCGGCGCGGCAACACAGCTCCGCCGATATACCTATCGGTTAGATGGATTTGTTTCCGCGCGCGCACCCCTAACTGGGGGAGAAGTGTTGACCAAGCCCCTGGTCTTTTCCGGGTCCAGATTGCATGTCAATTACGCATCTTCGGCTGCGGGCGGACTCCAGGTCGAGATTCAGGATGCCAAGGGTCAGCCAATTGATGGATTTGAATTGGAAAACTGTCCAGAGATTTACGGAGACACGGTCAATCATATCGTTGCTTGGAAATCCGGCCAGGACTTGAGCCGACTGAAGGGTTCGCCGGTTCGTTTGCGTTTGCGACTGCGCGACGCCGATCTGTATTCTTTCCAGTTTCAGTAATCTCTACAGTTGAGGATCCTAGATCTTCGCGGATCGCGAAGAGGGCGCTTCACGCAGCAGTCCGGTAGTGGTCATGGAGACGAACCTCCTTTTCAACAGTGATTTCCGATTGTCATATGCCTTACTTATCCTGGATCGCGGGCTTGAAGTCCGTAGTCTCGGCAGCTTCATCGGGGCGCGGGCTTCAGCCTGCGCGTTCTGGAATGATAGGGCGATCTCGCAGGATCTTGCAGACTGAAGTCTGCGCTCCGATAACCCGTGAATACTGATAGGAAGTTTGATTTCCGGCAGTCTGTCCAGGAAGAACCCCTCATTCGAGTGGCCCTGTTTTATGGTGAGCGAAATTGAGGCCTGACTGAGCACAAAATGCAGGTCGATGAAGGCAAAATACGGGGCGATTTCCCAGCTCGGGCGCATCGTTCCCGTGCCGATGTGCGTCGGGGATGATTACCGGGCATTACCTGACACCTGGAAACCGCGCGGCCTCAGCAATCTTGAGGTACTCGTCCAGCCGCCGCAGCACAGTCAGCGGCAGGATCACCTTACCATACTCGGATTGCTTGTAATCGCCGCGCAGCAGGTCTGCGACCGACCAGATAAACGAGGAGAGGTTTTGTTGGTTCATGTGTGTTCGTTTCATGTCTTTGCTGTGAGAACTGGATCTGTGATTTTCCAGTTCCAGTGGCTCACAACAAATAACACGGGTTCCGAACGCAACTTTGCCCCAATAAAAACTCCACTGTCAGCCTACCCATATTCCACAGGATTCCGAGCAATCTGCTGCCAGCGGTCAACTTCACAATTCAAACGACACCCACGCCCCCCCTCTGAAATAACAAACGTCACTTCTTTTTTTTTGTGTGTCATCAAATTGACTATATTTATTTACATAATTTAAGTGTGGCGGGTGGTTCTAAGACGTGCTTTTACAATAAGGACCCGTCGCCTGCATGCCATAGTCCGTTCAGAGTATTCCAGTCATGCTCGTTGCTCGTTGGTTCTGACGTGATCTGTGATGGTGCCTGATGTGATGTTTGTCGTGGTTCCCCCTATAGGGGGAAACCACAGACATACACCCATGCTCATTTGGTGCTCGTTAACGAGGATCAACGAGGATCAACGAGGATCCTCTGATTCCTTAGGATCACCCTTTGACTGCTTAGGATCCTCTGACTGCTCACGAGCCACCTCTGACTGCTTAAATTTTTCTTCGTATTCGGGACCATATTCTGCCAGCAGGTATCCGCAAGATTGAAGTCGGTCCATGGAATCACGGTAAGCGTGTGTGCTGATCGTTTGATCAATCTCCATGTCAGCAAAAGCCTCACGAAATGACGACTGCGTGGCACCACCTGTCCTGCCCTCGATCGCCCTCTTGCTCGTCGGTTCCTTCACGTTTCGCATGGCTGCCATAATGCTTGCTCTGGCCTGCTCAATCTTTTGGTGATAACGCTCGGCCTTGGTAGCAGCCCTCTGCTTTTCCTCCCTGGCTACCGTTTGTTTCCGGTATTCCAGCAGATCGCTGGACTCAAAAGTCCAGGAGAACTCATTGAAATCAATTTTTTTCATTCCGAAATGGCCTTCTCGTCCGCCATATCGCACAGCCAGTTCATGCATGCCATCACCGGTGTATTCGCCAATTCGGCCCATAAGCCAGTAGTTACCGGCAAACTCCGCAATGCCCGCCTGACTCAAATCCTCCAGGTTGGGAGCGTCATCGAATGATGCCGTTTTCTTGACGTGATGGGCGATGATCACACTCGCCGGCTGGCAGTGCTTCATGAAATTCCTCAGGACCGGTCCGACCTCAGTCAGGTTAGTTGTGTTGAGTCCCTCCAGCCCCATGTACAGTGGATCAAGGATCACCACCTCGATGTTGTGCGCAGTGACAGCCTGCTGAACGCTCACACAATCATCAGCCGACGGAAGTCTCGGGAAATTAATCGCCTCGATTCTGAGGGTGTCCTCGAAGTCATGGCGCGTCAGATTGAGTGATTCGGCCGCAGACCGTACTTTCCGAATCGCCGCCTTCTGCGATGCTTCGCCGGTGATGATGAGCACACTCCGTCGCTTTGGAATTTCAAACGTCCGCAGCCAGGGCAGGCCCGTGGCCAGGCATACGGCTAAATCAGAGAGCATCGTTGTCTTCATCGCCTTCTGTTTGGCCCCGAATATTGTGGGTTGGTCAGCCGAAAAGACTTCATCAACCAGCCACTCGATCGGCTCATCGGCCAGGGGCCACAGCTGGGAAATCGTGACACCTTCATATGTTCGTTTTTCGTCGTTGTCCCCGGATTTATTTTTCCACACGTGCCACAGCCGGTCGTTCTCTTTCACTATTTCAGCCGGCAGCAACTCTTTTGCAGCCTCAACCTGACGCCTGTCGTCGAATCCACCGGAGTACATCAGGAATCGAAACTTACCGTATGACTTGTCATGCGGCAGATCGGAGTTTGTGCTGAAGACGTGCAGTTTCCCATTGCCGTTGAAATCCACCGTAGCCGATACACCAGAGTCCTTGTCTGGCCGAGTCCACGTTGATTTACCGTCCTGTTGGCCAACCTGCTTCCATCCCTGATTCTCCAGAAGATCCGACCATGGTTGCTTATCAAAGTATTCCTCAGCCACCGTGATGACATTCGAAGGTTTCTCGCTGGTATCAGGCGACAGCCGAACATCGGATTCCACTACCGGCGGAACCACTGCTTCCTCCGGTGCTTGCTTGAGCACGAGCGGATCATTTGCCCGAGCATTCATCAGCCGCTCGACAGATGCGTCATCGTTGAGCCAGTTACCGTCACCCCAGAATCGTGACCAGTGGTCACGCTTGTGGTGCCGGCCCGGAATTCGCATGAAGTTGCCCAGCTCGCCTCCGGTTAACTCCGGTTGCTTTGGAAACACTTCATGACCACTCTCTCCATTCAACCATTGCCCGAATCGATGGACTGCCTTCGCCGGTGCTGCATCCGAAAACAGAATCCAGATATGGAATCCGCCCTGGCCATCTGAATCTTCCAGCAGCCATGACACATCCAGTTTCGTCAGCTGATTGCAGATATGCATTGCTGCTTCAAAGTTATTAATTTTAACATCGGGATCCTCACTGTGATTATCGAAATCGAAGACAAGCCACCTGCATTTGTTGTCGGGTGAGGTCGTGTGCAGTCCGATCAGCGGACCACCATCAAAGTGAGTCTTCAGGCCAGTCTCGCTTAGCCTGTCTGCGGTGAACGCATTGCCATCGTCGCGATATTGACCATGACGGTCTGTCCGATTGACCAGTCGGGTCATCGCCCAGGATGCCAGTTCTGCGGATCGATCCTGCCAGGCTGTTGTTTTGACGGCACTCATCGATCCATGTTCCATTCCAGCGGTCGCCGGGGAAACCTGGATCTTTGGATGACAAACCGGACAACAGGTTCGTCAATGTGAAGTTCCGCAGCGATCTTCGCGGGTGGCTGACATTGTTTGTGCAACAACTGGATGACTGCGATCAAATCACTGTCATCGTCGTGGTGATCTTGCGTTAACATGACGGTGCTCCACACAGTCGGAGTAAGTCACTGAGTCCCGGTCTGGACACTTCCTCCGGACGGATCCACTTCATTTGCCAGGCTGTCCAACGTCGTCGATGAGTCCGGCGGCACGCAGTTGGTTGTCGGTTGCATCGAGCGCTCCAGCCGACGCCATGTCTTCACGGCGCACGCGATCAACTTCAGCCAGAAACTGGCGGCAGGCGGCTTCACTGGTGACGGCACCGTCAGGCGTGTAGATGACTTGCAGCCTGACACCTTTGACGCCCTTACGAACCCACCTGTTAATCGTCGCGGGACTCACTGGCCTGTTCTCCTCTCGGCGAGGTATCCACCAGCGTCTTGCGTATCCCAGCGGTTTCAGTAACTCGGCATCAGTGGCGAGCAAATCGGTTTGTTCGATTACCCCAACCATGAAAAAAGCCTCCGGACACGTGATTGAATCAACGCGAGGGAGGCTACTGGAGGCTCGACAAATCCCGAATGACGTTAACGTCACTTGACGTCACTTCCGTCACTTCTCAAAAAAACAGGTTAAAGTTTTCTGTCAAGATCTGGAAAAACCGAACAGAGGAGCCATTTCCGCTTTTCGATCCGCAGGTCGATCTTCTCCAGATCCTCGTTCATTCTGTTTTTTAATGTGCTCCGGGATGTCAAACTGCCCCCAATATCGTCGGATGGAACTGGCTCCGGATGTGACTCCAGCATTTTCGAGACGGCAGCCAGCTTTTCAGAATGATTCCTCCAGTCGATTTTCGAATCGCGGTACGAGTTCCCAGCTCGGCTGATCGTTTCTCCATCAATACGAAGACCAAATGGCGGCTCAAAATTTGTTTGCTGAGAGCGTCGTTTCCACTCGCGACTGACCCAAACCAATGCCTTCCAGTAGTCCGTCTGAGGGAAAGATTCAATCCAAACGTCGAGTACGCGATCGAGTCCATATGGTTTCAGATTCGAAACCATCTCTGCGGCCTGGCAGGCCATGTGAAGTTGTTCGTAAATCGGTTCGAACAGGTCACATTCGAGGACCGGCTGCAGCCGCAGTTTCTGTTCTACGAGTGACTGAGCTGCAGCATCATAAACATCAGAGATGTTGAGCTTTCCTGGCAGATTCGGGTCTTTCATTTGAAAGACCTTAGCCGCATACAGGAGCTCACTGGCTTCCTCCAATAAGCCAGCAGGGTCGTCTGGCAGCTCAGGTGGACGGGTGCCATTGGCGAATGTCGAGTGCATCACACGTGGCGGTGAGTAACCGATCGCGCCGTCAACCTGAATTGCCGCAAACTCAACCATCATGATTTCGACTTCCGATATGTCGAATCCGATTGAAAAACAAAACTGGCCAGGCAGCATCGGAATTGCCACTTGTCCCCCGTCGGGTAAAGGCCAGTTTGAGAGA
>CAUZPL010000161.1:0-8751 GCA_963581585.1 Planctomycetota bacterium
CCGAAAGTCCAGCGCGCCATATCCTCCCAAATTTCCTCCAGATTACGCTGGGTGTCCATTCCCGACTCCGCACCAGCGTGTGAGTTGTAGAGCACGAGCTCCTCGGCTGCCGTCCATGACTTGCCGAAGTCGTCACTCAGGATTCCGCGCAGGCTGGGCGGGTCGTGCCGGTGGACATACGCTGCAAACACGCGTCCGTCAGGCAACACGAGCGGCGCGGCGATTTGCCCGGCGACACCGGTGGACACCGGAGGTTCCCACGACCTGCCGTCCGGGGATCCTTGAGTCACGTGCATCTCAAGATCGTGTTCTGTGTGCCGGTCATGGGTCCAGATCATCGCGATCAAGCGACCATCCCCGGGATGGATAGCGAGACGTTGGTCCCAGTAGAGGATACTCTGCTCCTGGTCGTCGTGGGCCACAACGGTCGGTCCCGTCCATGTCTTGCCATCGTCACTCGAAAATCGCAGCGCCGCACGGTGTTTTCCGAGCCTTGTGTCGTAATACTCCTTAAATGTTTCGTAGGGCAGAACCAGCGTACCGTCCTGCAGCACGAGAAGTTCACCCGTCGACACGTTCCCTCTGTGGGGAAGGAGCGGGACCTCCCGCAGGTCATGCCACGTTCTTCCGCTGTCGGTCGAGTTGGCAACGATCAATTTTGCTGGCAGCAAACCCTGTGTCTGGGGGTTTGCCATCGGCAGGGCAGGATCGGAGTGGTCCATCCAGCAGAGGTGTACCATGAGCAGGCCAGGACGTACCTCTGTGAGCAGCGCGTTGCGAAACCGACCGGCGACGCCGTCGATTTGGTAAGTCCCGAAGCCCTCGAATACCGTATTCCAGACGGCCCCCCCGTCCTCACTCATGCGAATGAGCACATCTTCGTCAGACGAGTCCTTCGTTCGTGCCCGGCGACAGCCCGCGAGCAACCGACCATCGCTCAGGACCTCGAGGCTGGTGAAGGTGCAAAAGCGTGCCGCTGATGGTGCCGTCGCCCCATCGAACACCGTGCCTCGATCGACGATTTGCATGGTCTTTGTCTCCGGAGAGCCTTTGAGAGCGGGTTCGCGTCGCCGCTTTTCACACGACCGGCGCTAAGCGTGAATGTGAGTCTGAATCTGAATGTGTACCTCAAAATGTACCTTGGCCGGTAGAAACATCATACACAATGTACACTGGCCAGAGCGCAGACCTTGTGTTTTTCTACGTCATGAAAACCGCAGACACCCGCGTCCGATCAGGCATGTCGTTGCTTGAGAGTTCAAGTCCCTCTGGCCCCACTTGGTGCTTCCGCACCACACCGCGACTCTTCGCAAACCCCGGCAAATGCTGGGGTTTTTTCATTTCCCGATTCTTCCATCGCGACAACTTGCGCTGCATTTTCGCGTTCTGCTACACCCTGCTGCATCATATGTGCATCAGAAACGTGGGCGGCAGCCTTCGTCACATCATCTGCTGTTACCATCCAATAGTGAGCCTCGGCAATCTTCTCCATGTGTCCGCACCATTCGGTCGCTTTGTGCGCTCCGAATTGGGTTTCCAGTTCCGTTGCCCGACTGGCTCTCATGTTCTGCCTGGGTTTCGGCCACTCCCTCAGGCCAGCCCGTTTGATGATTCGTTTCAGAGTGGGAATCACGTTTGTTGTGTGGCGGATGCTTGGCAGAACGTAGACCGACCCCGATTCAGGATGCTTCCAGAGTACAGTGAGTTCTTGCCGGAGTTCAGGAAACATAGGAACGATTCGCTCGCCTTCATTCTCATGGTGCTCAGTCTTGGTTGAATGAACACGGATGCAATCGTTCGCCCAATCGATATCGTCCCATTTCATTTCGCGGATCTCTGATGGAATCCTCAGAGCACCGTAACGAGCTAAGGCAATCAGTGTTCGCCATTCAGGATTCGAACAGGCATCAAGCAACTTCCGGGTTTCCTCATGACTCACAAAGTACTGTCGTTTCCTGTTGGCCAGTGAGCCTGTTTTGAGTTCAGCGAAACGGTTGCTTTGGATGAGTCTCGCCTTCCTTGCGGATGTCAGCATTTGCTTGTCAATGGCAAGTCGTTTTCGGACGGTGGCCGCTGCGAGTGATCGCTGAAAGTTTTCAGCATCATCTTCTGTGATGTCTTTGAGTTGCTTGTCGGCACCAAAGAAGTCCCTCAGATTCCGCTCTGCATTTCGCCAGGTCAAAACCGTACTCGCCTTGGTTCCGGCGCGGTCAGCAAACCATTTTTCTAGGAATTTCCCGAGGTACGCCAGTTCCGGAGCGTGTCGCTGGCCCAATAGGCCGGAGTCGACCAGCTGGGCATGGGTGGTTTCCGGCACGCCGTCAGCTCACCGTACAAGCTGAGACGACATGGAAGTCCCGGTCTTGGCATTGGTTGCCAATTCCTCAATCCTGTTCTTCAGCACCGCCGCTTTGGCCAACCCCTTATCCCGTGCTCGAGTTTCCTTGATGCTGACGGAGCGACGTGATCGGTCGAATGCCATGAACTGAATCAGCCATCTCTTGTTCTTTGTGTCGTGACTCAGTGATGCCATTACATACCCCTTCGATTTTTCTTTAGCTCGACGAAATAGCCGAGATGATCGATGACCAATTCGAGTGCCTCGATACTGAGTCCTTTGTTACCGGCCATGAATTGGCTGAGTTGACTCTGAGTGATCCCGGTTGCCTGCCAGATTGAGTAGCGGGATTCGCCGGAATCATTGATCAACTGCCGAACTTGTTCGAATAGCTCGCTCACAGATGTTTTCCTTAGGGTAAAGCATCACCGATACGGTTCTGAGAGTAAAGCAATGATGTCAAGAATGAGCAACTCTGTGGAGTACAGGCTTAATGGATGCGTAACCTACATCCGGCCGTTTGTATTCAATCTGTAAAACAAATCGGGCTTTGCCATATAGCCTTCCAGATGTTTATCACTACGGGAATACCTCAGAGGCCCAGTTGATATTTTCCAGATGTGATCGCAACGCTTCGATTGTCTCGGCCACTTGCTCAGGATCGTTCGTGTCAACTGCAGCCGCAATCCGCTTGTCTATGTCGTCGGAATGTCGCAGGTCCACCGCTGCCCAGGGAGCATGTGTGAACAGCCATCTTCCAAAGTCGTCCAACTGCTGTGCGATGTTGTTGCTGTCGGCTGCAGCCTGCTGTTCAGCAACTTCCTCCGCTGCTTCCGGTGCGACGGCCACAAACGGCCGCAGGCTCGCCTGGTGTGCCCGGATTGCCTCTAACAGGTCTGGTGGGCAATTACCTTCCACGCGTAATCCCGTGGCTGTCCGGTAGAGCCGGATGCCCTTCTCAGAGATAGCCGAAACCACCGTACCCAGATCAATCATTTCGTTTTGCTCCAATCAACTTGCCAAGTGAAGGGGTGTATCTGTCATTTTGGCGAGTTGTTCCCGGCGAGTTGTCACTTTGCGGAATGACGCAACCAGATACGTTGGTGTCCGAATGTCTGCCATCAAATCAACTCGCCAGAATCAGAGAGTCGCCTCAGACAAGTTGTCCAGAGGAATCTCAACAGGCGCCAGCTTCGCTGGAGGGAACCACCACCACGTCCTGCCATCGAAATCGGACAGTTCTGCAACTGGAATCCCGGTTCGTTTGCTGATGTCCGGCTTGCTGCCGGCTTTTCCTTCTTTACTCCGAGGTGTGCCGCAGCCGAACAGACCCAGTGCACCGATGACCAGCAGCGCCAGCGAACTCGGTTCAGGAACTACAGCAGCAGAGTCCATGCTGGCCTCAGAGTTTCCATCGGGGTTGGTGCCATAGCCCGCGATCGCAAGGCTGTGGACACCCGCAGTTTTTGCGCCGATCGGCCTGTATTTTGTGCTCCGGCAGGCCCCCATTTGCTCACCATCGCCAGAAATGGCCAGTGTTGCGTGGCCGCCTCGGCACACACGCAACACTTGAATGAGGGATTTTTACTCGTAGACTGGCGGAAATCAAAATTCCTATCAGTCGATCACGACGGGAGTGTCGGGATACTTGCCGCACATGCGGTCGACCGCGGGCAGGTGCTCGGAGTTGATCAGCGGGCACATGGCGAGACCGTTCTCACCGCCGGTTTTCCACATCGTCGCGATGCCGTCGCCGTCGAGCCACTCGTCTGGGTTCTTCGACTGCGCCGTGATGCGGAACCCCTTCACCCCGTGGCACGCGAGCTTGAGCATCGCCTCCCGCGGGTTGTTGTTCCTGTCGACGATCCCGACGCCGCCCAAGACGCCTTTGTAGCGGCGCATCATGTCGAGCATGTACGAGTTGTCGTTACCGTAGAAGTTTATTTGGATGAGCACGATCCTCGAGATGCCCGACGGGATCGTGTGCACGAACAGCTGCTCCGGAGTGACGCGGAACGGCTGCATTCCTGCCTCTTGGTTCCCCGGCGCGAGAGGGTACGTCTTCGTATCCGCGGTCCAGACGTGGACGTGAGCGTCCACATATCCGTTGCGTAAGAATTCGGGGTCAAACTTGGTTCTTACGTGACTCATGCGTGAAGCTCCTCGTGCGGCTCAGACAAGCAATGCCACCAGGTTAACAAACGTCTACCGTAGCTTGAAGGACGGAGTGGTCGGCGAACCCGCCGTCGCGGCTGAATCCGGTATAGAACCTGACTCGCCGGAGCGACTACAATGTCCGTCCTTCGTGCCCATTCCCATTGGCGACTTGTTTTCACACGGGGAGAGCTACATGCAGAGTTTGAGCATTCTAGTGGTCGTGCTGGCCAACCTTGCGGCCAAAGACACGGCCGTTTCGATCGAGACTCCAATGACGCCGCCCGGATGGGCGCTCGCGCAGCGAGCACTTCTTCACGAGGCGACCGAAGGGTGTGAAGATTTCTACGAGCACTTCGTCGACGAGCGCGGATACGTCAAGTGCGTCGAGCGGTGGGGCGGCAACGACGGACCGGACGACGGCATGGAGAACTTCCGCAACTGGACGCTTCTCTATTCGCTCGGTGCGCCCGACAAGCTTCTTCGCCTCTACCGTCAGGCGTGGGAAGGACACATCAAGCAGTACACCGAGGCGCGCATTCCGTCGATCCCGATGGTCAAGGATGGAATGTACTACCGCGAGTTCGTCACGGCGTTCGATTGGGAACACAACGGCGAGGGATTGTCGGCGTTCCTCTTCTACGGTCTCTCGGAACCAACCGACCGCCGCTTTCTGGCACGCGTTCAACGCTTCTCTTCGTTCTACATGAATGAAGATGCCGAGGCGCTCAACTACGACCCGAAGCACAAGATCATCCGCAGTCTCCACAACGGCAGTCGCGGGCCGAAGCTGAGTCCGGCGACGCCGGAGGATTGGGGCGGTCTGCCGGTCGAGGGCGATCCGCATCGTCTGACGCGCTACTACACCGCGTCGAACATTCGCGGCGACCACCCGCTCAACCTGTGCGCGTGTTCGCTGCCGATGACCGCGTATTTGTTGACGGGCGAGCAGCGCTACCGAGACTGGCTCTTGGAGTACGCCGGCGCGTGGCGCGATCGCGTTCTCGCGAACGGCGGCAACATCCCGACGAACATCGGGCTCGACGGTACGATCGGCGGTGAGTGGGACGGCAAGTGGTACGGTGGTGTGTTCGGTTGGAACTTCTGGCCGCAGTCGCCGGGACGCAACTACTACATTCGCGGTCCGCGCATCGCATTCGGCGAATGCATCCTGCTGACCGGGGACGTCAGCTATGCCGAGCCGCTGCGTCAGCAGATCGAGAACCTCTACGCAGCGAGCAAGGTGGTCGACGCACAGCGGCTCTTCCCGAACAAGCACGGCGACGATGGGTGGTACGGCTACGGGACGGGGTCGCGCACGGACGTCCAGCTCGATATCTACCTGTGGTCGTTGGATCCGCACGACAAGCGACGCCTCCTCGATCACGGCTGGATCAAGTTTCTCGACGGTCGCGATCCCGATTACCCGCTTCGCGCGGTGCAGAAGGACCTCTCGACCGTTCGGAAAAGGCTGGAGGGTATGCGGAACGATCCGACCACTCCGGAGACGCGCGGCTCCGACGAAGGCCACAACTACAACCCCGCACAGGTCACGTCGCTCGTGAATCTCATGCTCGGCGGCAACCATCCCGGCGGCGCCGGCAACGTGCTTCACTCACGGCTACGCTACTTCGATCCGATCGCGCGGCGGTCGGGACTCCCTGATCAGGTCGGTGCGCTCGTCGATCGGATCGAGCGTGACTCTGTCTCTGTGACCCTCGTCAACCTCGATCAACGCGATGGTCGGCGGGTGGTCGTGCAGATGGGTGCGTACGCTGAGCACCACTGCGTATCGGTTGAGCTCGACGGCAAGACGACGCCGGTGGATGCGACGCACTTTACCGTCGATCTCGCACCGGGCGCCGGCGCGAAGATGACGATTCGTCAGAAGCGCTACGCTCACCAGCCGACCCTGAGCCTCCCCTGGGATCGCTCCTGGATGCTCGGCGAGTAGTGGGCTGCACAAACGAATGAGCCAATGATTCCTTGAGGTACACAATGACACGCAGCTCCTCGAGCGCACTTCTTGCGCGAACGTTGACGTTCGTCATCGTCCTTGTGGCGATCCTCCAGCCCGCCTCCGCGGATCCCAAGCCGGCCGACTCGTCGAGTGGCCGTCCGAAGGTGGCCACGATCATCACTGAGTTCACGTATCGCAGCCACGCGCACGTGATCCTGGAAAACTTTCTGGAGCCGTATTACTTCAACGGCAAGCTGACCGATCCCGGAGTCGACGTCGTCAGTTTCTACATCGATCAGAATCCGGCAGAGGGCGACATGTCGGGGCGCGTCGCCCGCCGAAGAGAGTATTTGTTTGCAGATACGGCTGACTTCTACACCAGCATGCTCGCCATCGAGTACTTTCCACTTCAGTATTACTGACGGCCCGTAGTCTTTTTCAAACGGTTCGTCACCGAGGAACTCCGCCGGATACCCGCCAGCAGGAACGCCTGTTGTATCGGTCATGGTGAACTTCATGCCGCACCCCCTTCCCGCTCCCGCCGGTCGTCAATGAAGGCCTGCAGGGCTTCCGGGGAATAACGGACATAATTGCCGATCCGGGTTACCGGAGTCGGTCCCCGGGGGCGAGAGTTCGCCCAGAGCTGACGCTCTGAAATGCTGAGACGTGTTGGCGCCTCACGTGGCTTGAGCAGAAGCTTCTGCTCGTCGGATGTCATCAATGCCATGTTGGGTTTTCTCCTTCACAAATGGCTGAAGTAACCGAAGTGTGAAGAAGTTATTGGCACATCTGACGTCTGAAGTTTTCTGTGCGAAACTTCAGACGGATTCGCATGCAGAGGCAGATAACTCTAGGCAATCGCGAGCCCCGGCAGTCAACTTCTGACATTGATTTCTCTTGACGCTGAAACCTCAGACAGCCCGCTTTCGCCGGCTCTGCCGTTGCTGCATCGCGTTGATGACATTCCGAGCACGTTTTTCCGGAGACTTTCCATTCCGCTTTTTCAGGTCGAGGATTTCAACAATATCTGAGATGCTCGCTGTTCCCTTTTCGTGCAAACGTTCAATTTTGTCCTTTACCGGATCGGGCTTCGGGCCCCGCGTTTTTCCCCTTAAAGCCGAGGACGAGTCTTTCGCTGATGGCGGCTCGGGTTCTGCCTGTTCATCGTCCGTCAGGGCATCAACGTAATGCAATCGGTTGTACACTCCCAAAGCAACCGAACTCAACCTGAGCAGCCTCTCGATCGACGGCTGGGGGCCATTAATCCTGCCGGGTTCATCGAAGGCTGCAACTGCCCGCACCAATGTCTTTAATGGCCGGATGTCGATCCCTTCAACATTGTCGGGAAGTATTCCTGCACGAAAGATGATTGATTCCCATTCCCACGGATCATCGAAGAGGGCGTGGTCTGGGCCGTTGCCTGCCTCTATTTCAAAGAGAAAGACACCAACATCCTTCCACCATCTATTGAGCCATTCGTAGAGGTCCGGATGGTCTTTCGGGGCCATGTTGCGACGCTTTGCTCCTTCAAACGTCAAGGAATTTCGTACCACCCAACGGCTTCACATCATGAGTTTTATTCAAATCTATTCCCTTGTACACGATCAGACATGTAAACATTCGCGCAGATATCTATTCCTGCGGCCGGAATTCAGCAGCAGCATCCCGAAACCGACGTTCGGCCTCTGAATGATTGTTTGCCATGTTGCTCTGCTGGGTTTTCGATCTGACTTCGCCACAGCCGGGCTTGTGTACCTGTATCACGGCTCACACATCCAGAACGTCTCAGCGGTTGCAACTACGCTCTGCCGGCGGCGCCTGTAAGAACCGAGGTTCAGGAGATTCTGAGGGCCTTCCAACGGAAAGATGAACTGGGAGCCATGCCGGCTTGCCGGAGGCGTTTAGATTTCTCTAATCCCGCCTCTGGCAAATCCTGTTTGGGTACAAACTGATTGACAAAATGCGGTACAGGCACAGGGCGATATAGCGGGCAGTTCTTCCAGCAGGGAAGGAGGTATGGACTTCCAGTGCAATCACTCAATGAAAACGGGCGACCCGCTGGCCGCCCGTGATGCGCTGTGTGGTGCTGAGTTTCCTGTGCCTCAGGCAGCAGCCGATGTTTGCCGACGACGTCTGCCGTAGCCGAACAGACCCAGCGCACCGATGACCAGCAGCGCCAGCGAACTCGGTTCAGGAACTACAGCAGCAGAGTCCATGCTGGCCATCCAGGCCTCAGAGTTTCCATCGGGGTTGGTGCCATAGCCCGCGATCGCAAGGCTGTGGACACACGCAACACTTG
>CAUZPL010000162.1:0-8684 GCA_963581585.1 Planctomycetota bacterium
GAGCAGGCCCCACCAGCCAAACCAGGCGTGAAAGTAGGCGTAGCGTTTTCTGTCGTCTGACAATTTCGACTATTCCGAAATGATGATGCGCGACGAATCCCGATTCCGGAGCAGAGGGAGCAGAAGGTCGTCACGGAACGATCCATCCGGTTTAAACAACAGCTGCGAGGGTAACTCCACCGCCGGTTCGATCGCTGTGCGCCAGACCGCGACGGCACGTTCGGTCGCGATGCGGCGACTTCGCGCGGGTTTCAGAAAATCGTATTCGAACCTGGCAAAACCAGGCAATTTCATCAGGGAACGGTGCGCTACGATCCGGATGGCATCGTACGGGTCATCCAGAAGCTGAGCCAGCAACGGTGCCATCCAGTCATTTCCCGATGCTTCCTGAGCTGATTCCCAACTCATCGCCGACGCGACCAGGATGCGCTGCGCCGCGTTCCCTTCGAGCATCCATTTCAGCGAGGCCGCGATCCGCTTATGGTCTTCCGGCAGGACAGGCTGATCATGGCCATACCAGTCGGCCAGATACTGGCTGGTCCATTGCAGAGTTCGATCCAGATGACAGAGATTACAGGCGCCGGGCCGTCCCGTCTGCAGCGTCACATCGACTCGCGGACTGGTGATTTGATGGCTTCTGACACCCTTCAACAGTCCGTACGTAGTGTGTGGCATATGACAATTATAACACAGACTGCCCGTCGACTCAGCGCCGTGATACGTATGTCCGCTGACGTCGGCTCCGATTTCCGTATGGCATTGAAGACACGCCTGGTTGCCCTGCATTTCGACGTGAAGCTGGTCATTCGCCCACTCCACGCTCGGCCGTGCATCCGTTTTGGCCTGGTGCATCGCATGGCATGACATGCAGCTCATCTCGCCTTTTTGATAACAAGCCGTCTGGAGCAGGCCGTTGTATTCGCGTCCCGCCACGCGAACCATGCCGTCCGACCAGAATTTATGCCTGAGATAATCAGGATCGGCCTTCAGGCGAGACTGGACGAACGGGTGGTTTTCCGTTTCGGACGAGAGGATCACACGATCCTGACCCAACGCGTCTCCCGGACGAAATTTGAAGCCATCGTAGTTCCATTGACTCACCGCCTCATCGCTCTGGAACAGATAAGCCGAATGACACTGGCCACAGATTGCAGATTTGCTGTGGTGATCCATTCGGTCTGGGTTTTTGATGGTCACATCAGCTTCGTCGTCTCCGTACAAATGAAGTCTTCGAAACGGATTTCGGTTTGCTGCGATATGGTCGGCACCCGGTCCGTGGCACGCTTCACAGGCGATTCCGAACTCACCCACGTCCGTCTCCAGTTCCTCGGTGTCCCTTGAAAAGCGGAGACGTCCGTGCGTGGTGTGACACCTGATACATTCGTAGTTCCAGTCTCCGATTCCTTTCCGTTTGAGATATGACTGCTGTGCGCATTCGGTGGGCACGACGAATGCGGATTGACGCGGGATCCAGCGATGTTCGGCCAGTTGGTAGACAACGGGTATGTGAGCCAGCACACGACTCTCGTCGCGCGAGTACCAATAGACCTGGTAGTGATGCGAGCCCGTCGTCATGAGGATTTGCTGTTCGACCTTTTGACGGCGATAGACGTCCACCTGGTCTTCGTACTCAACCCAATACTCATCTCCCTTCCGAAAGAAACGATAATTTCGGCCGTCAACAGTCACCGTTCGGCCATCAAACTCAGCCCCAATCGTTTGAGGGCCGGCAATCTGTGTCATAGTCCGATGGTACGAGCCGTGCCAGCTGTCGTGAGCTTCGCGGTGACAGGACCGGCACGCCCCTGAACCAACATACCCGCCGTGACGTACGGCCACAGGCCGGTTCGCAGTTTTGTGACGGCCCAGTCCGTTCTCCAGAACGGCCGCAGACAGCCAGGCGAATCCAAACACCAACAGGGTAAGCGTGACCCGTCGCGACCTTGAAGACGTCCGGGAAAGAAACGGCACGACCCCAGCGCACAAAAAAAGAGCAATCAGAATAGAGTTCATTATCTTACCGAATTCAATGAACCAGCTGGATGGCTTGTCGGGTTTTCATGCTACGAAGCATTCCGCGCGTCCGCAATGCCACAGGCCGGACCGGCGCTGCGTCTGGATGTGTGTTTTGGAATGACCGTCCGAGTGATGTGACTGTCACCAGCAAGACGGCATTCCCGACCGTAATATCAATACCAACGGAATTGGAGTGGTCCCATGAAAATGAGACACATCGTGTTCGAACGCTGGCAGAACACGAACTTACGTCACAAACTTGTTCGAAAATGTCGATAACTGGTTTGGCGCTGTTGGTCCGAACGATTAACCGCTCGGTGGACAGAACCTCACAACCGCCACGAATTCGCGGAGCCAAGCCGATGCCAGGTCCTTTGCCACTGTTTCCTACAGCCGTTATTGGGAGCATGCCGCGTCCGCAATACGTCAAGGATCTGCTGGCTGCTCGGACTCGAAGCGAGCCTGACCCGAAATCAGAATTCGAGCAGCGAACGGATGATGCGGTTCGATTTGTGGTTGGGCTGCAGGAACAGGCGGGCATCGATATCATCTCCGACGGCGAGTGGCGCAGGGAAACGTATGTGGATGTCATCGCCGAAATCCTGAACGGCTTTAGCTGGGTCGATCGCGAGTTGTTCGGTTACCATCAGGTCGTGACCCGGCGTGTTTCATCGAATCGGCCTGGTGTGGTGGCGGACGAAGCTCGGTTTCTTCGCCAGTGCACCGACCGACATATCAAAGTCGCCCTGCCGTCTCCCTATCTGATCGGGCAGCGGATGTGGGAACCGGGCCATTCGCGCGACGCCTATCCGACGCGCGAATCGTTCTGTGAAGCGTTAGTGCCTGTGCTGCGACAGGAGTTACTGGCGGTTCGCGAGGCCGGAGTTAACCTGATTCAACTGGATGAGCCACATTTGTGCGTGCTGGTGGATCCGGAAGTCCGTGCTGGGTTTGACGATCCCGAAGCGGAAATGCGTCGCGCTGTGGACTGGATCAATGAGATCGTCGATGGTGTGGACAATGTGACGCTGGCCGTTCACCTGTGCCGACGGAACTGGGGCCGGCGTGGATGGGGAGCGGCGGGAGGTTACGAAGCTATCCTGGAACACGTCAAACGGCTCAAGGTTGAACAATTGATGATGGAATTCAGCATTCCCGTGGCGGGTGACGTAGCGGTGCTGACGGAGCTTTCGGATGAGGTTCGCGTGGGACTCGGTTGTGTTGATGTTCGCTTTCCCGAAATTGATCCCCCTGAACAGATTGTTGAGCGTGTTGACAAGGCGTTGCTGTACGTTGCAGCCGAACGGCTGACACTGACTCCCGACTGCGGATTTTCACCCGCCAAAGATCATGGCATTCCGCTGGACGAGTCGTTCCGGAAACTGCAGAGTCTGTCGGCTGCTGCAAAATTGTTGCGGGAAAGAGCGTAAAACTCAGGGAGTGTGATGGCAGTCTACAGCACCACGGGTCTGAACTGTGGCAACCATTCCGAGGAAACCCTGGAGAGGGCTTGAGTTGACACGCCGATGTTTGGACAATTGAAATGGATTTGTTCTGCAGCGAAACGGTTTGCGGTCTCTGGGTGATTGGAATATATGTCATCCGGTCGCAGTCACGATCTGTCACCGAACCTGCACAATGTCTGGTAAGGAAACGTCATGTTGACGATCCAGGGTTCTGAATTCAAATTATGCGACGGCGCTTCGAGACGATCGTTTCTGAAGATTGGTTCATTGGGAATGGGTGGATTGAGTTTGCCACAGTTGCTGCAGGCGGAAGCAACGGCTGGCACAGGATCTTCCCACAAGTCCGTCATCATGATTTTTCTGTCAGGGGGACCACCGCATCAGGACATGGTTGATCTGAAGCCGCAGGCTCCCGTCGAGTATCGTGGAGAGTTCTCACCCATCCGCACGAGCGTGGCCGGCATTGACGTATGCGAACTCATGCCGCAGCTGTCTCAGCGAATGGACCGGCTGGCTGTAATTCGGACACTGGTTGGTTCGGAAGGTCGTCATTCCGCGTTTCAATGCCTGCATGGACATCCCCGATTAAATCAGCCCCCGGGGGGCTGGCCTTGCTTCGCTTCGGCGGTTTCAAAGTTCCAGGGGCAGGTAAATGACGAAGTACCGGCAGCGGTCAGTCTGCAGCCCAAAATGGGGGGAGCCGGCTGGTCACTGCCCGGACAACCCGGTTTTGCGGGCATGCGTCATGCGCCGTTTGCGGTGAATGCTCCGGGCAGCAGTGACATGGTTCTGGACGGCATCACTCCACAGACACTGCGCGACCGGCGAATGCTGCGGCGAACGATGGACTCCCTGCGTCAGCAGCTGGAAAAAACAGACGTGATTGACGGAATGGATGCGTTTTACAGGCAGGCCTTTGAGATCCTGACGTCCGGCAGGCTGGTCGAGGCACTGGATGTCGAAAAGGAAGATCCTGCTCTGCGGGAACGTTACGGCCGCGGGAACACCGAACCGGCAGGATACGGTGATGCCGGCTGGTTGCACAATGAAGACTTTCTGATGGCACGGCGTCTGATTGAAGCAGGTGCCAGGGTCGTGACGCTTTCGTTCGGACGCTGGGACTGGCATGGACAGCCGCATGGCACTAACTTCGATAACGCGCGGGATCACATTCCTGTCCTGGATCAGGCTCTGTCTGCGCTGCTGGATGATCTGCAAGACCGCGGCCTTGACCGCGACACGTCCGTGGTTGTATGGGGTGAATTCGGTCGCACTCCGAAGATCAACAGCAGAGGAGGGCGCGACCACTGGCCTCAGGTTGGATGTGCGTTACTGACGGGTGGTGGCATTCGAACCGGTCAGGTGATCGGCGAAACTAACGAACGGGCGGAACATGCCTCGAAGCGGCCGGTGCATTTTCAGGAAGTCTTCGCCACTTTGTACCACAACCTGGGAATCAATACCGAGCACGATACAATCAGAGATCTGACGGGGAGACCGCAGTATCTGGTGGATCATGCGAAGTACCCGCCCCTGCCGGAACTGATATGAAGGTCATAACGTGGCGGAAGCACGGTGACACTTGTGGGCATTGAACCGGTTCTGACGTTGCGGCATAACAACGCGATTTACTCCGTCACATTTTCTTCGGACGGTACGCAGCTGGCGTCCGGCAGTCTTGATAAATCGATCAAGATCTGGGAACTCCCCTCGGGCAACGAGAAAATTCGTCTGAAAGGCCATGGCGAAGCGATCTGCACGGTTGTGTTTCAGGAGGGCGACTCGTCGCTTCTGTCAGCGAGTCTGGACAGAACGCTGCGGGTCTGGAATCCCGTGTCGGGTGAACTCCGATCGACCATGGCCGGACATGCTGCTTACCTGACGTGTATGGCTCCATCTCTGGACGGCGCGACCGCCGTATCAGGATCGCACGACAAGAACCTGATCCTGTGGGATGTCGCCGCGGGCCGTCAGCTGGCAACTCTGAAGGGACACACAGACCTTGTCACCTGCGTGGCATATTCTCCGGACGGACAGTTTGTGGCCTCCGGCGGACATGATCGTGTGATTCGCATCTGGGACGTCAAGTCGAAGCAGCAGGTCCGCGAGATCGGACCTCATCCCAAGAGAATCCAATGCCTGGCTTTTTCGCCGGACGGGACCACCATTGCTGTGAGTGATGAATCCCCTGCAGTTCGTCTGTGGAGCTTCGGTTCCGGCAGGATTGAACAAACACTTGAAGAACACAAAGCACCCGTGAAGACGGTTGTCTTTTCGCCGGATGGCCGTCAGCTGGCGTCCGGTGGCACCGATGCACAGGTCGTGATCCGTGAGGTCTCTTCCGGCCGAATCCGGCACACGCTGAAGGGGCACCGAAACACAATTTACGGCCTTGCCTGGTCACCGGACGCCGGGCGTATTGCTTCAGCGGCATTTGACAGAACAGTTCGTGTGTGGGAAATCTGACTGCGTCATGCACGTGAGCACATCAGGGCAAAACAGAAGTCCGGAGCCCCGAATGTGATTATGAAGTCTTCGTAAACTTCACGTCCGCTTTCCCGGCGGCGGCAACCATCGCGGTGAAGGATGAATCGCAGGCTTCTTCAAACTTCATGAACGTGGAACATTCGACCACCACCGGTTCAGTGAATTTCATCTGATCCAGTGCCCGGAACACACGTGAGTAATCCACTTTACCGTGGCCAAGCATGACCTGCGTCCACTTCGGTTAGTCGTCTTCGGGCTCCTTCGTGATGTGATCCTTCAGATGGGCGTGAAAAATCCGCTTGCCGAACCGCTTGATGAAACTCGGTCGGATCAACGCCGATCATCATGAGAACGCCGGGATCAAGGTTCACGCCGAAGTTCGGATAATCAACGCCGTCGAACAATCTATCAAGTTCGTCGGGGGTGGAATTGATCCAGTCGGGCCAGATCCGATCGATCACCAGCTGAACATGTCGCGCCGCGCCGTAATCAGCGGCCTCTTTGATCACACTGACCGTCCTGTTCCACACGGTCTGGCGCGGCAACCCTTTCGGATAACCTCCCGGGTGAAAAATCACGGCAGCGCCGCCCACAGCCGTGGCCAGATTGACAGTCCCCTGGAGGTTGAGCGGTTCACGGTGCGGATCGAAAAAGGGACGTGGTCAGATCGGCATTGGTCACCATTGCTTCGATCCGCAGACCGGACCTCTCGGCCGTTTGACACGGCAAACGGCGTCTGGTGGCGTCAAATGATCACGGGTCGTCTGACGGTCCGTTTGTCGCAGAGACGTCGATGCCCGAATAGCCGGTCTTCGCAATCCGCTCCAGACAGTCGCGGACCGACATCTGTAAACGATCGGTATAGCTGATACGTGTAAAAGCCCAGCCGTACTGCGATCCCTCCTCGTCAGTTAGCAGAACTTCCGTCGACCAGCGGGGCTATATCCACTCCACACACGTGGTCGAGCCAGACGGGACACCCCCAATCAGGAGGACAAATTTAAGCCACGTGACGTTCGACCGCAAATTCAAACCTGCCGCGCTCGACAGTTCTCCCGGATGCCACCCATGGCGCAAACAATCTGATTTTCATCATGAAACCACAGATCATCACGGCAGCTGGCACAGTTACGGACGGCTTGCAGGACACTCAGGAGAATAACTCGTTGATGACGCGACCGTCCGGCAGCAGTGGAATTGGACGGCCCGACAGATCAACTGCATGCTGGTGCGGGTTGATGCCCAGGTGCTTGTAGAGAGTCGCCAGCACATCGTTGGGGCCGATCGGCCGTTCCTCCGGCAAACTGCCGTCAGCAGTCGAGGCCCCAATCAACTGCCCCATTTTCAGTCCACCACCGGCAAACATCACCGTACCCAAAGGCGGCCAGTGATCGCGCCCTCCTCTGATGTTGACCTTCGGAGTGCGACCGAATTCACCCCACACCACCACCAGGACGTTACGACACGAATCCCGTTCACTGATATCTGCGATGAGCGCCGAGAGTGCCCGGTCCAGCGGCGGGCCACTCATTTCCATACCGACGTTGGGACCACCTGGATCCGGTTGCGGTCGCTTCTCCCGTGTGATGCTGGCGTGCCAGTCCCAAAGCAGACAGTCGGGAGCCGTGTTGAGCGTCACAAAGGTCACACCTGCCTCCACCAGCCGCCGCGCCAAAAGGGCCATCTGTCCCCAGCGGTGCATTCCGTAATGCTGCCGTGTGGCAGCGGATTCTTCGTTGAGGTCGAACGCCCGCCGGGCTTTACCACTTGTCACCAAATCGAGCGCGACATCGACGAAGGGATCAAGGTCACCCTGCCTCCGCTGCGCATCAAGCTGCCGCGGCAGGCGATCCAGTTCCGCCAGCATTGATTTCCGATCATTGATGCGGTCCAGTGTAATGTCGTCGGCCAGCTTCAGGCTGGTAGTGGCGCTCTGCAGTCGCTCCGGCTGAAATTCACCTGGATAATAATTCTGCATCACCGTAAACGGCGTGTGAGTCATGCCCAGATAGCCAGGACCATTTGAGTTGAACAGATGAAAATGTTGTGACGGATCATCACTGAGCAGTACGTACGGCGGCATCCCGGGGTGCCGTGCACCGCGATACTTTGATGCGATGGATCCCATGGAGGGGTAGCCGTTATCGCCGTTGGATTCACGACGTCCGCCAAGACACCAGCGCGCGACACCGAAATGGTCATCAAAGGAGTGTGTGAAACTTCGAACGATGGCCGTCTTGTCCAGCACCCCTGCCGTCAGCGGCATCATGTCACAGACCGGGGCGCCGGGAAGTTTCGACGCGATGGCTCCATAGGGGCCACGAATCTCGGACGGGGCATCCGGTTTGGGATCAAATGTCTCGAACTGGCTCGGCCCGCCGCCCAGCCAGATTTGAATCACTGCAGTATCCGGCGCTGTATGCCCTTGTTCCGACGCAAGACTGCGCAGCCGCAGAATCTCGCTGAGCGCAAGACCCGCTCCACCGGCCCGAAGGCTGGCCGTGAGAAACCGCCGGCGCGTACCAGAGTTTTGCAGTCGCTTCGGTTGCATCACTACCTCTTAATCACTGTATAATTCTGCATAGCAACACTTTTTAGCATACTACGATACCAGCAGGAAGGCAAACAATAAGCACCGGTCAGCCTGTCCATCCGGTACGCATCGCACCGCGTCCAATCCTGTTTTTACACATCTGTCTGGTCTGAGATTGAGTT
>CAUZPL010000163.1:0-8648 GCA_963581585.1 Planctomycetota bacterium
AATGGCCCCAAGGCGCGATTAACAAGGGCAAAGCGTCTGCAAACCACAGCCAGCTCCCATGCAGGCAAGTACGGCGGGACTTGGACGAACTCACTCCAGTTAGTCAACGGCTTCAAAAATGCACAGGCTGCCGCTGCTTTCTCTGGCCCCGCTCTTCTGGAGAGCGAGTGCGGTTCGCCTGACGGATATCCCGGTGTGTGCTACAGTTGACTTTCCGCCACAGGTCAATGTTGGCTGTTCCCTACCGATGACGCCTGGTTCCCCTTTATTATTACACCGAACCACTCGTGGTACGTCAACTCATCCATTGTCCGTCAAAAACCCACGATTGCATCCGATAATGGGGGGGGAGTTTTAGGAGGAGGAGTGTTTGCCGGAGGTAGTGCCGGTTATTGTTGAGGTTGTGAAAAACAGATCCTCGGCTGCTTAAGCATACAAACGATCGACGGACTCATCAGACCGAAAGTTCGAAGTCGTCCGACAGGATCCATCAGTGTCAGGAAGCTCCAACAGGACGATCACGTATGGCCGGATCGCGGAGCCCTCACGTTGGTTCCTGAGATACTGTGGGCAAATCACCAATCATGAATCAATCGCGCCGAAGTATCCTGCGAAGCACGCTGGCAGCCAGTTCAGCCGCGGCATTGTTTGCTCGTGGAATCTCCTCACTTCCAGCCAATGGCAAACGCCCACTGCCGGCCGGTACATTTCGCCAGGGGCTCCTTGAAGGACTCGGCGGTCCGTGGCTGGAATCCCGGGACTCAGTCGTTCGCCTCCGCGAGACGATCAGGAAAGACGGCTACACGATTGAGTCCCTTTACTACCAGGTCGAACCGGATGAGCAGGTTCCCGCGCTCTTGCTGGTTCCGGACGGCGTCGGGCAAAACAAGCCGGCTCCCGCTGTGATCTGCCTGCACCAGCACCAGTTTCGATATGGGAAAAATGAACCGGCAGGATTGGACGGAGCTCCAATGCATCACACCGGAGCGGCACTGGCGCGGGAAGGCTATGTCGTTCTCTGCCCCGACATGCTGTGCTTCGGGGAACGGCGTGACGAGAAACTCAGGAACGGAGAATATGAACGGTTTGAGTTTCTGCGTTTCCTGGTGAACGGCAAATGCCTTGCCTGGAAAAACGTCCTGGACATCAAACGTGGCGTGGACTTGCTCGTCCAGCGCCGTGAGGTCGATTCAGAGCGCCTTGGCTGCTACGGCCACTCGATGGGTTCGACAAACACTTACATGGTCGGCCCCTGGGAGCCACGGCTGAACTGCTTTGTCTGCAACTGTTGCCTGCCAACGTACAAGGCCATTCATCGTGAACACATGCTGCACTGTTTTGCGAATTACGTTCCCGGTCTGCTGCAGTACGGCGACACCTCGAACATCGCCGCGTTGATCGCGCCACGTCCACTGCACATGAACTTTGGAGAACTGGACAACGACACCCCGATCGACGAGGTACGGAATGGCATGGAGACGATCGCCGAGTCCTACGCGGCGGAAAATGCCGGACAAAACTTCTCGCATTTCATTGAAAAGGACGCGGGACATGTCTTCTCCGAAGAAATGTGGCGACGGACGAAAGCCTGGTTCGCCACACATTTGAAGGGGTGAGAGCGACACGAATCTGCCATGTTGCCTGGCCAAGCGGTCCGGATGAATGCTTCAATGATCCGAGAGCGACCGCCGAACCGGCGGAGAACAGTGAAATGCATGGGGAGCGACAAGCCCACCTACAGCAGTTCTCAAACGTCCCCACGACTCATGAGTATTGCGGTGCCTTCGACCTTTGCGAAGGCCGTCAGACGTTCATTGCTTGGGCGTTTCATTCCGCCACCAACGCAATTCATTGGCACCTGCATAGTCGATGCGTTGAGAGCCGTTGTCGGCCGTGGCGGCGATATCGGACCGCTGGTCGCCGTCGAAGTCCGCAGCGACTGCCTGATTAGCGCCGGACCACTTGTCTTTGATGACATGCATCGTCCACGTGTGGCGCGGACGGTTTTCGAACCAGACCAGGCGATCACCCCGCGCCCAGGCTGTCGCCACCACATCCTTGTCACCATCACCGTCCAGGTCTGAGGCCACTGCCTCGAAGGCGTATGGCAGGTCCCCAATCCTGTGTTGCGTCCATTCGAGCCCGGTTCCCGGATGGCCGATGTTCTCATACCAGACGATTTGATGTTGATCCTCGGGCACAAGGGCTGCGCGCATGCCGTGGGCCATCACGACGTCGAAGTCGCCGTCTCCGTCCATATCTTCGGGATGGCCATGGATCGGAGCCCGAGAACGATCGTCAATTACATGTTTCTTCCACGACTGCTCCATCGGCAGGCCGGGATTTTCGTACCAGACAACGCTGGATCCGTGTTGGCCGACGTCCGGTGTGGCCAACGGGACGTTCTCGACGCCGACGGCCGCGCCTAAGAGATCGACCTTGCCGTCGCAGTTGAAGTCGGCGGCGCGAATTGTGCGTGCCTCGGGCATGCCGTCGTCGATCAGACGCCGGAGCCATTCCCGGTCCCAGCCATCCTGGCCAGGGTTCTCGTACCACGTGAACTGGCCGCTTGCGTATCCTGCGGCGGCCACATCCGGATCGCCGTCGCCGTCCAGATCGGCAAGCACCACGTCGTATGCCCGGGTGCATTTCGTGGTCACGACAAACCGCTGCCATGGACCGCTGCCGGGCGAGTCGTTGTTTGCGAACCAGACGATGTGGCCGTCTCGATTGTTGACGACCACCACATCAGGCCGGTCGTCGCCGCTGATGTCACCGACAGCATGCCGTTCGAACCAGCCGGGCTCGTTGCGGTGAATGACGTGCCGATGGAACGCTCCACATCCGTCGTTTTCAAACCAAAAGAGTTACGAAAGCCTCGGTTTTCCGCGAATGTCCGCGCTGGTTACGTCAAGGTCACCGTCGCCATCAAGGTCTGCGGCAGCCAGGCCGAAGGCATACTCGTAATTGTCGGCGATCAGATGCTCGGAAAATCGAGCCGAGTGTTTCTCGATCTCCTCCTTCTCTCCGGCAACCAACACGCAAGTCAGCAACAGTGCTGGGGTCAGGCGAAGGACCCATATCCAGAGGTGTTTCGTCATCGATCTAAGCCTTCGGAGACCCATTTTCCATCTTTCAAGGTCAGCCCCTTGCGTGTCGTGACGGCGGGCTGGAAAGTTCCGTCTCCGACACCTTTCAGGAGCGAGATACTCCGATCTCGGTAATTCGCCGTAACCGCATCGAGCTTCCCGTCGTGATCCACGTCGCACAGTGTGACTCCGTAGTTGCCAAGGGCGGTCGGGTAGTCTCTGCGAGGAGCAAAAGTCCCGCGGCCGTGGTTCAGAAATACGGAGAGGAAATCCCCTGTCCAATGCGTCACGAGAAAATCGAGATCACCGTCGGAATCCAGGTCTCCAACGGCGAGGAACGCGCCATCCTGCCCACCCTCCAGAAGCGAGTCCTTCTGAAACGTTCCGTTGCCGTTCCCCGGGAAGACAGAAATCGTTGACGGACCCAGATTGGCGGTCACCAGATCCATGTTCCCGTCGCCGTTGAAATCGGCAGCTCCAACATTGCTGACGTTGGCGGTCGGGTCACCTTCCAGGAGCATGCCCGCTCGCACGACGCGGGCCGACGGCGACTACCAGATCGCAAACAGTTCTTTGCTGGGACTGATGAAATAGGTCACCGTGTTGCTGTGCTCGTTGGGCACCAGAACGTCTGAAAATCCATCGTTGTTCAGGTCGGCCGTTTCCACGAAATAGGCAGACGGCCCGGCCTTGCATTCAATGGATTGACCGAACCTCCAGTCACCGAGGCCCTGCCGTATCAGCAGCTTGCCGACGGAAACGTCACCAGAATAGCCGGAGCCTCGTGCCGTGTACAACAGGTCGAGCCGCCCGTCGTGATCGAGGTCTGCCAATCGCACGCCCACGGCTTGGCTGTCGGTCGAATATTCGACGACCTTCTGCATGCGACCCTGACCACGGTTTCTGGCAAGCACCACTCATCCACTCCAAGCCGATGTGGGCATAGGCCAGCGCGATGTCGATGATCTTGTCTCCGGTGAAATCGGCAGCAACGACCTTGTAGGCCCGCCAGGACCAGGGGCCGTGTGGCTGTCCGGGAGCGTTCGGGTCAGTATTGCGACAGCGCAACTCCAAAGGGTCGACTCGCGGACGTCCGCACTGATCAGATCTAAATCGTCTCCATCCAAATCCGCCGCCGACCGGCCAGATGCGTAACTGCGGTGGTCGTCGGCCAGGTGCTCCGAGAAACGGACGCAGCCAGGCGGGGCTTTGTCAGCGGCCATGGTTCGTGAGACCATCAGCATGACCAAGAAAGCGATTGACACTCGTGCGCAATTTTGAATGATCATTCGGGTTCAGGAGTTCCGAAACAACATATCACACCCAATTCTGACGTTGGGAGCAAGGCTTCAAACGTGTGCAATTTCAATTGGTTGAACCGCCGCCAGTTCGCCACGGCGACAGCCGTCGGAACCGCGGCGCTGGCAGGCCTGAGAATACCACCTGCGGCAGCCGCAGCGCGGCGGCCGGACACCATAGACATCCGGACGGTCGTCGAGGCGACCGCGCAAAGGCCGCGGCACGGCTCGCCCACGATCATTGAACTCAAGAATGGCCGCCTTCTGCTGGCGTGGATGGAATATGTGGGCGGTCTGCTGCAAGGCAACGACCATGCACACTGCAACATCGCCGCGATGACTTCCGGAGATGGCGGCAAGACCTGGTCGGACTACCGTATTCTCGTCGAAAACGACCCGGCTGATACGAACATCCACTTCCCCTCTTTCTTACGATTAAACAACGGTAACATTCTATTCTACTACCTGATCCGGAATTACCTGGCGCCGGGTGAGAAAGCCAGGTCGTCAGGAATGGTTTGCGTCAGCAGCGACGAGGGCCAGACGTTTTCGGCACCAAAACGCCACGAAGCACTATCGGCCCTGGGTGGCAATGGCCGAATTCTGGGCCGCTTGTCGACGGGGCGAATTCTCCTGCCCGCACAGCGATACCAGCATGGTGTGTGGGGTGGTCCATTGGATCATCAGATCGCTGGCTGCTACTACAGCGATGATGAAGGCCAGTCGTGGAGCGCGGCCACGCGCTGGATCGACCTGCCGATGCGTGGTGCCATGGAGCCCCATATTGTCGAGCTGAATGGTGGCGATCTGCTGATGACCTTGCGAACACAATTGGGAGCCGTGTTTCAATCAACATCCGTGGACGGTGGCGTCACCTGGTCCCTGGCGCAAACCACCGGTGTCAAGGCACCCGAGTCAATGCCGTGCCTGACCAGGATACCACAGACGCGTGATCTCCTCTTGATCTGGAATAACAGCCTTTACGATCCGCATTTCGATCACTCCGGCAAGCGTACGCCATTGACGGCGGCCATTTCCCGAGACGAGGGAAAGACGTGGGAGAACTTCAGGAACATTGAAACCGACCCCAATTATGAATTCACCAATCCGGCCTGCTTCTTTCTGTGTGGCGACAAGGTTCTCATTGCCTACGAAACCTCACGCATGAAGAACCCGAACCCGCCTGGCCAGTTCGGACGCAACCGCATGCCTTTGAAAGCCGCGCTGGCAGATGTCGGTTGGTTCTACAGCTGAGACGGCCAACGGCTCACCTTCGCTTCGTTGATATTGCGTTAGCACAATTCAGGTGCAACCCGGGCGGGTAAAGAATCGGCCACTGCGGATATCAATCAAGGGTATTCGATCCCGATCGTGTCGAACATAATCAAACCCTTCGGAAGGTACTGCTGATCCACCGGGTAATCCTCCACGGCCCGCGGCATGTTGATATCTTCGATCTCAACACCGGCGGGCACAACCTTCACCGGGAACAGTATGAAGATGATGTCTACATTGACATCCGCCAGAACCTTATCGATGTAATCGCACCCGTATTCGTCCTTCATGTCGTGTCGTGCTCCAAGGCAGGTCCACTGCGTGGGGTCGGCTGCCAGCTTGACGGTTTGTTCGCTCCAGTCCCTGGTTATTTTGAACGGTTGTCCTGTCAGGGCCAAATTGACCGTGGTCTTGTCCGTCTTAGCTTGTACCAGGAAAAGTAATTCCGCTCCTTTGAAATCCCCGTCACCACGTAATCGGACGGTCACCCTGGCATTGGTCAGGTTCGTGCTCTGGCCTTCTTCGGCAAAGCGGCTGTAGCGATAAGGAAGTAAGCGGGTGTATTCATTGTCGACCTGGTAATGCGCTTTGTTGGTGTAGGCCCACATCACCAGGTGCAGATAACCCGCACCGGGAGGTGCATGGTTGGCGTCCGTCCACCAAGGGCTGTAGCAGTAAGCGACGCCGTCCCAGACAGGCAACGCATACTTTCGTCCCCCATACCAGCCACCGTGGCCATCGTCGAATGTTTCAACGTAGGTTCGAGTCATGGCTGCGGTGGAGATAGCCTGTGGTTCTGACCCGTCAGGCACCGGTTCAGCGGCGCATCCGCTGAGCAACGCAGACAGCAACAGAACACAGCCAAGATGAAAAAGAATGCGGGGATACCAGCTGGACAGTTTGGAACTCAAAACACACACACTCTCTTTCGCGTTCAAAACGGGCGCCTTCGGATTGAGTTACAGAATTCAGGACTGCTGGCAGAGCCGGCAGATAAAACCAGATTCGGGTGACCGTATGGTTTCCGGCGTGATAATGTCCATCGTCATTTTGATTTATTCTGAGCCACAGTCCGCGGCCGATCATCGAATGATATCGAGAAACTGTGTAACACTACGCAAAGATTCAAGTCTGCAGTCACGCAGTCAGAGAATGAACGTGAAACTCTTTGTCTGGATCGTCATTCTCACGGCTGTCACCGGTGGGTCGCTGGCGACATGTGCCGCAGAAGTGAAGCCCAGGTTCGAACGCCAGATCCTCGCCTCGCACCAGGACCTCGAGTGGAATCGGCACCCGAGCATGGCACGCCTGGACGACGGTCGTTTAATGGTGGTCCGGTACTCATCATGAGAATACCGAACCACACCGAGCGCCACGGAAAACGACAGCATCGTAGGCGTCTTCTCCAGTGACCACGGACGCACCTGGTCCACACCAGTGCCTCTGATTTCGTACGCCGGAACACGATCTCGATCCAAGCATCCTGGTTTCCGGAACACGCGTGTTTGTGACTTCGACTGTCGTGCCGGACAGACCGAAAATCACGACGACCACGACATGGTGCACGCGCAGTGAAGACAATGGCCGCACGTGGAGTGACCCCTATCAGATCCCGAGGAACCGTCTCAATACCTGCGGCAAGACGCAGCACGGTCTGCGTCTGAAGTCCGGCACGCTCCTGATGGGATATGCGTGGGACATCCTCTGTGAAGAGGGAAAGACACTCAAAGACGAATACGAAATGCATCTGTGATTCGGTGTCATGCGCTCGACCGACAACGACGAGACGTGGCACAATGGTGGCGATGTCGTTAACCCCCCGTACGAAAAGACCTATCCAGGCGGCATTCAGGGCAACGATGAGCCGGCAATCCACGTCCTGAAAAGACATCCCGCGTTGGCACCGGTTGCCGAAGCTGGCAGCATCTGCAACGGAACCTGCATTCGCATAAGCGCGGTACACAGCGTTTGACAACTCTTGTGTTTTTCCGGTACGGTCAGTAAAGTGCCGCGCAGTAAGTGGTTAGGTATTCTGTGGAGAGGTGGCAGAGTGGCCGAATGCACCGGTCTTGAAAACCGGCGTAGGGTCAAACCTACCCAGGGTTCGAATCCCTGCCTCTCCGCTTAAAACATTGATTTTTTGAAACGAATCAGCAATTTGGAACGGCCTCTGACTCAGTTACTGCCCCAACCAGCTCACCGACACGGTTCGCCGCGTCTGCCTGGGCACCCTGCAGTAAATGACTGTAGGTGTCGGCTGTCAGTTGAAATGTAGAGTGCCCCAGACGCTCCTGGATTACTTTCAGGTGGATACCTGCGGCAATCATTAAACTTGCGTGTGAATGCCGCAGATCGTGGAATCTGACGGTCTCCGGAATGCCTGACGCCTCGCGGATCGGATACCAGGTATTTTTGCCCAATAGTGTTCTCGCCAGGTGACGTCCTTCGGTGTTCGGGAACACGATCGGAACATGATCCGGGTGACAGCCCTCATCAATCGCCTTTCGTCGCCGGTTCTTTAGTGCCTGCACTGCCAGTGGATCTAGGTTCACCGCCCGTCGTCCAGCCTTGCTTTTGGGTGCCTTCACAGATTTGCCGGATTTCAATTCCTGCAATGTCCTGCGGACCGACAACACGCCTTCCGAGAGATTCACGTCGGACCACTCGAGCGCCAGCAATTCACCCAGTCTTAAACCCGTCAGGACGGCCAGCGGCACGATATCGCCGAGACGATGTTTTTTGCATTCGGCAAACAGATCCTTACACTGATCCAGTTCCAGCGGAATCACTTCTCGCCGTTCGACCTTCGGAATGTCGAGTACCTGAACAGGGTTGATATCGATAATCCGATTTTTCACGGCGCGGTTGAGCGCGTTCCTCAGGATTCGGATTCCTCGCAACCGCTGATTATTCGTGTGACCTTTTCGAACCATCGCTGCCTGCCAGGATTCCATATCCTCAGCCGATAGTTTCGCCAGTTTCCTGT
>CAUZPL010000164.1:0-8502 GCA_963581585.1 Planctomycetota bacterium
TGCAACCGAAGAACCTGCAACCGAAGAACCTGCAACCGAAGAACCTGCAACCGAAGAACCTGCAACCGAAGAACCTGCAACCGAAGAACCTGCAACCGAAGAACCTGCAACCCAGGAGGCTGCAACTAAGGGATCAGCCAGTGCCAGTCCGGTCCCAGTCTACACAGCTGGCGATTGGACGATGTGGGGCGGCAACAACTCCCGGAACATGGCCAACAGCACCACCGGTATTCACCTGGATATTGAACCTCCCGTATCGGGTGAAGGCGGCACAGCAGTCAAATGGAGCGTTCTGCTCGGTTCGCAGACCTACGGCAATCCGGTCGTGGCTGATGGCCGAGTCTTCGTGGGAACGAACAATGGCGGCGAATACCGCGAGCAGCATAAAGGTGATCGTGGTGTCATCCTTTGTTTCAGTGAAGAAGACGGAACGTTTCTGTGGCAGCTCACACGCGAAAAACTGCCGGCAGGACGGGTTAACGACTGGCCTGAACAAGGCATCTGTTCCACTCCATGTGTGGAGAATGGCCGTATGTATGCAGTCACCAATCGCTGCGAGCTGATGTGTATCGATATCGAAGGCTTTCACGATGGCGAAAATGACGGCCCATACCAGGACGAAGCGGACAGCGAAGAAAACGATGCCGACATTATCTGGGTTCTGGATATGATCGATGAGTTGGGCGTATTTCCTCACAACCTGGCAACATCGTCGCCATTGATCCATGAAGATCTGGTTCTTTTAACAACGTCCAACGGTGTGGATGAAGCTCATCTGGAAGTCCCGTCACCCCGAGCACCCAGCTTCATCGGTGTCGACAGGAACAATGGAACAGTCGTTTGGGAGGCCCATTTTCCTTCGATGGATTCAAGAGCTCCTGAACGGTTCGCCAATATTCTGCATGGCCAGTGGGGTTCCCCTGCACTGGCCATCGTCAACGGCAAAGCCCAGGTCTTCATGCCGGGTGGTGATGGCGTTCTGTATTCACTGGACGCTGTCAACGGAGAACTGGTCTGGTGGTTTGACCTTAACCCCAAGGACAGCGTTTGGGAACTGGGTGGTCGCGGCACCCGGAATGCAATCATCTCTACGCCTGTGGCGATCGGCAATGATGTCCTACTGGCGGTCGGTCAGGACCCGGAACATGGCGAAGGAGTCGGGCATTTGTACCGCATTGACGCATCAAAATCGGGTGATATCAGCCCCCAAGTCGCTGACGGTGACGGATGGGCCGATAATCCGAAAAGCGGACAAATCTGGCATTATGGCGGAATTGATGTCGACGGCAGTATAACAGGAGAAGAAGAAGGCCTGATTTTCCGTCGTACGATGTCCACCGTGGCTGTGGCAGACGGCCGACTCTACGCAGCTGATCTCAGTGGTTTCCTGCACTGTCTGGACTACGAAACCGGTCAGCGCAAGTGGATCCACGACACTTTCGCAGCTGTCTGGGGTTCACCGATGGTAGTCGATGGACACGTGCTGCTGGGGGATGAAGACGGAGAACTGGTCGTTCTGAAAGCAGGCGATGAAGAGGAATTACTGAACACACTGCTTTTCGACAGTGCCATCTACAGCACTCCTGCGGTCGCCAACGGAACATTGTTTGTATCAGACCGATCCCGTCTTTATGCGTTCAAAATCCAGTAAACGGACCGGGCAACGCCACTTGTTGAACAACTCCGTTTCTGCGGCGTCTGGTGCCCGTCAAAACTGGTCTGGACAAGATTGACCCAGAGGCATTAATCTCATGCAGTTCCCGCCGAACAGTCTTTGGAGGCGGTGAATAATGCAGAAAATTTGCAGTGGCAGAGCCGCTGCTGCATGGTCGTTAGCTGTCTGGGCAGCTAACGCTCCCACGGAATGGGTACCATGAATTCATTCAGAAATCGTTGTGCTGTATTGGCAGCTGTGTTAATGATTTGCGGCTGCTACCACCCCTATCCAAATCAGGGTTGGCACCGCCAGCCAGGTTACTATCCGGCACAGCCTGGCCAGCTGCAGGCTCCTGGTCAGCTCTATGTCCCCAAGTCCGATGATACTCAGCTGGCCCCCGGAACACCGGCTGAAGACTACGATTCGGAACGGGACGACTTCTCAAGAGGCGACGGATCGTTCTACCGCTCCGACGACGGTGGCGTGCCGGATCCACATGGCAACGGTGGGCGTGGCCCTGACGACGACTTCAATCGTTCACCAAATCCGTGACCGCGTGTGGTGCTGCTGATTCAGATCGGCGTCGGGCTTGGTGTCAGCAGAGAAACCACCAGCATCCTCCCTGGCCCTTCATTCAAATCCCAGGCTGCGTTCGATGCTGCGAGCCTGCGGGGACATGACCTTCTCGAAAAAAAACCGATCGGGCTCACGTTCACGTTCCGTATTCGGTCGTCCCTCGCTCATCAGCTTACCCCACTCGTCGTCCACGTTTTCTTTGGGATCTGTGGTTTCGTCAAAGGGCCTTGGCCGAAACATCCGGGCCGTACGACGCATGTTCGCTCCGACATCAGACATAGTACAGCCGGTTGACGCACTCAACGAAATCGCAAGGATGGCAGCTGTCATAATGAATTTCATGCCGTTATCTCCACGAAATCACGAGTGGAACAGCCGGTGGCTGATCGCGGGAAGTCTGAATTATCGTTTTCTGCCGCCCAGTTTAGGCTTCCCGGAATCCGCGCCCAGAGGAGTCTGCTGACAGAATGGAACCGCTCGATGTACTCGTCGTTGCACCACATCCGGACGACTCCGAAATCAGCGTAGGTGGTCTGATAACAGTCTCCCGTCGGCAGAATCTGCGTGTTGGCGTTGTCGATCTGACCAGCGGTGAACCCACTCCACATGGCTCCATTGAACGCCGACAGCGTGAAACTCAACAGGCCACCGAAATTCTTGACCTGTCTTGGCGCAGAAATCTGCAACTACCCAATCGCAGTCTGCAACCCACACTGGACGCGCGACGCCAACTGGCGGAGGTCTTTCGACTGGCACGACCGCAGACCATTCTCGCCCCCTACTGGCAGGACGCTCACCCCGATCATGTGGCCGCCAGCAGCCTTGTCGATGCTTCTCGCTTCTGGTCGAAACTCAGCCGCACCGATCTTGATGGAGATCCGTTTTGGCCTCCGCTGTTGCTGCACTATTTCGGCATCCACCTCCGGATCCATCCTGGCGCCTCGTTCGTTATCGACATCAGTGAAACAATCGAACAAAAAATGGCCAGCGTAACAGCGTACCGGAGCCAGTTGATTGACGGCCGAGGCGACACGTTTCCCACCATCGTGGATGACATTCGTGATCGGGCGCGTTATTGGGGATGGACCATTGGGCGGGCATATGGGGAACCACTTATGAATCGCGAGCAGGTGGGCCTGTCGTCACTGCAGGACGTACTGCGTCAGGAACTATGACAGCAGGCCGTGACAATCGCCCGGGAATCAGCACTGCGTTTGTGAACAGCCGGCCTTCGATTCGGTGGTCGATTAATGGCCGGCGTTTCAACACCGGTATTCTGTTCATTACTCATCATCGAATATGATGATGTCTTCAATTTCCTGATCGACGAAACTGTCATCCAGATCAATGACCGGTTTCGGTTTGTTGACATGATGAAACGGGCGACCTTTGCCTTTCGATCGCGGTGGCGGCGGTTCGCTGTCGTCGGTGGTCATGTCAGTACTGTCCACCGGACCGGCGTCCACATCGACCATCATCCTGTCATCCAACAAATCATCATCAAGCAGCTCATCGTCAGGGAATTCGATGATATCTTCTGCATCGTCATGCCGACGTGAGTTATCTGGAACAATACGTTCAACACTGTCGACGTGGTGATTCAAACCGTCGGCACAATCTGATTGCTGCCCCTGCGCGTCTGACTGCCTGACTCCGTTTGAAAAGAACCGAAACTGAACATCGGCAATGGCCACGCGATCGCCATCGACAATTTCAGATTCCTGATCGACTCGCTTACCATTGACCCACACACCATTGGTGCTGCCCAGGTCACGAATCAGGAAGCATTGATCAGACTGCACCAGACAGCAGTGCTTTCGAGATATCTTCCTGCTACCAGTGATCAGCACATCACAGTCCTCTCCGCGACCGACGAGGATCACAGCGCGGTCGATTGGGATGGGTTTGTGGTTCTTGAGCGGTTGCAGCACTGCGACCACGGTGAAACTCCTGGATCTCCAGTTTCCAGAGCTAATTGACGCTGACTGATTCTGCGATTTAATGTGTGGACGTGCCACTAAATTTACTGTCTGGCCGATATAATCCAGAGAATCCAATCCGGTCATGTTCGCATGGACTGTGCGAATACACTGGCCGCAGCAGATTTGGTGATTCCTCTGGATTCCACCCTTCCATAGATCTCCGGATGTCAGCGTCGATGAATCTGTATGCCGCACAGGAAGACGCCAATCGTCAGCAGTCCCGGCCACTGGCGGCAAGAATGCGGCCCCGAAACCTGGATGAATTCGCCGGCCAGTCCCACCTGCTGGGCAGCGGACAACTGCTCCGCCGGATGCTTGACGCAGATCGCATTGGCTCTGCTATCTTTTATGGACCTCCCGGGACCGGAAAAACATCGCTGGCAGAATTGATCGCCGGCCACACCAATCGGCGTTTCCGTCGACTCAACGCCACCATGGCAGGCGTGAAAGACGTGCGCGCCGTGCTGGATTCAGCTCGGGATCATCTGGCCGCAGAAGGTCAGCAGACCGTGTGTTTCATCGATGAGATCCATCGTTTCAGCCGCAGTCAGCAGGACATTCTGCTACCCGATGTGGAAGACGGCAGCATCGCACTTATCGGAGCGACCACCGCCAACCCCTTTTTTTCTCTGATCGCTCCACTTATCAGCCGCAGCCAGATCTTTGAATTCCGGGAATTGACCAGGGAAGAAATTCGGACACTGCTTAATCGAGCCCTCAGTGATGCTGATCGGGGCCTGGCAGTTCACGGCGCAAATGTTGCCGATGAGGCATTAGATCTAATGATCGAACTCTCCGACGGTGACGCCCGAAGGGCACTCGCGGCCCTGGAGATTGCCGTCCGTTCGGTCGCCTCAACAACCCGGAGGGTCGATCTGAAAGTGGCGCAACAGTCGGTTCAGCATCGCATTCTTCGATTCGATCCGGCGGGAGATGACCATTACGATGTTGCCAGTGCATTCATCAAAAGTATTCGCGGGAGCGACCCCGATGCTTCGTTGTACTGGCTGGCGAGAATGCTGGAGTCCGGCGAAGACCCTCGCTTCATTGCGCGACGTTTGGTGATTGCGGCGTCTGAAGACATCGGCAACGCCGATCCACAGGCATTGCTGATTGCCACCGCCGCATTTCAGGCGACTGAGACGATCGGCATGCCCGAATGCCGCATTAATCTGGCGCAGGCAACTACCTATCTGGCCTGTAGTCCCAAATCGAACGCATCGTACACCGCGATAGACGCAGCGTTGCTGGATGTGCGCAGAAAGACAGTCCTCCCGGTGCCTGTTCACCTGCGGGACCGACACTACACAGGCGCTCAACAACTCGGTCACGGCGACAATTATCAGTATCCCCACGATGCAGACGATGGATGGTGTGAGCAGGACTATCTGGGTGTATCGAGGACCTATTACCAGCCTGTGGACCGGGGATGCGAAGCCGTGTTTCGTCAGCGGCTTCAGGAGCTCCGGGAACGCCGTCATCAATCAAAGCAGAATGATTGATCGGACATCGCCACGTTGGCATCATTGCCAACAAAAACGACCACGTTGTGCGAGCGAGTGCGTTTGGCCTGATGCAAACTATCACATGCGCAGGAAAGTTATATTTGTGAGAACGGGATATGGTCCAGCGAACCGATCCCCGGAGAATTCGCGTGCTTTTAGCCTTCCTTCGTCCCGCTGATGCCCGGGTGGACTGAATACTCCGCACACGCAGGGCGAATATCTCCTATCCTTTCTAAACTCCACGTTTCAGCAAACCCAAACCCGAAAACCCGGTTCGAGTGTTCGTTGACAAGATTTTCTTTGCAAATTTCCGGATAGACGGCATAAACTGTGCCATGCCGTCTGGGTTGTCTCTTGGTGCTGAGTTTGTGTGTTTCCCTGGGGAACAGGGAGTTTGATGACGACGGTATCATGGAGGGGATCGTATGCAGGGAGTTGTTCAAACTGACGATGTCAGCAACCGCTGCGTCCAATTGATTCACGAATGCTGCAGTGTCTCGATTCAGAAACTGCAGGTCACCCTGCGACAAGAGCGTGTGCAGATTACGGGAGTGATTGGATCATGGCATGGGAAACAGCTCGCCAGCGAAGCAGCTCGCAAGTTGTTCCCTGACTGGCGCATCAGCAATCAGTTGAGGGTGGTCAAAACATACTGATTGTCAGTACTCGAATGCGCAAGCCCCGTAAACGGATCAGATGTCTTTCGCAGACTTCTACTCGTTCACATTCGTCCGAACCGATGGACCGAAAGAAGAAGTCCAGGATTTCGTAGTGTCTGAACGGGTGCGTTTTCAGATGCGCGAATCATGAGCCCGGTGTCGCGTTTGAGTCGCTGCTAACATTGCAGTCATCCTCCGCGCTCATCAGCGTCTGAACACAGGAAAAAGTCGACACGACATAGGAAACCCAGGCTGTCAGGGCGGGTTTGTATAAACAACCATCCGTACCAAAGTGGCCTTTTATCAGACAATCTCCATGATTGATCGTCGTCAGCACCACACCCACAGCTAACGCGTATCCCTGCGTCCTTCGGACAACTGGCAAAGAAACGCAATTTTCAAAGCTGATTTTCGCGGGTTTATCATTTCGGCACGCAAGTCATCACCGCAGAATTCAATTTGCGGGCGGGACGTACACCCCAAAGTTGTACTTGCAGAATTATTGGGGATTGATCAACGCCCGAACGATCAGTGACAGACTTTTCCGGCTCCACCCGGCATTTCTGTCTTGCACTTTACACACCTCCACACTATCCGGCCGGTGTGACAGCGACTCCACGGGAATCTCACTATGAAACATGCGTCACATCAAACCCGGCCATCCACTGTTTTTGTGCTGCTCGGCGTGCTGCTCACCACTTTGGCATCACACGGCCAGGACACTGCGGACATGCTGCCAGAACCTGTGTCACAACCGGATGTTCCTCAGGGACGCATTGAAGGCCCTCATGAATTCCACAGCAAACTATTCCCTGGCACCGAACGCCAGTACTGGATTTATGTCCCCTCGCAATATGATCCTCAGCATCCACCGGGTCTGATGATCGTTCAGGATGGGCTCCGCAAAGCGAGGCACTGGAAACTGCCTACCGTCCTAGACAAACTCATTCACGCCGGAGACATTCCCATTCAGCTGGGGATTTTCGTCACGCCGGGAATCGTCCCGGCGGCCCACAAGGATGCTCAGCCCAGATTCAACCGCAGCTACGAATATGACGGAATGACGGATCTCTACGCCCGCTTCCTCATTGAAGAACTGTTGCCGGAGGTCGGTGAGAGTTACAAATTCAGCGACGATCCCAACGACCGCTGCATCGCAGGCAGCAGTTCAGGCGCGATCTGCGCCTTCACGGCTGCCTGGCAGCGACCCGACGCGTTTCGTCGGGTTTTCAGTAGTGTCGGAACATTTGTCGGTCTTCGCGGCGGCAATGAGTATCAGACTCTCGTTCGCAAAACGGAACCGAAACCAATTCGTATCTTCATGCAGGATGGGAAGAATGATCTGGATATCTACGGCGGCAGCTGGTGGTATGCAAATCAGGCGATGCTGTCCTCGCTGCAGTTCGCTGGTTACGACGTAAGAAACGAATGGGGTGACGGAGGCCATAATGACCGACACGCTGCCGCCGCAATGCCGACCGCTCTGCGCTGGTTGTGGCGAGATCATCCTTCACCGATCAGCAACGTGGCAGGAAAGCCAAGACTTACGGATCTGTTGATCACAGGCGAACACTGGGAACTGGTCAGCAGCGGACATCAATTGACTGACGGTCCGGCTGTCAATGATATAGGTGATGTTTTCTTCACAGATGTCCCGCGCAGCCGAATTCATCGCATCGACCCCGACGGAGTCATCTCCATCTTTGCGGTCGACACTGAAGCGGCCAGCGGCCTTATGTTCGGGCCGGATGGAAAACTGTATGCCTGCGAATCCAGAACCGGGCATGTCGTCCGCTACACTCCGGACGGCAGTAAGGAAGGGTTCCTCACTGGTATCAACGGCCACGACATCGTCGTATTACACGACGGCAGCGGATATGTGACGGAACCGGATATGCAGCGTGTCTGGCATTTCACCACTGATGGCAAAACAACGGTGGTCGCCGATGAAATCGAATCCCCCAGCGGCCTGATTACCTCACCTGATCAGACGGAGCTGACAGTTGTCAATTCCAGGGGGCGATTTTGTCTGTCTTTTCGGATCCAGCCGGATGGCAGTCTTGCCGCCAGACAGGAATACGGCTGGCTGCATGTCAATGATCATCTGTCAGTGGCGGCGGCGG
>CAUZPL010000165.1:0-8100 GCA_963581585.1 Planctomycetota bacterium
CCTGACGTGGATGGTTTGGTCCTGAAGTTGGATTCCTCCTACTCGGACAGCCCCATCGGGTCGCCGGGCCAAGCCGACCAGTCCCAGGAACTGACGTACGTCGACATCGACACGTTCCTGGCAAGCTTCTAATCATCAAATCATCACCGACACACGTCGGCATGGGGACGGTGCGTGCGAGCTGCCAAATCGACCTGTATTTTGCGGTCTGACAGGCCGCAACTTCACACAACATCGCCAAAACCGACAAGAGGAACTCATTTCCCCTTGAATTAGCCGTTCCATCTTGTGGACTCGGTTTCTGGTGGTAGAAATCAAATTTCCTATCAAAAACATGCTGGCGCCTTCAAACTCCAATTAACACCTGCCCCATTTATTTTCAAATACACACACCCAGCAGTCTTTTCCCAGGTTAACAATTATATTTTCTGCCACTCACCCGGGTATACTTACTTTTATTTCTTAGGGGTTAATAGATTTAAAATGAATTCATTAAAAATGCACAATATAAAACTTATAAAAGTAAATTCTGATTATCGGCTTGGAGACGTTATTTTTAAGCGAGGGTATCGATGGAGAGATTCTAGAAAGAAAATTATCGAAGAAACAATCTATTGCGACACCATTGGCAGAGAGTATCTTTTAAAAAAGAGAGCTGAATATGATTTTGGTATACTAAAGAGCGTCATAAACAGCCATATTAAAGAGCGTAATTATGATATCCCTTCCAGCAGCGAATTAGTTATTCATATTCGCGCAGGTGATGTAGTGGAGCATTCGTGGTTCTTAAAAAAGAATTATATCAAACTCATTGACGATATACTGGAGCAGCACCCAGTAAAAACAATATCGATTGTCACCTGTTTTGTTTACTGTTTCTTTCCCGAACGTGGCTTGTGGCAATATTCAGAAGAAAAACATGCTGAAAATATGGAAAAAATGAGTGCGCTTTTCGATAAGTTGAATCAACGATATACGGAATTAAGGCTTAAAGTCATATCAAATGAAAATATTGATAAGGACCTTAGTTATCTATATAAGGCTAAGCACGTTATATTGGACGAAGGTGGCTTCAGCAAGTTGATTATTGACTTAAGAAGACATGGCCTTAGAGAAACATTAGCCTTTAATGCTGCTATTTTCAAAACTAAAATACCTTTTAAACCGAAATCTGTGGCTTTATCAATGATCAAAAAGCTATCGAAAAACACGGTTATTACCAAAGAGGAAGAAACATTTTACCCAAAACATAAGAAGCGAATTAAATTAATTTATTGCTCTAATATTAACATCGGGGGAAATTTTGGCGACCATTTAGCGCCAATCATTCTTAAACAAATGACCAAGCAGACGCTTGGCAAGAACGATCTATTTGAACTTCATGACCTAAGTCTTAAAGCAGACAAATTTCATTTCAATCACTCCTCATATCGGTATCTTCATGTACTGGGTTCCAGCGGCCTCAGGCTACCCAGCAACTGTTGCTTGTGGGGGACGGGTATTATGCCGCACCGTATTACGAATAAGGCTTTAAATAAATTGAGAAATAATAAATGGGACATTAGGGCGTTACGAGGACCTCTGACAAGAGATTGGCTCAAAAAAGAATTGCAGTTAGATTGTCCGGAGGTTTACGGCGATCCAGGGCAGTTAATTCGGCTAATACCAGAGTTCCAATACAAGAAAGTGATCGCCCGTGAAGTGGGCGTCATTCCTCATTTTCGTGATAATGTTTACGCAAAAGACAAATGGAGTACTTGTGAATCAATTTGTGTTCAAGCTGACCCCTGTGATGTCATAGATTTTATCAAGTCTTCGAATATTATTTGCTCGTCAAGTCTACATGCAATAATTATAGCCGAGCAATTCGGCAAAGAGACTTATTGGATTGGTCGGGATGCTCCTTCCTTTAAAGCAGAAAAAAGTTTTAAGTATAACGATTATTATGGGGCCACGGGAAGGGGAACGGATCATACGCCTTTTCTAGGCGCTGAAGACGCTGTCAAGTCGCAGTCTTTCATTGCTCCCCAATCCTCTCTTGATCGCTTTATTGAAGCCTTCCCAGTCGATCTTTTTGAATGAGAAAACTGATACCCCAACGACTCTCTCTCATGTAATAATTTTATTTAGATATTATTTAGAAAGCTTTGCGGGGGCTAAGACTGCTGCCTCAGTATACTTTAACGTCTTGTTATATGAATGACACCACTCGATCGTCGATTCAATAGGATAGGAATTATAAAGCCCCTTTTCCAGGGGGGAGGGGCGTCGAAATTCGAACCGGTGGGGGGAGGAAGAATCAGAACGGGGAAATGCGAAGCTTACAACAACATAAATGGCCATATCGGACCCCGCAGGCGTAAGCGATCCCCGTTTCCTCCCAGGTCCGCGCCGGCTGCTTGTCCGCGGAGCTTTTCGTGCTTCCATATTCAAGGGGAATCTCCTTGAGGTGTTTTCTCCCTCGGATCGATCGTCAGGATCCCTTGGCGGCCTTGAGGAGCCGTTCCTTTTCTGGCGCGGAGGAATTGATGCGCTCCGCGATATCCTCGGCCAGACGTTTGAGTTCCGCCCCCGCGGTAGGTTCGGATTGCGTCCTCAGCGCTTGGAGGAGGGCTTCCGCATTCCCGGCGTCCGGGAGGAGCCGAAAAGCCGCGAGCCGCCAGAGCACAGCCTTCTTCTCCTTCCCGGGCTCGTCCGATTTCTCGACCGCCTCTGCCCGTCGGGTAAACGAGGCCGCTTCGCTGCGGCGGCCCTCAAACGGACGAAGCGAAGCCAGAATTCGATCGACGTGCTCCGGGGTGAACGATACGGCTCTATCCCCGCCGCGGGAGCGGATCTGAAAATCGACATAGTCGTCGAGAACATGTGCAGTTGGGAGCACAGCGGTTTCAGTGTGGACCAGTCGGTGTTCCTGCCCGCAGGCGATCGGGCCGGTATCGAGCGTCTGATCCAGTACCCCGAGGAACTCCGGCCGCTCATGTCGCGATACCGCAGCCGCCACCGCCTCACTGTCCGCGAGGACGGCACGCCCCGTTGCGTGGGCTGCATGCTCTGTGAAACGGTCTGCCCGGCCAAGTGCATCACGATCGTACCCGAGGAGCATCCCGATCCCCACGTCGAGAAATACCCGGTCCGCTTCGACATTGATCTGCGGGTACTGCGTCGAGGTCTGCCCCGAGGACGCGATCCGCATGGACACGGGAATCCTCGACGTAGCCGCTTACTCACGGGAGGAGATGCGACTTGACATCCATGAGCTTATGGACCCGGAGCTTCGTAAGCCGATCGGGGACTGCAACCTGAAGTTCCCGCACCAGTGTGGGTTGACCGATGGAAAGATGAAGGGTGGTTGGGAAGGCCACGGGTCTTAAGGTATTCTCTAGCCGACTTCTGCAATCGGATCCATCATTGAAAGATATTGAGGTCGGCCCGCCGGGTCCTTAATCGTGGTGAACTGAGGGTCGATACCCAGGTTCTTATAGAGTGTCGCGAAAACTTCCTGAACGTGCACTGGTCGCGTTTTCGCGTGTTCGCCAAGGCGGTTCGTGCTGCCGATCGCCTGGCCACCGTCCATACCACCGCCAGCCATGTAGGCACAGCTCACCTGTGGCCAGTGGTCGCGGCCGGCATCCTTATTGATCCTCGGCGTCCGTCCGAACTCGCCCCACACGAGCACGGTGACGTCGTCCAACATGCCGCGCTCCTCCAGGTCGGTGACCAACGCGGAGACCGCCTGATCGATTCGCACACCGTGATGGCGAACCAGCCCCTCGTTGTCTCCGTGACTGTCCCAACGGCCATAAGTCAACGAAACACAGCGGACACCGACTTCGACTAACCGTCGAGCCGCCAGAATGAGCTCGTTATTGGTCGAAGCACCGTCGGCCTGAAACTTGTACGGTTTACCGTCTCCATACCGCGCACGGATCTTGGGGTCTTCCTTCGAAACGTCGAGGGCATCGACCAGCCTGCTGGAAGTGAGCACATCGAAAGCCTGCTGCTCGTAAGAGTCAACTGCCTCGAGCTGGCCGCTGGCGTCGGTTTCGCGACGCAGCCGATCGAGACTGGTCAGCAGTCGCTTTCGGTTGTCCAGCTGGGACGTCGTGACGCCGTTCAACTTCATGTCGGCAAGGCCCTGACCTGCGGGCTGGAACGGAGCGTACGTGGGACCCAAGAACCCAGGCGTTCCCGGATCCTTCCACACACCGGCAGTCACCATCCCTACATAAGGTGGCACGCTCTTGTGGACCGGACCCTGCAGCTTGTGCAACACACTGCCGAGCGCCGGATGTCCACCAATCGGCCGCAACTCGGCATGTCGCCAGCCGGTCATGCACTGGAATGAGTTATGACGCCCCTCGCAACCAACCAAGGCTCGCAACACGATCGACTTGTCCATGATCTGAGCGATCTTTGGAAAGCACTCACCGATCTGGATACCGGGAACGTTTGTCGCGATCGGTTGGAATGGACCACGAATCTCTTTCGGGGCCTCGCTCTTGATCTCCCACATGTCCTGATGGGGAGGACCGCCGCCGAGGAAGATGTTGATGATGGCCTTGTGGCTGATCCTCGAACCGCTTGCCGCCTCGGCGCGATAAAGGTCCGCCAGGTTCAGTCCGAACGCGCCCACACCCAGAGCCCCGATCTTCAGGAATCCCCGTCGAGATACTCCGTCACAATACCCGCTGCGATCGTGTCGGGGACCAAATATCGTCAGCATGGATTTCTCCGTAAAGTGCGGCGCGATCTCGATGAACCGTCGTCCTCGGCCTCGTACCAACCACCGTAATGTAACAATGAACGCCGATGCAAGTGATTGTAATCGGGGGTAGTCGTGGGGTAAAAGAACTCAGCCAAACTTGCAAAGTGCAATGACGACTGTATTTACGATCAATGACGTAGCATGTTTTTCAGCCGAACTCACCGACCTCAATCTTTGTGTAAATAGAACAGCCGGAGACAGAATAGCTGGAAATCAACGTCGCCAACTCGCGTTTCTCAACGAAGACCTGATCAATCAACCATATGAGGTTGGATTCAGTATTATATTGCCCCTACATTATATTGCAAATTTCCTATCAAAGCTCGAACCGGATCTTGGCGCAGTCCACTACAACCTGGGGACAGCGTATCGGCAGCAGGGTCAGCATGAACTGGCCCGCGAACATCTGAAAAAGTTCGTACAGCTCCAGCCGAATTCTGCTGAAGCCCGGGAGTTGCTGCGTCAGGGACTGGAATAACCGGTACCGGACCCTAGCTGGTTCTGCTGGTTACTGGCTTCCACCAGACTCGTGAGATATCTGTGCCCCTCCCTGTCATCCGGCATGACAACGAGTGCCCGGCGCATATGACCGATGGCGTCTTCCAGCTGACCCTGCTTTTCCAGCGCCACGCTCAGATTCATGTTCGCCGGACCCGAAAACGGCCGAATCTCCAGCGCCCGCCGCAACCAGTCAATGGCATGATCCACCTTTCCCTGATTCAGCAGCGTGCTTCCCAGGTTCAGTTGCGCCATGAAGTGCGACGAATCGATCTCCAGCGCCTGCCGCAGGTGGTCGACTGCCGATTCATGCCGGCCCTGTACTCCCAGCGCAGTCCCCAGACTCACATGTGCCAGCGCATTTCTCGGATCAATTTCCAGAGACTGGCGGATGTGAGTGATCGCTTCACTGACCTTGTTCTGTTCAATGAGAGAAATCCCCATGTGCAGATGCGCCGGTGCATAGGACGGATTGATTGCCAGTGCCTGACGGAAATACATGTCGGCCCCGTCCCATTCACCAAGCCGCCGAAGGGCCTCGCCAAGACTGTCATTTTCCAAATCGGTCTGGGGTACAAATTTCCGGATCCGTCGAAAATTGACGAATTCACTTCCAAAGCCAAATGGACGGTACGACTTTGGATAGGCCTGACGGCAGGCCATGTGCTGGGCGCGACGCTGAACCATCTGAGGAGAGAATGGGATATTTGGCTCCGGCAGAGGACCGGCAAAGTCACTGACAGACTGCTTGAGTGATCCGGCAATGGCCACAAAAAAGCAGATGTACAGTCCCAGTGTCACAGCGCTGCTGTAACGGATCTCCGGTATCCATTTCATGAGTCTCGAATTCACCAGACGGTGAGCACAGGAGTCAAAGAACTTCACCAGCAGATTCACAATCGGAACCACAAGAATCTTGTCAAAGTGTGCGGGCTGTCGATGATACTGCAGAAAGATGAAAGTGATCAGTATCCCGGTTCCATAGGTCATGCCAAAAAGAAACTTGCCCGTTTCTGTCTTCGGCGACGTGGACGGGTCGGTCACCAGGAATGTCAGGCCAAGGAACACCACGATGTCAATCGGAGTCGGGTTGAACGTGGTTCCCAGAAAGACCTGCGACAAAGAGTACAGGATGCAAAGCGCGGCTGCTGACCCAAATGTGACCAGAGTCGTACGAAACAGGAACTGCGTGACCAGCCCCAGCAGAAAAATCACCTCAAAGAAACTGGGTGGCAGCGAAAACGACATGGTGAGTTCGATTCCGTTCGTTAACCCAACCGAGTCTGTGCTCAGCAGCAGGATGGAGAGCAGAGCCAGAGAAATGGCCGAAGGATTAAAAATGTGCGTCCTTCGTCCGCCCCGCTCCCACGTCACGAATTCCTTGGTCAGATACGTCAGTGCGATCAACAGCAGCTGCAGATAGAAGTATTCGTCTCGAAACCAAAGGAAAAAGTTGATGCTCAGCACGACGGGAAACTGGCCGAACCCCAGCTGCCACACCTTTCCCCGGGACCATGACAAACACATCTCAAACAGGTACGCAAAAACCAGCTGGACGACGACCAGCGGCGCATGTTGCCCGACCTCATCCCAGTACAGCCCCCATTAGACATGCAGCACCAGTGCGAGAACCGTCTGGATGTAGTGCGGTTTTCTGAGCGTCAGCCGCACACGAACGGGATGGCGTTTCAGACGACGGGACGAGAGCAGTATCAGTAACCACACCAGCAATCCGGTGGCGGCTGCCAGAATGGAGAGACACAGCTCCAGGTGATTGGTCAGGAATGCCGAGAAGTATGTCATACGAACCCTATTCTACACCTCATTCTCTCACGGCAATCCATCATGGTGGAATTCAACACGCTTTTTGAGGATGACGACCTGGAGTCGGCCGGGTGCCCCCGTTAAACCTGCTCTGCGCACTGCACAGGACGCTGGCTGGCGCCGGAACGCGAAAAACCGGTATTCACCGCGTGACATGTCTGCTCAGCAGGACTCACAGACCGGCCGGGGTTCTGGGGGAAACACGTTGGGGCAGACCGGTCCCCGGTCCTGTACACGGCCTGCCTGACTCTGTCCTGGCCAGCCTGTCGAATCTCGCGCCCGCGGGTTTATTTGTGCACATACATGACGAACGATAGAGTCGCGGATGTCTTTTCGGTGTCGGCCATCGGAACTCCGTCTACGATTCCACCGGCCCGACGAATCAAACGGTTCTGACAACGGGCGAACGACTCCTGCGGGCAGTGACATCTTGGGAGTGATGCAGGCCGTCGTGAGCCCAGTGCTCGCGTATATTGGTCCGGGTGCCGGGTTCACGTTTCTGAGCTCGTTCTTTGTCCTGTTTACCGCGATCGCCCTGCTGTTTCTGTCGCTGGTGACCTGGCCGATCCACTTTGTACTGCAGTGGTTTCACCGTCTTCGTGCGGGTGTCCGTAGTGGTGTGAAGCGAGTGGTGGTTGTCGGGCTGGACCCCCAACGTACACGCCGTTTGATCGAATGCAATCGGCTGCCGCATTTCAGAAAACTGCGGGAGCACGCCACTCTGACAGACCTGAAGACCACACTGCCACCGATCTCGCCGGTGGCATGGTCGTCCTTCATGATCGGCGTGAATCCGGGCAAACACAACATCTTTGACTTTCTGAATCGAAATTTGCGAAGCTGTCTGCCCGAGTTGTCATCCGCCAAAGTCGTCACGGCCGGCAGTCGCCATCGACACGTTCCTGGCAAGCTTCTAATCATCAAATCATCACCGACGCACGTCGGCATGGGGACGGTGCGTGCGAGCTGCCAAATCGACCTGTATTTTGCCGTCTGACAGGCCGCAACTTCAC
>CAUZPL010000166.1:0-8040 GCA_963581585.1 Planctomycetota bacterium
TTCGAACGGCAATGACTACAATTTCACCATCGCGGGAAACCAACAGGCTTGATCACCTGTCGGGGCCGTCGCTCCTGAGGCGGCCATCCGCGTTTTCTTATCAGGACTGGCAGGAGCGGGACGATGATGCCTTCAGTAGCAGATGTTGAGGCCACAACTGGGCTGCTTTTGGACTTGCTTGACTCGGCAGATTATTGCGTGCGGGAAAGCGGATGGGGTGTGAAGGTTTTTGAAGACTTATCAGCAGCATACCGCACTGATCCTGGCCCCATTGACGCTGTCTTTCGCAAAGCACAGGAATTGGGGTGCTTTCCGTGCTCGGCAGATAACTGGCAGCTGGAAGATGTGCGTGTAAGAGACGTGGAGCGGGCAGAATTGGCTGAGAAAGCATTTGCCCTGATGGAGTGGGGGCCGTGCCGGAGCATTTTGCCACAGATTCTTGATGATGCCGTCAGTTCGTTGCACACAATGTCGTGGGAAATGATTGAGTGTTTCAATCGCTACGAGCCACCGGGATTCGACATGCTCTTTCTGGATCTTCTCCGGAAGCAGCCGAATCCTAAGTGTGCAGGCCACAGGTATCTGGCCAACGACAGTATTCGGCACTGTGTGTTCGCATTCAAGACTGCACATGAAGTTGCCGCATGGTGGATCTGGCACGTTGGCCGGTACCACGATTACTCTTGGAACGGTCCGCGCTCAAATGACTGGTGGGAATGGAATGTCCCTGAATTCATCGCTCAAACCCGAGACAACTTTGAGGATGCTGCGACCCGGCTCATTCCAATACTTAACCTTGAATACCTCAAGGATCTCATCAATGACGAGTCACTCGCTATGGCTGCAGCAATCGATGGTCGCTCCTGGCCACGACGTGGCACTGAGACAATCAATGAGTGGATGACCCCCCCATTGGTTGGCATGCTCACGACCGCTCCCTTGAAACTGATTGATGAGGGTGAGTATTCGTGGACAGTCATGGACATGAGTAACAATCAGGAGGGCGTGTATCCAACTGGTCCATCGATTGACGATGTTCTAGAGCCGCCAGCCGTTGCTGATACTGCCATCCCGAGTGACGGGCCAGACGAATCCACGAACGAGTTCAGGCTGGACGGCGAACAGTTTGGTCCCTTCACGGAGACTGAGTTCGACGTTCTTCAAGAGATGTGGGAACACCGAGAAGGACCCTGGCCCCAGAAGGATGCTCATTTTCACTGGCACGGGAAGTGGCGTTGGCCGCAGACACAGGACGGGAGCCCGTTTCATAAGCATCAAGGAAGCATCAAGAAAAAGTTTGAGAAGCAGGGTTTCAAACTGCCGTGGAAGTTGAAATTAAAGGCCTTTTACTGGCACGGATTGGCTCCGCGGGAGGATGGTTAATTCTTGGTTAAAAAGACGGCCATTGAAAGTTAATTTTTCTAGCCAAAATAACCCCCGTTGAACGTGACATCGTTTTTCGGGGGTTTTTGTATGGCACGCAGAAAAGATCGCAGTTCCCTGGATTGCATCCCGAGTGCGGAGGCTGTTCGGGTCGAGCTTGAGCAGAAACGAAAAGAAACTGAAGCGCTTGAATACCTGCTGCACGTATCCGAAGAAATCGAACGACGGAGTGTGGCTGAGCACTCGGACGGTCAGGCGGTGCTGTCATGACCACGCTAATTCAACCGCCGGCCAAAGTTCCAGACGACGCGGCATGTGACCTGCTTAATAACCCGGTCGCCGAGACGCTGAGGCCGCTGGGATATGCTCGCAAATGGTGGATTCCCAGGAACGCCAGCAACAAGCCAATTAGTCCGGCCACCATCAACCGCTGGGCACGCAAAGGCGTCAAGGGCATCAGATTGCCTGTCCTGTATACACCGGCGGGTGCCGTGACCAGCGAAGCCGCCTGCCGTCAGTTTCTGGCTGAAGTGGATCGTATGCGGCGTGATGGAATGGCCACTGCTGCGATCGATGCGACGGAGGACCAGTTGAGAGCTGTCGGCCTCACCAGCGATGCCGAGTTGGCAGAATCGGAGCTCCGCTGATGGGAAAGTATTCGCGACTCATGCGGTCCGGCTTCATTGAGTGCCTGGGCGAACCACAGGAGCCGGAACAGGAACGGCCGTCACACCCACACCAGCAGACCTTCAACTGGCTCGACGATGAGTCGGAGCCACCACAACCACCAACGGAATCGGCCGGTGCTGCAACATCGGTCGATTTCTGATTCCTTCGAAAGGAAATCCTCGGATGACACGTAAGAATTCTAACACGGACCCGACGTCCAAGAACACTCCAGCACCAGAATCAGCCGGGTCTGAGGATCCGTTTGATCCGGCCAACCTGGGTGCACTGCGGATGTCGCAGGATTTTGCCGGCATGACGAACGTCAAACCTGCAATTACAAATGTGGGCGTCAGGAAACCGCACAAACACGAGTTCGTTCGAGTTCGCGCTGGCTCTGAATGGCGATTTGAGACCGGTTGCTTTGTCGACAAAGAGAATCGGGAAGTCTACCTGGTCTCGCCCCCGCTGTGGCCGGTGATGCCTGGCGACGTGACTGCCACATGTTTGGCGGTTGCGATCACCAGGAATAGTCCGGTCCCGTTTTTGTGGCCGCTGGTGCTGCCGGATTCAGAACGACCAAATCGGTGGCATGAGTCAGCTATTGAGGCAGCACGCCTGGCGGAGTCGACCTGGCTTCGATCGGTGGCGGATATGTCGGCCGGTCAGTACGTACCGTACATCGCCAGTGCAAATTTACCGGAGCCGGAATGGCCTGATGATCTCACGATGGCCGATTATCTGCGACTGGCTTTCAGCAGCCGGTTTGTCAAAGACGCCGATCACCCCGTGATCAGGCGATTGCGGGGTGAGATCTGATGTTTGACCAGTACAGAGAAATCTGGCTGATTGACTTCGAATTTTTCTGCCCGCCAGGTGCACGACCAGAGCCGTTGTGTCTGGTGGCGCGGGAGTTTCATTCAGGCAAGCTGATTCGGGCCTGGCTGGATCCGGACCGGCCGCAAAAATGCCCATTCAACACGGGGCCGGAATCGTTGTTTGTGGCGTACTATGCCAGCGCTGAATTCGGTTGCATGCTGGCGATGGACTGGAAGTTGCCACAACGTGTGGTCGATCTGTATGTGGAGTTCCGTAACACCACCAACGGGGTCCGGACACCACGCGGAAACGGTCTGCTGGGCGCTCTGACGTACTACGGGCTCGATTCAATGGCATCGGCCGAGAAAGAGTCGATGCGAGCCCTGGCGATGCGTGGGGGTGCCTACTCGGCCGATGAACGCGTGGCACTGCTGGACTATTGCCAGGCCGACGTCGACGCACTGGCCCGATTGCTGCCAGCGATGGCTCCGACGATCAACAGGAGTCAGGCATTGTTGCGGGGTCGGTATATGAAAGCCGTAGCCATGATGGAACACAACGGCATTCCGATCGACACCATGACACTGGACGCACTGCGAGACAACTGGGCCGACATTCAGTCGGAGTTAATTCAAGCCGTCGACGCTGACTATGGGGTATTTGATGGAACGACGTTCAAAGCCGATCGCTGGGCCCGGTATCTGGCCGGCCGGGAGATCCCGTGGCCACGGTTAGATTCCGGCCGCCTGGCTCTGGATGATGAAACGTTCCGCCAGATGGCCCGTCGGTATCCGCAACAGGTGGCACCGATGCGGGAGCTGCGGCACACACTTGGCCAGATGCGGCTCAACAACCTGACGGTGGGCTCTGACGGTCGTAATCGTTGTTTGCTGTCACCGTTCTCCAGCCGGACTGGCCGCAATCAGCCGTCGAATTCGCGATTCATCTTCGGGCCATCCGCGTGGTTGCGGTCATTGATCCAACCAGAGCCCGGCCGGGCCGTGGCCCACGTCGACTGGTCACAACAGGAATTCGCAATCGCTGGTGCGCTGTCGAGTGACACCGCGATGCTGGAAGCGTATTCATCAGGCGATCCCTATCTGGCATTTGCCAAACAGGCCGGAGCTGTTCCGGCCGACGCCACAAAACAGAGTCACCTCCGCGAACGTGGCCGGTTCAAAGTCTGTGCGCTGGCTGTGCAATACGGCATGGGGGAAGCGTCACTGGCCGCCAGTCTGGGCGAACCCGAAATTGTCGGGCGGGAACTGCTGCGGCTGCATCGTCAAACCTATCCGCAATACTGGCGATGGTCACAGGGGGCCATTGATCACGCGATGTTGTTCCGAAGCTTGAACACCGTGTTCGGGTGGAACCTGTTCGTTGGTGCGGACGTGAACCCGCGGTCCCTGGCCAATTTCCCCTGTCAGGCGAACGGGGCTGAGATGCTGCGTATGGCCTGCTGTCTGATCGTCGAGCGCGGGGTGAAGCTCCTGGCTCCCATCCACGATGCTGTCCTGGTTGAAGCTGCCGCCGGCAACATTGATGACGTTGTCGAGCTCACTCAAGATGCCATGAGGGAGGCCGGCGAAATCGTGCTGGGTGGTTTCGAGCTGCGGACTGATGCCGATGTAGTGGTATCTCCGGACCACTATTCCGACGACCGTGGAACGAAAATGTGGGCCTGTGTCTGCGAGATTGCCGCCGGCCTGACGGGATCAGACCCCCGCCACCATGACAGGGGTACCCCCGCCACCGTGGCACCCCCGCCCAGTCTTATAAAGAGTCTTTATAAATAGTCTTATTGGAGAGTCTCTTGAACGGTAAAGATCCGGTGGAGCTGTCTGTGTTCAAACTGCCTGTGGGATACCAGGTAAAGCACCCCACAAAATCGGTACCAAAACGTCGACGGCAGACTGGCCCGTTCATACGCGGCCCGATTCCACTGGCGTGGTTGGATCCGGTCTTAGCAATGCCCGGACGCACACCACTGGCAGTTGCGCTTGCGCTGTGCTACCAGTTCGGGCTGGAACGTTCCACCCGTGTGAGACTGACACGGAAGCTGCGGGACCGGTTCAGCATTGAATCACGGTCTGCTGGTCGGGCTCTGTCGCTCATGGAATCCGCGGGGCTGGTAACGGTGACGCGAAAGCCTGGCCGCTGCCTCGTTGTGGAAATACTCCGGTGGCCAGCCATTCGGTAACAATGCTACCCAGGCGTTGAAAGATTCCATCCTGGGCAATGATGTGAAAGTCGTCTCACACGGTCAGGACAGATATGAGCGTACCATCGGTGAAATTTATCACGACGGCACTCAGATTAACGGTTCACTTGTGGCTGCAGGTCTGGCCTGGCACTATGTGAGGTATGCACCGGACGACATCACACTGGCGGAAGCTGAGACACAGGCGCGCTGGCTGAAAAAGGGACTGTGGTCGGGCAGTCACAAAATTATTGCACCATGGGACTGGCGGAAGATGTCGAAAGATGAGCGAGATGAATGGCGGTGAGTAACAGTAAAAGCTGCATGGAATAAATATCATGACTAGACAACAAAAACTTGCAGCCGCCTTACTACTTTCAGTACTTGCGATTTTGGCGTCATTGCGGCCCAGTGGTGGCACAGTGGCAGGGTTTGCCGTTGTGTTGATATTGAATCCGATCGTGTGGGCTGCTTGTTATTTCTTCTTCAAGTGGTCGAAGCACTCATCCATTCAGAACGCCCCAATTACTGAGGACAGTCCTTCCGGGCATCCGAGGCGTGGCAACAGCTACGTGGAAGTAATACCGCCGAAGAAAGTTAGAAATGTCGTAGAGTCAAAACCCGAAGACGAGATGCCCCGGCCAAAGTTCCCAGCTGATGTTGTTGTCATGCGAGTTGATGGTTCGAGTTCGTTTCTCACCGTGGCAGAACATATTAGACGGGGTGGCAGGGAATTGGCTGAGTGTGACCTCAGTACAATGACGTTTGAGCGTGTGTCATTTTGCGAAGCGAATTTAAACGGTGTGAAAATCCATAGTTCATCGTTTCGTCACTGCAACTTCAAAGGCGCTAGTCTCAAAGGTGCGCAACTGGACGGTTCATCCTTCGTTGGCTGCGATTTCCGCGATGCGGATCTTACCGATACCTCAGCTCAGAATTGTGATTTCCAGTCCGCTCAGTTCGATAGTTCCGACATCCGGAACGTGGACCTGTCAACCAGCAACCTGGTCAATGCGGACCTTCACAAGGTGAAGTACGACAGCCGCACCATTTTTCCGGATGGCTATCCGATCCCTTCCGATGCGGTGGACATGGGTGCAGAACTCCCGGCGAAGCAAAGTGCTGAGTTGAAGGCGGCGCTGGCCGAGAGGTTCGTATTTGAGGAGAGGAAGAGAGAGCAGACCGGTGCGTTGGGCGTATACTTTACGGTTCTCATCGTTCTGTCACTGGCCGCCATTGGGTTTTATATTTGGTCTATACAGCAGCCAGACAACAACGGAACTCCGCTGCTGGAAATCGTCAGCGAACCTGATCTGCGTTCGGCCTCCGAGTCACGGCGTTATCTGGAAAAGCTGGGAGCCACAATTAAGGTCAATGAACAGGGTGAGATTGATTACGTCAGCCTCTTCGGCACCCAAATCACCGACGCGGGGCTGGTGCATCTTGAGAGGCTGCCCGGTCTGGAGTGGCTCGGCCTCAGTAACACGCAGATCACCGACGCGGGGCTGGTGCATCTTGAGGGACTGACCAGTCTGCAGAGCCTCGGCCTCATCGACACGCAGATCACCGACGCGGGCGTCACCAAACTCAAGGAGGCACTGCCGAGTTGTCAGATCGATCACTAACCGTTGCGGTGCATCCATGACTCACCTTACAACCGAACAGCTGCAAACCATTCAGACCAAAGCGGACAGCGTGCTGGATGCAATCATCGAACGTCTGGAAGGCAGCACACAACTGCAGGCTGCCCTCCGGCATGTGATGCAGGCCGGTGACGATGCACTGTCTGCGTTTGAGTAACTGGCTACTGACGAACCACTGCGGCGAATCAGGTGCTGTTCTCGGCTGTCGGGGCACTGGCCAACCTGCAGACAACGCTCGCAGTGAACACAGAACTGAAGAGACGAGCGGAGAGGAATTGAGGTCCGGGAGACTGGACGGGGTTGAACAAGGAACGACATGAGGACGTCACGATGACCGAACTTCCAATTCTGACGGAACCACTGCAGCTGCTGGAAATCGAGCGGATCACTGGACTGAATTCAAAGGCGGCTCGGACATTTTGTGATGCAGTCGGCGGCATGCGGTGTGGCAGTTTGTGGCAGCTGCCGGTCGACAGAATGCCGTGGAGTTATCACCAGTCTCGGGGTGCCAATTCCGACCGATTCGTCCCGATTCCGGCCGATAATTTCGATTCAGGATTAGTACGTGACGGCAGCGATGACGGTGATACTCTTACGGGCATGATACCGCTGTTGACGGAACGTGATGCCGCTGTACGCCTGCGCGTGACATTGAATGATCTGAATGCATTACTCGAAAATGGTGAACTGCCATATTCACTGATCAGTGGTGAGATTCGAATAACAGACGATGACATCCGGGATCTGGTGCGTCGGACACGCACACAGGGATCAACACTGCCGCGAAGGAGCGATCACGAATGCAAACTCTGAACATGGTGTCCGATGCCGCGTCGGACCTGAATCTGGATGAGTGGCAAATCAACAGAGCGATCACCAGAGGTATCCTGCAGGCTGAGACTGTTGGCGGTGGTGAATATCGTATTACCGGCGAAGCACTTGAGGCGGCCATGCGGTCCAGCGATCTGGACGGCCCGCCACGCTTTCGTGATTGGCTCGACGATCGAGCTGAAATGTTCCGAGGTAGTAAATTTTCCGGCGGAGTCAGGCAGATCCTTCAGAACAAACTGCCGGCGGCCATGCCGGCAAACGATCAGGTCATTGCGTACACCGGTGCCATCCGCACACTCGGAACCCGGCAGCCGTCTGCCCTGCTCGTGGGTGAAGACCGAAAACTACCGTACGACACCCTGGCCGAATGTTACTGTGTCGCTCAGCTCCGACAGAAGGCCCGTATTGTTATTGGTCAATTCGGCCAACACAGGATCGATCTCAGCATGCGTGGCCCGCTGGATCGTCTGTACAGCAGCCGCGAGGAGTATAGTTCCA
>CAUZPL010000167.1:0-8019 GCA_963581585.1 Planctomycetota bacterium
CAATTCGCGGTGCTGATCATTCGGCATCTGAATAAGGCCATGGGCATGTCGGCCAAACATCGCGCCGGGGGGGCAGCATGGGCATCATTGGTGCTGCCCGTGCTGGCTGGATGGTCGGTATCGATCCTCACGACAAAGACAGCCAGGTGCTGGCGGTCTCCAAGTGCAACCTCTCCGCCAAGCCTGAGAGCATTCGCTACCGCATCGATCCGGTCGAAGATTCGAGCGTTGTCGAATGGCTCGATACCTGCGACGTCGATGCCGACGCACTCGTTGCCAGTCCGCAAAATCAGAAGCAGGCGAAGGAAAATCTGATTGATGTGATGACCCACAAGGGCGGAGAAGTGAAGGTACGTGACGTCCAGCGAGCATCCCGCCGATGGGCCACGGCAGAGGCCGGGGTGGTCAGAATTGAAAGTCCGTCATAGCCGGACTTATGACGATGCCATCCCGCCGGACCCGGTACAAAAAGGTGGAAACTGCAGATTCCACGGATCATCGATCTCACATGGAAAGTAACCAATGGACCCGTTATTATTTCCTGCACTGGCTGTTTGTCGTCCCCGCGATCAAAAAGACGGTCGCCGATTTATTGAAAGAGTTCTTGCGCATCATGCTCAGTCTGACTGCACCATCCGGACGTCGTTCGCGCCGCAGTTTTCTGCAGATTGGAACTTCCGGAATTGGCGGCTTGACGCTCTCAGGGTTACTGGCTGCCAGAGCTGAAGCCGAAAACCGGGGCACCCATCTGAAGAATCGTTCCGTCGTGCTGCTGAATTGCCAGGGCGGTCCGACTCAGTTTGAGACCTTCGATCCAAAGATGGATGCTTCTGTGGAAATCCGCAGCGTCACCGGTGAGGTGAAGACATCGATTCCCGGTGTTACCTTTGGCGGGTCACTGCCGCTGCTGGCTCAACGAGCCCATCGAATGGCTGTGGTACGATCGTACTGTCATGGAATTTCGAATCACGGCCAGGCGGCCAAACATGTGATGGCTGGTGGCAACTCCACCGGAGCCATGATGGGAGCTTTATACTCGCTGGTGGCCGGAATAACCCATCCGATCAGCGGCATGCCCCAGAATGTGCTGGTGACCTCGCAGTGCATCAGCCGGAAATACAAGGACTTTTATCGTAACGTCGATCGAGTCTCTCAACACGGCAGTCTGCCGAGCATCAATCGACCGTTTGATCCCAGTTCCGGCGGCGAGATCGTGGCTAACATGAAAGTCCACTTGAATTCAAACCGACTGAATGATCGTCGTACATTGCTGCGTGGACTGGATGGTCTGCGACGAAGAATGGATGCCGGCGGCGCACTGGAATCGGCCAATCGGTTTCAGCAACAGGCCTTTGACGTCCTGACGCGAGGAGGTGGCGACGCTTTGGACCTGTCGAAAGAAGATCCACAGGTCGTCGCACAGTATGACACCTCCCGTTATGAACCCACGGATGAAGTAAAACGACGGAATGAATATGCGGCTCAGTTCTCTCCCGTCGCACTGGGTAAACAGATGTTGATGGCCCGCAGGTTATGCGAAGCAGGCTGCGGATTCGTGACGGTCACGTGTCCGGGCTGGGACATGCACGGAGGCGGCAAAGAATTCCGCATGACTGACGGTGTGGCTTCGCTGACCCCGGCGTTCGACAAAGCGGTATCTGTGTTCCTGGATGATGTGGAAGACCGCGGCCTGACCGATCAGATCCTGCTGGTGATCACGGGTGAGTTTGGGCGGACTCCCAAGATCAACAAACACGGTGGCCGGGACCACTGGGGCAACCTGTGTACGCTCGCATTTGCCGGAGGTGGCCTGCAGGCTGGCCAGGTAGTCGGTCGTTCCGACCGGATCGGCGGAGAACCGGTGTCATTGCCAGTTTCCAGCGGCGACGTTCTGGCAACGGTGATGCATTCCCTGTTCGATCTGGATCAGCTGCGATTGAAAACCGGAATCCGTAGTGACGTCCAGCGAATCCTCACCGGCGGTGAACCGATCCGCGAATTGGTCTGATGCCGGGAGCCGGCCATTGCATTTTTTTACGGGCATGTTTGTCTGCAACATCCCAAACAGCAGACGTCGACCCGGCCACATAAGTCCGAGACGTCAACACGAAGGCACTGTTCGCGGACGACCGGTCCTGCTCATGAGTTTGTTCCAGGAAATGGTAATCCTGCGTGCTTCGCCGCACCCGCTGTTCATTCGTGAAGCAGTTCGCTGCGTCTGACTTCCAGTGTAAACGGCTTGTCGCCATCGATATTGACGATTTCATATTTCACTGTCGGGTCATCAACGTCCGTGTCAAAGGTGACCAGTCCGAATGACTGCAGCTCGTTGTAGCTGAAGAGGGCCCCTGCGTTTTCCATCCGGGGATGGACATGCTGGTTCGTCAGACGCGACGAACTGAATTCGTAAAACCCGTAACCCGCTTTTCGTTCAATTTTCCACGCATCCGATCGGTGGCGATCGGCGGACAGCAGGACCACACCGCTTATTCGCTGCCCGACAATGAAATCAAAAATTTCGTTGCGTTCGTCTTTGTAGCCGTTCCATGTATCCAGACTGTCACCTTTGGTGCGGAAATCCCAGGGAACAGATGAACACAAAACGATGAACTGTTCGGTGGCCCCTGTGAGCTGTTGCTTGAGCCACTGCATCTGAACCGGACCCAGCATGGAGGGTTCGGGATCATTGGGAGCGGTTCGGTAGTAGCGGCAGTCGAGCATGATGAAACTGACATCGCCAATATTAAAGCTGTACCAGCATCCTGGTTGTTCATCGCCACCCGCGTATCCGGGGTTCGCCCAGTTCTGTCGAAAAATCGGAAACACCCAGTCCTTTTTCCAAAACGGCACTGAAGTTCGGGCTCCACCCCATGAGTCATTCGTACTGAAATCATGGTCATCCCAGATTGTAAACGTCGGAGTGTGTGCCATCAGTTCCCGCCACTCGGGACGGGACTGACGACGCTGATAGGTATACTGCTGCATGAGCACCGATTCCGGGTCGTCGATGTAAACGTTATCACCAAGCAGCAGCAGGGCGTCGGGATCAAAGTTGCCAATCGTATTCCACATACGTTCGTTCGGTGGTACAAAGCCGGCGCCCCCGCCGAATGCAATCACGAACCCTGAAGACTGTCCGTCCGCCGGAAAGGTGCGGACTGTCTGGCGGGGATGAAATCGCAGCGACCCACCGCCAAGTCGTACAGCGTAGGTATATTCCGTATCAGGCCGGAGCCCTCCAACAGTGGCTACAGCTGTATAATCTTCGACGGCAGTGGATCGCACAGCGCGACCACCTGGCAACGGATCTGTGCTTCCGGTTTCACGGACAATCAGCCTGACGTCAGTTTCATCGGCGGTTCTGACCCAGACAGAGAAAGATGATCCTGTCATGCTGCCAACGAGTGGACCCTGCACGGGTTCGTCGTTGTGTTGCCGGCGAATCTCTCGCAGGAGAGGCGAATCCCACAACGGCCTGAGCAGGTCACGCGGACCGGCAATCAGCCGTCCGGCTGGCAGACCCTCATCAACAGCACGCCGCAGGAATTCTTCACCGGTGTCGGTATCACCACGCTGCAGATTGAGAACTCCGAGCATATACAGTGTTTCTTCATCGCCGGGATGTGTGCCCAGGTATTTAGTGAGGAACTCTTCGGACCTGGCAATCTGGTTGCGAAGCACAAAACGTAACGCGGACTGGTGCACTCGCTTGTACTGGCCTTCCTTAAGAAATGACAGATCGGGCCTGGGCCGCTTTGCTCCCCCCAGTTCATAGTCGGGAATCTGTTGAGCGAGACCGTGACCAGTGGAAACACAGAAAGTCAGCAGAAAAACGACGCAAGCGTGCCAATGACGCATAATTGATCCTTTAACACAGAGAGCCACTGTCTCTTTTAACAGGTTCGTGGCCGGCGAAAAATGTCCGGACCGCTTGAGCCACTCAGGACCGCAATACTGCACCACCAGGATGACTTTGGATACATTGTTCACACAGCCTTTTACCACCCAGCCAGGTGCGTGGAGCACTGGATATTTCACTGACTTTCGGTCATTGGCAGACGCAGACAGGCGATGTTCTGATCACTGCGAACGATGAACCTGTCGCTAACAAGTACCGGGTACCTCCACGTTTGCCGAGTTGTCAGATCGAGCACCAACCCCTGCGGCGCATCCATGACTCACCTCACAACCGAACAGCTGCAAAACATTCAGGTCAAAGCGGACAGCATGCTCGAGGCGATCATCGAACGCCTGGGAGGCAGCACACAACTGCAGGCTGCCCTCCGGCACGTCATGCGGGCCAGTGATGAGGCACTGTCCGCATTTGAGCAACTGGCTGCTGACGAACCGGCGGTGTTGCTACTCTCAAGGGGCTCGGTCGGCACGCTGCCACTACCCTCCTGCCAGCAGGCCCACACGGCGCCTGCGGCACCTCGCTTCACCACCACCCGGTTCGGGTAGTCCGGGTAGAATCCGTCACGACTGTGGTCCTCTAGGTTTGGTTGGCGATGCGTTCGGCATCCTGCCAAAGTTGATCACTTAACCGAATGATTTCGATCAATGTAAAGCTCCCGATGCCAAGTGAGAGGAGTTCCCCAACTGGAAAGGCCCCGTCGGCAGCAGAGAGTGCCGCTGCTGTGGCACCCCGCACTGCAAACCGTGTTACAACGGCCTTCCAGAAATGCGACCACGTGGCACGAGCGACGGCGGCGGTTACCATCGTCAGCCCTAAGGCTTTGGCCAACTGCTCCAGCTCACGGTTGCGGGCCAGTTGCGGCTTCAGATCGATGGGACGGAAGCGACCGGTTTTATTCTGCTGGTTCATTTGCTGCACGATATACTTCATCAGGACCGCCAGCACGACAAGCTCGATTGGAACGTTTGAACGCAGGCAGAGTTTGTAAACAATCAGTCCGGGGTTGGCTCGCCGAACTTTCAGTATCACCGTCAGCGCCTTTTGAAAGAAGGCGACACGATGGTCTTTGGGTACATAGATGCGTCCAATTCATAACGGATGCAGCATGGCAACGTTTCCAGGACGGGAGCATCACGGTAAAAAAAGCGTGGCCGGATCCAGAAAGAGCCGGGAGACCAATCCGACGCTGGTTCTCACTGCCACACAAATCAATTGCGGGGCTGCTGGAAAGCCGCCTGATACGTTTGGTGTTCTGACAACGTTTTACCGCCTGTTTGTCGCTGCCGGGACGACCGGGCATGATGTGAAGACACACAGTCCCGAATTGGGACGTGAAAGCAGGGTCGGAAAGTGGGCATGAACAGTAACACACTTTTGTTAACAGCACTGGGTGTGATGTTCTGCAGTGGTTGTACGACGGAACAGCGGTTGGAGCGACTGGGGACCAGGATCGAGGTCAATGAACAGGATGAGATAATTGGGGTCGACTTCCCAGATCAGATCACCGACGCGGGGCTGGTGCATCTTGAGGGACTGACCAGTCTGCAGGAGCTCTACCTCTACAACACCGAGATCACCGGCGTGGGGCTGGTGCATCTTGCAGGACTCACCAGTCTGCAGGAGCTCTGCCTCAACTACACCCGGGTCACCGACACGGGACTGGTGCATCTTGAGGGACTGACCAGTCTGCAGAGGCTCAACCTCAAGAACACCCAGATCACCGACGCGGGCGTGGCCAAACTCAGGGAGGCATTGCCGAATTGTGATATCGAGCACTTTTAATCGCTGTGGCGCATCCATGACTTACCTCACAACCGAACAACTGCAAAACATTCAGGCCAAAGCGGACAGCATGCTCGATGCGATCATCGAACGTCTGGAAGGCAGCACCCAACTGCAGGCTGCCCTCCGGCACGTCCTGCAGGCCGGTGATGATGCACTGCCCGCGGTTTGAGCAACTGGCTGATGACGACCCGACTGTGGCGCCATGATTGCCCAGACGTTCTTCATTTTGCGGCCTTGATTTTTGCCCAGGCTCGCCCCGCCCAGGCTCGTCCCGCCCAGGCTCGTCCCGCCCAGGCTCGCCTCTCGGCGCGGACGGAGGTTAGAACCTCCTTTGGAAGGTCGTATCGCAGCACACAATCCGCTAAACGTCGAGCCTCGTTGGTTTGTCCGGAGTCGGCCAATGCCCTGGCCAGCTCAAACTCCGACTGACCGCTCATCTGCCAGGGCATGTATCTCCGATTTCGGGGGATCAATTCAAGAAAGCGGAACATTTCCCTTGCACGATGGGCCCAACGTGCGGCTGAAGCTGGATCGCCGGCATGGCGTTCCACTATAGCTCGGAGCAACAAATAATCAGGAAGTACGGAAGGAACATCTTTGTAGATCTCGTTGACCGGTTTCCGCCCTTGGAGTGAAATCTCCGCCCATCCATCGGCTTCAATGTGCCTGGCGGTGGTTCGGGCTTCCTTCCATTTGCCACCCATGATTTCATAGGTACAGAGGCGAAGGAGCGCTCCCAAGCGACCTCGTCCCTCGGGAAGCCGACGCACTAGCCCCTTCGCGTAAGACTCCGCGGCCTTAGTTTGATTTTTCCCGTGGTCGGGCACGAATTCGGCTAATCCAGGAAGGCCGCTTAGGGCTCCCTTTCGTCGCGAAGCGAGTACGGCGAGCTCCATGCGTCCAGTCCTGCCCATAAACTCTTCAATTCGGAGGGAACGGAAGCCGAGTTCGCGCAGAAGACCGATCGTTGAGGCGCGGTTGAAGAGGAAAAGGTGCATGCCTGGAGAGAGCGCGTAGTACTCGCTCCCCTTTTCCTTGAACTCCGGGTCGTCCGAATTGGGAGTCGTAAGAAACAGGATCCCTTCGGGGGCCAGACGTTCGGCCAGACCCTTGAGGAAGCACTTCGGAGAAGCTACATGCTCCAGGACGTCCTGGGATCCCACTATATCGAACTTCATGCCGGACGGCATGTCCTGGACATAGCCCTTGAAGACGCTCACATCGAAAGTCTTACGGGCATATCTCGCCATGTTCGGGCTCGGTTCGACACCCATGACGGACCAGGAATGCAGGTGCCGAATCATGTCGAGGAATAGGCCGGCGCCGCATCCGACGTCCAGGAATCTCGCTTTCCGCTGCCGGATCGCTTCCCCAAGCAATAGCGCAGTTCCGAATCGGAGCGGTTCAGCTGAATTGTTCTCCAAATAGAAATCAAGATCGACCCAATCGTCTTCATGATATGGCGGCACCCTTCGGGATTCTTCAAACAGTACCGTGCACCGGCAGCATCGGAAGTACTTCTGAATCTCTTGTTCCTCAGAGGTGCCTTTGATCCACCAAAGCGGCCTGGCGGAGACCTCGAATCTAGATTCCCCTTTGCAGAGAGGACAGTTTGGATTCTTTCTCATATTCTGTCTCTCCTGGAGTTTCTCATTGTCCGGTGGGCGGTGCGTGCGAGTGAGATGGTTTCTGTCAGGGACTGCTCTTCCTCAGGGGTTTCTTGGGTGGGAATCCCGTCCTGTTCATCCAGGCCCGGACGCGAGTTCCCAAAGGATTGCTTGAACCACCCCGGATCGCCGGCGGCCGGCTTTGCCGAGCTGCCGTCGATCGAGTCGATCTCCCGTGGGTACGGCTCGGAGTGTTTGGTCGTGAAGGGGGTCATGACGACCGTTGGTGCTGACTGTTGACGAAACGTTCGGCTCGGAGCCTCTTGGCGAACTCGTAGAGCTCAAGGTCGTCGGAAAAGGCCCGCTCGATGGCGCGCATCTCCTCGCGACTCAGATCGAATTTTCGGAGGGGTTCCGGATCGACGTTGTCCCGGCTCAGCGTCAACGCGACGCCCAGAACTCGCGAGAGACCGGGAAGGTCACGTTTAATGAATTGCTATATTGATCCAAAGTCTCTTTAGGTTTTCCTAATGAAATAGTTTTTCCGCTATCTGGAAAAAGGATTCGATCGCATAGACGTTCTAGTTGTTTAGGGGAGTGTGAGACTAGAACGACGGTTTGATTTGAGCTTATTTTTTCACACATAGTTGCTTCGTCCTTTTTTTTAAAATGCTGGTCTCCTAAGGATAGAATTTCATCTAGCAAAATGAC
>CAUZPL010000168.1:0-8003 GCA_963581585.1 Planctomycetota bacterium
TCAATATGCCCGATGCAGGATCGGACATGGAATCAGTTCGAAAGTGCAGATACGCGACACGGGGTAAATGTGACACACCATGCTTTGCGCCTGATATTCTTTACTCGCTCCTCTGTGTGCCTGCCAAAAGCCCTGTGACGTCAAAAAACTTCGCCGACCGTCATCCATAACTCTATTCAGTACTTCGACCTCGACGTGACAGCCAGTCTCAGTTGATTGACTTCACGCCGCCTGTCGGAAATGCTGCGGAGCTTACGAAAAAATGCCCTGCACACTCGTGTTTCGCGTCAACCAGCGGGTCGCGAAAGTTCGCTCGCGAATGTAAGGCTCTCCGTGCCAAACTCTCTTTGTAACGACTCGTGCCCAACCTGATCGCATAAGTCGTGAATTAGCAACGCTCTGCAAAAGTTCGAGTCCTCCACGGTGGCTCGGAGGTAACGAACTTTTTTGAACCGGGTTAACCGCAGGGCCGACATTGTTCCCCACAGCGGCGAGAACTCGTGCACAAAACTCCCGAATGTCGTGGTAAACGGCACTCCGAACAACATCGTGAGATCCCATGGAACCCTTCATTAACCGGAAATAGCGTTAATATCCGATGTCCCTGCTCAGAGAGACAGAAGAATTTCATGACCTCCGTAATAACGTGAATATCCGGGAAAGTCGTTTGCCGACACAGATTCCTAGTGGCAGTGTTCGACTCTATCTTGGAGAGCTTGGTTTATGCGCAAGCTACTTGACATAGGACTAGCCTATTTCTGGTTCTGTCTCCTCACCGCTACGTGGGGCCATGCACAGACTTGTTCCGAAACAGTTTCCCAAGTCAGATATTCGACCGGCTCTTCGTGGTACAGCAGCCTGCTGGAGAAGACCGTGTACGATCCCTGTTGGGACCAGGCGGAAAACCACCGGAACTCCACACAGTATCTGCACACCGACACACCCTATTTCACGGACATTTTCAACTTTCAGAACCGTCAGTCGGACAAGGAAATCAAGATCCTCAGCAACGGCAACAAATGGGGCGACACACAGACTTCGTCTGAAACAGTTTCCCAAGTCAGATATTCGACCAGCTCTTCGTCGTACAGCAGCCTGCCGGAGAAGACCATGCACGATCCCTATTGGGACCAGGCCAAAACCCACCGGAACTCCACACAGTATCTGCACACCGACACACCCTATTTCACGGACATTTTCAACTTTCAGAACCGTCAGTCGGACAAGGAAATCAAGATCCTCAGCAACGGCAACAAATGGGGCGACGAAATTCACGTTCTGTTCGGAATGCAGGCCCGGTTTTCAGCCTTCGGCGCGTACACCAATCGCACCGATAAGTTCAGCTATCTGACACGGTTCCCCACGAATTTCAAGGGACGACACGCGAGCGACGCACGGCTCTTGCACGCGAATGCGGGTGTGACAGGACACATCGGTAACTACATCCACATTCACAGTGAGCTACTCTTCTCCGATGTTTTCTCCTTCCCAGATTTCAAACAGGGGAGCCTCCAGGTTCGGCAGGCCTATGCGGTCTTTGGTGATCTCGACCAGACTCCCTGGTACGCCTTCCTCGGCAAGAAGAATCTGAATTTCGGAGACATGGGTACGCTCAGCCCGTTCTCGCAATCAGTTGTCTGGCATTACTTCGGAGCGTTACACGAAGCCATCGGTGTCGGCTATGAAGACGGTGCCTCGAACGTCACTCTCTCCGCGATCAACGGAGGCCGCGGGATCCGCGTGGCCGACTCGAAGGAGAAAGGTGATCTGAATAACTTTGCCGCCAACGCCCGTTATCGGCTGCAGTACAGCGAGGAATGCCTTCTGCAACTGGGAGCCGGTTTTCTCTACGGAACCATTTATGATACCTCGGTCGCGGAGCACCTCGACCCAAACGCGTTCGGTGAATACAACTCGGCCTGGGACGTGAATTCTCTGCTGCAACTCGGCAACCTGACTTTGGCCGGTGAATTTGTCAGCACTCTCAATGATTGGCCAGCGACCGGTCATCCCGTGGTCGCCTATCGCACGGAAGCGGCCTACAGCTCGTTCATCTCCGAGATTCCGACACGCTATTCAGTCAGCTGGAGTGAAGGACGCCAGGGCAGGTCAGAAACGCAGTTCGAATTCAACCGGCAATTGGTGGTCGGTATGGGAATAAAACTCAATCCGAATGCTCTGTTCACTCTGGAATACGTTCGCAGTTTCGGCTTTGCACCACTGATCAATATTACGACCGTCAGCGACAAAAGCGTCAAACAGGACAGCTTCGTCGCCGGCTTTACGATCGTCCTGTAATCATCGACACACTCCGGAACAGCTCGGACAGCAAGCACTGCTGTCCGGCGCCTGCAGTCGCCGGTTCATGGGCTTCATGACTGCGGATCGGGAGCGACGCTGTCTGTGCTCTTCAAACGCGGCGGGAAAGAGCTGGGAGACAATCCTGGCAGACGACTTCACACCGCCGCGTACACGCAACGTTTCGACAGAGCCTTATCGATACGCGTTACTCATTCGGCGCGAGGGGCAGTTGAGCCGACGCGGGACTTGAACGTCGTTTCGCCCGAATATGAGCAGAAGCTCGCCAAGCGAATGGGTCCGTTAATGAAGCCGACAAAGGCGACGACAGAAGCCATCATGTATCGTGATATGATCTACACACTGGCGGAGCTGAACGCACCAACCTCACATATGTACGATCGTGGTCGCACGCTCTTCATCGATCGTCTCGATCGGGATCAGGGGGTTTTCAGATTGGATGAGCAGACTCAGATTTTCGGACATCGAGACGCAGTCAAACAGCGGAAAACGAAGCAACGCCAGCCAGACTGCAACTTAACTTCGATAACCAGAAATGTCCGCAGCACTGAGCATGGAACGCTGATGATTTTGAAAGTTGTCCGAAACGGAACGTCGCGGCAGCAGGTCGAACCGGAGAGTCGACCGCCGGCCCAGGGTAACGGTGCAGGGTCATAAAAAAAACCCTGCAGCGTTGCGGATGGGCGCCGCGCACGAAAAAACGCCGAACACTTTCGCGCTCGGCGGTTCGTGTTAACCAGTGGCTAACGCGTTTCAGTTTCACGAATGACATTGCGAGTCGAGTATCAGGCCTCGGAGGGTCTTGCCGGCCGATACCACTGTAATCGTACTCCAAATACTCAACGAATTTTGACACACCCGGTTTGGTGATCCAACGTCGTCCAGTTTGTTGAAATCCTGATCCAGCCCTTCGTTCGTTGATTTTCGAGTGTAGATCGCACAGCGGCTGGCCGTCGGCTTATTGCGATTGGTAGGTGTTTTTATTTTCGATCCCGAAAGGTCCAAAAACTCGGCCGACTGGAAAGCACAGTAAAAACCGTGGAAAAAAAGAGTCTGGCTTGCCGTCTCCGAGCCGAAACCGCCATAACCACATTGGCCGCAGTGTGGATACAACCGTTACGACCGGTTCCCTGCACGCATTGCCGCGACTGGTGATTAGCCGTACTGGTTTAGATCTTCCGACGTTCGGTTGATCGTTCGCGAATTTCTGCGATCACCGCAATGTCCAGAAACTTTATTCTTCTTCTGCGGCAGCGACAGTTCGGCTGGATGTCATTGGGAGCCCCTGCTTACTTTGAATGCGACACTCTATCGATTACGGTGTGGGTTCCCTGAAGCCGATATGAAATGTTATTTGAAAGAGACACGCATGCGTCGTGAAACCACTCTACTTTCAGTCATGAGTCTGTCAGTTGTGTTCGCTGGAGCTGTCCATGCTGACGGGCCGTCTGGTAAGGAAGTTAATCTGTTCAGTGGCAAGGATCTTTCTGGATGGGAACATTTCCTGGTCGATGAGAACGCGAAGCTAGAAGACGTCTGGAGTGTTGAGGACGGCATCTTGATCTGCCAGGGAAAGCCGGGCGGCTATCTCTGCACTAAGAAGATGTACGAAAGTTTCAAACTCGTCGTTGAGTGGCGGTGGCCCGGCAAGCCAGGTAACAGTGGGGTGCTCATGCGGATTACGGGCAAACCCACGATGTTGCCGAACTGTGTTGAGGGCCCAGTTGCACAGCGGCAACGCCGGCGACATGTACGGCTTCCAGGGCTTCAAGATTGACGGTGATAAGGCACGCAGATTTGATAACCCAAATGCGGTTGGTGGCCTCAGAGGACTGAAGAAGATCGAGGGGAACGAGAAAAAGGCGGGTGAATGGAACAACTACGAGATCACTGCCGATGGCGACAGGATCACGCTGATCGTGAACGGCAAGATGGTTAACGAGGCAACAGGCTGTGACGTCCACGCCGGAAAGATCGGGCTACAATCCGAAGGCGGTGTGATCCACTTTCGTACTGTCACGTTGACGCCGCTTGAGGAAAAGTAAAGACGGCGACGATCCGTAGTGGAATTTCAACGTTTACAGTGACTTATGCAGTCGGCCACCCGCTGACGCAACAGCAACAGCTGGTGTGTTGAGAATAACGCCGTGGCTCTCCGGGAAATTTGTTGTCCGTTCCTCGGGCCCATCGGTGCAGAAAAGGTTCGGTTGCTGCGATTGGCGAGCACAATCCATGATCCAACGACAGGCATCAGCATCGTTGTGCAGTTTGCCATGTCGGCATTCTTAAATGCCATCAACTCGTCGCGACGGCAGTGTATGAGGCAAACGGTGTCGCGAAATCGTTATCTGAAGGCCGATCGTGAGCGGAAGGCACTGACCGTGGGATGGCGCAGGCTCGCGTGGCCCGTGAAGGCGTCGGGTATCCAAACGGTGGGCGAGCGCTCTAGCCGCGCCCGAGATTCGGCTGACTGAGTCGCGACGCTCCTCCTACAGAGCGGCGGTCAAGGGTCGATAAACGCACCAGTTCTGCTTGGCCAGGGCCTCGAATTCCGGGGTTCTTCGGGATACACTTGCCCGTCGTTGATGGCTCGTTTTGCTCGATTGCTGTCATCGACGGCCCATGGTGACAAGGGAGCGAGGTTCGGCTTACACGGGTCGTGAGCGAGTTCGTTTGGCAGGCCACGGACCGTTGAAATCAGCCATTGATATTGACCGAAGTATGGAACTTGGACAGCCTGCATCATGAGTACATCGACCTTTTGAAGAAATCCCTGACGGCGTCTCTGTACGAAGAGACCGGCTGGCGTGTTGTGGAGCTTGGGCGTGGCCTCAGGGAGCGACAACTCACACGGCCCAGGCGCTTCATCAAGGCGCTGATTCCCGACTGGCTTGTTCGCTTTCTTCGTAAGCGGGATCTGCTTCTCGTGGAGGCACGGCCGCTCGAGCGGGATGTCGGTCGTGATTGGCCCTGCTTCGGCTACACGATGATCGGTCACCAGCGCTTGACAACCTCCAGGAGTGCATCGAGGACGTCCTGCGCAACGGTGTACCGGGAGACTTCTGCGAGACAGGTGTCTGGCGGGACGGCAGCTCCATTTTCATGCAGGCCCTGCTGAAGGTCCACGAGGTCGATTACCTCAAGGTCTCCCTCAGCAGGTGAAATTCAATTTCGAGGCCTTTGGGCTGTTGGACGATCGGGTCCGTTTCCTCGTAGGATGGTTTGCTGACACACTGCCAGAGGCTCCGATCGAGCGTCCTCGCCATCCTGCGCCTTGACGGGGATCTCTACAGCTCGACCATGGACGCCCTCCGGGCTCTCTACCACCGCGTCAGCCCCGCTGGTTATGTCATTGTCGATGACTACTATTCCTGGGAAGGTTGCCGTCGAGCGGTGACGGACTTTCGCCAGGGAAAAGGGATCGAGGCGGAGATCCGGAAAATCGATTGGACCGGCGCGTGTTGGCAGGTTGACGCGGGCAGCTGAGGATCGACCCATTCGATCGAGCTGATCACCAAGCTCGAATGGTGACAGCGAGCCGCAAGCCTCGTCGCCGCCAGAGCCGCGCGCTGAGGGACGGCGGAGCGGGGGTCGGCAAAACCTTTCAACAGGGGCCGTGCTGGCGCCACGACTGTTTGGCAAGCCGCTGGAGCAACGGCCTGTCGCGAGACCAGTGTCACGTGACGCGACAGGACCCATGGCCCGCGCGGCAGCGCCAGCCGCGCGGGAGCTCCGCTTTACAAGGTGCGCTGCCTGGGCCTCCGGGAGGCAACTGCCAGGCTCGAAACGCCCTCAGGGCTTCGGGGAAGCGCGGGGATTCGACGCAGCATAGCGGCGCCCGACCACACCGCGTTGGCGGAAACCGAAACACAGGCGCGTGAGCTGAACCCGGGACTGTGGTCGGGCAGTCACAAAATTATTGCTCCGTGAAACTGGCGGAAGATAAGCAGCGGAAAACGGGACTTGTATCGGTGACCTCAACGACTGTTGCCCGGCTGAACCAACGAGAGAATTGACCATGCACCGTGTGACAGTGATGTTGTTCCTTTGCCTGGCGGGATGCCGGCAACAGTCTTCAGCTCCGTTCGAGGAGGTCGGTCAGGAGACGCCCGTACAGCAGGCACCCGAACGGAATGTGCAAGGTGGCGATGCGGCCACGGGGCAAGAGACTCTTACGCTCAAAGGACAGACCGAAGGTGTCCGCAGCGTGAATGAACAGGATGAGACTGTTGAAGTCGACCTCGTCGGTCCCCAGACCAGCGATGTGAGTCTGGTGCAGCTTGAGGGACTGACCAACCTGCAGGAGCTCAATCTCGGCTACACCGAGATCACTAACGCGGGCCGCGATCTCCTGTGTGGCGTGAGCGGAATGCTGAAGTAGTTGACCGGCTTTCTGCAGTCTCAGCTCAACAACATAATTGCTAAAGCTCATGTCCGGTTCTCATGAAACAGCCGCGGGAGAATCCCGGCACTACGGCGCGATATCTGAGTCGCCAACTCGGGCAAGCGAAGCAGAGAAGTAAAGTTGAATGCCAGCCACAGGCTCGGGAAAACGGATCACGCGGCAGAGTTTCGTCATCAGACGTGACCGTCAGTTGGAATCACACGGCGTCGAGGTGCGCGATCACAGCCTCCTCGTCATCTTCCGGACGGCCTGCTGCGATCCAATCCACCATGTCGCGGTAAGACTCGAACAGGACTGACAGGTCAGGCCAGCATTGACGTAACATATTTACCTGAAAGACGTTCTGAGCGTTGAAGGCTGCCTCCCATGATTGCTTAAAAGCCGGGACGTCCGCCAGCTCAACAATCGTCTGATTCAATGCCTGATCGCTGTTCGCTAATTTGCGGTAATCGACTGGCTGCGCGGCCTGTTCTGTTCACACGAACACATCGAGCAACGGTTTCGGACCGGCTCCTTCGCCAACCCGCAGTGGCGCGTATCGAATTGCGCCCCCCCCAGTGTGGCACGTAAATCAATGACTGACTTCACGGGCATGGTCCTTGTTGTGAGTTTGCCTTCGTTTATTGTCTATGGGAATTTGTGCGCCAGTCCATGTCAATGAGACGTCGCGGGTTGCTCAAGTTCGGTGACGATGGAACCATCCAGGACAAGTAAATGGAATGATGGCACCTATTAAAGAACCACAAAGCCAGGTGAATTGGCATTCACGAACAGATACACGTCACCGTCCCGCCCTTCGTGTCTTGGTCTGCGAGGGGGTGCTGTCGTGCGATCTCGTCGTCGCTCGGCTATGTCCTGCAACAGACCCCCATGAGCCGTCTGTTCAGCCCTGCCGTGATGTCGTTCGGGCCAAACGTTTGGTTCTTCAATCGAATTTTGATTGCTCTTGAAATGTTGGGAGAATTTCCACGGCCAGAATCTGGTACGTGTGTTTGTCATTGTTGGTCGGCGGCTGTGCTGAGAGTTTTCAGAAAAAAGTGGCGCCAGTCAGCGGTACAGTTTCGTGCGGCGGGATGCCCGTGACGGAAGGCTACGTTCTTTTCACACCAAAGTTGCAGCCCGGCGCCGATCCGAAAACTTCCGGAAAGGGCGTGAGCGCTTACATACAGTCGGATGGTAGGTACACTCTGACCACCTATGAGGATGGTGACGGTGCCATCATCGGTGAGCACGTGGTCCGAATCGAACGGTTGGCGCCGGAAGATGATGAGTCCGTTGA
>CAUZPL010000169.1:0-7790 GCA_963581585.1 Planctomycetota bacterium
GCCGCAGCCAGACGTGATCGAAGCGCTGCTTACGCACTGCGGTTTGTGGCAGTCTCGGTCAGCCAGGGCGCCACCCGAGGTGGATGAATTGGTTCTCGAGCTGGACGCCGCCTACTCCGGCAACTTGATCGATACGCCAGATGAAGCCGACGAGTCCCAGGAGCTGACCTGCGTGGACATCGACACGTTCCTGGCGAGCTTCTAATCATCCCCGACGCAGCTCGGCACGAGGACGCTGCGCCCCAGCAGCCGGATCAACGCGTATTTTGCGCCGATGGGCCGGTATTTTGTGCTCCGGCAGGCCCCCATCTGCTCACCATCGCCAGAAATGGCAACACTTGAATGAGCGATTTTTACTCGCAGACTGGCGGAAATCAAAATTCCTAACTGTCGTATGCCAATACAGTTGCCGAAAAGACACTGGAATCCGAGGTCCTGCAGAAGCAGGCCGTCAACAACTCTAAAGAGCAGTTTGCCAATTCGCCCGACCTCACCAGCGAGATCCTCATGGCAGTCATGGAAAGCATGGACGCCCAGAGCGAATTAAGTACGCGGGCGATCAATTCAGTGGAGGTTCGCGAAGGCCTGAAACTGATTCTGCTTAATCGCCTTGGTCTGTACGAGAAGCTGCGAGGCCGGGCGGCCGGACTTTAGATCAAACGCGCGCAAACAAATTGCCACACTCGGTTTTTCGATGTTCGAGGAGGTTCGCACCGCCTGCTTGTCACTGCCGGGATGTCCGGGATGATGTGCAGACACACAGTCCCAGTCGCGAAGGTAAACTCAGCATCGGAGAATGATCATGCACAGCAGGGCACTTTTATTAACGTCACTAGGTGTGATGTTCTGTAGTGGTTGTACGACAGAACAACAGACACCCGCAGCCAAAGAACCGACCGTGGATGCCACCAGCGTGAAGGCACAGCTGGAAGAGCTGGGAGCCAGGATCGAGGTCAATGAACAGGGCGAAATTGATGCAGTCTTCCTCGAGGGCCTCCAAGACTTGACCACCGACGCGGGGCTGGTGTATCTGAAGGGACTGACCAGTCTGCAGGAGCTCCACCTCGCCAATACCCAAGTCACCGACGCGGGGCTGGTGCAGCTGGTGGGACTCACTAGTCTGCGAACGCTCCGCCTCTGGAACACCCAAATCACCGACGTGGACCTGGTGCATCTGAAGGGACTGACCAGTCTGCAGGAGCTCTTCCTCGGCTACACCGAAATCACCGACGCGGGACTGGTGCATCTGAAGGGACTGACCAGTCTGCAGGAGCTCGACCTCTGGAACACCCAAATCACCGACGCGGGGCTGGTGCATCTTGCGGGACTGACCAGTCTGCAGGGACTCTACCTCGGCTACACCGAAATCACCGACGCGGGATTGGTGCATCTGAAGGGACTGACCAGTCTGCAGACGCTCGGCCTCGGCAATACCCAAGTCACCGATGCGGGAGTCGTCAAGCTCAAGGAGGCATTGCCGAATTGTGAGATCAGTCAGTAACCGCTACGGCGCATCCATGACTCACCTTACAACCGAACAACTGCAAGCCATTCAGACCAAAGCGGACAGCATGCTCGAGGCGATCATCGAACGTCTGGAAGGCAGCACACAACTGCAGGCTGCCCTCCGGCACGTCATGCAGGCCAGTGGTGATGCACTTGTCCGCATTTGAGTAACTGGCTGTTGACGAACCGGCTCAGGCGAATCACGTACTTAATTCCACTGCCGCCCGTTCGGCTGCTTCGAGAATACGAGCAACTTGGACATCGGAAAACCCGTATTCGGTGCAGAGCAATTCCACGAAGGCGGCCACAGTTGCAGGCTCCAAACTGGCCAAAATCTGGCCAGGACTCGACGGCTGTTCCGTTTTCCCTGTCTTTTCATTGACAGGTTCGAGTCCCTGACCTGCCCCCCTGAACCGGGACCAGTTCCAGAGTTATAAACTCTGGAACTGGTCCCGGTTCAGGGGGGCAGGTCATAACGTCAGCGTGCTCTTCAACCAGATCAAGGAAAGGTGAGCGATCTCCCTTCCACGTAATCCATACCTGATCCCTCGCCCGAGTCATCGCCACATACAGCAGCGTTCGTTCGCGCTGAAGCACAATCTCACGTTCGTCGTCGTCAGAGGCTTTCCTCAAGTCAAAAGGAGCAGGAAGTACATTTGACCGGCAGGCCACAATGAAGACATACCGGAATTCCAAGCCTTTTGCGCCGTGCATGGTCATGAGTGAGACCTTATCGCTGACATCTTTGTCGTCGATTTCGGAAACAGGAATGGCCGCATTCTTCAGTGCATAGAAAAAGGGCCAGATGACCTTTTTTATTCTTGCAAAGATGCCGATTTCGGCAGGCAATACCCCGGAAGCGATCAGCTCCTGAATCTGCGAAATCACAAACTGATTTTCGTCTTCGAATGTCTCGAAGCCAGCAAACTTCGGCTTCGGTCCTCTTAGCAAATTGTGCGTTGATAGTTTCTGCTCAGTTCCTCCATCAAAGTCTTCGACGTTTTGCGTGCGTAGATGATATGCCGCACGCTCAATCTCTTGGGTAGTCCGATAGTTGATGGTCAAACGCCGCGATCTTCCTCGCGTCTCAAGTCCAAGGCTTCGAAGGCTGAAGCCGCCGGGGTATATCCGCTGACCCGCGTCTCCGATGAGCATCAAGGAGCCGAGGCCATCGGAACATAATGATCCCAGTAGGCGGATTTCCTGTGGATTCAAGTCCTGCACTTCATCGACAGTCACTGCGTCAACCGGACTGGATATCTCCTCGGATTCGAGTTTCTCGCGAAGCTCGCGGCAAAGAATCCCTGACGGCAACTGATTCCGTTTACCAAGCTGAACCAATATGGGGCCAAAAGCCTTCCAAACCTGCTCTCGTTGGTTGACACCAAGTGCTGTTCCCCGTCCGACACGTTGAATATCACGGTACTCTTCCCAAGTCTTCACGCCCTGTCGATCAACAATCGTTGTCCATTCTTCGATCAGAAACTGTTTCTCAAAGGGCTCGGCCTTCACTGCATGGTTTTCGATCAGCTTTGCCACGTCCTTTTCAAACGCGACCCGCATCGCGGGATTCAAAACTTCTTGGGCAAAGTGCAGGACAAATCGATGGGTCGTCTCAACAGTAATCAGTGATGCTTCTTCCGGATTGCACAGCTTCGAAATCCGATCTTGCAGATTCCGCTTGAGGCGGTTTGTGTAGGTAGTCAGCAAGACTCGTTTTCCTTTGGCAGCCAGTTGCCTGGCCCGGTGAAGTGCAACTACTGTCTTGCCGGTGCCCGCGCTCCCAGTAATTTTGCTGGGACCATTGAATTGCGACGAAACCAATGAACGTTGGGACGGATGCAAAAACAGCATCCACTGCTCAAACGGTCGCGACAGTACTGCTGAGAGAGTCTCGCCCTCGTCCAATACGTAAAGGCGGCGCAGGTTGTCCTCGTTGTGCTGTGGCGGAAGCGTTGGATCGACAGGCGTTGGTGGGGTTACGTCTTCACCCAGTGCCAGCGAATAAAGGTACTCTGCCGCTTCCTCGGGCATTTTCTCGTAGACGGAAAAGAAAGTCTCTTCGTCGGAGATCTTTTGGACGAGTTCTACCCAGTCGTCGGGAATGCCAAGGCTCATAAGGAACGGTGAGTCAAACCTCGCAAAATCAAGAAAAGTCTCCGAAGCAGAATCGTGATTCTGCGCGGGCACATTGGGATCTGGAATAGGTACAACCTGAATTGCGCCCGTCACTGGATGCACTTGTACTTTGTGCTGCTTCGCCCAATTCGTCGCGTTTGCGTTTGGCCCAATGAACAACAGGGTGTATCTGTCGTCGTTCTGATGAATGACGGCGGACATGTCTCTGTTTACGCGAGCTGCCCAGAACCCATCGTCTGCGGCCCCGTCGATTCGTTCAAATCCCAGCCCAGGACTGTTGGCGCCGCCTGTAGTCGATTCAGAAAACCTTCGAGTCTCGCGATGTCAGCTGAGTCAAGGGTAGCCACAGATTGCAGAAAAGTCTTTGCAACGATGGTGACGTTCGGCATTGATGTTGCCCTGTGATGATAGCTTGTGTGTCGAGCAGCAAGTTCCACGTCGGTTGCTGACCGCAGTTCGTTCGCAAACATCCGTCGGCAAGCATACACGACCGGCGCAGACTGTTCACATCCGCCAGCATTTTGCGATTTTCACTGGCCGCGCTTCAGATTCGGGGTATCTGCCAGTTCATCTAGAAATGATAAATGATAGCGATTCCAATCTCAATACACACACCCGACGCACCGGATGAACCGGTCTGCGGCAGCGACGCGCAGCAGCAAAACATGGGCGATGTTGATCAAGCGGGTTTATGAAGTGGACCCCTTGTCTTGTCCACAGTGCGGCGGCCGGATGAAGGTCGTATCGTTCATCGAACCGCCGCAGCCAGACGTGATCGAAGCGCTGCTTACGCACTGCGGTTTGTGGCAGTCTCGGTCAGCCAGGGCGCCACCCGAGGTGGATGAATTGGTGCTCGAGCTGGACGCCGCCTACTCGGACAGCTCCATCGGCTCTCCGGACCAAGCCGACGAGTCCCAGGAGCTGACCTGCGTGGACATCGACACGTTCCTGGCGAGCTTCTAATCATCCCCGACGCAGGTCGGCACGAGGACGCTGCGCCCCAGCAGCGGGATCAACGCGTATTTTGCGCCGATGGGCCGGTATTTTGTGCTCCGGCAGCCTCCATTTGCTCACCATCGCCAGAAATGGCCAGTGTTGCGTGGCCGCCTCGGCACACACGCAACACTTGAATGAGGGATTTTTACTCGTAGACTGGCGGAAATCAAAATTCCTATCAGTCCGGAATCCTATCAGGCCTCTGTTCGATCGACGCGGCTGATGCTTCTGCCTCGAAGCACTACACTGCCAGTGCCGCCCGTCATTTATCCCCTCTCCCAGAGGGAGAGGGGGCACTGATGCGGACGCGGGCCGGTCAACGGACAAAGGATGACAACCGTGTATGGAGACGCTAACAGTCCGGGCCCGGACGTATTTCCGCTGCCGTGTACGCCGTTCGAGCGGTTCATGCTGCTCGACGATCGGCCGTCTCACCCGATGGTCTACACCGTTGAGGTGGACCTGACCGGTTCGATCGATGCCGACCTGCTCCAGTCGACACTGGCCGAGACGCTGCCCCGGCATCCGCTGCTGTGTGCATCACTCGAAGGAACTGCCTTGAGTCGGCCGCGATGGGTTCGGGCAAGTGCGGCTCCCAGGCTGGTGATCGGGGCCGACCATCCGCCGGCCGAGTGGCATGACGAGCCGATCGATCTTCACTCGGGACCAGGAATTCGTGCGCGTCTGACAACCGGCTGCGATCCCGGTCCTCTCACAGTTCGGGTGCATCATGCCTGCACGGACGGGCTTGGGCTGTTCACGTTTGTGCTCGAGTGGCTTGCGACGTACGGGCGGCGACGAGACCGCGGACAGATTCCGCGACCACTGCCGGATTCGACCACGCAGCTTCTTCGGCACCGGGGACGCTTTCCACAATCTCGAGAGCGGCTCAGCTTGGCGGACCGTGTCCGCAGGATCCGACGCCAGTTGAATGTCGTTTCCGCTGCCACCGTTCCGGTCGCCCTTGACGATGGCCTGCGAAACTCGCCCGCCGCCGCAACAGCTTCGACCGGTTCGCGTTTCTACGAGGAACGCTTGTCTCGGGATGAACGCGCGCTGATTCGGCTGTGCGCAAAAGAGTCCGGCGTGAGTTTTAATGACTGGCTGCTTGCCGCCCTGGCGCAAACGATCGTCCGTTGGAACCAGGAGCGCGATCAGTCCAGCGACGGCAACCGGCTGCGGATGACGGTCCCGGTTGACCTGCGCGAGCGCGACGAGCAATTCACTTCGGCATGCAACCGGGTCAGCTACAAGTTTCTGTCGCGTACGTATGGTGACTGTCTGGACTGGTCGAGCCTGCTGGCGAGTATCAGCCGCGAAATGTCTGCGGTGCGCGAGCACAGGACCGTCGTGTATCTGAAGTGGCTCAGGCGATTGTTCCTGATCCCCCCGCTGGCTCGCCATTTTGCCAGGCCGGATCGCTGCATGTCGACGGCGTTGCTGTCGAATGTCGGCGACCTGAGTGCCGCCGGCAGCCTGCTTCTGCCGGTCGTCGATGGCCGGCTGCGCGCCGGAGATGTTGAAATTCTGGCGCTGCGTGCAGCACCGCCTCGACGGCCGCTCACCCACGTTGCGATCGCCACGCTGTCTTACGCCGGCGAGCTGTCCATCCTCGCGGCGCGCGATGACCGCAACCTGAGCGGTGCCGCCATGACCCGATTCCTCAGTCACTTTCGGGCCAGCATTCTGTCGCCACTGCCGTCCTGACACTCACGCCAACGCTTCGGCGGGGATGATTCCTCCGGCTGCGCGCGTCGATTACGCATCAGTTCGAGCTGCTGCTTCAACAGATCCAACTCGGTTTTGAACTCCAGCCAGTCCTCGTGTCCGAGGATCGCCACGTATTTTTCGCCCGGGATCTCGCTCAGTTTGACGAACAGATCGAGGCTCAACCCGCGGCCTCTGGGGTCGGGCGGCAGAGACTCCGTGAGCAGTTCCAGCAACTGCCCGGTCTGCTTGCCGCTCAGGCCCATTTGTGCGTCCGGTGGGTTCCTTCCTGGAGCTGGTTTCAAAGCGGGTGCCACGGGCGGCTTGTTCGCCCGTGCCCTGCAGTTGCACGGCGATTCGGTACTGGCAGACAAGCTGCCAGTGGCACCCAAACCGGTATTGAAACCAGCGCTAGGAGTCACGTTCGTGAGTGCATGCGTAGTAGCCGAAATAGATGAGCAAGAGGCCGATCAGTTCGGTGATGTAAAGGGGCTCGACGGGGCCGACTTTGGCGATGGCTCCGCCGATGCCGGGCAGAATGGCTCCGACGGCGATCAAGGCGTTACCGAAGGCGAGATTGGCTGTCTCGGTTTTCCTGGCGAAGCGGCGGGAACTGATGATGGCTCCACCGACCAGAAAGCCTGCGGCGTACAGATTGACGAACGGCGTGGCGCAACGGATCCACTTCCAGCCGATCACGTTGCCGCCCGGCTGGTCGGGACGCAGATTCTCGATGTCGGCCGGCGAGAGCAACGTTGAGACGACCAGGATGACAACGATCGGAACGGTGAGCATCGTCAGCCGATTCGCCGTCGGTCGCCGCAGCAGCAGATAGACCGTTCCCTGGGCCAGCGGCCAGGCTCCCAGCAGTGCCCCCATCACGTACCACAACTTGGTCAGAGTCGCCGAGTTGCCGTGGAGTGAAATGACGCTCTCGATGGCCGTGCCTGATCCGTAACAGGCAATTCCGGCAGCCCACCACAGCAGGTGAATTCCCCGGCCCCTGGAAACATATCGGCGGACGAGTGCCACGACGAAGAAAACAGCAAGGACCGTTGTGGCGATCGGCAGTCTCTGAACCAGTTCGCTCGTACCGGCGGCGAAGATCATGGGCATTCGAAACTTCGTCTACGAGAATTGAAATGACCGATCCCGGCAGGGCATGCGAAAGCCCCGACCGTCACTCAATGATGCAAAAGCGTAAAAAGCGAGACGGCCAACTCAACGTGGCTCAGATTTGGCTCAATCTGAGTGGATTTTGGAGTTCACTGTACGCCTCACAGAGGCCGGATTCACTGATGATCAGGTCGCTCGCATTCTCGAAGCTTTGCAGCGGACGGCATGCTCCCCGCGTCTTACTTACAAGCACCCGTAGTTCAGCCGGTGTCTTCAGGGACTTTGCCTCTCGCCTCTGTCAGAGCGCCGCTCCATGCGTCCGGCAC
>CAUZPL010000170.1:0-7593 GCA_963581585.1 Planctomycetota bacterium
AGTTCGCTTCAAGAATCAAGTGGTTGTAGTCTTGACCGGCTCTGTCAAGGTGGTCCGTCCATTTCTTCACGGCCGCGATGATTTTCGTGGTGGGTCGTGCCGCCAGTTCTCGTCTGGCTCGATAGCGGGTGCGGTCTTCGTACTCCCGCAGGGCATCCAGAATCCTGGGAATGGGTTCGCCGGCGATCGGCGGGGATTGCACCAGCGCGCGCCCCGTGCAGATGACTCGCCAGATCCTGCCGTGCTGATGATCCCGATTTGGCTCTCGCAGGTTGTGCTGCAGATGTCCGATAAGTGCGTTGTGCCAGTCACAGATGTACAGCGTGCCGTCGGGCGCAAACTGGAGATCGATGGGACGGAAATTACCGTCTTCACAGAAGACCAGGGGCGGCTTCTCTGTGCCTCGAAACCCGCTGCCCGCTTCTTCCATCGTATGCTGCAGAATGGAACGATCCCCAATCACATTGCATAACAGAAAGTCACCCTGATCCTCTGGTTTAAAGTGCCGACTGGAAACCAGCTCATTTCCGGCTGATGGACGTATTCGCTGTTTAATGAATCGAGGATAAACGTCGCGACCGCGCAGAGTCGGATTTTGGAAGTCATTCACGCTGTCATTGAACGCGCCGCCTGCGTGTTTGGACGGATAGTCCACACGGCCGCTGATCGGGGCGGCCCAGAAATTGTGTCCTGATGATGCATCTGAGATGAAATTCTGTCCCCAGCGGTCGTAGACGTGTCCCCATGGATTTGCGAACGCCAGTGACACGTGAGTGCTCACATGGTGCGTGCGCGGATTGAAACGCCACACACCGGCTTCGTGCATCCGAGTCACCCCGTACGGGCTCTCCACCTGAGAGTACTTGAACGTTCCTTCATTGAAGTACAGTGCACCTCCGGGGCCCCATTCAAATGCAGAGATACCGTGATGGGAATCCGCAGAATCCAGTCCTGTCAGCCTGCGGATACGCACATCAGCAACATCATCGCCATCGGTGTCCTGAAGGAACAAAATGTCCGGCTGTTGTGCAACAAAAGCTCCATTGTGACCAATTTCAAAACCTGTCGGCTGATGCAGCCCGTCTGCAAACACCATGCACCTGTCCGCCCGTCCGTCTGCATCATCGTCACTTAGAATCAGAACTTTATCATTGAGTTCACTCCTGGGACGCCAGTGGGGATAGGACGGCATTGCAGTCACCCACAAACGTCCCCTGTTATCAAAGTTCAGGGAAACCGGATTTGCCAGTTCCGGAAAGTCTTCTTCCGAAGCGACCAGCTGAATTTCATAACCATCCGCTGTTCGAAACAGCTTTTGCTGTTCTGCTGCCGAAAGGTAATCGAGCGTACCCAGCTTACCGCTCTGTCGATTTTTATCATCCTTGCCACCGACATTCGTCCTGACCTGGAGAAACGGAAGAGTGCCACTGTCATCGCATTCACCGGAAACTGTTTTCCCCTGCACAATTGCCCAGATGCGTCTGTCACGGTTTGCTGTCATTTCGTCGAGGATGACCCGCTCCCGCTCCATAACGTCCCGGTTGTTATAAGTTCCGTCTGAACCGGCCATCCCCCGCTGGCCGTAGATCGAATAGCCGTTAACCGCTCGGTAGCGATGCCACCAGTGAAAATTTTTATCGTCCATTTCCGACTGCAGTGTTGCGGAATCAATGTGTGAAACCAGAATCCCAAGGGCTCTCATCAGGATGGGTGCCAGTGCGCGATAGCCGGCGTCGTTGAGATGGCAACCGTTCAGCGTGAGCTGTTCATCAGTGGATTCAAAGAGTGATTTGGTAGGCGTGTAAATGTCAGCAAATGTTACACCGGTTGTTTTTGCAACGGACTTCAGGATTTCCGTGTAGCTGAGGAGGTTGTCATTTTGTTCCCTGCCATCCGGAACGTTCACATCACCGATATCTTCGAATGCAATCGGGGAGACCAGAACGACCCGGGGATGCTCGGATCCGTTGTACTGCCGCCCAACCGTATCGGTAACCAGCCGAGTCATCTGCTGCTCAAAAACTTCCAGCCCCGCACTGCCGGCGAACGATTCGTTGAAGCCAAAAAAATACATCACGACACCGGCCCCACTGTGCATGAGATGACTGTGGGGATCACCGAAATTCAGTGAACGAATGCGCTCAAACGGCTCATCACCTGGAAAACACAGATTGCGGACGGTCAGTTCCAGGTCCGGACAGGACTGATGCAGAAGTCCTTCCCAGTGATTGTGGTGCTGCATCCGTTCCCCCAGCTCGTTGCCAACCAGACAGATGTGATCACCTTTTTTCAGCACAAGTTCTGATGCGATTGTCGCACTGTGTGCTGCTGCGATGGTTGCCATCAGAATGGTGATAAAGATCTGCTTCATTGGGCGGCTCAATTTAGTATTATCAGTTGCAGGAGGCACGACTGGGTGTTCCGGGAACAGACAGTGAATCTGAAGCGACATCGGGTCTGGCAATTTTTCAGAATTACTAAAGATAAGTGTGTTGTACCGGGTGAACGATTGACAGCAAACGTGTGTGACATTCGGACTCCACAAAACGGCGCCGGCCACACTCGTCAATGCTTACCTGTAACGTTTCCGACAGGGTTCCCGGGACGGTGGACGCTGGACAGTGATACGTGGTAACCGGGCAAGTCGGTGGCGCAGACCACGACAATTCCGAAAGACGGTTGAAGCCTTAAGTGTGTCAACGACCACCGGTTGCCTGCTTCTTTCAGCACCACTCTCCGGCGAGTCCCGTCATACTCAGCGCCGCAAAGTCAGAGATTTCAGGCTTACAATTCGCTCTGGTTTGGTGGTGCTGCATTCAAGAAATTATTGTCGATCACACAAACTCTGCACTTCACCGTCAACAAACTTCTGAGAACACTCGCGATATCAAAAAATGGCAAGGTCATTACCGACAGCATTGCTGAACAGTGGGCGACTCCCCATAACCGCAACTGCGTTCTCGACCTCAGAGCATTTCACACGAATTGATCGGCTGAAAAAAACACTGGGAGCATTGAGAAGGGGGCAGGACTTCCTGTGGATACAGACAGCATCATGAAATTCGGCACCCAACTTCGGCAGGGGCACTTTAGAACAATACTTCAACACATGAACAGCATGATCCCGAACACTTGTCAGTCAAATCGGCTACGGAAATAAGACGATATTGTTTCTGTATTTCTTCTGGCGACTATTGTTTCCAGGCGTCCGCGTCCGCAGACTTTGGCGGAAAAAAAGACTCCCGAAATCTGCTGTTTACAGCTAAGGGGAATTCAGTATGGCGTTAACAATCTCGACGTCAAAAGGCAGCCGGCCAATGCCTCAAATCGTCACACCGGCACGCGTCAGGCGTATTTCCGGCAATCAGCTGGCTTTGGCTTACACACAACCTGTGATCAATATCGACCTGAGCAATGTCAGTTTCAAACAAAGGCGAAACGGCAGCGTTGTAGAATTCACGTTCGACTTCGGCACACTGAAAATCAGTTTGCAGCAGCAGATCTACATCGCTAACGACCTGACACCCTGTGAGCGGCGCATATGGGCGTCTCACGAACAACATCATGTCGATGATAATCGTGATTGTATGGACCATCTCGGCACAGAAATGATGCAGTATTCGTTCTGTAACCGTCTGTTTCAAAGGGGTGACTGGTTTCCGTCAAACAACTTCAAGAGGATCCAGCGCAATGTTCGTCAGGAGATCGGTGACGCTTTTCGGGACCTCACCAAACAAAAAGTCCTCGCGCTGGATACACGGGCCGAATACAGCCGTGTTGCACAGAAAATCCTGCGAGACTGCCCTGGGCCGATTATGTACACGGTGTTTCCCGGAGATAATCTCTCCCGAATCGCACAGCACTATTACGGTACTCAGACAAAATGGAAGAAGATCTACGATGCCAACAGGGCAGTCGTCGGGAAAAATCCGAACCTGATTCGTGCAGGAATGAAACTGACAATTCCAAAATGACAGACCAACAAGAGGTTGGGAATATTTCAAATTGCACGTTCCACTGGACGTGTCCGGCCTGTCGAGTGCGTCGACTGTAAGCCTAGGTAAACACGACGGTATGATTGACCTGTCCAGGCCTGGCGATCCATCGGATAATGCCGCACCGTCGCTTAGTCAGCCTACGGGGAGACTTATGCTGGCTGTTTTCACCATGTTGACGGACGAACCAAGTCACGTCGCTCTCGCCAAAACTCTCAGTCGTGGCAATCTTGCCCGAGCGCCCAGCGGTGTTTCCAATGCGGCATCCGTGATTTCTTAGCACGGCTGATTGTGGAAATAATGAGTATCAGAAACGGAACCGTATTAAGGAGAGGGAGGCTGGAAGAAACATCAGGGGTGTATCCAGCCTGATCCGGGGCTGTGCAAATTTAAACAATTCCGGCAGAATCAGCGATGATTATCACTGTGCGAGCGGCCAGCCAATTTTTATTTTCCAGTCTGTGGGGCAGGTTTATGCGCTTCGGACAGTAACTCAGATGCAGCGGAAAGTTAAAAACATCGTGTTGTTATTAACCCACAACAGTACATCCTGTCTGGCTGGCTGCCAATGCTGAAAGTCACACTGTTCATTGTGGTGTTGTTGGTGATCGCGATCGCAATAGCTGTTCACGAACGCCCGCGTGACTGTCTTGATTCAGAGCCTTTTATCTGGCGTCCGAAGAGACCAGTGCGGTTTTCGGAGTCGCAGGCAGGTTTAGCGGGAGCGTACGACGTGGCGCTCCTGTTCGGGCGGTTGGGCTGGTGCGAGGGTGAGTTTCAGGGGCCGTTCGGTATTCGGGTGGGTCCGGACCGAAACCTCTACGTCGCGGATGACTTGGCGCACAGGATTTCCGTTTTCGATGCCGAGGGACAGTTTTTGCGTTCGCTGGGATGCAGGGGATCGGGGCCTGGGGAGGTGTTGTACGTCGATGCCGTCAATTTCGGGCTCGGCGGTGAGCTCTACGTTGCGGACACGGGTGCGAACAGGATTCAGGTGTGGGATGCGGCTGGGGGCTACAAAAGAGAGTTCGGACGTCATCCCCAGGAGCGAGGTACGCCGCTAAAGAATCCGCGTGACATTGTAATCGATGAAAGAGGTCTGTCTTATGTGGCGGATTTTAACGGGAATCGTGTTCAGATCTACGACGGCCGCGGTCGATTTGTGCGGGCCATGACCGGGTTTGACGGTCCCATCCAGCTCTGTCTGACACGTGGAGGTCTCCTCTATATTTCGGAGATGCACGCGCACAGGATTCAAGTGCGCACGGTGAACGGAGCGGTGGTCCGGTCATTCGGTGAAGAGGGGGATAGGTTGGGACAACTGCGTTCTCCCCACGGGCTCGCGTTCGGCCCCGGTGATTTCCTCTACGTGGCAGATTACGGCAACCATCGCATTCATGTGTTTCACGAGGATGGGCGACCTGCAGGAATACTTGGACAAAGGGGGACTTCTCCTGGGTTCTTACAGCATCCGACCACAGTTTGTTTCGGAAGTGAGGGACGCTTGTACGTCGTCGACAAAGGGAATCACCGGATTCAGGCATGGAATGTCTATATTGACGGTGTCGACAGCAATGAGAATGTGTCACGGTCGGGCATCGAGTACTGAGCATGTCTTGCAGACACAGTATCGCTCTGCTGTCTCACAGCTGAGTCCAGCTCGAAGTATATTTGTAGCGTTGGGGCGATGTGAATATAGAAATGGCAGCCGTGGGATCGACTGACATTTCATTCCGGTACCGTGGCTTTACCGTCCTGATCACCGTCGCGTGGGTGGTAATTTTCTGCGTCGTCGTTTCAGATAATGCGCAGGCCCAGGACAGATGGCAGCAGTTTCGTGGCAGGTTTGTGGGTATATGTCAGGCGAAGTGACACCAACGCGGAACACGACTAGTATCTGACACACTATGAAAAATGCATTGAGCTTTGTTCTATCGACTGTGGTGGTCATCGGCTGCTCCACGCTTGCCACGGCATCGACGCTCGATCTCTCCGGTGCAGTCATTGTGGGATCCGGGGACGTCCTTCCTTCTAAAACGATCATCATGCTTCAGGAGGAAATCGAGGAGCGATCGGCGATTCAACTTCGTTCGACAGCATCCATTCCCACGGCGCGACAGCCGTTGATTCTCATCGGGACGTGGGAGGATTTTCCCGGTGGTGCACCGACTCCTCCCGCGACCCTCAAAGTTCCGCAGATTGAGGATGGGTACGCGATATGGATCGATATGAAGCGGCCCAATGCCCCTCGAGTCTGCCTCGTGGGGAACGATGGTCGCGGAGCCCTGTTTGCGGTCGGACGTTTACTTCGGAAATTGATCCTGGCTCCGGGAAAAGTTGAGCTGTCATCGACGATGGCGCTCGCACGTGTTCCGGAATACTCGATCCGCGGACATCAGATTGGATATCGCCATACTGCGAATACCTACGACGCTTGGGACGTTGAAACCTACGAGCAATACATTCGCGATATGATTCTCTTTGGAACGAACAGTGTCGAGCTGATACTTGAGGGGGGGCGAGGATATCGAGACGGACCGGTCCTGCAGGAAGATCAGTGGGATATGAACGTTAAGCTGACGCGGATGATTAAGGAGTATGGAATCGACATCTGGTTGTGGGAACCGCTCAAAGTCGACATTGCGGACTCGGCGGTCGCGGAGGCCGGTCTGCGACGACGAGCTGGGTTCTACGCGGAATGCGCGCGCATCGACCACGTTATGGTTCCGGGCGGTGATCCGGGCCATACCGACCCGAAACTGTTGATGCCGTGGTTACGTCAACAGGCCGACGTCCTGCACAACTTTTTTCCCGACGCGGGGTTGTGGGTGTCACATCAGAAGTTCAATCACGAACAGCTTGATTACTTCTTCAATTACCTGAACCAGAATCAGCCCGAGTGGCTTGCTGGGGTGGTCTTCGGCCCCGGAACCAGCATGTCGCTGGAGGAAACGCGTCGACGAACCCCTGCTCGGTACCCAATTCGGCGCTATCCGGACATCACTCACAACATTCGCTGTCAGTATCCCATTCCGGAGCTCGACGGCATTCTGGCTCAGACGCTGGGACGTGAGGGAATCAATCCGCGCCCTGCAGCGACGAGCCATATTCACAATCTGCTGGCAAAATTCTCGGACGGTTTTGTCTCGTATTCCGACGGCGCACACGATGATCTCAACAAGATGGTCTGGAGCGAATTTGGATGGGGAGGTAACGCTGATTTGGATGAGATTCTGCTTGACTATGGCCGAGTGTTTTTCGGTGATGATCTCGCTGCCGACGTAGCTCTTGGTTTGAGAATGCTTGAACAGAATCTGAATGGACTGGTGCGAGACAACGAGGGCATCGATGCGGCTCTTCTCCAGTGGCAGAACATTGAGCGACAAGGCGGTGAGAAACTCAAAAACAACTGGCGATTTCAGATGTACCTGTTTCGGGCAACGTTCGACGCGTACATCCGCGCACGCCACCTCGTGGAACTCGGTTATGAAGAGCAGGCAATGAAGGCACTCGCTCAAGCGGGCGAATTAGGAGTTGAGAAGGCGATCGAGAACGCACGTGCCGAGCTTGCCCAGCCCGACCGTATTCGCGTGTTTCT
>CAUZPL010000171.1:0-7556 GCA_963581585.1 Planctomycetota bacterium
ACATCTTTAACCAGACCAACAGGCATTACGCCATTCAATATGGTCACCCCCTCGGTGAGGGCGTCATCAATTTCTTCTGCCGCTGCCGTCATCTGCGACTGGTTAAACAAGGCCGTCAACGTGACCTGCGCGCCCTGTCGCATTGCGGCCATCGCTGAGTCATGTGCGGTATATCCACCAATGACGGCCTCTGGGCGGTCCTGAGTGTTTAAATTCTTTATTCGTCCTAGCCGACGGGCTACAGAAACCACGTCAACAGACGTGTCCCCACCACCGATACACACCACCCGTTCAGCGCTCACCTGCATTCGACCTGTGTTGAATGCTTCCAGAAATTTCACACCGGACACACAGTTTGCCGTACCCTTCCAGCCGTCGACCGGCAGATCTTGGCCAGTCTGACAGCCAATGGCCCACAATACCGCATCAAAATCAGCCTCCAGTTCTCCGATACTTAGATCACGTCCGATTCGAACTCCTGTTCGAACATCTATGGCGTCCAATTCCAGTATCCGCTCAATCTCTCGGTCCAGAATGTCTCTAGGCGTCCGGTACCCTGGAATACCGTAACGAAACATACCACCCAATTGATCCTGCATCTCGAACACCGTCGAGGCGTGACCGCGACGTCGTAACTGATAAGCCGCGGAAAGGCCTGCGGGCCCACCCCCTACGATCGCTACTCGTTTTCCTGACAGTTCCGGGGGTTCCTCAAACCGGTAGCGCTGCTCGAATGCGGTATCACCGATAAACTGTTCCACAGCATTGATGCCGACAAAGTCATCAACTTGGTTGCGATTACAGCCCGCCTCGCAGGGTGCTGGGCACACCCGACCCATCATGGCCGGAAAGGGGTTTGCTTCTGTTGAACGGCGAAACGCATATTCCTGCCATTCGACACCTTCGGGCGGGGGTTCCATGCCGCGAACGATCTGTAACCAGCCACGAACATCTTCTCCCGACGGGCAACTGCCCTGGCACGGGGGGGTGCGATGAACATAGGTTGGACATTTGTCGGAATGATCAGCAGTGAAAATCTTTTCTTTTAAATCGTCGTAGGCATGCGTCTCACCGTCCGCATATTTTCGAAAAGTCAGTGCTTGAGCCTGCACCTCTACATCTGCCATCGGGGTTTCCTCTTGATTAACATCACTCACGTTTATTGAGCCGATTCAAACACGAGCGCATCACCGATGAGCTGGTGAACACTCACCACCATGTCCATACCCATGCCATATTCGGGCAAAACTTTGCTGAACTGGCTCTTGCAGATTGCACAGATTGCTGCCATGTGCGTCACACCGTCTTCCTCGATAACCCGCTTTAGAGCACTCACACGGGGTAACGCTCCCTTTATCCTGAGTTCGAGAAGATCATCGGTGAGCAACCCACCACCGCCGCCGCAACAAAATGTGTGCTCGTGCGTAGTCTCAGGTGCCATGTCAACGAAATGCGAGCAGGCCGACCTGATCAGTGCTCTGGGAATGGTAAATTGCCCGCCAGGCGTGTCGCCCATACGCGAGCCTCGCGAGACATTGCACGAATCATGGAATGTCACCACTTTGTCATCATTCTGGGCCGAATCGAGGTTGAGCTGACCTTGTTGTAGTAGGTCATACGTCAGCTCACAGATATGTTGAGGCGTAGGGTATGCCGGATCCAGAAAATCAAATGGCCCAATCAGTGTGTTCCAGAAACTGTAAGCAACCCGCCAGGCGTGACCACATTCACCGACCACAATCCGCTTTACGCCGAGATCGAGTGCGGCTTGACGAATGCGTTCGGCGACCTTTTGCATGTTTTCGTAGTTGCCGATAAAAATTCCAAAGTTTGCAGCTTCTGAAGCATAAGAACTCAAGGTCCAGCTGATACCTGCTTGATGAAAGACCTTGGCATAGCCAATAAGACCATCAACATGGGGCTCGGCAAAAAAATCAGCAGACGGTGTCACTAGCAGCACCTCCGCACCCACCTGGTCCAGCGGGAATTTGACGGGCACATTAATCTCTTCCTCAACTTCCTCTTCCAGACCTTCGAGCGTATCGACAAGCGCGGGTTCCGGCAGACCGAGGTTATTCCCAATTTTGTGCACCTTACCGATGATTTCGTTGGCATACTTCTGCCCCACACCGATCGAGGCCAGAATTTCGCGTCCGGCCATCGTGATCTCTGCCGTATCGATACCGAAGGGGCAGTAAACCGAACAACGTCGGCATTCGGAACATTGATGGTAGTAACGATACCAGTCATCAATGACTTCCTCGGTCAACTCGACTGCGCCCACCAGTTTTGGAAAGTACTTGCCGGCGACTGTGAAATAACGGCGATAGACGCTGCGTAAAAGATCTTGCCGGGCTACCGGCATGTTCTTGGGATCACCGGTACCCAAGTAGTAGTGGCACTTGTCCGTGCAAGCACCACACTTCACACACGAATCAAGAAAAACCGGCAGTGCACGATACTTGCCGAGTAGTTCCTCCATTTTGTCTATGGCAACCGATTTCCAGTTATCAACCAGCTCACCGGGAAATCCTAATGGTTGCTGATGCTCGGCTTTGGCGACAAAGGGACTACTGTGTGCCATTGCCCCCGGCTGAATTGGCGGGATCTCAAGGGTCGACTTGACAACCGGGATGGAGAATTCGTGTTTCGCCATGAGCAAATACTACCGTGGGGTTGACCGGTTGATTTCGTCTGCCCACGGCGCACTGTGGCGTTTTTCACGGGGCGTGTCTTTCATCGCGAGGGTAGGACTAAAGAAAATACCTGGTGCATGGAGGAGCTTGCTGAACGGAAATATGACCATCAAAACGATGACCAGTGTCAGGTGGATCAGCAACAAAGGCTCAGCTGGCAACGGCTGCCAGTCGAACACCAACAACCCCCGAGTAAACGCCTTTAGTGCGACGATGTCGGAATGAACACCGTATTTAATGGTAAGCCCCGAACCTGTGATAGCTACCAGCAGTGCCAGCATCAAGTGATCCGACGGCGCACTGATGTAGCGAACCCGATCAACCAGGAAACGACGGGCCCACAGTCCCAGTAATCCAAACAGCATCACCCCACCCCCGTAGAGCCCTACCCATTGGATCACTTCAACCCACTGCCACACGGGTTCCGTGAAGTAGCGTAAATGGCGCAACAGAGCAACCAACAACCCGAAATGAAATAACCAGCCGAACAGCCAGGTCCACTTGCTTCCTTTAAAAAGGCTCTCAAACAACACGACCTCGCGAAACATCCGATAGACAACACCACCAGTCGTCGTTGGCGCTGGTGTGGTTGGAATGACCAACGGCGCCGGTGTCCTGCTGTAACGGATAACACGCAAAGCCACACCCACAACGAGACAGAATGCTGCCACGAGAAACAGGAAGGCATAGACAGTGCCCAGAATCAAAATCAACGCTCTCTAGAAATTCGACCCGGCGTATGCCGTGTCCGGCTAATGGGCTGAGCCAATCGTGACTCGGCTCGACATTCAGACGCAGCCGGTTGGCTTGGGTAGGCCCGCATACTTACAGGCCTGCTTGGCCGGGCCATAGGGGAACAGTTCATAGAGATATTTACTATTGCCTTTATCCTTACCCAATCGTTTGCCAATAGCTTTGGTCAGTACCCGCACTGCTGGCGCAATCTGATACTCCTCATAGTAATCACGCAGAAATTTGATGACTTCCCAGTGGTTTTCACTGAGATCGCAGTCATCCTCAGTTGCCATATGGTCGGCAACGTCAGCGTTCCATTCACTCAAGTTAGCTAGATAGCCTTCCTCGTCTGTCTCGTAGGTTTTACCATTGATTTCGAATGCCATATCGACTCTCCTTTTAATTAATCTATAACCAGCTCTGCACTTTGTCGTTGGTTACCGCAAGTTCCACAAATCCATCGTAGCCAACGAGATTTATACCGCTGATCATCTTCTCGGATCCGATTCCGCGTGCCCTGAGATCCGGCTCCAGTGCGTAAATGGTGGAGCAGTTCATCGCGGCTTCGACCATCGACGTCACAACCGTACCGGACATTGCCGCATACACTGCATCTTCTATCAGCAAGATATCGCTGCCTGCTTTGGCCAGTCCCAGACAGGTCTGTAGACTATGACTATCGAACGGCGATTTGTTGACCGTGTGCAGCATCGTCAGTGTTAGAAATTCAGGATCACATCCTGCTGTTCAAGCAGGTCTGACAACTGTGCTCTGCTGACTACCCGGATCGACGGTTTTTCTGCCCAGTCCTCTTCTTCATCTTCCCAAGTCAGATTCATTAGATCATTCAACTCGAGGCCCCTTTGGTCGAGCGATTCCTGCTCCACGTACAGCTTGGTAACTTCATAATCGCCCAACGCGCCATAGGTGGATGCAAAATTCTTCATACCTGAATCAGCAGTGTCCTGGCCCTTATTCAGCTGGAACACGCCGTCACCAATAAACGCCATGCTCACGTCTTGATCGAAAGCGGCACCAATGAGCACCGCTTCAAGACCTTCAAGCGGATAGATGGTCCCGTGGGGAGCGCGGCGATTGACGTACATGAATTTTTTCACAGCCTTACCTGCTTCGTTAGTCACCAAAGACCAGCAGTCGATCTGCTTCAATGCCGGCCTCGATCAACTGACCCAGACCAGAAATTCGGAAACCCGGTGCGATATTGTCGCCATCTTTGCCGTTGCGTTTGGCTTCGTCTTTATCAAGGATGCCACGACGCTGGGCGGCGGCGACACACACCACCAGGTCGACATCATGATCATGCGCCAGTTCACTCCACCGATCTACGATATGGCGGTCGTCCTGGGGTGGGGTCGTCATTCGCGTGCCATTGTGAACACCATCGTGGTAGAAAAAAACGCGGAAAATCTCGTGGCCAGCGTCGAGCACCGCCCGGGTAAAGTGATAGGCCGTATCAGCAGCCTGATGGGTGTACGGGCCCTCGTTGACCATAACCGAGAATTTCATCTGGTTTCTCTAGAACCGGATATGGGTAGATGCATTGAGGCTCTTACGCGAACCCCGCCAGTGATCGATGTGATATTTCGTAAAAGGCAGGCCAGTCAGCTCAAAAAAGCGTGACCAGCCAATGCGATCTATCCATTCATTTACTCGCTCCCAATCCCTGGCATCATCCTTGTAGGTGTTGAGAATATTCTTGACGATGGCCGTCGCTTCCGGCCAGCGGGGCGGATTATTTGGAATTCCTGAGGCGACAAGCTTCTGGAAGCTCGGCTTACTGCGCGCATTAGAGTGATTCCCACCCACCCATATGGCGAGTTTTGTATGCTCAGGATCGTTAATCTGCATGGGTGGGCACGGTGGATAGCATGCACCACAACAGATGCATTTCTTTTCATCAACTTCCAGGGTTGGCTTTCCATTGATCTGTGCCGGTCGAATTGCAGCGACCGGGCAACGAGCCACAACCGACGGCCGCTCACACACATTTGCCACCAGATCGTGGTTAATCTTTGGTGGCTTGGTGTGTTGAACGTTGATGGCGATATCACCCTGGCCACCGCAATTGATCTGACAGCAGGACGTCGTGATATGAACCCGGTTGGGCATATTGCAGTTTCTGAATTCATCAATCAGTTCATCCATCATCGACTTCACGATTCCCGATGCATCAGTACCAGGAATATCACAGTGCAACCAGCCCTGGGTATGGGCGATCATCGCCACTGAATTTCCCGTACCGCCCACCACGAAACCTGCGCTCTCCAACGCATCGATCAACGGATTGACCTTTTCTTCACCGTGTACCATGTACTCGATGTTGCTGCGAATCGTGAATCGAACATGACCGTCGGCAAATTCATCGCCGATATCACACAGCGTTCTCAGGGTAAAAACATCGAGTATCCGCTGGGTCCCCGCTCTGACAGTCCAGATGGCGTCTCCACTTTCGGCCACATGCCGCAGTACCCCCGGTCGTGGGTGGTCGTGCCATTTCCACTGGCCAAAGTTCTTGACCATGACTGGATGCATGTACTGGAAACCATCCGGGCAACCCGACTCAATCGGGCGTCGCATTTCTTTTTTAGCCATATCAAATACTCCTACTCGTCCTCTGTGGACGGATTAGGCGACAGCGTTTGGTTCCACTCGTTTCTGCTCAGCTTTGCGCTCAAACCATCTGATTGCTTCTTCATCCCAGCCGTCCATCCGGACGTAAGATGACTCGCGTGGCTCGGCAACCATATTTGGATCAACATCGAGACCGATGCCTTCCAGAAAATTAATCAAACCGATCCGCTCGATCATTTCCCCACAACGCTCATGTTCGAGGCCGTTTTCAGCCCAATAATCTATGGTGTTTTCGGCGATCTCTACCAGTCGCTCGTAATCCTCTTCCGATTCCACTTTCATGAAGGGCACCACCACGGTACCCATCAAATCACCGATTTTGAGCGTGCGTTTACCGCCCATCAGCACCGTCACACCAGTGTCAGCTCCTGGCGAGAGAGCCTTGGGCACCACGTTAATACAGTGCATACAGCGCACACAGTTGCGATTGTCGATTTCCAGTGAGTCGTCGTCTTTAAGACTCAAAGAACTGGTTGGACACCGTGTAATGATGTTATCGATCGTGTGTTGACGCCCTTTGGCTTCGACGTAGGATTTCCACTCGTCTTGGTCAACCTTGATGTCATCACGCCACGTGCCTATAACCGCCATGTCAGCACGTTCAATCGCGTTCATACAATCGTTTGGACAACCCGATATTTTGAACTTAAATTTGTAGGGTAGCGCGGGGCGATGAACATCGTCAGTGAAGTTGTTAACCAAGGTGCGGTGAATTTTGTGTTCGTTCGCACACGATTGCTCACATCGACTGGCCCCAACACACGACTGTGCTGTCCGTACACAAGGGCCCGCCCCACCCAGATCAAAACCGTAATCATTGATCTCGTCAAAAAAGTGTTGCGTGTTTTCAGTCGTTGCGCCGATAAACATGATGTTGCCGGTCTGACCATGGAACGTCACCAGGCCCGAACCCCACTTCTCCCAGCTGTCGGCCAGCTGTCGAAGAATGTCCGTACTGTAATGATTACCCGCAGGCGGCTGTACCCTGAGCGTGTGAAACTCTTTTGAGTCCGGAAACTGCTGACCAACCTCAGAGAAACGAGGGATGATCCCACCCCCGTAACCATAGACACTGACGGTACCGCCTTTCCAGTAACCTTTGCGTGTCTCGTAGGAATGCTCCAACTGGCCCAGCAAGTCGTTGGCAACACCATTGACCCGGTCCTGCTGATGATCGTCTCGGAGGCGCTTGATGCCGGATACGAAACTGGGCCAAGGGCCGGTTTCGAGTTCATTCAACATGGGTGTTGGGTGCGGTTCGCGGTCAGCCATGTCCTGCTTTCTCCAATTAATTGTGTGAGTCGCTCGTGCCTGCATGACCATTGTATGTTGCTCCCAAGCTCCAGCGACATTCTCCTTGGGGTAGCATACGTTGTGTCCAGGCATATCCCATAGGGGATAGATGACCCTGGCATGGTCACCGAATTATTTCGCCAATGGGCCGTCTTAGTTGCAAAGCGCCCTCATTTTTCG
>CAUZPL010000172.1:0-7357 GCA_963581585.1 Planctomycetota bacterium
TCTCTCTCATCACCGCCAGCCGCTGTTCGTCGAGATCAATGTCGACACCTACCTTGAGCTTAAAGGCGGTGAATCCCTCGGCACATTTCTCAGCAATTTCGTCCCTCAGCAACTGCAGATCGTCGCGGATGAAGGCCACCCACGAGATGTGGACCCGGTCGCGCCAACTGATAGGAATTTTGATTTCCGCCAGTCTACGAGTGAAAATCCCTCATTCAAGTGTTGCGTGTGTCCACAGCCTTGCGATCGCGGCTATGGCACCAACCCCGATGGAAACTCTGAGGCCTGGATGGCCAGCATGGACTCTGCTGCTGTCGTTCCTGAACCGAGCTCGCTGGCGCTGCTGGCCATCGGTGCACTGGGTCTGTTGGGCTACGCCAGACGTCGTCGTCAAACATCGGCCGCTGCCTGAGGCACAGGACACTCATTACCACACAGCTCAGCACGGGCGGCCAGCGGGTCGCCCGTTTTTCGTGCGCTCACACGTGCATCCGCAGGTTGTGACCACTGGTGATGTCACTGCCCGCGTTTGAGCAACTGACTGCTGACGAACCGGCTGTGGCGAATCAAGTGCTGTTCTCGGCTGTCGGGGCACTGGGTAACCTGCAGGCGTCGAGAGCTGTTCGCGGTGAGCTGAAACGGCGGGCAACCGCTAACAGCATGGCCACCGGCCGACACCTAAAATCGAGGGATCAGAATTGTATGAGCCCACTGCTCCAAACGTGACGCCATGAAACGACTGACCGTCTGCCTGTTGCTGTGTTGTCTCGCTGTGTGTGGGTCGGAGGCCGGAAAGAAAGACGGCGTCGCGAAAAGACCTGACGCCAACGCCGTCGTTGCCAAGCCAACCGTCATCCTCAAGGGACACTCAGTTCATGTCTACAGCGTGGCATTCAGCCTGGACAGGAAGGAGATCATCAGCGGCAGCGGGGGCCTGGACAAGACGGTGAAGGTCTGGAACCTCTCGTCGCTGGACAAGTCCAGGCAGCCATGCCGTATCTCCAATGGTCCCTGATACCGAGGCGTCGAGGGCTGTTCGGGGTGAGGTGCCGGGATGGCCGGAGTGATTGCAAACGTACGGCAACAACGCGACTGACACACTGAAGGCTTCCATTCTGGGCAATGTTGTGAAAGTCGTCTCACACGGTCAGGACAGATATGACCGTACCATCGGTGAAATTTATCACGACGGCACTCAGATTAACGGTTCACTTGTCGCTGGAGGTCTGGCCTGGCACTATGTGAGCTACGCGCCGGATGACATCACACTGGCGGAAGCTGAGACACAGGCGCGCCGGCTGAAAAAGGGGCTGTGGTCGGGCAGTCATAAAATCATTGCACCATGGGACTGGCGGAAGATGAGCGGGATAAGTATCGGTGACCTGAGACTGGTGTACGATTCAACAATCATTGAAATCGCCCGCGATGGATCATTTAACCACTGCCCCGTCAACGACTGAAGGCACATTCGAATTCATCGAAGCAAAAATCCGTCGCGAATCAGACGGTACATTGTTTAGTATCGACTTCGAATGGCTGTGCAAATGGTTCCTTGAGAACGCGCCACGATATCGCGGTAAATTCGAGAAGGTATGGCCTTGGTATGACTGGCCGGATCGCTGGGGGCCCGAATGCGGAATTGATATTGTTGCCCAAACACGGGCAGGTGAATTATGGGCCGTCCAGGCTAAAGCGGTTGGCCCGGACCATTCAATTAGAAAGGCTGAAATCGACTCCTTCCTTGCTGAGTCAAGCCGTCCTGAATTTAGTTTCCGCCTGCTTATCGCGACGACCGACAAAATTGGACGCAATGCGAGAAACACACTCAAAGGCCAGACGGAAAAACCGGTCGGCGAACTACTGCGTGGCGCTCTTCTGACTGAGGAGGTTAAATGGCCAGCAAAGATTGGTGGGAAAGCTGTTTCGTTGCCGCGCTACCGACCAAGGAGGCCTCACCAGACTGATGCTATAAAGGCCGTGGTCAACGGGTTCAAAGAACATGACCGAGGCCAGCTAATTATGGCCTGTGGCACAGGCAAGACTCTGGTTGCGCTCTGGACCGCTGAACAGAGAAAGAGTGCTTTGACACTCGTCCTTGTTCCATCTTTGTCACTGGTGAGCCAGAACCTCGGGGAGTGGGGCCGCCACGCGAAAGCAGACTTTGATTCTCTTGTAGTCTGTTCTCATGAGTCTGTCCGCGAGCGCAGGACCCGCAAACGCAGGCCTGACACATTGGTGCAATCCACAGCTGACCTTGGTGTCGACGTCACGACCGATCCGGAACAGATTCGAAAATTCCTGAATAAACGTCGGAACCGTCCCGCAGTAGTGTTTGCCACATACCACTCGTCAGAACGCATTGCGGAAGCCCAGGATGGCCGATCCCGGTGGTTTGATCTGGCGATCTGCGACGAAACCCATCGGCTGGCAGGAAACGCAACAGGATTGTTTGGGAATATCCTGTACGACGATTTGATTAAGGTCCGCAAAAGACTGTTTATGACGGCCACCCCAAGGTACTTCACGGACCGTGTCAAACAGAAAGCCAATGAACAGGAGTTCGAAATCGCGTCGATGGACGACCACAACCTCTTCGGACCTCCATTTCATACTCTCACTTTCCACGAAGCCATGAGCGCAGATCCGCCACTGCTGACTGATTATCAGGTTGTTGTGATCGGAGTCACAGATCGCGAAGCAAAAGCCCTGGCAGATAAAGCACAACTCGTTCACAGTGAAACAGGCCTGACTACTGATGCTCGAACGCTGGCCGCACAAATTGGGCTGGCCAAAGCAATGAAAAAACATGACCTGCGAAGAATCATCACATTCCATTCATCGGTACTGAAGGCCAGGAATTTTACAGACGAAACATTGCCGGATTCGCTCCCGGAGGTTGTGCGGCACTTAAGTCGTTCGGCACGTCCGGCCGGAAAATTATGGGCACGGCACATCTCAGGAAAAACGCCGGCCGGAATACGACAAACTCGGATCAAAGGTCTGGGTGATCTTCCGGATAAGACACGTGGCATCGTTTCGAACTGTCAGTGTCTCGGTGAAGGTGTGGACGTACCGGCGCTGGATGGTGTGGCTTTCATTGATCCCAAACGTTCAACGGTTGACATTATCCAGGCAGTCGGACGCGTGATCCGAAAAGCCAAAGATAAGGAGGTCGGCACCATCGTGATTCCGGTATTCATTGATGAAACCGAAGAAGAGGACGATGTACTTTCGCAGTCGGAATTCAGGCCGGTGTGGCAGGTGCTCAAAGCGTTGCGAGCCCATGACGGACGACTGGGGGACGAACTGGATCAGCTGCGATTGTCGCTGGGACAACGACCAAAATCCGGCGGGAGAATTAAGCTCCCGGACAACATTATTCTGGACATTCCCAGCCAATTGTCACTGCGCAATTTTGAGCAGGCGTTCTATGTACGCACGATAGAGCAGACAACACTGAAGCCTCCACTAACCATCGAACAAATTCTTGAATGGGCAGATGCACACAGGGAGGATACAGGGAAGTGGCCTGCCAACAATTCCGGACCAATCAAAGGTACGACAGAAACGTGGAATGCGATTGACTCGGCTTTGAAGATCGGCTTTCGCGATCTTCCGGGCGGTTCATCAGTGTCAAAGCTGTTAGACGAGCACCGTGGTGATGATCGTAATCTGACCATTGATCAGATTCTTAAATGGGTAGACGCATACAAGAAGAAAAAAAAGAAATGGCCCACCGGAGAATCCGGACCAATCGAAGGTGCGGAAGAAACGTGGAAGGCGATTGACGCGGCTTTGAACAAAAGCAATCGCGGCCTGCCGGGCGGTTCATCACTGGCAAAGCTGTTAGACGAGCACCGTGGTGATGATCGTAATCTGACCATTGATCAGATTCTTGAATGGGCCGATGCATACAAGAAGGACAAAAAGAAATGGCCTATCTCAGACGCCGGTGCAATCAAGGGTACGACAATAACGTGGAATAAGGTTAACTCGGCTTTGCGGAACGGCAATCGCAGGCTTCCGGGCGGTTCATCACTGTCAAAGCTGTTAGATGAGCACCGTCGGAGTCGGATAACTGATCTAACCATCGAGCAGATTCTTGAGTGGGCCGATGCACACAAGAAGGAAACAACGAAATGGCCTACTCAAAAGTCCGGAACAATCAAGGATACGACAGAAGCCTGGAGCCGGATTAACCGGGCTTTGCGGAACGGCTATCGCAGGCTTCCGGGCGGTTCATCACTGGCAAAGCTGTTAGACGAGCACCGTCGGAAAATTTAGGTACACGTATATTGGCCGTTTAGAGGATGCTGGAAGAGATTGGGTTCGCGTGGGATACCCGAACAAGGACTTGAGTACAGTCAGCGCAAGTCACCGACGCGGGTCTCGGGCATCTGTCGGGACTGACCAGTCTGCAGCGGCTCGTCCTCTACTACACCCAAATCACCGACGCGGGCGCAGCCAAACTCAAGGAGGCGCTGCCGGATTGTACGATCATTCGGTAACTACTGCAGTGGATCCATGACTCACCTCACAACCGAACAGCTGCAAAACATTCAGGTCAAAGCGGACAGCATGCTCGATGCGATCATCGAACGTCTGGAAGGCAGCACACAACTGCAGGCTGCCCTCCGGCACGTCATGCAGGACAGTGATGATGCACTGTCCGCATTTAAGCAACTGGCTGCTGACGAACCGGCTGTGGCGAATCAGGTGCTGTTCTCGGCTGTCGGGGCACTGGCCAGCCTGCAGACAACGCTCGCAGTGAACACAGAACTGAAGAGACGAGCGGAGAGGAATTGAGGTCCGGGAGACTGGACGGGGTTGAACAAGGAACGACATGAGGACGTCACGATGACCGAACTTCCAATTCTGACGGAGCCACTGCAGCTGCTGGAAATCGAGCGGATCACTGGGCTGAGCTCAAAGGCGGCTCGGACATTTTGTCATGCGGTCGGCGGCATGCGGTGCGGCAGTTTGTGGCAGCTGCCGGTGGACAGAATGCCGTGGAGTTATCACCAATCTCGGGGTGCCAATTCCGACCGATTCGTCCCGATTCCGGCCGATAATTTCGATTCAGAATTAGTACGTGACGGCAGCGATCATGGCGATACCCTTACCGGCATGGTGCTTCTTCTGACCGAGAGAGATGCCGCCATCCGGCTCCGCGTAACACTGAATGATCTGAATGCATTACTCGAAAATGGTGATCTGTCATATTTGGTCATCGGTGGTGAGATTCGAATAACAGAAGCTGACATCCGGGGTCTGGTGCGTCGGATGCGAGCACAGGAATCAGCACTGCCACGAAGGAGCGATCACGAATGCAAACTTTGAATATAGTGGCTGACGCCGCACTGGAACTGAATCTTGATGAGTGGCAAATCAACAGAGCTATCGCCAGAGGTATCCTGCAGGCAGAGACTGTCAGCGCCGGTGAATATTGTATCACTGACGAAGCCATTCAGACGGCCATGCTATCCGGCGATCTGGATGGCCCGCCACGCTTTCGTGATTGGCTCGACGATCGAGCTGAAACATTCCGTGGTGGTAAATTTTCCGGCGGAGTCAGGCAGATCCTTCGGGACAAACTGCCAGCGGCCATGCCGGCAAACGATCAGGTCATTGCGTACACCTGTGCCATCCGCACACTCGGGAATCGAACTCCGGAACCCCTGCTCGTGGGTGAAGACCGAAAACTGCCATACGCCACCCTGGCCGAATGCTACTGTGTGGCTCAGCTCAGGCAGAAGGCTCGTAATGTTCTTGATCAATCCGGCCGATCCAAGATCGATCTCAGCATGCGACGTCCTCTGGATCGCCTGTACAGCAGCCGCGAGCAGTATACATCCATCACGAACGCGGCATGGTCGCGGTTCATAAACGGAAGCATAGGCATAGAGAAGGCATGGCCCGATCCGAAACGGCCGGGCACTCCCATCAGACGACACTTCAGCCTGCCGCACAGCTCAATTACCGGACTAATCCAGAGCCACATGATCCGATTAGCGTTCTGATCATGACTCACTTTCTGGCCGCGGGTCCTTTTTGGGCTCCAAACCTCACAACCGCAGACCCCCCACTGTTTTGTTAGACAAAGTTTACGTTCGTTCGCAAAGCACTCAGTTGACGCAATGCAAATAAGGCAGCTACAGTCCCCGTTATTCCCAGTACCCCTCAAGCCCCGAGCCAAAGAACAGGTTCTGTTAAAATTTTTCAGTCCAGCGAGTCACATCATGCAACGATCATTTCAACCGGTGATGACCACCATCGTACTGACCGCCGCCATACTGCTGGCAGTCGTTCCTGCCTCGGCAGGTCTCATAACCCACACGGGCAGCGGCACCTATAACTATCCGTCCCTTACTGCAGCCGGCGATAGCGTTTGGGCCAAAGACTCAACGACGGTCAATCTTCTGACCGGCGGTGAGATTGGGGACGATCTGACTGCCGAGGACGACAGCACGGTGAACTTCTCCGGCGGTTCGATTGGGGACAATCTGTCTGCCGTCGGCAACAGCGAGGTGAACTTCTCCGGCGGCTCGATTGGGTGGGATCTGGTGGCCTACGACAGCAGCGAGGTGAACGTCTCCGGCGGTACGATTGGGGACACTCTGTATGCCTTCGATGACAGCGAGGTGAACATTTTCGGCACCGGCTTCAATTTTGGTTACGGTGACTACGGAACCGGCAACTGGACATCCGACACTACTCTGACCGGCACACTCGAAGATGGCACGGCCATCGACAATAACGTGTATATCACGGGTACCGCCACGGTCACGTTAGCCGCTCCCGCCACCGCCGTTCCCGAGCCCTCATCGATTGCCATGTTTGGCATCGGTGCACTGGGTCTGTTCGGCTACAGCAGACGTCGCCGGCAAACATCGGCCGCCGCCTGAGGCACAGGACACTCAGTACTCCTCAGGGCCCGAGCCAAAGAGCCGGTTCTGTTAAAACTGTTCATTCCAGCGAGTCACATCATGCAACGATCATTTCAACCGGTAATGACCACCATCGTACTGACCGCCGCCATGCTGCTGGCGTGCGTTCCTGCCTCGGCGGATGTCCTTACCCTGGCCGACGGCGCTACCCACGACCTGGACTATGCAGTGACAGAAGATGATGTCGAAGTCTACAACTCAACGACCGCCAATCTTCTGACCGGCGGCTCGATTGGGAAGGATCTGATTGCCTTCGACAACAGCGAGATGAATGTCTCCGACGGCACGATTGGGGAGGATCTGTATGCCACGAACAACAGCACGGTGACCGTTTCCGGCGGTACGATTGGGGGCACTCTGTATGCCTGGAACAACAGCATGGTGAACGTCTCCGGCGGTGAGATTACAGG
>CAUZPL010000173.1:0-7223 GCA_963581585.1 Planctomycetota bacterium
CAGCATGAACTCGTCGCAGGCCTTCCAACAGCTGTGGAAAACAAATGTAAGGACTGACGCGCACGCAGCGTTTGATCACACACTGAATCGTATCATTAGCGTTGCCTGTTTTTCATCCGTTTGTGGAGTGTTACACAGTTTCTCGATATCGTTCGACGACCGGCGGCAGGCTGTGGCTCAGGATGCCGGCCGGGCTGCGAGCGCCGCAGTCCTCGTCGAGCAGTTGCGGAAAACGTTTCTCAGGCGACACATGCCACCAGACGGCGAGTCATCAGGAAACCGTAAGATGTCCCGTTCGATCAATGCGCCGCTGTGGCAACAGTGGCGTGAGCGTCTCTGTTGTTTTGAATCCTCTGGACTGACGGTTGCCGCTTATTAAATAAGAAGCGTCAGGCGAGCACAGATTTGATGACGCGGCCGCCGACGTCGGTCAGACGAAAATCGCGGCCTTGAAAGCGGTACGTCAGTTGCAGGTGGTCGAGTCCGAACAGATGCAGCAGCGTGGCGTGAAAGTCGTTGATATGCGCCGGCTCTTCCGTGATCCCCCAGCCGAATTCATCCGTCTTTCCGACAATGTGTCCCCCCTTGACCGCGCCGCCGGCCATCCAAACTGTGAAGGCAAATGGATGGTGATCGCGGCCGGTCGGTTTATCGAACTCTTTGCGATTCTCTCCAAGGGGCGTTCGCCCGAATTCCGACGCCCAGATAACGAGGGTGGTCCCGAGAAGCCCCCGTTGCTTAAGATCCCTGATCAAGGCGGCTACCGGGCGGTCGACGATTTCGCAACCATATTTCAATTGTGGATCGAGCTTATCGTGGTGGTCCCACGATCCATGATACAGATTTACAAATCGCACGCCTCGTTCTACCAGTCGGCGGGCCAGCAGGCAATTTATCGAGAAGGCGTGCATCGTCCCCTTTCCACCAGCACGCTTCGAGGCTTGTAATTGTTCATTTGTTTCCACACGGTCGATGCCATATGCATCAAGCGTCTCGCGCGTTTCTCCGGAAAGGTCTGTCAACTCCGGCGCTGCGGTCTGCATGCGGAACGCCGTCTCGCAGGAGGCGATGCGAGCGGCGATTTCCGGATCACGAAGATGGGCGTAACGTCGCCGGTTGAGTTCTCTCACCGTGTTCAATTGGAGTCTCTGCATGTCGCGGGTGATCCCCGCGGGATTGTTCAAATTAAGAATCGGCTCTCCCTGACTGCGAAATGGGACACCCTGATGACTGGGGGAGAGGAATCCGCTCCCCCAGTTGGCGGAAGCTGCTTCAGGCGGCCGTCCCCCGGCCGTGAGGACCACGAATCCCGGGAGATCACGCGACGAGCTACCCAAACCGTATGTCATCCACGAACCGAGACTCGGCCTGCCAAGGACCGAGACACCGGTGCTCAATTGAATTTCACCTGGCGTGTGCGCAAACGTGTCCGTATGCATTGAACGGATCATGCACAGATCGTCGGCGCACGTCGCGAGATGCGGCAGCAGGTCAGAGAAATCGAGGCCTGATCCACCGAATCTCGCAAATCGCCGCGGACTGCCCAGCAGCGTCGCCGAATCTTTCTGAATGAACGCAAAGCGTACGTTCCTGGTAAACGAATCGGGCAACGACCGGCCGTGCTGTTCGTTGAGCAGTGGCTTGGGGTCGAACAGATCGGCCTGACTGGGACCACCGAACAGATTGATGAAGATACAATGCCGGGCCCTGGGAACAATGTGTGGAGCGCGAGAAGCAAGAGGCGACTCGGAAACCGTTGTCTCAGCCGAATAGACCGGCTCGTCCTCCATAAGGCCTGCGACAGCCGCCAGACCCAACCCGGCGGAGCTACTGGCCAAAAAGTCGCGGCGCGTGTCAAGCGTTGATTCTGAAAATTGATCCTGCATCGACTTCATCACACAATTCCTGGGCGTTTCTGTCCATCTTGTCCCAGCATAGTCGACACGTTGCAACTTGATGTTCACGATATGCACGTCCCTGTCACGAGTTCGTTTATCATTCGCGAGAAATGAATTCGTCGGTATTCATCAATACTCGCGCAAAGCAGGTCCAGAGTGCCGATTTCTGACTGACGTCTGCAGACGCAGTGGCTTCGTCGATCCCCGCGATTTTTGCAGCCAGTTCGGGTTGCTGACACAGTAGTTTTCGTTGCTCGCCGAGAAATGACTGCAACTCTTTTACTTCTCCAGGTGAGGGGAAACGATTGAGCGTCAATAAAAATGCGTGTTTCACCTGATCGTGATCGTCACGTCGGTTACGAAGGAGTCGGCGACTGACTTGCCGGGCACATTCGAAAAAGATTGGGTCATTGAGAAGTGTGAGGGCCTGTATCGGCGTGTTGGATCGTTCGCGACGAGTACAAAAGGTGTTTCCATCGGGAGCATCAAACGTCATCAGATACGGCAGCGGAATCGTCCGCTGAACTAAAATGTACAATCCCCGCCGGTACTGATCGGGAGTTGGGTTCGATTTCCAGAGCGTAGTAACGACTGCCCCGGCACCGTCGGCGACCGGTGGCCGAAAACTCGGCCCACCAATGCTCAAATCGAGGAGCCCGGCCGCGGCGAGCGCCGTATCGCGCAGAATCTCGGCTTCATGCCGCATCCGATTTTGTCGCGCAAGCAGGTGGTTGTCGGCATCCCGTTCGATCAATTCAGGACGGAGCGCCGACGATTGCCGATACGCAGCAGATGTAACAATCAGGCGAATCAGTTCTTTTTGACTCCAGCCGCCACGCAGGAATTCGGAGGCCAGCCAGTCGAGCAGTTGGGGATGCGTGGGAGGAGTTCCCCGGATTCCGAAATCGTTCTCCGTCCGCACCAGGCCGCGACCGAAGAGATGCTGCCAAATACGGTTCACCGCGACTCGAGATGTCAGCGGGTGTTCTGAAGAGACCAGCCAACGAGCCAGGTCCAGTCGCGTCGGTCGTGTTCCCGCAGCTCGCAGCGGAGGGAACACGGCGGGGGTATGCGGTTCAATGGCGGGACCTTTCGCCAGAAAATTTCCCCGCAGATGGACGTGGGTCGGGCGAGGTTTTGCGAGTTCTGCGAGAGTCTGTGCCTTGATCTCCGGCAACTCCCCGCGCGAATCCGTTGCCGCCGACGCGTTTGTGGTTGTCGCCGCGTCTGCCGAAGTCATCGGTGCCAGTGGCAACGATGAACTGAAATGACCCGCGGAAAGCGGAGCAGGCAGGTCGACTTCTTCCGTGCTATTGAAGAAGGCATACATGCCATAGTATTCACGCTGGGTAATCGGATCAAATTTGTGCGAATGACATTCCGCGCATCCGAACGTCAGTCCCATCCAGGTGGAGCCTGTGACGTTCGTGCAATCGACAATTTTGCGGACGCGGAACTCTTCCTTGTCGGCATCCATTTCACGGGTATGCAGATAGTTTCGGTGAAACCCGGTGGCCACGCGCTGTTCGACGGTGGGGTCGGGTATCAAATCTCCCGCGAGCTGTTCGATCGTAAACTGATCGAAGGGAAGATCATCGTTGAGCGTCTCGATCACCCAATGCCGCCAGCGCCAGGCCCACGGTCGGATTTGTTCTCCCGAGTATCCGTCGGTATCGGCGTAACGTGCCAGATCGAGCCAATGTTTGGCCCAGCGTTCTCCGTAGTGCGGCGATGCCAGCAGACGGTCGACGAGCCGTTCGTACGCCAGGGGGAATTCATCGTTCAGGAACGCTTCGACCTCATCGGCACTCGGCGGCAGTCCGCGCAGGTCGAATGAAAGTCGCCGCAGCAACGTGGTTCGGTCTGCTTCCTCGGACGACGTCAGCCCCGCGGCTTCGAGTCGCAAACGGACGAAGGCATCGATCGGATTCCGCGTCGTATCACCAGCTTCAATCGGTACGATGGAACGAACGATGGGTTGAAACGCCCAATGCTTTGAGCGCTCGGCGCCGGCTTCATCGTCGGGCCAGTGGGCTCCCTGTTTGATCCAGTCACGGAATAAACGGACTTCATTCCGGGATAACCGGGTTCCTTCACCCTCCGGAGGCATCGCTTCATCGGGGTTAACCCTCTGGATGCGTTCGATCAGTGGGCTCTCGGAGGATTTTCGCGGAACGATCACAGGACCGCTGTCGCCGCCGTTCATGGCTCGCGCGCGGATGTCGAGACGAAGTCCCCCCTCCTGCTCTTGGCGACCATGACATCGTATACAGCGTTCGACGAGAATCGGACGAATCTGCCGATTGAAGTCGATCAGTTCATCAGCCCACGTCACTGAAATCGTAGTCAGAATCCATATGACCCCGACACAACTCGAGGCGATCCTGTAAGTCGAGATAGATCGTCGACAAACGATTCGCCGAATGGCAGCGACCAGCAGCAACTGTCCTGCCTGGTCAATCAGTTCATGCAGCAGACGTGTCGCAAGCGAAACCATTAGGGTGATCTACTGCCGTTGTTTGGACGTTTCGTGGAGCAGCCAGGCCAGGTTGAAGCGTGCAAAGCGCACTTCGCGGCCACCGCGCACGCCTTGCTGCCACACGGCCGTGAGCATCCCGTCGTCGGCCTGAGCGCAGTCGGGATAGGAGGCCTGGCTTCCCCCGGTGGGGCCGGCGATGTCTGTCGGCCTGCTCCAGGTCTTACCGCCGTCAAAGGAAGCCGCTGCGCAAAGCGGAAAGCGCTTACGTGCGTTGTCCCACACACAGAGAATACCCCTTCGCTGGCCCACCTTGAACTGACACAGCGCCGCGGGCGCATTCGTTCCGCGCAAGGGACTGGGGCCGACCTCGGTCCATGTCTTTCCTTCGTCGTAACTGCGTGCTTCGTACAGGTGATTCGAGCCGGTCCGCATCAGCATGTAGATGCTGCCATCTTCCAGTTCCACGATAGCCGGCTCACAGTTGCCCATGATAGCAGTGGCGGAAACCTTCTCATACGGGGGGTTAATGACATCGCCACTGTTGTGCCACGTCTCGCCGTTGTCAGTCGAGCGCATAACTCCGGATCGCAGGTGCATCTCGTCTTCGTCTCGAAGTGTCTTTCCCTGTTCGCAGAGGATGTCCCACGCATATCCCATCAGGAGCGTACCGGATTTCAGACGCAGACCGTGCTGCGTCTTGCCGCTGGTATTGCGACGGTTTCATCGGAATCTGATACGGATCGCTCCACGTTTTTCCGTTGTCTTCACTGCGCGTGGCCCAGGTCGTGGTCGTCGTGATTCCCGGTCCGTCCGGCACGGCAGTCGAACTCACGAAAATGCGTTCGCCAGAGACGAGGATGCTGGGGTCCAGGTCGTATCCCGGCGTCTGAATCAGCGGCACGGGTTTCGACCACGTGCGTCCATGATCATCCGAGAAGATGCCCGCGACGCTGTCCCTGTCTTTGACAAGCGACCTGTTCGCATACTCTCTTGACGAGTACCAGATCACCATCAGGCGACCGTCGTCCAGCCTTGCCATGCTCGGATAGCGATTCCACTCGACGTCCTTGTGCGACGCGAGAATGTAGCGCTCGAATCCGGGCTTCTCTTCTGCGGCACATGACACCGCCGACCCACCCGTGACAGCCGCGAGAATCACGATCGAGACAAAGAGTTTCACGTTCATTTTCTTACTCCGTGACTTGTGTCTGCTGCGCGGACAACCTGTCGACCCGGGAGCGAATGCAGCAGTTCGATTCTGTCGAACTGAGACGCACCGTCCATGGCGGCGGGAGCGATTCCCGTCATTGTGAATTCACCGAAGTTTTCCCAACAGCTGTAGAAAACTGATATGCGGTCTAAAACGCACGTAGGATTTTCTTACGCGCTGAATCGTACCAGTGACTTGCCTGTTTTTCTATCTGTTTGCGGAGTGTGACACAGTTCCAACATCGTTCGACGACCGGCCGCGGACTGTGGCTCAGGATGTCGACAGGGTTGCGAGCGCCCGCTCTGAGGAACCGCGCGACTCCCGCCAAAGCGGCCCGCCTGGCGATTCAGAACCAGAAGCGTCATTCCGTTGGATGAACACCGAAGCAATTGCCTCCGGCAGAGAGGAAGGGAACTCGAATGTGCAGGGAATCGAGTTTGTGGCCATTTTGGTAATATCGTAGAGTTGAATCGTTCAAATTTCCCCTAAAATCAGTTGAGGCTGGACTCTGCCACGTGAGATACGACTGGTCCCTGCGGGGCCATTTTGTGCTCGCTCCACTGCCTGTCCGAGGAACAACTGCGTGGGTTTCGTGTGTCAGAACTTGTAGTTGCGTGGTGGATTTGCTTTTGACTTGCCTGTGTATGAATGAAAGAGAGATCGATCATGCAACGCGAATCACGGATTCCCGACCGACGCGCACGTCTGTGTGTTGCCGGGATTTGGTGTGCGTGCCTTTCGATGGTTGGCATTGGTCTGTTCGACGTTGCAGTTGCCCACGAAGAGCCATCACAGAAAACAGAAACAACTGTGGCCAGCACGGAAAACCGTCCGCAGGTCCCCGGGATACTGCGACTGCACGGTCGCCGCCGAGTGCCGGTTCCCAATGCCAGCGAAACGTACGAGCCGGTTGTCGAGGAATTGGAATGGAAAACGGCCGAGACGGCGATCATCATCTGTGACATGTGGACCAATCTGTGGTGCAGGTCGGCCACGCAGCGAATTGGCATTCTGGCCCCGAAGATGAACAGGGTGATCACCGCGGCCCGGAATCACGGTGTGATGATCATCCACGCTCCCAGCAGCGGTGTGCATCACTACGAAGGAACCGAGTATCGAACGCGGATGCAGGCAGCACCGACTGTCAGACCACCGGTTCCCATCCAGCGGTGGTGCTACCTCGAACCCGACAGGGAAGTCAGACTGCCCATCGACGATTCGGACGGCGGATGCGATGATCCGGGCAACTCCACGTACTACCGGGATTTCGACCGGCACGAGCATCCGGCCATTCAAATCGTCGGCTACGACGGAATCAGCGCCAGTGGCGAGGAGATCTATAACTTCTGCTTGCAGCAGGGTATCAAAAACATCGTGATGATGGGCGTCCACACCAATATGTGCGTGCTGGGGCGGCCGTTCGGGATCCGGCAGCTCATCAAGCTCGGCTTCAACGTCGTGCTGGCTCGCGACCTGACAGACGCGATGTACGACCCGCGCGACTATCCTTACGTCAGCCACACGCGTGGAACCGAGCTGGTGATCGAGCACATCGAAACACACTGGTGCCCGTCAATTCCGGACGAAGACCTCACACGGATCATTGGGAGTTCAGCGGACCCGTTGCCGGAAGTCG
>CAUZPL010000174.1:0-6880 GCA_963581585.1 Planctomycetota bacterium
TATATGGCGGGAACAAACCAACCTCTTACAGAATTATTTGCGGAGGAGGAGGAGCTTCGGCAGGAGGCTGCAGCGCGGGAGCGAAATAAAAGAGCGTTAAAGCCTACGGAACCGTGGAGGATTGAGGCGCTTAATAAGATATGGAGGCACATAGAGAGTTTTAAAAATAGACAAAATAATCAACAAGATACGGGTCAACAAGATACGGGTAGAGTTAAAAAACGCAGAGTGTTAAAACGTCAGTCTACAAGAGGTAAAAAGGCAAGTAGAGTAAAATCGAAAAGACAAAATGCTTCTAAAAAAAAGAAAAGTGTTAAAACGCGGTATACACAAGGCAAAAAAAGGAAGAAAAAAAACAATAGGAAATCTTCACGAAAATGAGCCTTACCTGAAATGTTACACGACTGAACCCGATCTTTTAAAAAAAGATAAACAATCTAAATCTTTAACCCCCCAATCTAATACATCTTGTCTAAAACATACTAAACCAAATTCTTCGCAATATTGCTTAAATAATTCCTTTGTCATGTCTGTCCTCCAATGACGACTCAATCGCGACATCGTATTCACCGCGCTGTGCAGCCATTCGCCCGTCGATCTCGTCAAGTGCCTTCTGCAAGGCCGCCACACGTGAGTCATGTTTCTCTTTTGCCGCGTCTGCGGCCTTCTTTTTCTCCTCGTCATCTTTTCCTTCACCGGGAGAATTCTCTTCTGCGGCATCTGCATCCTGATGTTGCCCGGCCCTGATTTCATCCAGCTGAACGCTCAGCTTCTCCCGCAGACGTTCGGCATCGGCCACCCGACCGGTCGTCGCGCAGGCGGCGGCAACTGCGCGATCAACGACAAGGTCAGCTTCTTCGTCACCTGTCTCCTGCAGCCAGATTGAATCGGCCAGTTGAATCAATTCATCGTGCAGTTGAAATGTGCGCAGTACGTCGGCCAGCCGTTGACGACCGTATTTGTAGCTGCCGGATTTATCAATTCGGTTGAACTCCGGATGTCGAGGCAGCTCGATCATGTTTTTCGCGAGATCAACAGCGTCGCGAACTCGACCGATGTGGATGAGATTGCGAATACACCATTCGTTGTTGTGGGCGAAATTGTGAATCTGATCCGGAAGCACCATGTCTTTCATCATGTGCTCATGATCGACTCTGGCGGATGCTTCCTGATGATAGACCGCGTCGTGATAGCGATTCAGCTTTGAATAGATGTGCCCAGGCATGTGCCACATATGAGCGGAGGGCCCGCATCGAGCCGCTGAGTCCAACGCCCTCTCGGCCTTCCTTTTGTCCCACAAGTGAATGCGATAATGGTGAGCCTGGTGTTGCGGCTCAACATCGTGGATTTGCTGAATCAGCGCGTCGACCGTCAGATAACTGTTCAGCACAAGTCCGTCGCCACGAGCTGACCACAGAAACTCACACAGAAAAGCTTTCGCTTCGATCTCATCAGGGAATTCGAACAGCAGGGATTCAAGATCTTCGATGTATTTGGCCGCGCGCGCTTCTTTCTCTTTGTCTTCGTTATCCGGAGCGTTGATGTAGCTGTGGAATGCTTCGATGTACAGCCGTTCACGATGCGAGGCACCGTCCTTGAGATCCATTGCCTTTTTGATGAAGGCTTTGGCTCGATCGTCGTTCTTACGATTTGACATCGCCATGCCCCAGTAAGCGATAGCGCAATTGGGATCAATGGCCGCGGCCTGTCTAAATGATCGTTCCGATTCGAAAAACCAAAAGCCGTGGAGCTGGCCGATGCCCTGAACAACAAAGGCCACAGCTTCCGGCAGCTCGGAAGAAACATCAAAGTGTATCGTGCCAACGCCATTCATCAGGTAGGCGGCCTGGCGAGGCCCCTTGTTGAAGACTTCACCATGGCTGGAATGGCCCTCAGGCAGCTTTTTATCAGCGCTTTCGGCGGGCTCGACGTCCGCTGGACTCGCGTCTTCATCAGCGGCAGCCAAACCCCAATACAGACTCCCCGGGCAACCATGCCCAATGTACAAGGCAACCATGACCGCAATTGTCATACGAAATGATCGAGGCATCGGATCGGACTTCGTTGCAACAGGGAAGGAGGAGGTCTGGCCCGTTCAAGAGCAGGTTGGGACCGTGCGGGACACTTCTTTTCTTCCGGGCGTTTGATGGGAACATCTGCAGCTCCATTGTGCAAAGCCGATCACCATTCCGCAAACCCCCAATGGATTTGGCGTCGAAACACGCCGTTCAACGGAGTTCTTGAACTTGCCGTTGGTTTCACCGATCATAGAACGATGAAACCGACCTGTGCTACCGCCTTAATCGCCTGCCTTCTCCTGGTGATCCCTGAGCGTTTGCGCGCAGACGAAGCGGCGGATCTCACTTTCTTTGCCGACAAGATTGCTCCGTTGCTCGAAACGCACTGTCTGGAATGTCATTCACACGCCTCAGGGAAGATGGAGAATGCACTCACACTCGACTCCCGCACCGGATGGACCGATGGCGGCGATAATGGCCCTGCGATTGTGCCAGGCAAGGCAGATGACAGCCTGCTGATTCGGGCTGTGCGCTACGACGATGCCGAGTTGCAAATGCCTCCCGACGGGAGACTTCCTGATGCCGATGTCGAATTATTGGTGGAATGGGTGGAGCGCGGTGCGCCGGATCCACGGAAGGCAACGCCCAGCAGTATGCCCAGTGATGACTGGTGGTCGCTCCACCCGATCATTCGTCCCGAGATTCCGCATGCATCTCCCGGCAACCGGCATCCAATCGACGCGTTCATTGATGCGAAACTGGCCGAGAGGAAAATCACCGCATTACAGGAAGCCGATCGACGCACACTCATCCGGCGTCTCTATTTTGACCTGCACGGTCTGCCGCCGACTCCATCACAGGTGCAGGAGTTTGTGGAGGACCAGGATCAACAGGCATTTGAGAAACTCGTGGAGCGATTGTTGGATTCACCGCGCTATGGAGAGCGTTGGGCTCGGCACTGGCTGGATGTGATTCATTTCGCGGATTCACACGGCTGCGAACATGACATAAAACGCCCCAATGCCTGGCGATTTCGTGACTACGTGATCGATCGGTTGAATCAGGATGTGCCGTGGGGCCGTTTCATTCGAGAACAGCTCGCCGCTGATGCGTTTTACTCTGAACAACCGGAACTGACGGCAGCTCTCGGATTTATCGCCGCCGGTCCACTGGAATTCAGCCGGGCACTCACGGCACCCGTCACGTTCGACTACCTCGATCGTGATGACATGGTCACTCAAACGATGGCTGCATTCAACAGCACGACGGCCAACTGCGCACGTTGCCACACCCACAAGTTCGACCCAATCACTCAGGAAGACTATTACGCACTCCAGGCCGTCTTTGCAGGCGTGGGTAAGGGAGATGTGGAATATGACACGTCTCATACGGTGGCTCAGCAACGCCGTCGCCTGGAATCACGGCTGGCGGCGGTAGAAGCGAAGGATCCGAGTGTTCTCAAAGCGAAGGACGTCGATTCAATTGTGCGGGAATGGGAAGCCCAACATTCCGAATCATCAGTCAGCTGGCAGCCGCTGGAAGCAATCGTTTTTCTGTCGCTTGAAGGCGCCGCGCTCACACGGCAGGAAGACGGCTCATTATTTGTCTCAGGCAAGAAACCTGACACCGACACCTATACAGTGACAGGATCCGCGTCCGGCGAGCGGCTCACCGCGATTCGACTGGATGTACTCACTGATGAACGACTGCCGATGAACGGTCCTGGCTGGCAGGACAATGGCAATCTGCATTTGACGGAGCTTGTGGCTCATTTGTTTGAGCCAGATGCGTCCGAACCGGTCCAGCTGAAATTCCAACAGGCCTCTGCCGACTGGAATCAGGATGGCTGGACAATTGATCAGGCGTTGGATCAGGACCGCCAGACTGCCTGGGGGATCTTTCCTCGAGTGGGCGAGTCTCACCAGGCAGTTTTCGTGCTGGCGTCTCCGATCGAGCTGAAGCCGGGATCGCGGATTGCAGTGTCGCTGAGGCAGCTGCACGGCACCGGGCATCTGATTGGACGATTTCAAATATTCACGACAGACGCACCGCCCGAATCGGCCCGCGTGCTGCCTTCAAGTGTTGCCACTGCTCTCAGCATTCCTGCTGAGAACCGCGGCGAAGACCAGCGTCTCGAACTCAGCGCATTCGTGATGGCCGAGCACGTCCAGCGTCAACTGAGCGACCTGCCTTCGCAAGCGACGGTCTATGCTGTTTCAAAATCCTGGTCCCACGCAAAAAAACTGCCGTCGCCCGGGGTGCCCAAGGTCGTTCATCTCCTCAGTCGCGGAGATATCAACAAGCCCGTTCGCGAGGCGTTTCCGGGAGCGCTCTCGGCGATCAAGGCATTGTCCGGACGATTTGAACTCGACGATCCTGCAGCAGAATCGCAGCGGCGGGCCGCATTGGCTGACTGGATTGCTTCGTCCGAGAACCCGCTGACGTGGCGCAGCATTGTTAATCGAGTCTGGCAGTATCACTTCGCCCAGGGATTGTGCGATACACCCAATGATTTCGGTCGAATGGGCAGTCAACCGAGTCATCCGGAACTGCTGGACTGGCTGGCGGTCTGGTTTCGAGACGAAGCCGGCGGTTCACTGAAAAAACTGCATCGCCTGATCCTGACGAGCCAGACATGGAAACGGGCCAGCGTGGTGGAAACGGGGCACAGCACCGAAGCTTTGGAGTCTGATGCGGGCAACAAGCTGCTATGGCGTATGGCGAGGACACGACTGGATGCCGAATCATTTCGGGATGCGGCTCTGCAGATGACCGGTCAGCTTGACCTGACGTCTGGTGGGCCTGGGGTGGAACAGTTTGCAAAATTCAAAGGACCTCAACTCACTCCGATGCTTGACTATGGCGATTTTGACTGGAGCAGCGCTGCCGCCAAACGTCGCAGCATCTACCGGGTCGTGTGGCGAGAAATTCCTGATCCATTTATGGAATCGCTGGATTTTCCGGACCTCGGACTTCTCGTCCCCAGGCGAAGCTTCTCCGTGTCGGCACTCCAGTCTTTGGCGTTGTACAACAATGAATTCGTGTTGCACGCAAGTGAATGGCTCGCCGCGCGGTTGGAACGTGAAGATGAGAATATAGAGAGAAGGATTCGCGGCGGCGTTGCGCTGGTCTGGCTGCGCGAGCCGTCTGCTGTTGAGCAACAGGTCTTCTCGAAATACGTTGAGTCGCATGGACTGGCTGCGCTTTGCCGAGTTCTGTTCAACAGCAATGAATTCCTGTTTGTCGACTGACCACATCAGTTCCCAATTCCGTTAAACCAACACCTGCTTACGATTCTGCATCGGCTATGAAGTCTCTCCACCGCAACATCTGTGATTCACATCGTCGTTCCTTTCTGTGGAACATTGGTGGTGGACTCAGTGGCGTGGCAATGTCTCAAATGCTGGCCCATGAGGGACTGGCATCGACAGTTCCGGAATTCAATGGCGGCCTGCATCACCCCGCCAAAGTGAAACGCATCATTCAGTTGTTCATGACGGGTGGTGCAAGCCCCATGGACACCTTTGACTACAAACCAGCTTTGGAGAAACTGCACGGCCAGAAGCTGGGACCGAAGGAAAAGCCTGAGGGATTCACGGCCCCAGCCGGGGCGATCATGAAAAGTCCCTTCGCATTCAAACAATATGGCGAAAGTGGCAGGTGGGTCAGCAGCGTCTTTCCGGAGCAGACAAAGTGGGTCGACGAAATGGCCTTTTTGATGGCGATGCAGTCAAAGACCAACGTCCATGGGCCCGGGACATACATGATGAATACCGGATTTCTGTTACCCGGTTTTCCCTGTCTTGGTGCCTGGATTTCGTACGGGCTGGGCAATCTGACAGATGACCTCCCGACGTTCATTGCACTGCCGGATGCAAAAGGGCTGCCTTATAACCAACGCGGTCCATTTTCCGCCGGATTCCTTCCGTCCGTTCACCAGGGAACCGTGATTAATGCAGCAGGAGATCACGCTGTTCCGGACCTGTTTGCGGGTGACAGCTTTTCATTCGCGACTCAGCAGGCAGATGGCGCGGGACTGGAACTGCTGCATCAGCTCAATCGACAGCACGCGAGCGAACGCCCGGATGATACGCGTCTTGAGGCGAGGATCCAGTCCTACGAGCTGGCCGCAAAGATGCAGTTGTCGGCACCGGCTGCCTTTGATCTTTCCGGCGAAACGGAATCCACCCATTCCGCCTACGGAATCAACAATAAGACCACCGAAGATTTCGGCAGGCGTTGTCTGCTGGCTCGTCGATTGGTCGAACGCGGCACACGATTTGTCCAGGTGTGGAGCGGTCCTCAGGGCGCCACGGGCAATTGGGACAATCACAGCAGTATACCGAAAGAACTACCACCGATTGCAGCGAGTGTCGATCAACCGATTGCGGGACTGATAGAAGATCTCAAATTGCGCGGTCTGTTCGAAGACACGCTGCTGATCTGGACGACTGAGTTTGGGCGGACTCCGTTCGCACAAGGCGGCGACGGCCGTGACCACAATGGCGGCTCATTCGTCACATGGCTGGCGGGTGCCGGTGTGAAAGCAGGAACAGCTCATGGCCAAAGCGACGATTGGGGATACCAGGCTGCCGAAGGCAAGACCTACTGCTACGACTTTCACGCCACAGTGCTGCATCTGCTGGGCATTGATCACAAGAGGTTAACGTACCGACAAAACGGAATCGATCGCCGCCTGACCGACGTCCACGGACATGTGATCAACGAGATTCTGAACTGATAGGAAATTTGATTTCTACCACCAGAAACCGAGTCCACAAGGTGGAACGGCTAATTCAAGGGGAAAGGAGTTCCCCTTGTCGGTTTTGGCGATGTTGTGTGAAGTTGCGGCCTGTCAGACC
>CAUZPL010000175.1:0-6875 GCA_963581585.1 Planctomycetota bacterium
TCCTTGACCATTTCGTGCCAGGCCAGAATGCGCTTGGGGTAGGCTACCGCCTCGCCGTTGATCTCGACGCCGAAGATGACATTGTCGTCCTCAAGATACTCCACGTCCGCCGCAGCGATTTTCTCAGGACTTTCAAGTGGCGGAATGCTGTCACGCATTACACCGCCCCAACGAATCTCATTCAGACGAATGGTGCTGGCCGGGTCGTCGTCGAAGTACTCATGGAACCGGTAGTCGATCACGGAATACACCACGGCCTTGAATTTCGCGTACCGCGGCGGCATTGTCGGGTCCTGACTCCAGACCCACTGCCACCAATCCTTGTTCTGCGTGTACTTTTGGCTTGTGTTACGAGTGAGCAAGTCCTGGATTCGCGGCGTCATTCCCTGAACGTGCGCCAGTTCGAGGAGAAAGACCGCATGGGATTCATCCCAGCCGGCCTCAATGAGGGGCTCCGCCCGATCTTCGATGGCCGGATCGCTTGAGACAAAGTCGAAGAAGTGCTCAAACCCCTCCGGCGGTGTAGCTTCCGGGTACGCGCCATACGGGGGTAATGTCGAGAGACGCGCCGGAGAGGCCTTCCTGGTCAGTTCAAGCCACGATTCCTTGGCGTCCTGCCAACGCAGAGCTCCCAGAATCAGCAGCACAAAAAACAGGACCCAAATCCAACGGCGCATGGGGGTTTGACTGGACGTCATCAGTGAGGCCTTTCGATTGCTGGTGAGTCGCTGATTTCAGAGACTTCGGCGGGCCGTCTCAGGACCGCAACGCAGACGCCCCACGAGTTGCGTCCGACAATTGTACTCTAGGTCCGAATTGACCGGGTTATCAAGGAGTGGTGTCTTAAGATATCCTGGGTTGGTTCAAAAACATTCGTGCCCGGGCGCTTGTGGGTCGTCTGCCAGGCATTGCGTGTGTGGTAAAGTCAATGCCTTGAAGCTGTTCGTTCAGATTCTCAACCAGGTGCCGGCCGTCTGACGGTACTATAGTGATGGGGATTTTGGGACTTCGGGTTATTCGTTTTATACGGTTCTTCCGCGTAAGGGATGGAAGCAGACGTGACATGTTCAGTGGAACCAAGGCCTGACCGCAGGTTGCCTCAAGGCAGCCTCCCCGGATTTTCATTATCAAACCGGTGCGAGTTCGAATTGCCTGAAGAACAATTTGTTTTTCGGATGATTTCGCTGAGCCCTGCCTGTCGAGCCTGAGCAGCGGTGACACATGTGGCAAATCCGATGGCTTTACGCACTTCAGGGTCCGCTTTTGCGACGCGATCCCTTGTGACAAATTTAATCAGCGACTTGCAGCATTGAGTGAAAGCGGCCGCTGGACTTGTCGTTGGTTTGTTCGATGTTGTGACTGAGACTATTTTAGCGGTCCGGCAGTGGTGGAATAATCAGCGACGAGAGAAAACATCTGTTTACTGTCAACGAGGAGAACTTATGCGATCCTGGACACGCCGAATGATGTTACGCAGTACAGCGTGCACCGGCATTTCCACGTTGTCATCGTCTGTCCCGGTTTGGGGACGAGCGGCCTGTCAAAGCCAGCGGAGCGGATTGACACTGGGCTTCGGCACCTATGGCACGCGCGGCATGAAAACCGAAGCGGCAGTCAGGTTGCTGGCAGAGATCGGTTACGACGCGGTGGAGTTAATGGCAACCGAGGGCTGGGACGCAGAGCCTCACCAAATGCCTGAATCACGGCGTGCGTCTCTCCGGCGACAGATGGACCAGTCCGGTTTAATCCTGGCGTCGTTGATGGAGCATTTACGGCCGAGCGGAGAAAAGGCAGCCCAGGAAAAGAATGTTCGCCGTCTCGAGGAAGCTGCCGAACTGGCGCATGATCTTTCACCGCAGGCCCCTCCCATTATCCAGACAACTTTGGGTGGCAGGAACTGGAAACAGTCCAGGCATTTATTCCTGGATCGTCTGGGCAAATGGAGTGAAGTTGCCCGATCAACGCAGACGATTATTGCGATCAAGCCGCATCGTGGCGGTGCTATGTCGCAACCGCTGGAAGCGGTATGGTTGATCGAGCAACTGGGTGAACAATCGTCGATTCGCATGTGCTACGACTACAGCCATTATGCCTTTCGACAGTTGGGTTTGAAGGAAACAGTTCGTACAGCTTTGCCCTACGTGGCCCATGTGGCCGTTAAGGATGCTGTCGAGCGTGATGGCCGGGTAACGTTTGTTCTGGCGGGTGAAGCCGGCACGATTGACTATATCACCCTGCTGAAAACATTGACCACGGGAGGTTATGCGGGCGATATTTGTTGCGAGGTCAGCAGTACAGTCTGGCGTCAGCCCGGGTACGACGCGACGGTGGCCGCCAGGACTTGTTATCGAAATATGTCAGCTGTATTCAGGAAAGCGGGTATTTCCCGGACGTGAATCTGTACAAGCGATCGCTGAAACATCATGGAAGACAGCTTGCCAGCGAAACGGTGTTTGAACAAAACTGACGTCATCACGCCTGCTGATTCAATTCAGGATGTTACCGAATTTGCGCTGCGGGCGCGCCTGCCGACAGTCATCCTGTTTAGGTGCGTGGGGTCCATTCGGCGGATGAATACACCACACAGGGGATGACCTGCACGACTGTCAGGGAGGGGCTGACAGCAGTACCTGGCAAATGTGGCGGAAAATCGTGTCTGTTGACGCCCGGTGGCGACACGTTCACAGACTCGGTAAAACATGACCACTTTATGAGCCTGTGTAACTGTGAAGAAGCCCGGATCACAAGGGGCGGATTGACCTGCCGGACCGTGCCGGCCAACAAGGAGCCACAGTGACCTCGAAATACCCCGAACTCCCACCCGAAGTCCGTAACCTGTCATTCCGGGGCATGCTTCTGATCTTTGGTCCCGGTGCCATCATCGCTTCCGTCACCATCGGCAGCGGAGAGACCGTTTTTCCATCCCGAAGTGGTGCGATCTTCGGCTATTCGCTGCTCTGGTGCTTCGTGCTGGGTACGATCATCAAAGGATTCCAGATCTACAGTGGCGCCCGCTTTATGACGCTGTCGGGGCGGCATCCGCTGGAGAGCTGGAGCGAACTGCCGGGACCCCGGAACTGGTTCGTCTGGTGTATGACTGTGCTTTCTCTGTTTTGCATGCCGTTGTTTCTGGGAGGCGTGCTTCCAAGAATGCTGGCTGACTTTGTTGTTTCGGACCTGGTGGGTGTTCCTGCTGACGATCAGTACTTCGATCTGTATGCGTGTCTGTGGGGGACGTTGTTCATTGTGGTTGCCATGGCGTTGACGTTTGTTCAAAGCTATGACTTCCTGGAAAAAGCTCAGACTGCCGTTGTCGGCCTGCTGTTGGTCTCCATCATCATGGCGGTCGCATCGTCCTCCCCTGATCTCGTCGCAGTTCTGAACGGGATCATCGTTCCGACCGCGCCGAAGTTTGAGCCGTGGGTCGTCGCGATTCCCGATTTCAAAAATCGTGATCCTTGGATCGAGGTGATTGTCGGCATGGGTTTGCTTGGCGGCGGGACTCAGGACTATTTCGGATACCTCGGACTCCTGCGCGAAAAGGGCTGGGGACTGATGTCCCGGATCGGAAGTTCGGGTGAGCAGTCGGACTGGAAAGTCGATACGTCTGCGGACAACGTGGCGACAGGCAGGAAGTGGCTTCGCGCTCCGCTCATTGATATCTCGCTGTCATTTAGCGCGATTCTGTTCTTCACGCTTTGTTTTGCCGTCCTTGGAGCCGTGATCCTCAACCCGCAGCAGATTGCCCCAGGTGGGACAAATCTCCTCACTCAGCAAGCCGCTTTCCTGGTGCGGGAAGGCCAAAGCTCCGTTATTCAGTCCGCGCTGAGCATCCTCTACAAGACGGGAATATTCTTCGCATTCTTCGGCACGATTCACGGCGCATTCGAACTCTACACACGCACTACGCAGGAATGCCTGATCGTCGCCGTTCCCAAACTGCGTCGGGTTTCCCTCAAGAAATTCCGTCTCGTAACCGTGTCTTCGATTGGCATCCTCGGCCTGGTTCTGCTTTGGTGTTCGATCGATCCGGTAATAATAGCCACGCCGGCCGCGGTCATCTCCGCAATTCTTACCTGTGGGCTGTGGTGCTTTGCAATCCTCTGGTCAGACCGAGTTCACCTGCCGCGCGAGCTGCGCATGGGTCAACTGCTTGTTGGCTGCGTATTCCTGTCCGGAATTGCGTTGACTGCGTTCGGAGTTACCGGAATCTACCGATGGGTGGGCACCTTGCTTGCGGCGACAGGCTGATGAGTTACTTTCACGAGGTACACACACAGTTCGGTACCGAGCTTTGGATCAACAATCCATCGCTCTCCGAAATCGAACTGGGTCTTACCGCTGGCGCGGTCGGCATCGCATCCAACCCGCTGTATATCGCCGCACTTCTTGAGTCCGAGCCCGAATTTGTCCGTGAGACGATCGATGAGGTCCTGGGTCAGGCCGGAACACAGGACGACCAGCAACTGGTGATGGCCGTCATACGGAAAGCCGTGTCCCGGCCGATGGAAATGTTTCACGGCCTTTTCAAAGAAAGCCATGGCCGACATGGGTACGTGGCGATCCAGGGAAACCCTTTTCAAAATGACGACCTGACCGCGTTGCTCAACGAGGCAGATGAGTTTCGAAACCTGGGCGAGAACGTCATTATCAAACTGCCGGCCACTGTGGAGGGTGCTCAGGCACTGGAGGAGCTGACGGCTCGCGGTTGGTCCACGATCGGCACGATGAGTTTCTCGGTAGACCAGTACATCCATATGGCCGAGGCGCATCGCCGTGGATTGCAGCGAACAACTCAGCGACCCAGGTGTCTGATCACAATGTTGCCAGGTATGTTTGACGATTACCTGACTGAGGATGCAGCTCGACGTGGCGTCGAAGTATCGGACGAGGTGCGATGCCAGGCGGGAATCTGTACCGCACGGGCTGCATACAAGGTCTGGCGTGAACGAAAATACGAGGCGGGGATTCTCTCCGGTGGTGCCAGTTCAACGATGCACTGGACGGAGCTTGTGGGAGACGGCATGTCGATGACGCTCTCAGGGATGCTGACCGAAGTGCTGGTCGAACAGTCGCCACCCGGAAAGAGCTTGATCGAAACATCCGCGCCGCGCCAGGTGGTTGAGGAACTGCGCGAGAAATTCCCTGGCTTCGTCAACGCATGTGACGAAGGATCCCTGATTCCCGAGAGCTTTCGGAGTTATGGCCCGGTCGTTCGATTCCAGAAGAGTCTTGCCGGTGGTCTCGAAGTCATCATGCGCGAGATTCGGAACAGGCGATGAAGGCCCTCGTAAAAACAGCACCTGGTATTGGAAATCTGGAGGTGCTGGACGTGCCCGAGCCAGTTCCGCAGCCTGACCAAGTCAAAGTGGAGGTCAGGGTTGGCGCGATCTGTGGGACGGATCTGCATATTCATGATGACGAGTACGTGAATTGCCCGCCGGTGGTTCTGGGCCATGAGATGTCAGGCGTGATCGTCAAAACGGGTTCCGAGGTTACTCGGTTCCAGGTTGGTGACCGGGTGACGTCCGAAACATTTAAGTATACCTGCGGTCGGTGTCGTTTCTGTCAGGACGGACTCATTGGGCTTTGTACTGATCGACAGAGCATGGGTGTGCATGTCGATGGAGCGTTTGCGAAATATGTCTGCCAGAGGCAGGAAAGCCTGCACCGCCTGCCCGACAACATCGATTTTGAAGCGGGTTCGATGTCCGAGCCGGCCGCCGTGGCCGTTCGGGCAGTGTATGAGCGCGCCACAATCTCATCTGGTGACGTCGTCCTCGTTTCAGGACCCGGCCCGGTCGGCCTGTTGTGTTTGCAGGCCGCAAAATCGCTCGACGCCAGGGTGGTCCTAATCGGTACAGGAGGAGATGAACATCGTCTGGCACTGGGCCAAGACCTGGGTGCTGATTTCGTCATCAATTCCCGGACGGACTCTCTGGATTCAATACTGGAACTGACCGACGGACTGGGAGCCGATGTCGCGATTGAGTGCGGTGGGTCGGAGGCATCCCTTGATCAATGCATCAGGTTCTCACGCAAGGCAGCGCAAATCGTAACGGTCGGTCTGCCCGGTCGGCGAATCGCCATCGATCTGGACCAGGCGGTCACAAAGGAGTTAACGATTCTTCCGAGCTTCACCTACAGCCATATGACCTGGAAACGAACTCTCAAACTGCTTGAAGAGGGGACGATAACGACGAGTCCGCTTGTAAGCAGCCGGTTCCCGCTCACAGACTGGCGGACGGCGTTCGAAACAGTGCGGTCTCGTCAGGGCATCAAGTGTCTGCTTCTGCCGACGGACTGAAATGCTGTCCTTCACCGCATTCAGTCTATGATTGGAATTTCAGTGAGAACACGTCGCATTCCAGCATGACGAATCGAAGTCGCACAGCTGTCCCGGCCAGACCGGAGAGATCACCGCCTGTCCAGCTCACCTGCTGCCGGATGCTGTCACCAACGAGTATCTGACAGTCATCAAGACTGAATCCCGGCAGCGGGTGCCCACCAGCGCCCTGCAGTTCGACCTTCAGGCTGCCACCGCCGCTGGTCGAGTAGTTCAGTTCCAGCGACCTGCCGTCGAAACGGAGTGGGTGCGTTAACATCTCGCCGATATCTGCGCCGGCATGAACCGACGCAAAACCATCGGTACGCAGCGTGAAACGGCGAAACGGTGTCGTGTAGATCGACATTTCGGTTGGACTGGTGGGAACGACATTCAACGCGGCGTAATTCGAGCGGTTGCCCCAGCGGTTGAGGTCCAGTCCCGGTCGAATGAATGCTTCGCGAAAGGTGCGATCGTACGGACCGTCGCCGCGGGCAGTCATGAACAGGATGTCGGTGCTGTCGCCTCGCCGGGGATGAAATCGCGTGGG
>CAUZPL010000176.1:0-6868 GCA_963581585.1 Planctomycetota bacterium
GAGTCCTGGGCTGCGTTTTCGTCTGCCGAACGATCGGCAGCAATCACACGGCTGTGCAGCAAATACATGGCCGACTGGCATGGCACTCAAACCGGAATCGCCCTGCAGCAAACAGCCGAAGATCTCGTTCAGGAATTCGGTCCTCGTACTGAGCATCGAATCATCCTCGTGACCGATTTTCAGGAAGGCAGTGACTTCGGTTCCCTTCTGACAGGTATCTGGCCTGATTCTGTCCAAGTCACGTTGCGAATCATCCGGCCACTGGAGTCCGGGAATGCTTCATTGCACACAATGGTGGACCGGCGAACCGCCAAGTTACTGGTGCGCGTCAGCAATAACGCTGATGCGACCACCACTCACTTTACAGTGCGACCCCTTAATCGCGCCGGCCTGTCCGCCGGACCCGACGTCCCAGTCAATGTTGTTCCAGGACGCCAGGTGACATTGCCCTTAACGTCGCTGACTCTTACGGAAGATGCTGTCAGTTTGTCACTTGTTGGTGATTCGCATAAATTCGACAACTGCGTTCCACTGCCCGTGACCAGTTCACGAACATGGAGTATCGCCCACGCAGGTTCAACCGACGTCAATGACGCCAGCCGCATGCGCTATTATCTGCAGCGGGCCCTCGACGGCATGGCAAGAGACGCGGATCCAGACTCTTCGACCGAGCCGCAGCCGGAAATTCTGGACACCGTGACATCTGATGGTCTGACCCTTCCTGTGCCCGATGATGTCAAACTGGCGATTCTCACCGAAGCTGTTCCGGTCAAATTGCTGCCGTCGCTTAAGGCACTGCTGGACCGAGATGGTATCGTCGTCGCGGCGCTCACTTCTGAATTAATGGCACAGTCAATTCAGGCTCTGCTTCCCGAGGGAATGACGATCACCGAAGCATCAGTCAGTGACTACGCAATGCTGGGCCGGATCGATTTTGAACAACCGTTGTTTGCTGAATTCTCGGACGCCAGATTCGCAGATTTCTCCTCAGTCCGGTTTTGGAAACACCGAGCCATCGGTCTGGCCGGACCTGACAGCAGCGATGCGGAGGAAGCCGCACGCTGGACGGTGGTCGCGGAATTTGATTCCGGCATGCCGGCAATCGTCCGCATCCGTCGAGAATTCGCAGGGGAAGTCTATTTGCTGGCGAGCGGCTGGCATCCGGACGACAGTCAGTGGGCACTTTCGTCTCGATTTGCGCCGATGGTGACAGGGTTTCTGAATCTGGCGCATCCCGCTGAACTTGAATACCAACAGGTACTGGTGGGAGACTCGTTCAATCCGGCAACAACGGTAACATCGTCTGACTGGATCATCGAGTTGCCGGATGGCAGTTTGCAGTCCTGTCAAGCCGTTGACAGCCGGAAAAGCGAGGTGACGCAAATCACAGTTGAACAGCCAGGGCGATATACAATCCGGAGTACATCGGCTGACGATGACACAACAGTCACTCTGCTGGCCGAAATTGATCCGAATGAGTCTCGAACAGCCCCTCTGCCCGAAGGACAGCTTTACGCGCTGGGCCTTGCAGCCGAGAATACACAGTCTCAGGATCCTGTCCTTGCCATGAAACCACCGGAATCGCGTCGACCTTCTGCCGACCAGCTGGAAAGTCAACAAAAATACTGGCGTTGGTTCCTGCTGGCCGGGTTATGCTGTTTGTTCGCGGAAGCCGTGCTGGCCGCCATCATTCATCGTCGTCAACTGGAGACCGCCTGATGGCCGGATTGATTCTGGAACGTCGTCTCTCGGCTGTTACCAGACGACTGCACCGGTTGCGACTCCTGCGACGCCAGACCGTCTGCTGGCTGCTGGTCATGATTCCGGCGAACGTACTTTGCCTGCTGTTGCCAGCGACGGGATTACCGCTGCGGCGTGAATCGCTGTCACTCGTTGTGGCGTGCGGTGTCGGACTCATTCTGGCTCGCTGGAGACAGGCCGCCCCCACGTGGCTGGAGACGGCTCGTCTGGTTGAACAGCACAATCCAAGTCTCAGTGATATCGTGCTGACGGCCCTGCGCTATCGATCGAGTGACTCAACTGTCAGTCCTGTTCTCGCATCCCGGGTTCTCAAGGAAGCTGACGACATCGCTCTGGTGGCCGACTGGGATTCTGTGGTTTCCGGGCAGAGAATTTTCAGTTGGTTCACAGCCAGCCTGATAGCGTTTTTAGTGCTGGTGTCCTCGGTAGTTACTGCCGGACGTCTGCTTCCGTTGTCTTATACTGAAAACTCGCCGGCAGTGCGGCACTCTGAGTTGAATGATGCAGCGATGCAGGTGACCGTGGAGCCCGGCGACGTCGAAATCGGACACGGCACCGGACTCACCATCGCAGCGAGATTTACCGGGAAGCTGCCGTCTCGGGCCGTCGTCCGGTTCAGACCGGATGAGCAACAGGCTGAAGTCGGAACGGAAAACGAAAGTTCCGCTTCTGCGACGACAACATACAGCATGTCGCTGACTGTGGATACTGGTGTGTTTATGGTTCGCCTTCCGGCAGTGACTCAGGACGGCAGCTATGTCGTCCTCTATGGCGACGACGATTCGTCGTCGCCCGGTAGACTCCGGCACGCATCAGATGCATATCGCATAACCACGTACCTGCGGCCGCGCGTGGAGCAGGTTGATGCCAGTATCTTTCCACCGAAATGGACCGGTCGAGATCCGACAACGATCGAAGACACTCTGCGGATTGCCGCCATCAACGGATCGACAGTGACATTGAATCTGCACCTCAACAAGCCAGTGACCGTTAGCCACCTGAAGTCCGAAAACAACATCGAAATTCCACTGTCAGCCGTTTCTTCCGATCGGACGACTTTGCAGACAACGTTGACAGCCAGTGTGGACACGACATGGACCGTCTTTCTGCAGGACAGACAGGGACGATCCGCCAGTGAAGATACAACGATCACGCTGCGGATCATTCGTAACGAATCACCTACCATCCGCATTACATTCCCTCAACCGGACATCAGTGTTTCGGCACTGCAGGAAGTTGTCACCGAAGCTGAAGCGTCAGACGATTTTGGAATCCTGGACTATGGCATCTGCTGGGCATTGGCCGATGGCACAACGCAGTCTGTTTCGCTCGCTCAGGACGATCCGGTGACTGCCAGAGTTGGAATGAAGCATACCCTGGAACTGGAAACACTCGGTGCTCAACCCAATGATTTGCTCACATGGCACTTCTATGCGGATACGTATGTCAATGGTGGTAGGATTCAAAGGTCACTGAGTGATCTGATGTTTGCCGATGTACGGCAATTCGAGGAGATTTTTCGTGAGTCTGATCAGCAGGCCAGCCAGGCACACCAAAATCAGAACGGGCCCTCCACGGGCGACCTGTTACAAATCCAGCGACAGATCGCGATTGCGATCTGGAATGTCCAGCGCTCGCTGACCGGTTCCTCGTGGAACGCAGACGCGGTGACAATTGAAGATGTGACTGCAATCCGGCAATCTCAGGAGGTGGCGCTTGCGCAGCTCAATGAGATCAGAGAATCTGCGACCGTGGACAACGACGCAACGGACTCCATTGCGGCAGCCGGCCATCATATGAAGTGTGTCGTTGATGCGCTGACCGACTGGTCCCTGCAGGCACCGGAACCCACCATGGCCGATGCGTATTCCGGCGCACAGGCGGCGTTCCGTGAATTACTGCGACTGCGGACCGCTGCACACGAAGTACAGCGATCTCAGCCCCGGCAGGGTCAGGATTCCCAACAGCAAACCAGTTTGATGCAGCGACAACTCGCCCAGCTGGAACTTGACAATAATCGAAATCGTTACGAATCGGAGCAGCAGGCACAACAGAATCAGCAAACAGAGGAACAACGTGAACAACTGCAGGTATTGAATCGACTCAAAGACCTGGCTCGCCGTCAGGACATGATCAATGAACGTCTCAAACGGCTGCAGTCTGAACTGCGTATCGCCAGCGATACAGAACAACGTGAACATATCAATCGAGAACTGAAGCGACTGCGGGATGAACAGCAGGATTTACTTCGTGACGTCGACGAGCTGCGAGTACGAATGGACCAGTCCTCGTCTCACAATAGTCCGCCGCAGCACGAACTCCGTGAACAGGTCGATCAGGCGCGCGAAAATGTGAGGAGAGCGTCGCGCGCAATGAATGATGCAAAACTGTCGCAAGCACTCTCCGAAGGAACACGGGCCGAACGGCAGTTCGACCAGTTGCAGGAAGATTATCGCCAACAAACATCAACAGCATTTACGGAAGCGGCACGTGATCTGCGACAGCAGGCGCGACAACTGAACCAACGTCAGCAGCAGATCGCAAATCAACTTCGTGGCGGTAATCCGGACGTCGAAACACCACAATCACACCTAGGCCCGCCGTCGCTGCGCAGCCAAAAGTACGATGATGAAATCGAACGAAAGCTGGGGCAGCAACGAGACAGTCTCCGACGAATCGTCAAACAGTCAAAAGAACTCGTTCAACAATCTGAAGACAGCGAATCATTACTGGCACGACGACTGTACGAAACTCTGAAACAGGTGGAGAACCTGCGGACGGAGGATGCACTGCACGCTGCTGAGTTTTTAGCAGGCCGAGGTCTGTGGGCTCGGGTCACGGAAGCCGAACAGGCAGCTCGCCGTGGTCTCGAGGAATTGCAGCAAGGAATCGAAGGGGCGGCGGAGGCTGTCCTTGGCAGTGAGGCTGAATCACTGCGCCGCGCAAAGACAATTCTGGACCAGTTATCAGAAGAATTATCGGATGAACTGTCGGAGGCTATGATCAGGAAGCTGACTCAGGAATCCGTTTCGCAGCAGACAGACCAAAAAAAACAATCCGGAAACCAACTCGGACAGAGCGGGCAACTGTCTGCAGAGCCTCGATCGGAACTACATGACTACTCTGTTCTGCGGGGCGGGGGACGGGAATCGAGCGATACGTCCACAGTCACGAAACGTCCACTCACCGGCAGTCATTTTCACGACTGGTCGGACCGGCTTCGAGACGTGGAAGAAATATTGGATGATGCAGGTGTGCGTCAACAAGTTGCCGGCATTCGCGATCGGGCACGTTCGATTCGAGCGCAGTTTCGACGGCATGGCACAGAACCGCAGTGGGACCTGGTGAAGTCCGGTCTGCTAGCGGAGTTGCAGAGTCTTCGGCGGCGTCTGGCTCAGGACATTGCCGCATTGGTATCCAACGGCAATATGGTGCCAATCGACCGTGAGCCAGTGCCCGAAGAGTTCGAGGAACTGGTGCACCGCTATTACGAACTGCTGGGGCAGGAGCGGGATGAGAGGGCACCATGATGCCGTTAACGCGAACACAACTCTTCTGCCCTGCCCGGCTGCTCATCGGTGACCACAACTGGCTGTGGCCGGCAATCGTGATCGGTACAACCGGAATTCTGATCACTGTTCTGCTGAACTACCGACGACTGGCATTAAACAGGCTGGCAATTGTCCTTCGGGTTGCTGGCTGGCTGTTGATCACTGCCTGCCTGGTCAATCCCTTGTGGAGCAGTGCGCGGCCTCGCCCGGGCGCCAATGTTTTTGCGGTTATCGTCGACAACAGCCGCAGTCAAACAATCACTGACCTGGATGGTCGGTCGCGTGCTGACCGATTCAATGAACTTCTTGAGGAGGCCGAACGAACTGAATCAGGAAGCTGGCTGCAGCGGATTGACGAACACTTTGACTTACGCCGCTATACGCTCAGCGATTATCTCCAGGTCACAACGCGGCTCGACTCCCAAGAGTACGGTGGCCAATCATCACGGCTGCATTCCGGTCTCATACAGCTGGCCGAACGATTTCAGGACCAGCCACTGGCCGGCATTTTACTACTGACGGACGGCAACGCCACAGACAACGGTGCCGCATCAGATGCCTGGTCCGGTCTGGCCCCAGTTTACCCGGTTCTCGCCAACAGTGCGTTGCTGCCACCCGACCTTGCTGTTCACAAAGTTAGTGCGAGCCAGTCAGCATTTGACGATGCGCCAGTTACGGTTCAGGTTCAACTACAACTGAACGGAGTTTCACAGGGGTCAGTCTGCACATCAATCATGGACGCTGACGGCAATGTTCTGGAATCGCAAACACAGGCGGTGGACGATGACTCGCCCGTGCGTTTCAAAGTGCGACCGACCACAGCAGGCACTGTATTTTATCGAGTTCACACCGAGCTGCAGGACGATACCGGGTCGACTGTTTCGGAAGCGACCGAAATCAACAATACCCATCTGCTGGTCGTTGATCGAGGCAGCCAACTACGGCGAGTGCTGTACGTGTCCGGACGCCCCAACTGGGAATTCAAATTCCTCAGACGAGCCATTGATACGGATCCTCAAATGGAACTTATCGGACTGATCCGGATTGCACACAAAGAAGCAAAGTTCGAATTTCGAGGGCGGTCCGGTGAGCGATCCAATTCCCTGTTTCGTGGTTTCGAAGAATCAGAGCAGGAAATTGCGGAAGAATACGACGAACCGGTGCTTGTGCGACTGGGGACCAGAGACGATGAAGAACTGATTTCCGGTTTCCCGGGAGAAGCACTTGACCTGTTCCAGTATGACGCATTGATTCTTGACGACATCGAAGCGGACTTTTTTACAGCCGATCAGCAGCAGCTGGTTCGCGACTTTGTATCTCGTCGCGGTGGTGGCCTGCTGATGCTGGGTGGGCAGGAATCGTTCCGTCGAGGGGAATACGACCGCACTCCAATCGGTGAAATACTTCCAGTGGATTTGTACATAGCAGCGACAACGGCACAGAGCGGCGTTCGTCTGGATCTGACGCGCGAGGGCTGGCTGCAGCCGTGGGTAAGACTGCGTTCGGACGAAGAGGCTGAAAAACGTCGACTGCAGGCGATGCCCGCATTTCTCACT
>CAUZPL010000177.1:0-6802 GCA_963581585.1 Planctomycetota bacterium
TCTCGGAGAATGACCTTGCGGTACGGGTCGGAGGCCCTGTCTCTCGTAGCCGTGAGAGCACGGACCAGCTCGTCGGGGGGTAGCTCGGAAAGCTTCATGCGGAAGACTTGACCCGATCTTCCGCCAACTAGGTTGTGGCTGGAGAAACGGCGGAGGAAAAAAGGCAGTAAAACTACTACTATTTTAGGGTCAGTTTTTTTTCGCCGGAGAAACGGCGGAGCAGAGGTCCTTGATCTTGTCCCAGACTGCACCGAGTCGGTAGAAGTACTTCGGGTCGTTTCCCTGTCGGTTTTCGACCTCGGACCAGTCCCTCGAGCCAAGGTTTCGCTTCAGTCCCCGCCAGCTATCGAGCCGCTTTCGGAGCCTCTCCTGATCCCTTTTCGGGACCTTAAACTTTCTCATGATCGCGGGGATCGTCAACATTTCTTGAGGATCAATTTCGACTCGCATTGGCTGCTGAATCAGACTCGCGAGATCCGATACTACGTGACAGTGCGTCTCGAATGTTTCCGAATAGTCCTCGCCAGTATCGACGCAACTCTCGGCTCGATCCAATAGATCGCCGTGGCCCTGGGAAGCAGCTTCCAACTTGCTGAGTAGATAAGACGCTGACGGTAGTTCTCGTGCCTCGGTCCTCGCCTGTTGATAGAGACCGTTGATCTTTTGCCGGTACTCGATCACGAGAGTCTTGGTCTTACCGAGCGGATCAAATATCTCACCTTCGTCACCTTCGGCGTAATGTCCTTTGCGGTGCTCGAGCAGTCGATCTCGGATCAGGTGAGACCGTTGATCAATGTCCCTGGCAAAGTCGCTCTCGGGAAAAAACAAGACCCGCCGCTGAATGACCTCAGCCTGTCGATCTTCCCGGATCGCTGACGTGATCCCGTCCCGCTGGTGAATGGTAACAGACACAAAGCTCGTGCAATGCTTGAGCATGATCGACCTTCCTCGTTTGGCCCCGCCTGGCGGATAGCGGAAGGTCGTGCTAGTCCGCCAAACGAGACCTGAATTCACCCGGCATTCTAGCGAAGATCACGCAGCCTTGAGAAGATCGCGAGCCGTGAAACGGATCAAAGTACACTCTTGATCACAATACGGTCGTTTGTGAACCTCCACGGCGCCACCACCAGCTCCACTGGCCTGTGATCACTCGTCGTCTCGTCATCCGGAACATCCCCGTCTCGCACGATCACGCGACTGCTGCACTGCCAATCCTTGGCCACTCCCGCCGTAAAGCGAAATCGAGGCGGCGGCTGACGTTACGGTGAGAATGGCACACTCGACTTTTCAACCGAGTCTGTCGTAGCAAGTCTATGCGTTCGTCATCAGTCGGCGAGAGAACTGCGATACGTATTTCTGCGTAGTGGATAGCAAGCAACTCGTATCGTCTATAGAATGAAGTTCCCAAAAGCCTGATCCTTGGCTCAAATTCACAAATAGGTCGATTACTCCCATGCCGACTGTCTCACAGCTTGACAGCGCGCTCGAAAGTGTTCGCCTTGAGCTGCTTGATCTCACCGGCCGTAACCGCCTGCTCAACACGTCGCGCAGTGAACCGCGGAGTTCGCGGGTCGAGATTGTCGACGAGGTTTCAAACCTGGTCTTCCAGCGCCTTGCAATCGACGGGAATTCCATGACATTCGTGGCGTCGGATGAAAACGACGCAAGCCCGAATGCGGCCGAATGGGAGGTGGGCGTCGATGCGGCGAGAACTCGAGACGACGAGGCGTTGGCGTCGCGGGAGTGGATTGCCGGCGTGCTCGATCCGGAGCGGGTCGGTGGCGAGCACTACTTTGGCAATACGGCGCTGGCCGAGGGCGAGATGTTCGAGTGGGTCGGCGAGAACATCGGCGAGGTCGACGAGGAAGAACAGGAACAAATGGCGGCTGACGTCGAAATGATCACCGCGGCGCTGTCGGCCGAGGCGCATTTGAAGTCGCAGATCGACCTCGACGCGAGCGACGCGGACAAGATCACCGAAGGCCGTTCGCTCATCAGCGAGGTGTTTGGCTGCATCGACTGCCACAAGTTTGGCGACGAGGGCGAATTGGGCGCGGCGCCCGACCTGACCGGCTACGGCTCGCGGCAGTGGTTGGTCGACTTCATTAGCGACCCGAAACACATACGGTTTTACAACGAATTGAACGACCGGATGCCATCGTTCGCCGAGGACCCCGTCGACCCGGATCGCAATCAGCTCGACGCCCAATCGATCGGCCACCTCGTCGATCGGCCACCTCGTCGACTGGCTTCGCGGCGAGTGGGTGGGGAAGTGATGAACGATGAGTGACGAGCGATAAGTGTTTACGCGGCGTTCGGGCGGTTTGTTGGGTCCCGGCCCCAATAAATTCGTCGATTTCTCTGCGACAATACTGCTTACAGGGGGCCCCGGTTGGCATGGTTTTAGTCGGTGCATTTGTTGGAATTGAAGAAGCCCGCATTTCCCATTTGACTTCCCGCACTTTGGCACGCGATTTTCGAAAACCTCTGGAAAAACAGGTGTATTCTGCCAAATCATGCCATGCTGACAGGGGAACCCAATGGGTGACGTAAAAAGCAGAAGACTCTTGTGGAGGGGAACCAGGGACAGTATCCTATCTTCCTTGGCCGGAGACACTACCCGACCAGGGCAATAAGTGCCGAGACAGACCAACATTCCCCTGTAATCGCATCATCCTCGCAGCGGCTGTCCTGATGACGAAAAGGCAACGTTGGAAAACTTGGCTTTCGAGAATCCAATCTCGCCGATCGAGGAACGTTGATCGGCTAGTCCCGAGATCCCGTTCAGACAGCTTTTCACGCTTGTCATTCGAATCCTTGGAGCCTCGGATTGTGCTTTCCGGAACTACCGGAAGTCAGTTTGATCTTCCTTGGATGGACCAGGCCGACAACGTCGTAGACCAGGCCGACAACGTCATAGCTGACGAGTGGATCATCCGGTTTGAACATGCCTTGCCGGGCAAAGCCGATCAGATGAACGATTGGCTGTCGTACAACGACAGCCTCTTGCAAATCAAAGATCTGGGGGTAAACAATCTGGCCAAGTTGACGGCTCCGCAACTGGATTCAACGACTCTGCAAAGTTGGGTTCAGCAATCTCACAAGATTGCATATATCGAACCAAATTACGTCTATCAAGCGACTGTCCTGACACCGGATGACACCAGTTATTCACAACTGTGGGGATTGAACAACACAGGACAGTCCGGTGGTACCGTTGATGCTGACATCGATGGCCCCGAGGCTTGGGAACTGACCACCGGATCATCCGACGTTGTGGTTGGGGTGATCGACACGGGAGTGGACTATACCCATCCCGATCTGTATCTCAATATGTGGATCAATCAGGACGAAATCCCTTCCACTATCGGATCAGTGCTGTCGGATATGAATGGGGACGGCTTTTTCACATTTTTCGATTTGAATCACTCTGCCAATGCAAGCCATGTTTCCGACTTGAACAGCAACGGCTTTATTGATGCCGGTGACCTTTTAGCAAATCAAAATTGGGCCGACGGCACCGACACTGACGGCAACGGGTTCAAGGATGACTTTGTTGGCTGGGACTTTGTCAACAATGACAACGATCCATTCGACGACAACGCGCACGGCACGCACGTTTCCGGGACAATCGGAGCGATGGGCAACAACGGCACCGGCGTAGTGGGTGTGAACTGGAACGTACAGATCATGGCGTTAAAGTTCCTCGACGCTGGTGGTTCGGGTTACACGTCTGGAGCCGTCCAAGCGGTTGAATATGCTACCTCGATGGGTGCTCAGTTAACGAGTAACAGCTGGGGCGGAGGTGGTGCTTCGACGTCGCTCTTCGACGCGATCTCTGCAAGTCGCAATGCGGACATGCTCTTCATTGCTGCGGCGGGCAACGACGGTACAAACAACGATTCTTCGTCAACTTATCCTGCCAACTACGATCTGGACAACGTGATATCCGTGGCCGCCACCGACCGCAACGACGATCGGGCATGGTTCTCCAACTACGGAGCAACCACGGTTGATCTGGGTGCCCCTGGGGTCGATATCCTCAGCACGACACCCGGAAACAAATACTCGAGTTTCAGTGGTACGTCGATGGCGACACCGCATGTTGCGGGTGTGGCTGCCATGGCATGGAGCACGAAAACTAACTCCACCTATCAGGAGATCCGTGATGCTATCTTTACCGGAGTCGATCCGGTGTCGTCGATGGCCGGTGTCACCGTGACCGGCGGCCGGCTCAACGCATTCACCACATTGCAGAATCTTAATCCGCACAAGGGCACCGTAGAACTCTCCAAGGACAGCTATGGACTCGCCAATACCATCGAGGTCACCGTCTATGACGCAGATCTCGATGTTAACCCGTCTTTGTCCGACACGACGACAATTAATATCTCAAGTACCACGGAGACAAGTCCCGAGGTCGTTACGCTATTCGAGACGGGGGCATCCACGAGCAAATTCACCGGCTCCATTACTTTAGCTTTGGGTGAACCGCTTGCCGATGGAATACTCCAGGTTGCTCACGGAGATACGATCACGGCCACCTATCAAGATGCCGACAATGGCGCCGGGTCAGCTACGGTAACTGACACAGCAACGGTCGATACGGCAGGTCCGTCTATTAGTCTGGTTGCAGCATCGACCCCGGCAACCCGAGTAACTATCAGCTGGGTCACCGATGAACCTAGTACCAGTGTCGTTTTCTACGGGACCGATCCGGACAATCTGGATATGAACGAATCCGTACCTGCACTGACCACCGCGCATTCGGTTTCGTTAGGAAATCTCAACCCGCTGACAACGTACTACTTCGCGGTTTCATCAACCGATGCCGCGGGTAACACTACTACCGATACGGGCCACAGCTTCACGACTCAGGACATGGCGCCGATTCTCTTTGTAGATGACGACGAGGGAGATCTACTGGAAGCCTATTTTACGAATGCTCTCGATGCCAATGAATATGCCTATGACATTTGGGATTCGTATGCCTTAGGGGCTTCTCCCGCAAGTTCAGAGATGTCTTCCTACTCCGCGGTAATTTGGAATACGGGCGATGATTACTCGGCCCCTACGGCCGGCCTGACCGATGCGGAACAAGGCGAGATTGCCGCCTACCTCGATGGTGGTGGCAATATTTTCCTGTCGGGTCAAGATATCCTCTACAACGGGGTCACTAACGATTTCAATTCCAACTACCTCCACCTCGCTGATTACTGGAATGATGAGAGTGTATACCGCGTCACGGGTGTATCAGGCGATCCTGTTAGTGACGGGTTGAATCTGCCTCTGACCCTTCCTTCGCTGTACGAAGCCAACTATTCCGACACCCTCCAGCCCGACTCCAGTGCTACGGGCATATTCCTCGCCAGCGAAACTGAATTCGGTGGGATTTTTCCATACGCCGCATTACGTTACTCTTCTGGTAGTAGTTCTAATCCGTTCAATCTGGTGTTTTTCGCCTTTCCCTTTGAGGCCATCAGCACGACAGCTGCGAATCCCAACAATCAGAACGCTGTCATGCAGAGAGTGGTTGGTTGGCTGGGGCTGGGGGCAGAACCGGGACAGCCCAGCGCACCGGTACTCGATTTAGACGCAGACGATAGTTCGGGAGTGACCGGCAGCAACTATGCCACGACGTTCTCCAAAGGCACTGGTCCGCTGGCGATCAGTGACGTCGACGCGGCATTGACAGACGTCGACAGTGCGGATCTGACGGCACTCACCGTGACGATTACCAACCTGCTGGACGGAGCGGCGGAGGTGCTCACCGCCGACACATCCGGCACCAGCATTGCCGGGTTCTATGACAGTGACACCGGGGTGATAGCGCTATCTGGAACCGACACTCTCGCGAACTACCAGCAGGTGCTGCGTACAGTCAAATACAACAACACTTCGCAGAATCCAAATACCGCCACTCGTAAGATTACCTTCGTGGCCAACGACGGGACCTCCTTGAGCAATACGGCAACAACGATGTTGACCGTCGCGGAGTCAAACAAAACGCCGGTAGCTGACGCAGGCGGACCATACTTCCTGACAGCGGGCGACAAGCTCTACCTCGATGCGCAGATGTCGTACGATCCGGACGGCGGTCCGTCCCAGCTGACCTACCAATGGGACCTGGACAACGACGGCGAGTTCGATGACGCGACGGGAAGCACACCCAGAATTGGCTGGAAAAAACTGGAAGAACTATTCGGCTACCAAAGTGGCAACACGTACGAAATCGCCGTGTCGGTGTCAGATGGGGAAAATAGCACCGTCGCGAATTCGCAAGTGATCGTGGCTGCCAACATGGCACCGGTGGCTGACGCAGGCGGACCATACTTCTTGACAGCGGGCGACAAGCTCTACCTCGATGCGCAGATGTCGTACGATCCGGACGGTGGGCCGTCCCGGCTGACCTGCCAATGGGACCTGGACAACGACGGTGAGTTCGACGACGCGACAGGACGCATACCCAGAATTGGCTGGAAAAAACTGGAAGAACTATTCGGCTACCAAAGTGGCAACACGTACGAAATCGCCGTGTCGGTGTCAGATGGGGAAAATAGCACCGTCGCGAATTCGCAAGTGATCGTGGCTGCCAACATGGCACCGGTGGCTGACGCAGGCGGACCATACTTCTTGACAGCGGGCGACAAGCTCTACCTCGATGCGCAGATGTCGTACGATCCGGACGGTGGGCCGTCCCGGCTGACCTACCAATGGGACCTGAACAACGACGGTGAGTTCGACGACGCGACAGGACGCATACCCAGAATTGGCTGGAAAAAACTGGAAGAACTATTCGGCT
>CAUZPL010000178.1:0-6317 GCA_963581585.1 Planctomycetota bacterium
TCCGGAATCGGCGATTTGTAATCGTCTTCCAGGAGTTCGGATTCCTGCTCACGATCATCAAAGATCTTCAGAAACAGCAGCCAGACGACCTGGCCAATCCGCTGAGCATCGCCGTCGACACCCACGTCCTTGCGCATGATGTCCTGAATGGATTTGATGGTGGTGGTGAGGGACATGGTGCTCCGAAACTCAGTTAGATCGCTCAAATGAAATGTGAGACGGCTGGAAGTGTTCGATCAGTTTTCTCATCGCCGATTCCGTTCTCACGCCCCACTGATTGGTGAATGAGTAAGTCCGGCCGCCTGTTCGAATCAGATCGTCGTTATCCAGATACCAGCGACGCTGATCGAATCTTTGGTCATGTTCACGGATCGTGTTAAGGAATGCCTGTTCGTCGACGCTGCCTTCGACGTCGCGAAACAGATTACTCCGCCAGGTAATCACTGTACGGATGTCGTCGGGGTTGATCCCGGAATCACATAATCCACGAACAACAGTGTAGATGGCCCGTCGTTTCGGCAATTCCGTATGCTTTTGGTCAGCAACCGTCACATTGAAGCGGGCCAGATCACGAGAGGTTCGCCGACTTACTCGCTCGCGCTGTTGGCGTTCTCTCACCTGTACCTGATAATCTTCGGCTTCAGGCAGTGGTATGACCTGCTCAACGTCCAGGAAGGTTTCTTCACGGGTTCCATAGGGACGCAACCGAACGCAGCGGATGTCGATGTCGCGCTCCCCGAGCCACAAAACTGCCGTCGTCAATTCTCGGGAGAATTCCGCCGCGGCAAGCACGATGCAAACATCGTTCGCAAAGTCTTCTTCCCGCGGTTCGTCCCATTCTAAAAATTCCAGCATCGTTCGTTCGGCATCGCGATCATCACCGCGAGACTGCAGGTAATGCTGGAATACCTGGACGGCCTTTTCGAATGTCATCGTCGAGACCATGGCGGCGTAGCGAATGGCCTGAAGTTCCATGTGGCCGCCGTCTTGTGTCCGTTTGAGTTCAATGACAACAAGATTCGCGTTGCGATCAATGGCCAGCAGGTCGATGCGCCGTCGACTGTCGTCCCAGTTACCGAATTCCTCGTCGATAATCAGGGTGTCCGGCGCAATGATTTCAATCTGATCTCGCAGCAGCCGCTGCAGGTCTGAGCGTTCTGTAATGCCCAAATCTGCAAAGGTTGCTGGCGCGATTGGTTCAATGGCATTTGCTGTGTAGCGATAAATCGGCATTGGTTATCCCGCTTCCGCGTAGAGTGCTGCCTCAAGGTCCTTCAGCGCTCGCAGGTAATCCCGCTTGCTGCCAAACATACGCACAATCTCCATCGGTGTGCCGAAACCGGACAGTGGCTGAACCTTCAACACTTCCATACTTTCGATGTCGTCGATCCCCTCATCAGCATATTTGTCCAGCAGAGCCTGCAGCACGGCCCTGGCTTCGTCACCGTACTTTGCAAAGTAATCACGTTTACGGACGTACTCAGCCCGTTCACGGCGTGTCAGCGGCGGCTGGTCGAAGGCAACATGGCAAATCAGGTCGAACGGCCCGTAGTCGCGTCCGACTTCGTCTGCGAGCGCCTCAATAAAAACGCCCTGCTGCTCTAATTCGTCGACGATCACCTGCTTTTGGTCTGCGCTCGTCCATTGCTGCAGAAAGTCATCCAACGATGTGTACGTCTTCTGCACGGCCTTCCGGCTGTAATCTTTGAGTGACTCAACGACCAGTTTGCCGTGTGGGTCCAGATACTGCACACGCTCACCGACAACACTGACAGCGACTTCATCAACGAAGTATTTGTGCCGCCGTCCGGGTCGATCCGGAAAATCAACTCCATCGTCCGGCTCACCACCATCATCGCCAGGATCCTCAGGTCCGCCATCCCCGTCGTCATCCGGTGGAACAACCGGATCATCCGGCGTGGGATGATAGATCTGCACCGGATCGCCATCGAAGTCGGGATCCGCAAACAACTCGGTTGCCTTGCGAAAATCCATGATGGTGAAGTACAGCTTGCCGTAATCCTCATTGATGCGCGTCCCGCGCCCAATGATTTGTTTGAACTCAGTCATCGATTGAATGCGACGATCCAGCACAACCACCTGGCAGGTCTGGGCATCAACGCCTGTCGTCATTAACCTGGACGTTGTGGCAATGACCGGGTGTCGACTTTCCGGGTCAATGAAATTGTCCAGTTCTGCTTTTCCTTCGCTGTTGTCCCCCGTGATTCGCACGATATAGCGATGGTTTTCCTCGACAAGGTCGGCGTTCTCGTTGACCAGGGTTTGTCGCATCTGTTCTGCATGATCGATGTCCTCACAAAATACGATTGTTTTGTGGTAACGATCGGTGCCCCGAAGCAGTTCACTGATTTTCCTGGCGACCAGTTTTGTGCGCTGTGAAAGCACCAGGTTCCGATCAAAATCGCTCTGGTTGTAGATGCGGTCTTCAATCACTTCGTCATATCGGTCTTTCTGACCCTGTGTGGGACGCCAGCCCTCAACATCTTTGTCAAAGTCGATACGAACAACTTTGTACGGTGCCAGGAACCCGTCTTCGATCCCCTGTTTGAGCGTGTACTGGTAAACGGGGTCACCGAAGTAATCAATATTCGACACATACTTCGTCTCTTTAGGGGTCGCGGTCATCCCGAGCTGTGTGGCGCTGCTGAAGTACTCCAGGATTTCACGCCACGCGGAATCGTCGGCGGCGCTGCCGCGATGACACTCATCGATCACGATGAGGTCAAAAAAATCCGGAGAGAACTCTCGGTAGATCTTCTGCGATTCTTCTACGCCCGTAATTGCCTGGTACAGAGCCAGGTACACCTCATACGACTTGTCGGCCCTGCGGTTCGTGATCTTTGTCATCGCGGAACCGAACGGCTTGAAATCATTTGTTTTTGTCTGGTCGACCAGGATGTTCCTGTCAGCCAGAAACAGGATTCGCCGCTTCGTCCGGGACTTCCACAGACGCCAAATGATCTGGAACGCTGTGTACGTCTTGCCCGTACCGGTGGCCATCACCAGCAGGATACGGTTTTGTCCTCGTGCGATGGCTTCGATTGTCCGGTTGACGGCATTGAGCTGGTAGTATCGTGGAGCCTTGCCGCTGCTGTCAGAATGAAAATCCTGCTCAACGACAGCGCGCGTGGGCTCGGGCAGATCCGCCCCGGTACGGTAGCGCTCCCAAAGCTCTTCCGGCGATGGAAAGGCATCCAGAGCCAGCTCACGCTCCTTTGGCTGAGTTCCGGGGGTGCGGTCGTGAAACAGGAAGGCGTCGCCATTTGAGCTGAAGACAAACGGGATGTTCATCGTTTCGGCGTAGCCCAGCCCCTGGGGCATACCGGCACCGACTGAGTGATTGTTGGCTTTCGCTTCGATCAGGGCGATCGGGATGTTCTGTTTGTAGTACAGAACGTAGTCGGCGCGCTTCTGTTTGCCACGCGTGACCGTCCTGCCCTTAACGATCACCCGACCATTGGTGAAAGTCACCTCTTCCCGCACCTGAGTCATCAAGTCCCATCCTGCGGCCTCAATCGCGGGAGTGATGTATTTGGTGCAGATGTCCCGCTCTGAGTAGCCGGTTTTGTCCGCTGTCACGTGTCTGTCGCTCAAGTGTGGCGTGGTGGGCTCCGGGGGCGCCGTATTCCCCCCAACCCTGCACAGTAAACAGTTGGATTCCCGGCGCAAGCCCTTTCAGGATTCTGGATCGATTAGGTGCACTCAGATACTAACCCGGCGACCAGCCGGTTGCACGCCGCCCGCGGGCCGGGGCAAAGGACAGGGCAGGAATGTGGGCACTTGTCCCCCGCAGCGGCACCAAAGCGTTGTGGGTGCTGGCAATGGGTTTGCCTGACCGCAAGGCGTTGCCGCGTATAGAATTCGGCCAGAGAATTGCAGGGCGCACTTTTGCGCGGGCCTTTGATACGTGGGATGCTCCTCGAATGAACCGCGAACGTGAAGAAACGGAAGACAAGCGCTGCTCGCGATGTCTGGAACGGAAATCCATTGCAGAATTCCGTCGTGTCCGGAAAGGCCGCCACCTGCGCAGGGCCGACTGTAATCGGTGCCACCGAACACGCGAAGCCGCGCGGCGATCTGCCTCACTGCAGAAGCAGCGCGGCATGCAGATTCAGAAAGCCGCTGCGGCCATCTGTCAAACTGGCGATCCGGATCGAGTGGCAAGAATTGCAGAGGGAATCCTGCAGACATTTGGTGGCTGGGACCGCCTCGTCACCACTTGGCGACAGACGTTCGAGACTGCCAGAAGACAAAAGCGACACCACCGTGTCTGCCAAATGCTGAATTCTCTGTGGAAGCTCCAGTTGGTCGCTGAGCGGCTCCAGGCGGAAACGACGAGAATCCGTGTCGGCAATTGGGCGTTCTCTGAGACGGTGGCACAGTACCCCGAACACGCCGCCACGATGTTGCGTGCGCTCGGATGGTCAGTGGAGTCTCCATCGGCTGGCTCTCGTGCAGAACCACATCACTAAACCGCCCTCGCCCGGCATGGTGCTTCCCCTTGCTGGAGGGACTGCGGACCGCAGTTTGATTGATGTTTGATCCGGGGTGGGCAATACTGGGCCCGCAGGAAGCCAACTGCGCGCCAGTCAAAAGGTAATCAGAAGATTCGTGGCCGCAGTTCGTGGGAGCCGGAAAAACTTCAGTGGCCGACCTAGAGACTGGGCGAGCATCGCCTGGGACAAAGCCCCGCCCCGTCCACACCTCTTGGCCTGCCGCGGCCCTCGACGTGATTTGATCATGACCTTCCACGACATTCTGGAAGTCTCTCCAGCGACGACATCACCGGGTGTCACGTCACCGTTCTTATTCAGATTCCACGCTTTGGTGACCTCTGGATCCATTGCGTCTTGTTCTGTTAAGTCAATCTGCGTATCCTGCGCAGCGAGCGTGCTTTATAATTGGTTTCCTGACCATCAATGGTCGATTAAACCGCAGGCCGATGACGTTGGGTGTCTGATTCGGTTACGAACTCTTATCGCCGGAAACAACTCACGCCGGAAGCCAGGACGAACTCACGCGAGAGTGGCCACTCAATGCTGTCGCAGCAGCCGGTCGGCAGGATATGCTTCTGCTCAGATTGGGCACTGATCAGCTCCTCGGTGGTCCATCGAAAACTCATTTCCAATGGGGACCTCGGCCATGTTGACAATTCTCGGCGACAGGACGGAACGATTTTGCGATGGTGTCCCCAGACGCGCGTTCTTACAGGTCGGTGGTTTAGCGCTGGGAGGCATGAGTCTTCCGCAGATTCTGCGGGCAGAAGCAGCTTCGGGAGTTCGTTCAAACCATAAGGGAATCATCAACATTTTTTTGCCTGGCGGCCCACCGCATCAGGACATGTGGGACCTGAAGGTCGAAGCGCCTAAGGAGATACGCGGCCCGTTTCAGCCGATCGCCACGAGTGTGCCGGGTATTGAGATCTGTGAAGAATTCCCGCTGCTTGCCGGCATGGCGGATAAATTAGTTTTCATCCGTTCCATCGTCGGCGCTGCGGTTGGTCATGCCGCATTTCAGTGTCAGACGGGTCACAGCAACCGCGGCTCACAGCCACCAGGAGGGTGGCCGGCAATCGGCAGCGTGTTGTCGAAGACGCTTGGTCCGGTGCTCCCATCTGTGCCACCATTTGTCGGTCTTTGCGCTCCGACAGGTCACAAATCATGGGGCGATCCCGGGCATCCGGGATTCCTTGGCGTCGCGCACGCACCGTTCAAACCGAATGCCGAATCGCGCGAGAATATGACGCTCAACGGTGTCACGCTCGACCGCCTGCGGGACCGCCAACGCGTTTTGACATCGCTCGACCGCTTCCGCCGCGAGGCTGACGCCAGTCGCGAGATGGAAGGGATCGATGCCTTCAACGAGCAGGCTCTCGGAATCCTGACTTCAAGCAAGCTTGCCGAGGCGCTTGATGTGGAACGTGACGACACGAAGCTTCGCGACCGCTACGGCCGCGGCACGCCTGGCAAACAGAGCGACGGCGCCCAGAAGCTGCTCGACCATTTTCTGGTGGCGCGGCGGCTGATCCAGTCCGGCGTGCGGTGCGTGACGCTGGCGTTCAGCCGCTGGGACTGGCATGGCGGAAATTTCACCCGGGCGCGCCAGGATTTTCCAATGCTCGACCAGGGCGTCACTGCATTGATCGAAGACCTCGATCGTCGCGACATGCTTGACGACGTGACCGTGGTGGTGTGGGGTGAATTTGGCCGAACCCCGAAGATCAACGAGAGGGCCGGACGGGACCACTGGCCCCGCGTCAGCTGTGCTCTTTTGGCTGGTGGCGGTATGCGAACCGG
>CAUZPL010000179.1:0-6301 GCA_963581585.1 Planctomycetota bacterium
ACCGTCTGACCGCACTCGAATCTTGAATTCGTCTTCAAACGGTTCCAGATGAATGTCGCTGGCCTGGTCCCGAATTGCCAGCAGGATCACAATATTCAGCAGTTTTTTAATGGGTGCTGCGTCCGAAAGTTCTTCGTCCGATGCCAGATCGTAGCCTCGAGCCAAAACGTCGTTGTCGTCATCGCTGGTGAGATCAGCGATCACGTCTTCGATGGTTTCTTTCCGATCAGAGTAGTAACGCAAAATGGCCTCGTCGACTGCCGTTTTGCTGGAGACAGCTCCGCGAATTTCATGCCCCAGAAAATTTCGCAGGTCATCCAGAGCCGCCACGTTTTGTGGATCCGCCATGGCGACTGTGAGTACGTTGTCCTTCAGGGAGACGGGCATGATTTTGTAGATCTCAGCCATTGTCTCCGGTACGATTTCCAGCGCATTTGATGGAATACTCGTTTCGGCCAGGTTAATGACCGGCATGCCCCACTGTTCCGCGAGCGCCGCAGTGATCTGGTCCTGAGTGACAAACCCCATGCGGACCGCCACCTGACCGACGATTTCGCCCTGGCTCTGTTTCTGTGCTTCCAGAACATCCCACAACTGATCCTCGTTCAGATAACCGAGGTCAACCAGAATTTGTCCAAGTTTACGTTGAGCCATGGGGGTAGCGCTGTTATCAGGTTTCAGTTTTCAGTCGTGCAGAAGTCACAGAATTGCACCTTGCAATTCGGATCTGATCGCGCAGGTCACGCCGCAGAACCAGGAAATGTCCTGCAGGGCTAGATGTCATCTTCATCATCGTCATCGTCGTCATCGTCGTCAAATATTCCGCGTTTGGCCCGTTCGATACGGATTCTCAGTTCGCCTGGTTGATTCGAACGCGTGATGACGTCGTACTCCTCGCACAGCCCGTTTTTCCACAGGTTGAACAGGGAGTCGTCGAGCAGGACCATGCCGAATTTGCGACCGGTTTGGATTGAAGAATTGATACGGAACGTTTTGCCTTCGCGGATCAAATTGGAGATGGCACTCGTTACCACCAGCATTTCGAAAGCTGCGACCATCCCCCTTGGTTTTCGAGGCAGCAGCGCCTGGCTCAATATACCGATAATGGCGTTTGCCAGCTGAGTACGAATCTGCTCCTGCTGGGCGGTGGGAAACACGTCGATAATTCGGTCGACAGTTCCCTGAGCTCCGGTGGTGTGCAAAGTACTGAACACCAAATGGCCGGTTTCCGCGGCGGTGATAGCCGCCTGGATGGTCTCCAGGTCGCGCATTTCCCCCACCAGAATAACATCAGGGTCCATCCGCAGTGACCGCACCAAAGCTTCCGGAAACGAGGGGACGTCGACACCAATTTCACGCTGATTGATCGTTGACAGACTGTGATCGTGGTAGTACTCAATCGGTTCTTCCAGCGTGATAATATGATGATCTCGACTATGGTTAATCCAGTGGATCATGCTGGCAAGGCTGGTCGTTTTCCCGCATCCGGTTGGCCCGGTTACCAGGAACAGCCCTCGAGGACGCTGAATCAGTTCACGCACGACCGGAGGAAGACCCAGTTGCTCGAAAGTGAGGAATTCACTGGGAATTCTCCGCAGACACATCGCAATCATGCCGCGCTGCTTGAACACCGCCACACGAAACCTGGCTCGATCACCAAATGCGAATCCGAAGTCGGTTCCGCCCATTTCCTGCAACTCCTGCTGATTCCGTTCAGGAGTAATACTCTTCATCAAAGAGGTGGTGTCTTCTTTCGTGAGTGTCTTGGTTTCCAGTGACCTGAGATGGCCACTGTCCCGCACCACCGGTGGTTGTCCAACGGTAATATGCAGGTCGCTCAGATCTTCGCGGCAGACAGTCTCAAGAAGCTTGTCAATCTGAAGTTGACGAACCATTAAAGAGTATTCCGTGTGAATAATGAGAATTCGTCGTCAAGGTCCGTCGAATACAGGATGGGCCGTCTCGACACGCCGTTTCTCCATTGTTGAAAACCCGTGGCGTTGTTGATAGTTCTGTGTCTGTGTCTGTGTCTGTGCTGTTCCTCAGCTTGCCAACCTTTGGTGGCGTTCGTCGCGGAGACCGGTTGTCCCGGCGGTTGACGGCGTAAGACTATTGAATGAGGATCGACCCGTGTCCAGCGTCCCTTGAATCAGGAACCGATAAAACAGTACCAGTTAGTGACCTCCTCCTCTCGACAGCTTCTCAACTTCTGCAAGTGATGTAATTCCTTGAGAAGCCTTATATCTTGCGTCGTCTACCAAAGTTTTCATCCCAAACAGTCGAGCCTGACGGCGAATATTCTGGGAAGGTTCGCTGTTAAACGCCATTTCACGAAGAGTTGAATTCATGGTCATCAATTCAAAAACCGCCTGACGACCCTTATAGCCGGATTGCTGGCACGCGGAGCACCCTCGTCCTCGAACCCAATTTCCCTCTTCCAGTTCGTCCGGACGCAGTTCGAAGAGTTCGACTTCTTCCGGGGAGGGCTGGTAGGGTTCCTTGCATTTCTCGCAAACCACACGAACCAATCTCTGCGCCAGCACCGCCATTAGTGAACAGGCAACCAGGAATGGCTGTATACCCATATCGATTAATCGTGTAACGGCTCCGGGCGCATCGTTCGTGTGCAGTGTGCTGAAAACCAAGTGTCCAGTCAAGGATGCTTGGATTGCCATCTCGCCTGTCTCTGTATCACGTATTTCTCCCACGAGAATGATATTCGGGGCCTGCCGCAACATGGCCTTGATGATTTTGGCGAAGTCGAGCCCGATGGCGTGCCGAACTTCCACCTGATTGATCCCGGCGAGGTAGTATTCCACCGGATCTTCGGCCGTAATGATCTTGCGGTCGGGTCGATTGAGTTCACCCATGGCACTGTACAAAGTGGTGGTTTTCCCGGACCCTGTGGGGCCCGTCACCAGAAAAATGCCATTCGGACGCCGAATAATGTTCTGGAAGGTCCTGTAGTTGTCGTCTCCGAATCCGAGGTTTCGGATCCCGACCTTGATGCTGTCGCGGTCCAGAATTCTCATGACAACCGCCTGACCGTGATTGGTCGGCAAAATACTGACCCGCAGGTCGAATTCCTTGGTTCCCAGCCTGTGTTTGATCCGGCCGTCCTGTGGTCGCCGCTTCTCTGCAATATCCATATTGGCCATGATCTTGAAGCGTGAAACCAAGGCAGACAACAGGCGTCTGGGCGGACTGTCCCGTTCAATCAGGGAACCGTCGATCCGGTAGCGGATGCGAATCCTGTCATCGAACGGTTCCACATGGACATCACTGGCTCTCATCTGCATGGCTTCGCCGATGATGAGATTTGCCAGGCGGATGATGGGTGCGTTGTCGTCCTCCGCACCTTCGAGTGCTCGAACGGCTTCCACCTCCGTGAAGTCAATCTCCGTTTCCGTGAAGTCTGAGATCATGGTGTCCACGGACTCTGTTTCCGTCTGCCCATAATGGCGGTTAATGGCTCCCTGAATCGATTCCATCGGAGCCATGACAATCTTGACTTCACGGTCCATCATGAACCGCAGTTTGTCCAGCACATCGATGTTGTTGGGGTTGTGCATGGCGATCACCACCGCGTCGCCCTGGACTTCGACAGGGATCACGATGTTTTCACGTGCCAGCGATTCGGTCACCAACTCGATGACGGCATTGGAGATCTGCTTGCCTTCCAGATCCACGAAGTCGTGCCCGAAATGCTCCGCCTGTACTCGTGCAAGGTCCGTGCCCTGCATGTATCCCAGCCGTACCAGAGCATCTTCCACCGTGATTCCAACGTTGGCGGCCATGCTGCGAGCTTCTTCCAGTTGAGAGTCGCCTATGGTGCCGTCTTCTACAAATCGCTGCAGCCAGTCAGACATGAATTGCTCCGATTCTCAATCCCGTGCCGGCGAGAATGTCGCTGTAAGCAGAGGAAACTGTTTAAGTAGTGGTTCCGCGAGAACAGTACAGCTCCGTCTGCTGAGCTGTTGCTGCCAGTTGAAGGTCAGCCACAAAATTCCACCAATGGAATTCAAATTCGACCAGGAGTTCACTCTGCTTGGCAACAAAGTGTCTCAACCCAAGGCAATTAGAAGGGTTTCGACGTCCAGACTCAGGGGAGAGTATAGCCGATTGCGGACCTCCGGATAGACCCCATCCAAGTTTGGCGACAGTAAGATTGGTCAATCCGGCCGATTACGTATACCCCTCTTTCAACGTCTCGAAAATACACCATTCAGAGGTGTCCGGACGCCTGGAGCATTCATACGTTCAGCAACCCGTGTCGGGGGGGGCAGTCAAATCAGGTTGAAAAGCCGGGACGGCTGGGGCGTGTTTTCATTGCATTGGCCTGTTCATCCCCAATGAATTCTTCCCTGACGGGATCCCACTCCAGCTCACGTCCCAGCATTAGTGCGATATTGCACATGTGGCAGGACGTCATTGTGCGGTGATGTGTGTAGACATCGGACACCGGATCCTGACGACTGTCCACACTGTTGAAGAAATTCTGCATGTGTCCGGTTGGTTCACCACGGTACAAATCCGCGATGACATCGTTCAGCTTTTGCTTGTCGGCATCCGACAACTCCTCCACTGGCTTACCTGTTATTTTGCCCCGATTCACAAAGAATCGACCTCCGCTGCCTTCGAACAGAATTCCATTGGAGAATTTCGTCTTACCGTCGTCGGACACGTATTCGTGATTCACGGTCATCTTTGTGACATTGGCGAAGTCCAGGCCAATCGTGAAAGTCATCGGTGCATTGAAGCCATTGGGAAGCACGAGTTCACCGGCAAACCAGCGGCTGAAGTCAAAACTTTCCGGCACCGTCGGCGGGAATGTGCCAGTGGCCTTGATTCTGACCGGTCCTGTGTTTTCATTTCCCAGAGCCCACTGCGCAATGTCTATGTGGTGGGCACCCCAGTCGGTCATCTTCCCGCCGGAGTATTCAAAGAACCAGCGGAACATCTTCCGTCGTTCTTCCATATACATAGCCTCCGGAGCGGGTCCAAGCCACATATTCCAGTCCAGTTCGGTCGGGGCTGAGGTTGCTTCAAACGGGCCGCCGGCCGGCGCCCCGCCGATGGCGACATGGGCCGTCACGCTGTCACCGATATACCCTTCCCGAACCATGGCAACCGCCTGCAGGAATTTGCTGTCATACTCCGAACGCTGCTGAGTTCCCACCTGGAACACTCTTCCGGTTTCCCGGACCACTTCGGCGATACGTTGTCCCTCCTCGATCGTCAGTGTTAGTGGCTTTTCGCAGTACACATCAGCACCTGCTCGCAGGGCAGCAATCGCAATTGGAGCGTGCCAGTGATCAGGTGTTCCGATTGTCACAATATCCGGATTGGTTTTTTCGAGCATATCGCGATAGTCAGTGAACATGTACAGGCTGTTGTCGAACTTCGCATTGAATTCCTGGTTGTGTTTTACATCAACGTCGCACACGGCGATCGTTTGCCCAAGTTCTGACGCCTGCATGGCGATACTGCCGCCACGACTGTAGCGCCCTCGGCTTCCGCCCACGCCGACGGAGGCCACCGTCTTGCGGTCATTTGCCTCCTGGCGGGCTCCGCATGCCTTCTGCCAGTAAAGCGGAAGTGACAGTGCTGTCCCGGTCGCAGCGGCGCTTTGGAGGAAGTGACGTCGTGTATTCGACATATATGTATCCTTTGCGGGACGAATGAAATCGTTGAACTGTCGGACCATTGGACGTGTTGAGATTCAGATCGGCCACCAGTACAACGAATGCCGGCAGCTGTGGCAAGCAGATGCTGACCATTCTGCAGCGGGTTTTGATCGGAACATGCGGGAACCAGCCGGAAATTTCTCCGCGTGTGCCGTTCTACCGGCGAGTACTGTGTTGTGCAGAACGTTGTTGATCATCACCGATACCGGCGAGCGGCCGAATCCAATCCCACCAAAGAGAACCGCCGGACAATTCCTTCAGACACTCACGGTGTTCACCGGAGGCGGGTTCAGGTTTCGTGACTGCTGATCAGTCTTCGACAGGCCCGTCCGCAGCGATCGATTTCGCATACCGTGTTCGCCAACGCTCTGAGCCGTCATTGGGCACAAGACGCGTGTCAGCACCTTTGGCATAAAACGGGAATAATCCCTTGTTGGCGGCATTCATCATGAAATTGGTCGTGTCGCCACTGGCCATAAAGACTCGACGTCTGTCTGGCCAGGTTGTTTCCACAAGCCGTTCCGGTTTTGGCTGTGCGGTCGGTTTCGGGACGCGCAGCTTCGCCAGCTGGTCACGATCGATTTCGTAACCGATTCCTGGACGGTCCGGGACGG
>CAUZPL010000180.1:0-6224 GCA_963581585.1 Planctomycetota bacterium
TCATTCGGTCCAGGTGCAACGACAGTCTTACGCGCAGATCACAGACGGTCATTTCGAGAAGTTCAACATGTCAGAACCAATCGCACAAAGTGGCTCAGATGATGCTGGAAATGGCGAGAACTCACCAGAAAACGTGAGCCACAATATGAGTCACCAGCCCTTAAAACGCAGAAAACCCCGAAAAACACTGAGTTTCCGGGGCTCTCGAGTAGCGGAGGAGGGACTCGAACTTATGCCGAAAGACGGCGATTGCATCCCGCAGTTCGCTCCATGAACCGCGATCAAATGCGTCGCTTTTTGCCGTCGCAGCAAACGTCACGTCGATTGCCTTGGCAATGAGTCATGTCGCAAGGTCTGTGACCACGGCTGAGTTGTTGTGTTTGTATGCCATTGAGACCGTATCCATCTACGCGGTATTGCTTGCGGCCCGGATGTCGCGTACTCGCGACGTAGAAACTGTCGGTGACATTGCGACGCGGGCGCACAACGGCAGACACACGCGTTTGGCCAGCCCCCTGTTTTTTGCGTTGGCGGCCGCGTCGTGTACGCAGATTAATTGGCATTCAATGCCCAAGGTTATGTTTGGGCACCTGCAGACAGGCATTCTCTGGAGTCGTCCCAACCTGTGGATCATAGTGCTCGGCCAGCTGTGCGCGGGAACGTCCCTTTGTGTGTTCTGGGCGATCACATTCGGGCGACTCAGGTGGCTGCTGGTGGTCGTCGTATGCGTAGCAGGACTGTGGACCGGCCACTTCGCGATCAGTTGTTTTCGCAACCTTAAGTTCCTGTGGCCATATGGAACCAATATAGAGCCAGGTGCGTTTCACGGGGCTGGGAGCGCTTATCAGGCATGGTTCATTCTGCAGGGTGTCTTTACAGCCATCCTGCTAGTCGTTCTGCCTGTTGTGATACGTATGCTCTGCCGGCGATGGCGTGGAGCATGACATGTACCGCGGAGTCACGCTGCTTCCATCTCCGATAAGTCCGGTTACGAAGAACGGCGGAGCTCATCGGTTCAGGGGACTGCCTCACGGTGGGTGAGTCGCGATCTGTGTCAAGAACTCGTGGCGCGTGACACATGCCATAAATGGACCCATCCTCGAAACTACGTCGAGTCCGTCACGTGCTCCGGTGTCCGTCACCGAATGCACCGTCCCCCACCGCGAGGAAAGTCAGAATACGTTCCTCAGCTGACAGTTGCCGAAATACGTCTGAGTTTCCGGCACAACCGAGCAGTCAGTGCATCGGCGAGAGGGCGTCTTCGGAAGGTTCGTCAATTCCGAACGGGGACCGCCCGGTCAGAAACAGGGTGGATTCTTGGCTGAGCTGGAAAATGTCTGAGTTTTCGAAAACTCTGACGTGACTGGACTACGAGACGCGGCCCACGTATTCCTTCGCAAGTCAGTTTCCAGACTGGTTCCCAAGTGAGGCCTACAAGTCCCTCGCTCTAGTTTGCGGAACCTTGCTGTTGAGCATTGTGTCTGCGACAGTCAGACCGTGAATCTCGTTGCAATTCGTCTTGAACAGGACGCCGCGGTGATGTCGTTTAAGCCGTAGAAGAGGGAACTGGTGATGACTTTGTCACCAGTTCCCTGCATCAATACGCCGTGCCTCAGACAACTCGAACGTTCTCGGCGCAAGGGCCTTTCGGACCCTGCCCAATGTTGAATGAAACCTGTTGTCCGTCACGCAGATCCTCGTAACGGACGTCTTCCAGAGCTGAGCTGTGGAAGAACATGTCTTTTCCTGTTCCATCGTCGATAAAACCAAATCCCTTGTCAGTAATGCGTTTGATTGTGCCTTTTGCCATTTGTCTTACTCGTTCACTCTCAAAATGTCGTCGGTGACATGAACGTGAAACATTCACGTACACATAACCAACCTAAGATTGTTTTCTGTTTTCCAAAGAACGTCCGGGTATCCCCGTGTTGTTTCTGAACGATTCCACAGCCGCTCAACTCCTCTGGATGTATGTTCCTTGTTCTCCGGTGCTGAAATGTCGATCGTCAAGAACGCCGCCGCGACGCGGCTAGTGGTTTCTGAAGTGTGACAAACGACATTGCACCATGGATCATTTCGTTGCCTCCGGAGGTTTCGCCGGTCTTTGGATGCCAAAAGGTCCCAGAGAGATCTCTGCATCGTTGCCGTTCTTCCGCGCTGCTTTGCGAGCCCGCTTGGCGTCGGCTTTCGCCTTTTTATCCATCTCGCGTTTTCGTTTTTCGAATGTGTTTTGCTGCTGTGCCATAGGTTTTCTCCTTTTACTCGTCTTGATTTCGATCCAAATCGGCCGATGTGCCACCGTCACGCGGCTAACTCGTTTGCTTGACGCGCTGACCGGAATTCTGCCCCTTACGGCGACGACGTTCCGGCTTCGGTTTGCCTGCTCCTCCTGCTGTGTCGGTCGAACGACGAGCGTGCGACCCTGAGCCCCGCGAATCAGATCGCTGCGAGCCGGCATTGCGTCGACCGCCGGACGGTCGGTCAGGTCTCTGCGGTCGCGATTCCCGCATCGCCGCAGGCTCGATTTGCCCGGCAGCCAGCGGCACTTTCTGTCCGATCAGTTTTTCAATCGCTCGCAGTTCGCCGCGTTCAGCAGAACTGCAGAACGACAACGCGATCCCTTCGGCGCCTGCTCGTCCGGTACGCCCGATCCGATGAACATACGCCTCCGGTTCGATCGGCAGATCGAAGTTGATGACGTGGGTCACGCCATCAATGTCAATTCCACGGGCCGCTACATCTGTGGCCACCAGAACCTGCACCTGTTTGCGTCGAAACGCTTCCAGCGCTCGCTGCCGAGCGTTCTGCGACTTGTTCCCATGAATTGCAACGGCCTTGATTCCGCGGCGATCAAGCTCTTCGGCAACCACGTTGGCGCCCCGTTTGGTCCGGGTGAACACGATGACGCGATCGGCATGGTCAGCGGTAACAATCTGTCGCAACAGTGACTGTTTTCCGACTTTCTCCACGAACAGCACACGCTGCTCAATCCGTTGCACACTACTGGTCCTGGGCGTCACGTTGACGCTGACCGGATCTCTCAACAGCCGCTTTGACAGTTGCGTAATCTTCGGCGGCATCGTGGCCGAAAAGAAAAGCGACTGACGTTCATCGGGCAGATGGCTGATGATCCGTTTCAGGTCTGGTAGAAAGCCCATGTCCAGCATTCGGTCGGCTTCATCCAGAACGAATACTTCCAACTGGGTCAGTGTGATGTATCCCTGATTCATCAGGTCCAGCAATCGGCCCGGGGTTGCGACAAGAATGTGCGCACCCCGATTCAAAGCTCGTACCTGATTTCCCTGCTTCACTCCGCCATACACCAGCACCTGACGCAGACGCAAATGTCTTCCGTAAGTCGCAAAGCTTGCTTCAATCTGAATCGCCAGTTCTCGTGTCGGCGCCAGCACCAGCACCAGCGGGTGATTGGGCTTCGCCTTTCGCGACTGTTGCCCTAACTGGTTCAGAATCGGCAGTGCGAAGGCAGCCGTTTTTCCCGTTCCGGTCTGAGCACAACCCAAGATATCACGTCCTTCGAGTGCCGCGGGAACGGTCTGAGCCTGGATGGGGGTTGGGATTTCGTACTTTTCATCAGCCAGTGCACGCTGCACGGGCGCAATCAATTCAAGTTCCTCAAATATTTTCAATCGTTTTCCTTATTGGTCTTTTCAATAACCCGGTGTCCAGAACGCCGACTTTTGCAATCGCTTTGCAGAATCTGGAAATTGATCTTTGTAGGTCTTTATGTTGTGCGGGCGGTTGACCACGGCGTGGTCATCAATTCCGCGCGACAGCGCGCCCGCAGGCAAGTGAAACAATTCACTGGCCGGTGAGGTATTCGCTATGGAGTGGACCAGCGCGAAAGCTGGAGGAACACGATCGAAGCAAACTCTGCTTCATTGGAAATTCCGGGCAAACAAGACAGTCACAGAACTCGGTGCGTCCACAATGACACCAGCGGCTTTGCCAGAGCGGTCCAATTAACCGATGGTTGGCAGCAAAAGCGAACATGCCGACAATGATACGACGGGGTGCAAAAGGATCCACCTCTGCCAGAAAACCCCCGTTTGGCCGGAAAACGCTGTTCATTTGCACGAATACGCGACTCGCTTACCTCCAAGCGTGTCGATTTCGTTCTCCTCGAAGAACCAAATCTCTGCGAAGTGTATCCCCGCAATACGTCTTCGCCTAGCCAGAATCGTCAGAAGGCCTTCGTATGGCACCCTTTTCCCGGTCAAAACCGTCCAATTCTCCCAAGCCTGGCCGATGCGTCTCATAAATTGCCCAGCTCCGGGAGGGACCACCGGGACGACGGCCTTGGCGATCAGACTCATTCTCCCGTCTCAAAACCAAAGTACCGAAATCTCATCAAAACAGGGCGAGAAGTAGGACACCACGCACCGTCACTTTTTCGACCCACAAATCTGAGGGTGTATGTTCACCAAGCCTGTTCGTGCGCAGTCGAAAAGACAATAGCCGCAGGGCGTCGTGATTGCTTCGGATCGCGATCTAAGCGCGAACGGGCTGCATCTTGGCGCGCTCATGAGGGCGTGTCCTGAGCGGGCAGCGTGGTTGACCAGTCGTACCGGAAACCGTTCGCTTTCCGACACAACTCGTTCGCCAGTCTTCGGTTGCCCAAATCTCCGTGAAACGGTGTGCGAAGAACTCATGTCACTATTCAAAACACCGGAAAGCCGTGCGGCGCGAGGACTTTGACACATGCCACAGTCGATCCTGAGTTTCCCCACAAACCCTTGATTCTGTTCGTTGATCGTGACCAACGGAGCGACCGCGAGCGCGCAGCGGTGGTGCACACCGACCGCAATTGGCCTCAACGCGAACTCGCGGAGGTTGGCCAAACCGACGCGAGGATGATCCGGATAGTCCTGCAGAAACTGCTCAAAGGTGACTACCGCAGGTGTCCAGCGTTTCTTGCGCCACAACCCAACCCCGAGATTGAAATCGTCATGGCCTTCGAGCGTGAGCGGGGACTGATCTGCCAGACGTTTCCTTTCGGCTTGCTGATCTGCCAGGCGTTTCCTCTCGGCGCCCGTATCGCCGCTATCCTCGGTCGCAAAAGTGCCGTTTGCAGCCATCACGGCCGTTGGCATTTCCAGATTCTTGTTGCCGAATCGCAGCACAACCATAATGGTGCCCATGCGTTCAGCCTGTTGAACCGGGTCGATGCCTGGCGCGAGCCTGGTGGAAATCAATGTTTCCACACCGGAAATCGCTCGGGACTGATGTTTTGGATCCGGTAGATAGATGACCTTTGTCACCATGTTGTTGTGGGCGACGTTTTCCAGATCTTCCTCGGTAACTTCGACCGGAACAACGCTGTGATCGAGGTATTCCTGAGTGCTCGGATCTGTACCACGAACTTCAAGTGTTGGGTACAACTGGAGTCCCTCGTAGCCCTCCACGGAGAAGCCAGTGAACTTCAGCTGGTAGACCGCATTTTGCGGAAAATCGAAGCGACTTCCGGAGAACAACTGGTCATCGGCCCAGCCGTCAGACACTTTCCAGCCAATGACCATTCCAGGCTGTCCGGTAAATTTGACCTGAGTCGCCACAGCCGGGTGTCCATAAGCACCCACATGGGAACTCGAGTGGGACGTACTCCTGCGAGAACTCATTGCACCAGTATGCTCCTGTGCAGCCGGACTCAGGACCAAGCGGAAGCCCAGGTAGTTGCTGCGGTAGTCCGGCGCGCTGCTGCTGCGGTGCCGCCGTCCCCGAGCCAAGCTCCATCGCCATGTTTGGCATCGGTGCACTGGGTCTGTTTGGCTACGGCAGACGTCGTCGGCAAACATCGGCCGCCGCCTGAGGCACAGGAAACTCACCACCACAAAGCTCATCACGGGCGGCCAGCGGGTCGCCCGTTTTTTGTGCGCTCACAAGTGCATCTGCAGGTTGTGACCACTGGTGATGTCGCTGCCCGCATTTGAGCTGCCGGCCCGGGGGTGGCGAATCAGGTGCTGTTCGCGGCTGTCCAGTCTTGTCCAGCTCCCAGTGACAGCCTGGATACTCGTACGGCGAATTAAGGATCGGCTGGGAGAAGAAGTCTGCGGTCATTGCTCAACCGATTTGGATTCGCGGATACAATTGGTCGCTCTGCAGTGTTGTTGCCGAGCGGGTTACCTGGTGCCACTTAATGCGACAGCTTGCTGCAATTTGCGAAGAGACGTTTGGACCGAAAAAACTTCAGAGGCCTGCCTAAATAC
>CAUZPL010000181.1:0-6160 GCA_963581585.1 Planctomycetota bacterium
CAAACAGCGTTTTGGAGGGCCCCCCCCCCGGCTCATGAGCCCCCCCCCGCCTTCACGGACAACGCCTTTTCCTCGCCCTTCAGTGTTACAGACAGTTCATTAATTTCAAACGTTTTTCGCGGTGCAAACGAAAGATGACATGCCCATGTGCCCTCAGGCGCAACCACAACGACTGGAGTAAGAATTGTTACGTCTTTGAGCAGGATGGACACTGCTTTTTTGTGCAACCAGTAGCAAATGATTGCTAACCCCATCAGTGACCAGCACAACAACAGCGAACTGACTATCGGCCCTAGAGACACACACAAAACACAAAGAACGATAGAACCCAGACAGCTCTTCCCGAGACAACCAAGGTCAACGAATTTTTTTAGCCCTACACTAAAAAATCGACTTAAGACTCGAATTAAATCTCGAAAACATATCCCTTAAAATCGTGTAGTTTTCTTGCCCCCAGTGAGGCTGATAATTCCGGAATCGTTCGTTCACCGTTCTGGGGTTGCCGGTAAACTGTGCTGGTGTTTGTCCAGGAAGAACAATAAAACGTTCTTCCTGTTTCGGCAAATTATTCTTCCTGCCAAAGGCCCACCACGGCATATCCACTGCGACACGAACGTGAACGTAATGATCGAGATTGATGATGTCACCGTGATAGGTGAGCGGCCACGGATCGGTGTCAAATTTGAACGGCAGGCACAGCCGTTCTCCAGTCTGAAGAGCCCGTGACTCACACAGCTGAATATTTTTCCGCGGGCCCGAGTCACTTCGGATCCCCGTCCCGTGCGTTGCCCAGTAATGTGTCAGAACAATGCCTCTGCAGCGCACATCCGAGCGCACCTCGACCAGGACCTCTCCGGAAACAACGTCGCCACCGGAACAGGTCCGGTCAGGACCATCGAAAAGGATCTCAATGTCGCATTTGGACACGCCACACTCCGTCCGGTAATGGTCCATGCCTCAGGGCTCGGGGTGACTGTTAACAACCATCACGCACACCCGTCGATCCGTCATGACTCCCGGCACACTGATATCGTTCGGACGATCGTCTGACCCGACAACCTGGCAGTGATACTGCTCCTAGCCACGCGGAGTCGTTCCGCGAGCCAGTTCCACATCCCATTCATCGAGCAGTGGCCAGCTAATGGCGCAAGTGCCGAAATCCGCCATATACTGGTAGCCGGTCAGTCGATCAATCGCGGAACTCAGCAGCTTACTGTCATTCGCAAATGCCGGCCCGTGACTCGGCAGCAGCCATTCCACACCACTGTCACGGATGCGCGTGAGTGAACGAATGAAGGCCGGAATATCTGAGCCATGGTGAGCATCAATGCTTCCGACGCATCCATCTCGGAATATGTTGTCGCCTGAGAACAACATGTTACCGAGTCGAAATGACAGCTGACCGGTCGCATGTCCCGGTGTGTCCCAGACATCGAGACTTAGATCACCCAATTCGAGTGAAACTCCTTCGATGACTGTCTTGTTGATACTGAACACCGGCATTGCAATAGAGATTTCCTGAGCGGGTATCTCTGCAAATGTAGCGATGCGGTCTCCGTTTGCCAGAATGCGACTTGCGTCGGGGTGGGCGACCGTCACAGAACCTGGCAGTAGTTCGGAAGCTCGCTGCAGTCCCTGAACATGATCAGCATCGGCATGCGTTGCAATCAGATACTTACAGCTGGCCAGTGGAAAATCCATCTGTCGAATCATCTCAATGATTTCTTCGACGGTATCTTCATATCCAATGTCAATCAACATCCAGTCCGTACCCGAAAAAATCAGATAGACGCAGCAGCCAAACCGTCGCCGGGCCTGGAAATTCATTTCAATGACGTTGGGAAACAGTTCACGTCGAGTCAGCATTGACCGGACTTTCGGATCGAAAATGGCAATCGGGAAGCTGCTGAATGTCAATTCTATGCCAGGAACGACGGGGCAGCAACGCAGCCGTCACGGACCACAGGCACCAGCCGTAGTGATTAGAAGTCATCGAATTCAGCCTGGAGGTCGTACCAGGCATTCTCGGTTGCGGCCAGCTGTGTCTGAATCGACTCGATTTGATTGTGCAGGTTCATAGCGGTTTCAGCATCGGCTGTGATCAGCATCTGTGCACTCAGAGACTTCTTTTCTTCATCCAGCTTTGCAATCTTTTTTTCCAGATTGCGGACCTGACGACGAACAGCGTGCTTTTGTTTGGCCGACATGGAAGGTTGATCAGAAGGGGCTTTCGCCGCCGGTGCGGATGACATGCGATTATTGCTTTTCGCCCGTTCCCTTTCACCTTCATCGATCTCCCTGTTGACTGAATACAAATATGCCTCATAGGTTCCGCCGTAGCTGCGTGCTCGACGATCCCGCACTTCGATGACATTCGTAGCGATGCGGCCGACAAAGTGGCGGTCGTGGCTGGTAAACAGCACCGTTCCCTGATAACCGATGAGCGCCTCGGACAGCGCTTCGACCGTTTCGACATCGAGGTGGTTGCCCGGTTCGTCCAGAACCAAAACGTTGTAATCACCGAGTAGCAGCGCCGACATGCACAATCGAGCGCGTTCGCCCCCGGAAAGTACCCGAATCGGCTTCTTTACATGGGATCCGCGAAAGAGTAATGAACCGGCAACGTTCAGGCAGTCCTGCGTGGTGACGCCGGCGCGGGAATTGTACTCGAGGTATTCCAGGATCGTTTGATTGTCCGGCAGCGCAGAGTACACATGCTGAGCGTAAACACCGATGTTACAGCCAAATCCCCATTTGACTCGACCAGCCAGTGGCTGGAGCGAATCAACCACTGTTCGCAGCAATGTTGTTTTGCCCTCACCATTATCTCCGACGATGGCTGCTCGCTGACGGTGTTCCAATTCCAGATCAATTCTCTCTGCCACGACGTGTTCCGTGTATCCGATTGACAAATCGATGCAGCGAAGCGCCGGGCCGTGGCGAGGTTCCACGACCGGAGCCTTGATATGGACCGTCGGCAGATCTGCTTCGATGTCGACTGTCTGCAGACGATCGAGTTGTTTCTGTTTGGAACGAGCCTGACTCGCTGTGGTTGCACGAGCACGGTTTTTGTCGATAAAGCGCTGGAGCTGCTTCTGTTTGGTCAGGACGGACGCATTGGTGTGCTCATCCCGAATGCGCTTTTCTTCGACCTGGGCAAGGTATGGTCCGATCTTATCAGGATACAGCGTCAACTTGCCGCGTGAGAGATCAAGTGTCTGATCGCAGGTGGCTGTGAGAAATGCACGGTCGTGAGACACAATGAGGCAGGCCGCCGGAAACTGCCCGAGAAAATGTTCCAGAAGAATCTGTGTACGAAGGTCCAGAAAGTTGGTGGGCTCGTCCAGCATCAACAGATTTGGATCATGAAGCAGAAGTGCTGCCAGTTTGACTCGAGTCTGCCAGCCTCCGGACAGCTCGCTGACAGGGCAGTGGAGCCAGGCACCTTTGAGTTCAAACTGTCCGGCAACCTCGCCCGACTTCCAGTCCGGCTGCCCACTGTCTCGCATAAGAAAACCGAGTGCCGACTCGCCAGGCTCGAAGGGATTATGCTGTCGCAGGTATCCAATTCGAAGGTTCGGGCCATGGATCACTTCACCACTGTCGAGATCCTCATCGCGCAGCAACACACGCAGAAGTGTGGACTTTCCAGCACCATTGCGGCCGATAAGACCAACCTTCATACCTTCATGAATGGTGACATCGGCACCGTCCAGCAGTTGCTGGTCACCATAACTCTTTATGGCATCAATGAGTTGGAGAAGGACTGACATGGGGGGTGAGCCACGGCGTGGCAAAATAATGGAGCCACAGGTCAACCAATTTCAACTGCGGCTTGGGCTGACGCCAGTCGTGCAATCGGAATACGGCGGGGTGAACAGCTGACGTAGTTCAGGCCGATTTCATGGCAGAAATACACAGATTTTGGATCGCCGCCGTGCTCGCCGCAAATGCCGATCTTCAGTTCTGTGCGGGTTTCCCGACCCTCGGCCACTGCAATCTTCATCAGACGGCCAATTCCGGTCTGGTCGACCGTCTGAAACGGGTCAGCTGGCACAATGTCGTTTTCCATGTAGTAGCCGATAAAACTTTTATAATCGTCCCGACTGATGCCCAGGCCTGTTTGAGTCAGATCGTTGGTTCCAAAACTGAAGAATTCCGCGGTTTCCGCAATCTCACCTGCCGTTAAAGCCGCTCGAGGAATCTCGATCATCGTGCCAGTCAAAAAGCTGACAGTGATTCCCTGTTCCTCAAAGACCGCGTCGGCCACGCTTCTGATGACAGCGGTCTGATTGTCGACTTCGGTTTTGTAACCCGCGAGCGGAATCATGATTTCCGGCAGTACTTCGATGCCCTCCTTCTTTACAGCACAGGCGGCTTCGAGAATCGCGCGAGCCTGCATCGCCGTTATTTCCGGATACACAATCCCCAGACGACAACCTCGGTGACCCAGCATCGGATTCGATTCCGCCAGGTCAGCAACCCGACGATTCACGTCATCCTCGTTCACGCCGAATGTTTTCGCCAGCTTTCCTGATAGCGTCGGATCTTCGCGCAAATGGTGTTCCGACAGGAATTCATGGAGAGGCGGGTCCAGCAGTCGGATTGTAACAGGCTTGCCATTCATCGTCGTGAACAGATGGGTGAAGTCGGCACGTTGGAAGTTGATCAACCTCTCCAGAGCACTTTCACGATCTGCCTTCGCCGTCGCAAAGATCATCTCCCGCATTTCATCGAGATGATCGAAGAACATGTGCTCTGTTCGGCACAGGCCGACGCCTTCAGCACCAAGCTTCACGGACGTCTCAGCATCATGTGATTCTGTGTTCGCACGAACATTCAGTGTACGGTGTTCGTCCGCCCATTCCATCAGCTGAGCATACCGCTGGTACACCTGGGATTCTTCCGGCGCCAGATTGCCCATCAAGACTTCCATGACTTCTGACGGACTGGTTTCGATCTTACCGTTGAAGACCTCTCCACTAAATCCGTCAATCGACATCCAATCACCTTCCCTGAGGACGGTGCCGCCAACAGCAACTGTTCCGGCGTCGTAGTCGATGTTGAGCGCGTCACAACCACAGACGCAAGTCTTACCCATCTGTCGGCTGACTAAAGCGGCATGGGACGACGCTCCACCAAATGCAGTAAGAATTCCCTTGGCAACCTTCATACCGCGCAGGTCTTCCGGGCTGGTTTCTTTACGGACCAGAACCAGCTCCAGATCATTGTCGGCATTCCATTTTTCTTCGGCGTCGGATGCGTGAAAAACAATCTGCCCGGTGGCTGCTCCTGGACCGGCGTTTATGCCCCTAGCCAGCAGACGATCTTCTGATTCCGCTTTAGCTTTATCTGCCGGGTTGAAGATTGGTTGCAGCAGCTGATTGAGGTCATCTGCGGGAATTCGCCGTTTTTCCAGCGCTGTGCGAGCGTCGATAAGACCTTCATTAACGAGATCGACAGCAATGCGAACCGCTGCAAATCCAGTTCGTTTTGCGTTACGGGTCTGCAGCATCCAGACTTTCCCTCGTTCTACCGTGAACTCAATGTCCTGAACGTCCTTATAGTGCTGTTCGAGGGCTTTGCCGATATTTGTCAGCTGGTCAAAGGCTTCAGGTTTGTCACGGCTCAGTGTTTCTTCCACACGTTTTGGAGTCCGTGTTCCCGCAACGACGTCTTCACCCTGAGCATTGATCAGATAGTCACCGCAAAAACCAGGAGTTCCGTCGGAACAGTTGCGAGTCAGACCAACACCGGTCGCGCAATCGTCACCGAGGTTTCCGAACACCATTGCCTGCACATTGGTGGCTGTACCCCAATTGTGCGGAATTCCATACTGACGCCGGTAGACCATCGCTCGGTCATTCATCCAGCTGCCGAAGACTGCTCCAACACAGCCCCATAGCTGTTCCATCGGATCTTCGGGAAAGTCGATTCCAGCTTTGGATTTAATGACATTTTTGAAGTCTGTCACGATCCGCTTCAGCGATTCAACGCTGAGGTCCTTTTCGTGTTCAGCACCAACAGCATCCCGCGCTTTTTCGAGGATTTCCTCGAAGTGGTCTGGATTATTTTTTGACTCGGGCTTGAGATCCAGAACCACGTCGCCATACATCTGGATCAACCGTCGATAGCTGTCCCAGGCAAAGTGTTCATTTCC
>CAUZPL010000182.1:0-6150 GCA_963581585.1 Planctomycetota bacterium
GACGCCACCCCGATCGAAGACGCCACCCCGATCGAAGACGCCACCCCGATCGAAGACGCCACCCCGATCGAAGACGCCACCCCGATCGAAGACGCCACCCCGATCGAAGACGCCACCCCGATCGAAGGCACCGGTGTCGTTCCGGGTGACTTGGCTGCCGAGTCCTCTGCTGCAACAGAGCCACCCATCGAGGAACAAATACTGGAAGAACCGGCAACGGCTGCTCCGGAATCGGGGCCGGATTTTCCGGGAATTACACTCGGAGCGGGAGACATTGCGGACACGTCTGTGGATCAGGACTATGTCCCGGTTCTCCGCGGCAAGATCGATCGATTTGGCGTGGCCATGGGCACGGGTCGCCGCAAGACGGCCGTGGCACGTGTTCGTATCAAATCTGGCTCCGGTCAGTTCCTGATCAACGGCCGTTCCCTGGAGACATATTTTGGTGTCGAACGCGATCGTGAAATGGTTCGGGCGCCGCTGAAGCTGGCGGAAAAACTGGGAAAAATCGACGTTTCCATTCGAGTCAATGGTGGGGGCACCACTGGACAGACCGGAGCCATCGTTCTGGGCGTTTCACGCGCACTGGAAGTTGTGGATCCTGCTCTGCACCATCGGCTGGCTGAAGCCGGATATCTGACGCGAGACGGCCGTATGGTCGAACGTAAGAAGTACGGTCTGCGGAAAGCTCGCCGAAGCTTTCAGTTCTCCAAACGTTGATTCAGACGGAATCGTGCTTCGCGGCAGGAGGAGGCGACAGTTTACCGACCTCTGCCGCCGAAACCTGGGTTCGGAGTCAATCCCTGCTGAGTCTGAAGTCGGCAGGGATTTCGCTTTGTGGGAACAACCGCGCGGGACCATTCGTGCCACCGGGCCGGAGCATGCAGCTTCGATCCCTGACACAGTTGACTGTTCCGTAGTCCGTCGGGTAACTGACGTCATGGCAGAGGTCAGTATGGTGACTTGAGCCACAAAAGCGTGACTGTTCGGAGAAGGCCGCAATGGTCGATTATTTCAAATCACTTATCCAGCCCGACATTCGGCAGATGGTCCGGGATCGCGACAAACCCGGGATGTCGGCGGTCATCGAAGTGACCCATCCCGCGGTTACAGCATCCATCCTTGAAGACCTGCACAACAATGAAGTCTGGGCGGTGCTCGACAATGCCGCACTGAGTAACCGTGTTGAAATATTCGAGTACATTGCGCTGCGTCGGCAGGAAGAACTCGTCAGGCAGCTGGACCAGCGAAGATTGTCAGAACTGCTGGAAGAAATGTCACCGGACGACCGCGTCGACCTGCTGTCACGTATGTCCGGGGAACGCGTTGAAGAGATTCTTCGGCTGATCGCACAGGCAGAACGCAACGACATTCGAAGGCTGTTGTCATACGACGAAAATACAGCCGGAGCCATTATGACGACGGAGTACGCCTCCCTTCCGGTCGGTGTCACGGTCGGAGAGGCTCTGCAGCGGCTTAGACGGCAGGCTCCGGACAGTGAAACGATTTACTACATTTATATCCTCAGTGACAACCGGCGATTGAAGGGACTGGTCTCTCTGCGGGAGCTGATTCTAGCACGTGAAGACGAGCAGGTCGCAAGCATTATGGAGTCGGATGTCATACGGATGAACGTCGGTGAAGATCGTGAAGATGTGGCCCAGGAACTGGCTCGCTACAACTTCATCGCGATGCCCATTGTTGACGATGACGAACGATTGGTGGGGATCGTCACGCACGATGATGCGATCGACGTCGTGCAGGAAGAAGCGACGGAGGATGCCTATCGCCAGAGTGCCGTGGAGCCTCTTCGGGACGACTACGAAGATGCTCCATTCCTGACGATTCTTTGGAAGAGAGGTATCTGGCTGCTACTGTTGTCATTTGTGGCGATTCTCACAGCTGAGATGCTGAACCTTTACGGAAGTGCAACGTCCGGGGATGGCGGGCGCGCCGAAAGTGTACCAGCGGATCTTTCCACAAAGCTGATAATACTGTTCCTGCCACTGGTGATGGCCAGTGGCGGAAATGCTGGGTCACAGTCAGCCACACTTTTTATCCGTATGTTTGCGCTGCAGCCGCCGGATGCCGCCGTGCCAGGGACGGAATTCCGTGTTGACCGGCAATTGATTCTGCGGGAGCTGATGATTGGTCTGGTTCTGGGTACCACCCTGGGACTGATGGACGCGTTGGCAGTATTTGTTGGATTTGGTCTTGGGTTCTCACGCTCTCTCGTGGTGGGAGTGACTGTGCTGTTGATCGTCCTTATCGGGACATCGGCGGGCACGTTATTGCCAATCCTGTTCCGGCGTCTGGGAATGGATCCGGCGATCATGTCAAATCCACTGATCGCAGCGATTGTCGACGTTTTGGGAGTGGTCCTGTTCTACGAAGTTGCCATGGCAGTCCTCGCCTGAGTTTACGAACAGAGGCTCACCAGCTGAGTCACGAAGATTGCTGCTCCGATCGCCAGCTTAATAGTCATTCCCAGCAGCCGGCCACTCATGGCTGCCTGACTAATCCGGACCCGTTGATCGGGTTTTGAGCCAGCCCACGTCTCGCCAATCCATGCTCCGGCGAATGCACCCACAGCTGCTCCGCCGATCGCTCCCAGAGCCGTCCCCACGACGGGAATGGGTACCACAAATGTTCCTGCGATGCTCAGCACGAAGGAAGCCACCAGCGACATCAGGATTGATCGGCGTGTGGCCCCGGCCCTAGCCGCTTTGGCAGAACCAGCAAACAGCTCGATGATTTCCCCGACAGCCGCCAGAGTGGCAACAATCAACACGGTGACCCAGTCAGGACCTGTATCCGGGTTTCTTGTGATCAACAGAAAAATGCACAGTGAAGCAACCATGATCCAGTTGCCTGGCAGCATCAATAGGTTTAGTGCAACACTGACTCCATTCAGCAGGGTGAGCAATATGGCGAAAAACCAGTAGGCCATCGGGAGTGATGCTGTTCAGAGAAATTCAAACGGTAAAAGTGTGAGGATATGATGCTGACGCAAAATATCAGAGATCATGGTGGATTACCGGCGGCAAACGGCTGACCATTCGGGGGCTGACGAATTGAATCAGCTCAGCGTTGGAAAAGCCCGAACTCCGGAATCAATCCAGCGTCAGTAACTTTAGAATAACTGCTCAGTTTCTCTTCTGTCCGGTGGCATAAATCGCACATTCACTTGTAGTTCTGCTCATCTTTGCGTTTAGGAAAGAGGTATTGACCTATTTTACTGGTTCTCGTAATTTCCAGACGTTTGATGTATCACGTCATCGATCTCCTTTCACAATCTCTCTCCTCACGAATGATGTTGGCTGCGTAAACGAGACCGGGCCTTGAGTGTTTCTCGGATGATTCTCATCCTTCCCGGTGTTCTACGTCAATTCATTCAACTCTCAGTTCTCGTTGTCAGCCTGGTTGCTGAACATCCACGGTGGCAGCATGGAGGCACTCTGATGAACCGTCTCGTTCTGTTTTGTTCCGGTGTGTTGCTGATGTGCTCAATGACCGGCTGCTGCATGTTTCCGGGCCTCTGCGGCGGTGGCTTTGGTAGCTACGGAGCTGGGTATCCGTACGGTGGAGGTTCCCCTGGTGGAGCTTGTGGTGCTTCGGCGCCCGGTTATCCAACAGCATTTGTTCCAGGCTACCAAACAGCGTACGCACCGGGAACGACGACGGCGTATGTTGAGCCAGTTCCAACGTTCTAAAACGATGCCGTCGAGACAGCTCCGGCAGGATGGATCATTTGCCCATATCCGGATGCACAGAACTCTTTCAAGAAACAATAGACTGGAAACATTGCATCCAATTCAAAACACCGAAACTCGTCCTGCGTGTTCGGTGTTTTTTTCTGCGCTCACCGGGAGCAGGTATTTCACAGCTGAAGTCCTCAGCTGCCGGATTGCCCAAAAGTCTTGCAGCGGCATGTGGTGAGCAGCGGTCGTGGTACGTGGAGGAATCCTTCAGGGTGGTTTGTGTCAAGGGGTGAACGAAGGTAAATTGCTCGCTTTTGAACGTCCCGGCAGCATCGCACCGAACGGCTAATCGTTGGTCAGTTGGCAGATGCCGGCAAATTGTCACCCGGCTGGGGCGGAGTATTGGAAAGGAGCTGACACCCGTGTCTGTGGTCAATTCATTGAATTTCGCTGAGATTCTTAAGAGCAGGGGGGAGCTGACTCCGGAATTCGTTGAGCAGCTGGAGACTGCTGTCGCGGGTCCTCAGATTTCTGACGTCCGACAGGCGCTGACAGAAGTCAGCCGCGAGGTCGATGACTCTGCCGGCGAGGATCTGCTGGCGCGACTTGGTGTTACCTCATTCATGCTCGCACAGCACAAAGATGCCAATCGTTTCCTGAGTGGAGTCAAACAGGATGGGATGGCGATATGTTACCATGCTCATTCTCTGTCTTCCCTGGAGCGACACGAAGAGGCCGCACAGCGGTACGAAGATGCCGGCAAAGCCGGCTACGATCAAATCGATGCGACTCTGCGACAGGCTGGTTGCCTGCGGGCTCAGGGGCTAATCGATGATGCCGAAGGAATGCTGCGAAGCGTGGCGGCTTCGGCTGCCAGCCGTGCTGAGTACTCGTTTCAGATGGGCTGCATTTGGGCCGATCGGGGCGACGCGCTGACAGCCGTGGAATACTTCGAACGGGCTGTCGACATGGACGGCCATCACGCCCGAGCGCTGTTCTGGCTGGCTGCGGAAAACTCACTCCGCGGGAACGACAAAGAATCCATCAAGCTTTACGAGCGCAGTCTGTCCAGACCGCCATACTTCGTCGGTGCCTTGCTCAACCTGGGTCTCCTGTACGAGGACCACGAACGTTATCAGACAGCGGCATTCTGTTTTCAGCGCGTACTGGACTTTGATCCGAACAATGAGCGAGCATTGTTGTATCTGAGAGATATTAAAGCCACGCACAACATGCATGTGAATGAGGAGCAGGCGCGTCAGGAAGCTCGCATGAAACAGCTTCTGGGTCGGCCTGTTACCGATTTTGAGCTTTCGGTCCGAAGTCGCAATTGCCTGGCAGCGATGAATATCAATTCCCTGGGCGATCTGACAGAAATCAGCGAGCAGGAACTACTGGCGGGCAAGAATTTTGGTGAAACATCATTGACGGAGATTCGAGAGCTGCTGGCTGCTCACGGACTACATATTGGGCTGCACCTGCACAAGATTCACTCCCGGACTAGCTTCGCAGACACGAATCTGACGCCGGAAGAACAGGTAATGATGAGTCGGCCGATCAGCGATCTGAATCTGTCAGTCCGTTCCCGCAAATGTATGACTCGACTGGCGATTCAGACCATTGGCCAGATTCTGCAGCGAACTCCGGACGAGTTGCTGTCAAGTCGTAATTTCGGAGTCACATCTTTGAACGAAATCCGTGCTAAGCTCGCAGAGATGGGGCTGAAACTGAGAAATGACTGATTCGTCTCGCTCAGGGCGTCCCCATGAGCGATGGATGGACGGTTTCCGGAACCATCAAACCCGGTAGTGTAATTGGTAGCACAACAGATTTTGATTCTGTTAGTTCAGGTTCAAGTCCTGGCCGGGTTAGTCGTTGCACCAGCGTTTGACGTGGAAAAACGCTGGTGAACAGTGTTTTTGCTGCCATCGGCAGTTGCCACATAGGTTGCCACTTTTGGCCGTTTCGGGCCGTTTCGCGTGGCTTGGTTGCCACATAGGTTGCCACCATTGAACGCCGGTTTCGAGTTGAATGCTTCCACGTCATCGTCAGTGTGCTGGACGTAGTTTTTCCTCTGCACAGTCACACTGTGACCCATCCAGTTTGCGACCAGATCCGCCCGCTCACCGTCTTTCAGCCACTGCGTTTCGCAGCTGGCCCGCAGGTTCTGGAACAGTTTCGGCCACGGAGTCAGTTCGGAAGCTTCCACAATCGCTCTGAACGGCTTGTCGAGATTCGAATTGCTGGCTGAAAACCGTGTGATGATTGGAGCATCGGCCGGCAGGCTACGTTTTCCGGTCGGCAGCGCGGCCTGAAACGCATCTTCGAGGTATGGTCGAATGTCTCGCAGCGGGACGTAGCGAACTTCGCAGCCGTCCACGTGAGCAGTTTTGCTGGAGTGCACTCGCAGCTTTCCTGCGTTCCACAGGACGTCGCCCCATGTCAGCCG
>CAUZPL010000183.1:0-6143 GCA_963581585.1 Planctomycetota bacterium
CTCTGGCGAGCCGGGATCGACACTCTGACTGTCCGGGTCCACGAATTGAAACTCATCCTGCAGGAACGCCTCCATGTTGATGATCGGCGTCGACGTTGCAGTGAGTTTCGTGCCGACCCCGGTAGAGGTCACCGACTCGGGGACGATTATCAAGTCCACCGCGTCGGCCGCCGCCTGCATTTCGGCCTCCTCGGTGTCATCAGGCATCATGGCCACGTGGTGTCCCAAGTCGAGACGCAGATGGAGCTCGAGCGAGCGGTCGTCAAGGCTTGTGCATTTGGCGTAGGTGCCGTTTTCGTCCCCGCAAACAATCAGGATGTTCATGTTGCCTGGGGCCGCCTGCTGGCCGAACGCCGACGGCGCTGCAAGAGCGATTGAGAGCCCGACAGCGCCGAGCGTTAACGTATGCTTTCTGTTCATTGCATCCTCCCACAGGCATAGTCTAGCGTGATCCGGCATAAGGGTCAGCAGTTAGCGCCAACCAGCGGTAGGCGACAACGCGATGCGGCACTATGTGCCAGTTTTGTGCCAGCGTTCGCGAACATCGTGCATACGCGTGACCACGCAGGACACTTTTTGTCAGTAAAGACAACGCCTGACCATCGGTGACTACCGATTGCACAAAACTGGGGGTCAGGGGGGCGCTGGTTCAAATCCAGTCATCCCAACCAATAACAATAGGGCTCAATTGACTCTGTCGGTTGGGCCTTTTTCTTTTGGGTAACACATGGGTAACACCGTGACGAGTCCTCACGCTGGTCAGGAGTGATTAATAGCGGCGTTGATGATTTGGGGTCTTGACGAAACAACGCAGCCACGCCACCTTCATGGAACCGCCCGCTGTGCCGCTCATTGTCAGCCTGCGGTAAGTATAATCAGGGTCTACATTTGCAGTGTTGTGGTGGGTGGAGGATGGAATCCGAGAACCGACTTGACTGATCGCCAAAAACGTCAATCTGCCGTCGCCGCGGGTGTTGCCATGGGCGTGGGTCTTGGCCTTGCGCTCGACAACATCCTTCTTGGCATCTCCTTCGGTGTTTTGATTGGAACTGGTCTGGCCGCAACTCCCAAGTAGCCAACGCCGCGCACCCGCGTGAGACAGGCTCCGCGGACCATTGAGAGGCAACCATGTAATGTCATCGATGGCGGCAGCTACGCAAAAAGACGGTACCCTGACGTTCCCGCTCGGGAGCCAATCCGCCACCGGCCTGGCCTCCTATGCGTGAGCTTGTAGGTCGTGAACACGTACTCGTCTTCTGCCAAACGGTCTACCCATTTATCGCCAGCTTTCAAGCGTACCTCCAGTTATCGCTTGTAGTGCATCTAAAGTGTTTTTCTAGCACGCGACGACTCGCTAAAGAACAGATAGCAGTTGCCGTTCAGTTTAGTAAGGATGGCCCTATCTCTCTTCGACAAAGCCCGTATCGCGAAGCCACTGTTCATCAAACCGCCGAGCTTTGGCGCGTTGGTCAACAGTGAGTCGCTTCGCTATGGCTTCACGCCGAACCACCGCATCCTCCCGGCGTCCATCCGCCAATCGAGAGGCAGCACGATTGAACCACGTGTAAGCCCTAACATCATCTTGCGGCGTGCCATCGCCAATGGCGTACATCAATCCGAGAAAATACATCGCGTCGGAATTCCCCTGCTCGGCCAATTCGAGCATTTTCTCAAACTGACCACGATTTTCCTGAAACTGTCCGCCTGGCGTCTCAACGAGATAACTGTAATGACAGGAAGTGAAGGCAAGACACAAAACAATGCATAGCCACCTTCCGGTGCTAACAACCGCGCGTCCAGAATACTCTGCCAACATGATGACTATCCCCCTATCGACATACGAAACCTTCAATTCTGGTGCGCTACGTTCTCTCCAAATTTTTGAAGCCGGCAGGTGCTACTTCGACATTGTCCCCTTTTTCGGTCGTTCCGGAGCCACTCTAATGGGCTATCAATATCGTCACTCGATGTGGCTCCGTACCCGTCTGTTCAGTCGGAGCTCCGTGAACATCCCGCAAAGTGACCGGGTGATGCATCAAGATGTCCTGCTTTCCATCCCTGTTAAGACCCACCAGCCACGTGTATTCCTCATCGTTGGGCAGAGGAACGACGATGGATTGAGGGCGACGGGCAAACAGTCCGGGTCCCGGCACACCAGAGTGGTCTTGAGCCACGGTGCAGGTGGCAACACTGGAATTTGGATGTATCAAACACCGGTCCTGGCGACAAAATATCGCGTCATTACATGGGACCAGCGGGGCTGGGGTAGATCGACCAACGAATCCGGGCAGGGTGGCAATCCCACCACTGCGGTGGCGGACCTGAAGGCGCTGTTGGATCTCTTGGGTATTGAAAAAGCCCATCTCGTTGGCCAATCCATGGGTGGCTGGGCAGCGGCCGATTTTGCCATCGCTTATCCACAACGAACGCTGTCGCTAACGTTGGCCAATACCTACGGGGGGTTAGCGACCATCGATGACGATATACTGGAATCGTATGGCAAAAACGTTGCACGCGCCGCCGCGGCTGGCCGACCAGCCAACGCGGACATCGCCGATCCGGAACGTACTTTCCAGTTTCGTCAAATCCAGCGGCTGGCTCCGAGCAGGGTCACATTGTATCGTGAAGGTGATGGCGTTGAGGGTTCTTGGCTGAAACTGCACAGTAGCGACAGCGACAAAAAGCTCGAGCAAGCTGCAGCCCTCGACCTGCCGATTTTGATCATCACTGGCACCTACGATCCCATTTTTCCGCCGAGCGTGATGCAGCAACTGCACAAAGCTTTGCCCAACAGCACCTTGCATGAGATCAAGACTGCGGCTCACTCACCTTATTTCGAGCGGCCGGAGATCTGGAACAAGATTGTGCTCGACCACCTTGCGGGCAGTAAATAGGGCGCCTCGAGTAGCCGAAGTGGACGCATCGGAGGTGAGAGACCATGAGTAAAGAAAATCTTGAACACTTCATGAAACAGGTGGCCGACAGTCAGGAACTGCAGGCGAAGATCGGTGCGGAAATCACCGGAGATGCCTTGGTCGCCTTGGGCGCCGCACACGGTTGCGAGTTTTCGATGGCGAATGTGCAGGCGGGCGCTGAGTTGAGTGATGCGGAACTGGAAGGGGTGTCAGGTGGCGTTAGAGTCCTTAGGTTTAGGCTGATTAGGTTGTTTAGTACTGTTTTCCCTGCGGCTCTGCATTCATGGACGTCCAGTGTTTGGGTAGTGATTCCTAGACCGGCACCGGTTAAGTTAAAGTGAGACGTTGCTGCCCGCGGGCGGATGCAATCCTGAGTGCAAACATCTGTATGAACACGTTCCTCACCGGTCCCCGCTGGTCACTCCCACCGGTCATCAACCGGTGGAGGCTTTAAGGCATGGCGAGTTGCGTGAGAATGTGGATGTCATAGCGTCGCATCTCTCCTGTAATCGCGTTAAACTGAAGACAGAGTTGCAGTTCTGCTGACTCCTGACGCTCTCGCCGAAGCCCACCGCCTCGCGCGCGAATGGTGACGAAGCGCACCCGCGTGACTAACCCCTGTCCCCGTTGAACGGCCCACCAGTCAGCGGTAGAATCGGCGTCTACATCGACAGGGTCGGCTAACAATCGGTAGAGCTACAGGTCAGTGGTCGGCTAACATAAGATCAGGATGTCAAACGGTGCCGGTCAGTTGGGTGAATCGTTCGCGCCACGCGATGCTAATAGAGCCCGCTGGTTCCTGCTGGGGGCAGTGATGGTCACCGGGGCACTTTACACCCTTCCGTACGGTTGGTACGTCGCCTATCCGTTGGTGCTCCTATCGACCTACGTCCACGAAGGCGCCCATGGCCTGGCTGCGATCCTGATCGGCGGACAGTTTGACTCGCTGGTGATTCACGTCGATGGTTCGGGACTGGCGAGCATCTCGACCGGCCGCGGTCAGGTCGGTGTTGCGTTCGTGGCCGGGGCCGGGTTGGTAGGACCGGCCGTCGGTGGTGCGGCCCTCCTCACGCTGGCCTCCCGACCGACACTGGCCCGCGTGGGCCTGGGCATGTTCGCGGTACTCAGCGCGGTTGCCCTGGTCGCGGTGGTGCGCAACATTTTCGGTTGGGGCTTCGTGGGATTGGTGGCCGCCGGCTGTGGCGCCACTGCGTGGCGCGGGACCGGCCAGGTCGCGCAAGCGGTGGTGGCGTTCCTCGGGGTGCAGCTCGCGTTAAGCGTGTTCTCGCGGGCGGATTATCTCTTCACGGACGTGGCCACTATCAGCACCGGTCGCCATCCGTCGGATGTCGCGAACATGGCGGCGGCGCTGTGGTTACCGTATTGGTTCTGGGGCGGCCTGTGTGGGTTGCTGTCCGTGGCTGCGCTGGCGTCCGGAATCTGGGCGTTTCTGTCGCTGAGCCGGACCAGTCTTGAGCGCCAGAATCGGAGAGGAACAGTCGAGACCCTGTGACGATCTCAGTAAGGGAAATCGCACTTCTGTACGCCACGAAACAGCGTAGTTCTCCGTCTGAGCGGGACGACGCTGCGAAGAAATCACCGTCGAGGCGGCCGTGGCCCACGCGGAGACGGCGGGTTGCCCATTCGCACGAACTCAGCCTCAAACCGCTGCATCTGCTCGACTGTCAGAATTTCTGAGAGCGCTGCATGAAGCTCGTCGCGTGCGTGAGCGAAGCGTTCGCGCATCTCTCTCCTCATCTCACGGAAGTTCTCCTGCTGGCTGTCGAGCAAGGTCTCAAGTCTGTCGTTTTGGTCGTCAGTGAGGTCGAAGGAACTCGACAGCCGCTCCACCAGTCGCTCATTAACGAATGGGATCGATGGATTCGGGCGGCCTGGGCCACCAGGTCCACCGGGCCCCAATCTGCGACCTATGGGCGGTCCACTATTTAACCAATTCGTTCCCACGGTGCCGGCTCCTAGCCCGATGAGAAACACGACCAATACAAACAGACTGATTGAGAGTTGCGTTGCAGGTTATTCATATTCACCTCACCGCCGCTGTGTCGAATGTTCGGAGGATGTCACGTAAGAATGCATCCGTTTCGTCATCCGTCGAGAGCGGTCTCGCTCTCTGAGACGACCCATGCCACGACTAACGAGGAAAAGTCGATCGCGCCGACCGGTTCGGGGTTGGCGCCCCGTCTGAGGCCCAGAAACGCCATAATGAGAAGTGTGGCCGCTAACGGCGTGAATCTGAAGGTCTCCGCGCGCCAGCCCAGGACGTCCATCCACAAAGACTCGTCGCTCGCAGGGTCCGATTCAAGGCTGGCCATCACGTGCGTCGAGAACCCAAGTGGCACCGGTGCAGACGGACGGCGGGACAGGAACTCCCACATCTCAGTCTGGCACTCAAGTGTGTCACGACGCGTGGCACATGTTACGACGCGCGTGTCGAGCTGCTCTTGACGTGCTCTATCGAGCGTACCGTCGCCCGCCCGCGCCAGCAGCGATTCAACTTGTTCGCATGTCATCATCTACCTCTCTCTCACTCGCCCCGCTCACGAGTGGCCGCAACAGCGGTCGCAGCGCTCGCCGAGCGAGGATGATTCTGGACTCGACCGTGCCAATCGGTGAGCTGGTCACCCGAGCGATCTCCTTGTAGTCGAGACCTTCAACATCGCGAAGGATGATCGCGACCCTTAGCTCATCGGGGAGCATGGCCAACGCGCTGTTGATTGCGTCTCGTAAGATGGCCACTGTTTCTATGCTGGCCTCGACGGAGGGTACATCGCCAGGGCGTAACGCCTGCGTGTCATCATCAAGACTCTGCTCGACCAGCCGTGACTGTCCTGTACGTCGGCGACGATGGGTTCGGGCGACAGCAAAGTGGTATAGCGATGCCGATTACCTGTCCGGGCATGGAGACGAGGCAGACATGTGGTGTGCCTTGCAGGCCGGTAACGTGCCCGAGGCGCTTGCTGCTGGCCTGAGAGCTGGCGACCCCTGCCTCCGGGAGGTGGGGTGCCGAGGCCGCGTGGCGGCTCAACAGAAAACTCGTTTTTTCTGAGGAGAGGCCTCCCATATCAGATCTCTCACCTAGCTCCCCATTACTATGCTATTCTTGAGCTTCCGTACGGTACCGGCCTCGACAGGGTGTCCCGGACCTGGAGGCGATTGGTCAAGAAGTCCAACCCCGATCTGTACTCGGCGGATGAGGACAAGGAAGGG
>CAUZPL010000184.1:0-6046 GCA_963581585.1 Planctomycetota bacterium
GTTCGATTTTCTCGCGGCATTCCGCCTGAGTTTTTGCGTAGACGTCTCTTCGCTTTCTCTCAACTGTGACACGGCCTCGCCATAATCCGTCCTTCCTCTTGCTGATTGTGCCTTCGCCATTTGCTCGCTTTGCCATGATGAGTCAGCCTTTCGATGTGCCGTCCCTGGCGAGTGTTTGAGATTACTGGGCCAAAAACCTTTAGCGCAAACCGGCGCTAAGATTTTCATTCTGCATGATCGCTACTTCGCGCAGCGTCATCGCTGAATCGAAACCTGGGCGGAAGAGTCGGCAGGCGTGCCGAGCGATGAAATGCGCATCGCATTTCAGTAAGCTGCTCACAGCTCTCGATCCTTCTCATACAAGGTTCGGGCAGTTAGGCGGGTCGGAAGTTAGCGCTTCCGGCTCGCCGTCTTCCCGTAATTGTCCTGGTCGGTTGGCAGTTGTCAAACAACGCCGTGGCCCGTTCAATCAGTTGTTCGTGGCAGAAAGGTGAAGAGCAATGAAATGCCAACGCTGTGGCAAAAAGCTGTCGTTCAGTCAACAGCGGTATCATGCCCGTAAGAATATCACCGTCATCGCTGCCGTCACGTACTAATTCTGAATCGAAATTATCGGCCGGAATCGGGACGAATCGGTCGGAATTGGCACCCCGAGATAGGTGATAACTCCACGGCATTCTGTCGACCGGCAGCTGCCACAAACTGCCACACCGCATGCCGCCGACCGCATGACAAAATGTCCGAGCCGCCTTTGAATTCAGCCCAGTGATCCGCTCGACTTCGACCTCGGCAATGTCTGCCGGGAGAAAAGACCGCTGGCCGACCCGGCCGCGGTTTGTCTTCGAGGGAGAACTCACCCTGACACCAGCGTTTCCTCCACTTCCGCACGGCCTGGTCGGACAGGCCGACTTCGCGTCCGACGTCCACATGATTTCGTTGTGGATTCTCATCGAGCAGCAACACCAGTCTGGCCCGCTGCCAGAGCCGCTTTTCGGCCGTCTGACAGCGAACAATCTCCCTGGCACGATCCACGAACTCACCCGGAAACTCCGGCTGAAAATGAGACAACGGCCCCGACATGCGATTCCCTCCGCAAGTTGAAAGTCGTTTCAAAACGCGGAGTATCCAAAATCAGGCCAAATCACCCTATACGAATTTCTGATCGAGACCACTTAGTTGCCGCCGGTACTGGCGATCTCACTGGCGGCCGCCAGGTTCGCGGCATAGCCGTCGATCAGCATGCCCATGTCGGTGGCACAGTTGAGCCAGCGGGTGCCGCGGGCCACCACCTCGCGCATGCCGTCCCCGGGACCGATGGCCGTGCCCATTCCCTTGCCGTTGGCGGCGCAGGCGGCGCCAACCCGCTCGAACGATTCGAGGATGCGGGGGTGAGTGTAGCTGCCGGCCTCCCGTTCCACCCCGTAGCTGTGCGACAGGTCGCCCGGTCCCACGAACAGCAGGTCGAGGCCCTCGACTGCGGCGATTTCCTCGACGGCTTCGACGCCCTCGGCATCCTCGATCATCACGCCCAGGAGCGTCTCCGCGTTCGCCCACTCGATGTATTCGGCGAGGACGTCGTTGCCGAAGTTCCAGTCGCGGCCGCCGCCCATGCCGCGCAGTCCCAGCGGCCGATACTTGGCCATGTGCACCAGGTTGCGGGCTTCGTCGGCGCTCTTGCAGTGCGGCCAGACCAGGCCGTTGGCGCCCAGCTCCAGGGTCTTGATCACCTGGTTGTAGGGGCCGTGGGGAATGCGGACGACCACGTCAATGTCGTGGGCGCGGGCTGCCAGGATCATGTTGGACAGATCGTCCAGGCCGATGTGCGAATGCTCCATGTCGATCCAGCAGCTCTCGAAGCCGGCCAGGGCCACCGCCTCCACTACCAGGGGCGAAGGGATGCGGTTTATCTCGGCGACCATGACGCTTTCACCGCCGAGGAGGGCCTGCTTGGTGCGATTGACTCTCCGTGTCTGTGCCATCTCTATTTCCTCCTAAACGTCGACGCCGAGGAAGCGGGGGGATCGTAGAGCAGGTTGGCAAAGGCGTCCTCGACGGCCCCCATACTCGCTCAGTTGACGACAACAACGGGACAGAATACCAATGATTAAAATGCTAAAGCTTGATGAACTCCGATTCAATCTGCGGCCATGAACCAGACCCAACGCCAACTGCGGCAATTCGGCGGCTGCAGGAACACGATGTCGGCGAGGGATGTTACCAGAATCGGTCAGGAAATCACCTTCGAAGAAGATCGACGAGAAAGTAATTCAAGGGCATTTGTTGTCTGGGGTGAAGTTTCTTGGAGTGCAGATATCCCTTCAGGCTTCGTCTTTGGCGTCGCAGAAACGCAAGATGGTGAACACGACTTGCCGATGTGCGACAGGAAAACAGACATCTTCGGCTACGCCTTCGCCTCCAGAACACAGCCGATTTACCAACCCTGATTCTCTCACTCAACCTGGAACATAAATGGGGGGGTGGTCACCAGTGGTCCAAATTCATGGGCCATCGTGTGGCCGTAGTATTTTCGCACCAGTTTACAATTCTGTTCGGTGTGATGCTGCTGAACTTTCCCGGCAAGCGAGAGTTCGAGTTGTGGCTGGTGAGCAGAAAGGACGTGTTAAAAGTGACTAACTGGATGTGAGCGAAAGCGAACTGCCCGCCGTTGCAAGTCCCGGATAACCGCGTGCGCAGATAAAACGACCGTCCGGCAGAAGATGCCGAACGGCCGTTTATTACTCGAACATCAAATCGAATTCAGGCGTCTTTTATATCTCGTGATGGTGTTCCCCAAGTATGCGATCTACAAAGATATTTTGGCTGGCAATGTCGGCGGCGACGCGCACTCGCCGTCGCTCTCTCCCGTGACGATTCAATTCGACGACAAGAGTGAATGTTCTTTGGATCGCGCGATGCATGAGGTACGTCCATCGAGAGTGAGTTGGCATGTCGGACAAGCCGGACTTCAGGGATCGAAACACTCTGTCCTGCAGAAATCATTGCAGTCGCTACGGCACTAAAACACCAATTCACGGAGTACGATCACTCCAAGAAGTACCCCGCTGACAATGCAGATCGCTTTATCCCGTAGTATGGTTTCGTTATCCCGTAAAATGGGAGAATGAAGCCCACAGGTATCGCAGCGACGCCGGCGCCGATCCAAACAAAGAAGCCGCCAATTCCGGCGTCGCCAATTGTCAGCGCCCACATCAACAGGGCAAGAACAAACGTTAAAACGCCAGTGAGTAAACCAGAAAGCATGGCGACTGTGAATTTATTCAGCATGGCGAACGCATCTCGCTTGGTCAGTCGTTCCCGTTGAAAAATGGCAGACAGGAATGTCTGCCCTCCATCGATGGGCGGTCCGGTCTATTCCGTTAGTTCCAGATACGGGTCCAGCCCCATTTTCTGGTATTGGTCGGAGCGGAGCTTTTCCTGTTACTGATAGGAATTTGCTTTTCAGCACCAGACCATCAGAGTACCAGGGGAGAATGGCTAATTGAAGGGGGGAAGGAGTCCGAGTTGGGCCATGGCCCAACTCGGACTCCTTTCCACTTGCCGGTTTTGCTGGCATTGCTGCGCGAGTTTCATTGCCCCAATGCCGACAATCTTGGGGCCATCAATCTTGATCTCCCAAAGATGTTGTAAGCTCATTTGCACTCGCCGGCGAAGAAGACTGGGGTTCTGGTCAAGGAAACCGCCGCGGGGGGCCCCGTTTTGCGAATGCCGCGGTTGTTGCGCAACGTTCTCAAGAATTCGAAGTGTCCGTTCTGACCTGTTGTCCAGGATCTGGTCCAGTTCGCTGGAGGTGTACCAGCCGTTACGTGCAGGTACTGAGACCCGCGAAAGCGTGGGCCCCCACCGGCGACCCCACAGTTAAAGATGAGCAGTCGCTCTTTGTCTGTAGTTCCAGTTGGCCTGTTAATGGACGGGATATCGTGGATATCCAACTGCAGGATTCCGCCGTTCCGTTTGAGATAATTCCGAACGGCATCTGCCTTCTCCGGTCCGCTGGTCGCGTTCCCGAGTGCGTTAGCCGGGACAGTGCCCCCCGTTCTAGTCATCAGCAGGGAATTGCCTTTGACGTTAGGCTCCGTTTCACGTCCATGCGCGCGATCGAAGGCCCGTACATATCGTTTGGCCCAGACTTCGAGCGTCTTGCTGAGCGGATTATGATCGTACATGTTCGTTTCGAATTCCCACCACGAATTCTGGTCGTGCTCGATCATAAAGATCTGCTCGTTCCACTCAAGATTCGGTGTTTCTTTGTACCTGCCGAATTTGCTTGACTCGTACTTCAGTCGGAACCTCACTTTGACATTATTGCCAAACAGTGCGCCCGTGTTGTAGGGCGAGGCGGCTCCCTGAATTGTTGTCACTGTCCACTGACCCATGTGATCTCCTTGAGGTTTACTGGAGGTGTTTTCAAATCGAAACCACCTCTATTCCGGTTCATCGATTTGTTATGCGGCGTTCAGTTGCCCATTTCCCCGGATACGACAAGTGCTTGAGTTTTTCCGCATGATCGATCGCCGTGTTCGTTTTCCCCGGCCTTGAATGATGCCAGCAGTATCCAAGTAGTCTCACAGTTCTGATTCGGGGTTGTCCCTAGCTCCAGTGTTGCTTCGATGGGACCAATACCGGTCAAATAGCCAAGTCGGAACAGCCATGAGCGCGGTGATAATGAGCAATGCCACGCAACCGCCCGCAAATCCGCCAACGAGGTAGATCAGCGTTGTGACGAAACCAGCATCGTCTGGTATCCGTTCAGCCGCCGCCTTTATAGGTGGAAGAAACAACGCAACGAAAATACCGAGCGTAGCGACGATGTAAATCCAGATTGGCGGATGTCGAAATGCCATTGGAATCTTGGTTGATGATTTCAGCCGCATAACGTCAAAGCTGACCGGGCCGCCGCCAATCAGCGTTCCACTTGATTGTCACCGGATCGGCGGCTCCGGTCCAGCGTCTGGTTATGCATCAATTGCGTCTGAAATACCTATCATGCCGTAGCCTTGGTGCAATTCGTCATTCCAGGGGCCATTTGACGGCGTCATGAAGGATAGTCCCCGCTGCGCTCCGCCGATTGTGGTGGTGGCACGATGCACAGATCTAACCGCATCAGCTTGCTACCATTTACGCGAGCTAGGACAAGGCCCACAAGGTTCTCCTTCTCGTTCTGCGCTAGCACGGCACATGGTTGGTGCTTGCCGTAGGCAGAGACCATGCCCATCTCCGCGAAGACAGTTGCGCCAGAGTTGCGAATCGTTTGGAGCTTCGGCCGAATGTAATCTAAGAACGCTTCCTTCGACTCAAGCGCGGAAAGCACGTTTTGCGACTCATACGTGAAGTCGTCCGCGAGGATCGGCTCAATGAGATCCGGGTCGAGCATATTTAGCATCTTTGCGTAAACGCGTAACGCGTAACGCGTCAGATTCAGTCAACGCCATATGGAGTTCCCGTGATGCATAACAATATTAAGTAACAGGCGTTTTGGCCTGGATAAGGCGGATATCAACCACATTATCTCCGCGTACAGCATTTTTATTCCGGTCTGTGGAAAACCGCAACCACTGCTTCTGGTACACCCTGATAAATATTAAATACCCGGTTTAAGGTCGTCGATGCAGGAGTGTCTTGAAGATGAGTGCGCGGCAGTTTCAACGATGCGTTCAGGGGACTGAATTCGGGAAGGGACAAAGGTGTCAGGAACCGTTAATTGAAATTTGTTATCGGTTCCTGACACCTTTGGCCCTTCCCCACACGCGAGTGCCTGCGCTGTCGGTGTCGGCTCAGCTGAGCGGCGCCGGACTTCCCCTCGGGGTCCAGTTGCTCGGTCGAATGGACAGGATATGGCGCTCCTGTCAGCGGGTGCCCTGGCGGAGTCAGCAATCGGATTCGATGCCCGACCCGGGTAGGATGTGCCGAGGCTTTCAAACTACTGATAGGAATTTGCTTTTCAGCACCAGACCATCAGAGTACCAGGGGAGAATGGCTAATTGAAGGGAGGAAGGAGTCCGAGTTGGGCCATGGCCCAACTCGGACT
>CAUZPL010000185.1:0-6009 GCA_963581585.1 Planctomycetota bacterium
TGGCCAACGCGAATTCCTGAACGCTCGCGGCAGGATGGGTCTCTCCATCTCTGCCGCAGAGCCACCGTAGCGCCCCCCTCTGGCCGGTCCGGGGCGTGCCCCGGACCGGCCAGAGGGGGGCATGACGTCTCTCTTGACCCCGCGCCCTCGCTATGCAACTGTCCGTGTCGTTAAAAGGACGCTTTCAGCGGGTTTCAAGGGGCAAGTGCTCATGCCTCCCAAAAAGCGATTTCCTATCAATGAGCATGAGACGCCTATTAGCGAGTAGGCGTAGCCACGATTGGCAACTCGGCAGTCGTCGGCGTCGTCCCTACTGCCGACGCGAATCACGTGGGCGGAGCCCGAATCGGGTCCACGTGGATCACTTGATGGGCTTACGAGGTAATCCTCCTCCCCATGCCAGTCCTGACACCACTCCCAGACGTTGCCATGAATGTCGTGTAATCCCCGTGCGTTGGGCTTCTTCTGCCCACAGGATGTGTCTCGTTCCAGCAGTTGAGCTCGTATCAGTCCACATCGTGCAGAGGGCCATGATAACAGATCGTCTTCTTTGACCATCTGAAGCGATTCATGGTCTGCGCCCACTTCCGGACATGAGTTTCAGTCATCTCAGAAGATTGGCCCGCCCCGTCCCTCTCGTTTACAGCCTCGGTCTACAGAAAATGTTCATGGATTCTGGACAGCAATGCTCTGACGCAGCACAGTGTGCGTGGCTAGGATGGACGCGGCTCGCATCAGAACTTAATGAATTCCTGAGAGCGTACTCTCATGATGCGACGGAGAGGCTGCGTCCCGCTTTTTGGCGATTTGCTTGCGATCAGCAATCGTGTCCCGTAATAGAGAGTCGAGCTACGATGCAATTGACACCACAACAAGCAGAAGCGGCCGCGCAGCTTCGTCACTTCTTCGATAGCGAGGAACGCTGCTTCATCCTTAAGGGGTATGCAGGGACAGGTAAGACGTTCCTGCTTGGGCATCTCGCCAAAGCTCTGGCCAATGATCACAAGACGGCATGGCTTCTCGCCCCAACCGGGCGGGCGGCTCGCGTGTTGCACAGAAAGACGCAACAAGAAGCATCCACGATTCATCGGGCCATCTACAATCTGAAAAATCTAGTGGAACACGATGACGCGAGTGCCGCTTACAAATTTTACTTCCGGATCAAGGATGTGGCTACCGATAATCTCGACGTGGTCGTGTTTATTGATGAGGCCTCCATGGTTTCGGACAAATACAGTGAAGGCGAATTCATCCGCTTCGGCAGTGGCCGCCTTCTGGCTGACCTGATCACATACCTCCGCCTTGACGATTCCACGCAGAAGAGCAAGTTGATACTGGTCGGTGACCCAGCTCAGCTGCCACCTGTCGATTCGTCCATTTCGCCAGCCCTCGACGCGGCCTACATGTGCGAAGCCCACGGCCTGACACCGAAGGAGTATGAGTTGACCGACGTGGTCCGCCAGACATCGGACAGCCCGATACTTCGCGAAGCCACCACAATCAGGCGGACAATAGCATCCGGTTTCCACAACCGCCTGAATATCAAGCCCTCCCCGCCGGATATCCAAGAACTCCTCGAACCCGATTTACCCAGCCGATTCGTCGATGAGAACAGTACCTCGCGCCTTCCCCAGTCTATTTGCATCGCTTTCACCAATGCGACCTGTCTGAACCTCAACGCAGCGATACGTGCTCGGCGCAATGGTGACGACGGCATGTCCCCGCCTATCGCAGAAGACGCACTGCTCGTCATTCGGAACAGCACTTCGACCGGGCTGCTCAACGGTGATTTGGTTAGTGTGCTGTGGGCCAGCAAGGATGCCGAACGCGTGCGGGTGCGTGTCGGAACGGAGCACATAGAGCTGATTTTCAGGGATCTGAGGATTGCCGCCGAGTCGGAGGATGGAAGCCTAGTCGAGATGGGAACAAAGATACTCGAGAACGTACTCTACAGCGAAAAGAGAGATCTCTCCCCGTCGGAGCAGAAGGCTCTGTATATTGACTTCAAAATTCGATTTCCAAAACTGCGCGCCAACACCAATGAATTCACAGAAGCGCTTTGCTCCGATCCCTACTTCAATGCATTGCAGGTTAAGTTCGGCTATGCGATGACATGTCACAAATCTCAGGGGGGCGAGTGGGACTGTGTGTTTCTCTTCTTTGAAAACGCACGTATGGATGCCACAGCTCTGCGTTGGGCGTATACGGCTCTAACTCGCGCGCGAAAGCGGATTCTCGGCATCAATCTGCCTAGGATAACCCCATGGGCCGGGGCGTTTCTGAACCTCGAATCGCCCCCCCCGAGGCCGCGTAGCGATATGGCCATCAGCGACGCGCAACAATCTGTACCACGCGTCTCGTTAGCTCCCGAGACCAGATGGGATGAGATGTTCCCTACAGAGCCTGCGTTTTTACGCCAGCAGCACCGCGACATGGTCGCGGCTTTACACGGTGCGGGAATCACGGTCGAGAACGTTGAGGTGCGAAGCGCCAATTACTTCTGGCGGTATGATGTCTGCAGGGACGGCGCGCATGCGGCTCTGCGGATCAATTTCAGACGAAACGGCACAATCACACCACAAGTACTGCCAATAGCAGGAAGCGACGTGACGCTCGGGCAGGAAATCCTGCCGATTCTCCGCGTCGCACCACTACCCGCTCAACCACAATCCGAGCCGCTGGAATTTCCAGACGACAAACCGTTCCTTCACGCATTTTACGACGACTGCATGCGCCCAAAAGCGGAGACTATCGGGGCGAGAATCGTACGGATAGATCACCATCAGTTCCTGGAGAAATATCATCTCACGAAGGGCTCAAGCAGCGCGGTCATCACAGCATACTACAATGCTCGCGGGACAATCACGTCTATCGTGCACGACACGGGAGACGAAGGACTCTACCGTGAGATAATGGACGCATCGTAAGCGCGGAATGCCCGGACACCGGCTCAGCTCCAGGTAAACGTCAGTCTTCCTTCTTCTCAACGGCGAGCGCGCGCCACCCGTATTCGTTCTTGGGTTTGTTCAGTTCCAGAATGGCCGTCCCGTGGATGCTGTCGCCGCTTGCGAGCTTCACCTTCTCGATGAGATGACCGGGAATGTAAACGTCATGATTTACAAATCCAAACCGACCACTGTCGTTAACGGTCAGTCTGCCAACAAAGTGTTTGCAGAAGCTCGAGGGCGGAGTCTCGTCGGTTACTGAGTAAGACAGTGCGCGGAGCATGTTGCGTTTTTCGTCAAGTCGCGACTTGACGGCGACGACCACGCCAGGACCAATTGTCCGCATTTGCGGGAACCGGTCGTGGTGGAAGAGGCAAAACACGTCGCGACCGAGGACGACAGTTGTTACTCCCTTATCCCGGTTGACATGCTGAACAACGCCGATTTTGGGGTCTATGATATCCCAGGGCTCAGCCTCTCTCCGCTCAACGGACACAACAACCGGGCGGGGTCCGGAGTCGTCAATTCGGACGAAGATGGCCTGCCCGGCCGAGACGCTCTCGAGACACTCAAACTGCTTGCTCTTAACGCCCGTCTCCAGAAGTTTCCCCCCGCACACATAACCGATGAACGTGAGCCCGAGCCGCTCCTTTGACGAAGGGATCTGATTAACGACAACTGATTGTAGACTCGGAAGTGCCTCGTAAAGAATCTGCTCAGCAGATGGCCCGTACTGATTGTAGACTCCGTCATTGCTGGCTGGGGTTACAGCATCTTGATACCAGGATGCTGCCTGCATATTCAGCAAAGGTTGAGGCAATTCCCAATTCTTTGTACTGCGGATCTCGACGGCCCGCTCGGCCTCGTATTTTGCCTCCGGAAACTGCCCCAGACTCACAAATATTTGGGCCAGTTCAAAATGGACATTCACCAGAAAACTCTTGTCTTGCACAGAGCACTGAAGCGCCCTGCAGAGGCAAGATCGGATTGACTCAGTCTGCTCGGCTCCGAAAGTTGCCGACAGGCTGTGCCACGCCCAGAACTCGCTCCTTTTCGCGCGAACAATCGGAAGTACAAGAGCACGGGCATGCTCCAGATCACCCGACCGGACCAGAATTTGCCCATAGTAGTAGGGAAACCAGTCCTGCTCCGGAAAGGATGCATAGTGCGCTCCCATGAACTCGGCCGCCCACTTGATTACCTCCCTATCCTCTTCACTTTTGGTCGTTTTGTGGATGGACTTGATCACGTGTTCGATCAGGCTGTCGAAAGTTCTATCGGCGTCCTGAGGGGCGAATCGCTGGAAATCGTCAGGCTGGAGATTCTCCGGGCCCCACCAGCGAAAGAAGCGAATAAATGCCCCGAACTTTCCCTTCTCCGCTGCTCGAGTTGCGCGACGAAGCATCAATGAATGTAAATTGTCGGGTTTCTTAAGGTGCAGAAGCCTCGAATACTCCAGCAAAAGACTCCGGACAGACTGTCCATCGAAATCATCCTGCGCAACGAGTTCTCCGAGTGACCTCTGAATCTCCCACCCCAGGCTAGTACTCGCCTGCTGTGACTCGGGAAACTGCTTAACGGCATCCCGTAGTAGCTTCAGGGCGTCGTGTCGGCTCCCTTCATCAGAGAAATGTTTTGCTTCCTGTAGCAGGTCAGCCAGGGCTGGTCCCCCATCCTCGGGCGGGATATGGGATCGCCAGTTTTCACGAGCTCCGATAAGCACTTCATCGTCGGCGGGAATCTCGATACTCGCGAACTCCTGAGCAAGCTCCCGTATCTGCGGCACATCATTCGCGTCTCTCGCGAGCTTCAGGCAGTCGTGCAATGACCACCCATAGGCCTTAATCACCCATGGGTCGGTCGGCGTCTGGGGAAAGATTTGGCGGGCAGTATCTAGCGCCTCGCCGAACCTGCCTTCCTTCCGGAGCCTAAAAACATCTCTCGAGTCAGGCATCATTGCTCCACGCACTCAGAATGACGTATATTTGCGCAAGTCAGTAGGGATCAATTGCGTAACACAACGTTCCCAAACAGCAAAGATTAAAGGCATGTCTAATCTGTCGGGATTGACCGCCTAAAGGCCAGAACGCTCGCGCCAGGACCGTTCCTGTTTTCCATCGCCCCGGCATTGTAAGCGTAGTCGTCCACGACATACTTCTTGTGCATATGCCCTAGGAGGACGAGGTCAAACGCCTCCCCTTCAGCCGGCTACCGTATGGGAAAATGGGACCAAACGTAAATTCAAGAATTGACGTTTTCTAACGCTGATTTTTCGAGTTCGCGGATGAGTTCACATTGGGGAATGCCCTCGCCCTGCTATTTTCCTGGCAAATGCCCCTTGCCGGACGTCAATTGGAGCGGATGTTGGTTATCTAACGGTGAACCGCCCCCGAAGGGTCATTTCGGGTGAATCGGTGAACCACGTTTTCGTTGCCGCCCAATAAACGGTGGGGACGATAAACGCACTCTACGCGGCCAGATTTCACTTGTGTCATATCCGCCAGGCAAATGTCGGGGAGGTCTCCCTGGTAAACACCCACCCCTACTCCCGACGCTTGTGGGACCGGACATGGAGCTTCGCGCACAATGGAGAGCTCGAAAACCTGGCGGGTCTTGACCCTGGCCGAAACCGGCCGATCGGATCTACGGACAGCGAATTGGCGTTCTGCTGGGTCCTCGATCAACTCAAGAGCATCTTTCCGGATCGGCCCGCGAATACCGACACGCTTGGCAGGTTGCTGCAGGAACAATGCGACAAACTCCGGCGCCGGGGCATCTTCAACATGATCATGACAGATTCGCGCCTGCTGTACGCTTACTGCAGCACCAAGATGTGCTGGTTGACCCGGAGATCTCCGTTCGGGGAAGCCACCTTGAAGGATGCCGACATGTCTGTCGACTTTGGCAAAGAAACCACCGATCGGGATGTGGTCACCATTGTAGCCACGGCACCGCTCACCGAAGACGAGGCGTGGACGCACATGGCCGAGGGAGAGTTGTGCATAATCGATAACGGGGAAGTCACAACCCTGGTGCCGAAGGACACGAGAGCACATTGAACCAG
>CAUZPL010000186.1:0-5667 GCA_963581585.1 Planctomycetota bacterium
GTTTGGCTGGTCGAGTCGGTCGGATCCCGTTCCAAAGCACCAACGGCCAGCGTGTGCAGCGTGCCGCCAGTTTCGTTGTTTGGTGTCACACTTTCGGTCTGACCGTCCAGAGACGGACCGGTTCCGTGGGCAATCCGGACTCCCGAAAGCATCATGCGTTTTTCAAGAACTTCAATCTGACAGGCCGCAGCTTGCATTGAGCGGGAGGAGATCGCTGCGCTAAACCGGGCGGAACGGCGGCGGTTTCCACCGGAAATCAGCTTGAACGGCCGCCCGAAGAACAACCGCGACAGGACTGGCAAAAGAGTTTTCCCGAGCACCATTGCAATCACCGGTTAACTCCGACTGGTCTGTATTTCCCTGACTCAGCATGCGTTTAACGCCTCTGACGGGCATCCTTCTCGTCTGGAACCGCCAGCTTGGCACTGACGTTACCGCAGATCGCGATCAGATTCCATTGTTTCCCGATCGCAGCCATGAAACAGCACCGATGACCAGACACGACAATCCAGATATCACCAGTCCAAATTCCGCGTTCCACGGCACAGATCGTGAAGAAGCTGGTGTCTAAAACACAGGCATCATGCTCTTGCCAGGCCGCAAAAAAACTCTGCAAGGACTGACCACCCTGTTGTCCTCGAGTTTGCGAAAGGGCCACGCCGCACTGTCAATAACCGGACGTCATGAAGACCGGTGACAGTTTGCCGCATTCCTGCGTCGTCTCAGCAGCCAGAAGGCACAGGTGCCCAGCGCCAGCACAGCCAGACTCGACGGTTCCGGGACAGCAACCGCCTGAATCGTGTCCGAGCCGAAGTTCACCTGATCGTAGGCCACTGAACTCATGTTCGACTGGCCGGCCGCGGTGAAGTAAGTGCTCGTATCAACGGTCACCAAAGCCTGCAGCGTATGCAGACCCTCCTGAGTTAACGTGTACGATCCGCTTGCCAGCAGAAATGAACCGGCCGCTGTCCCCGCTGTCGCGGCACTCTGAGTCAGGTCGAACGCGCCGATGAACTGCAGCTGCGGGGCATTGAAGGTCCCTCCACTGGAAAAATCATAGCCTGAAAAGGACGATCCAATCGTCCCGGCGCTCAGCGATTCTGAAAATGAATCACTGAGACTGACGGAGCTGGTGGCGATGCCGAAGTTGCTGCCGCTGTCCGGCGTTCCGGAAACCGTGGCAAATACTTCCCAGTCAATGCTCGAGCCCACTACAACCGAGCCCGACTGCACGATATTGACGTCATAGTCCAGAATCAGCGCAGCAGAGGCCGCAGCCGGTATGAAAACCAGACCCGCGAACAGGCCACGCAGCAGAATTTTGCATCCACACGTCATCAGAAATTCCAGGGGAACCAGGTAAGCAGTCGTACCACCAGTGATCGATACCACGCGCGGGACTGATCGGCAAGTGGCTGCTGCGAAACAACTCCGTTGACCGCATCCGTCAGAACCGGTGGTGCCGGTCGTGCATATATTTCCGGTGAACGCACGGCGGCATCCATGGCAGATATCGAGGAATGATTCTCCGGCGTGCTAACGGCCGCTGGTGCAAATCGACCGGCAGCAGGCTGGTCGACCGCCGTAAACTCTGAAAATGGTGCCACAGAACGAGTTGGCTCCAGGGTCACCGGCCTCGCCGCGCCGCTGATTTTCACACTCTTTACAAGTGCATCGGCGTCGACCGTGACGGTTTGCCCGGCAGGAAGCGTACTGTTGTCCAAGACGACATCCCAATTGAACTCGGGCTCTTCACCCGCTGCGTCCCAGTTTGCACCGTCATCCCAGGAGCCAGTTGCGCCAAGTGCGATCCAGTTGTGCAACTCAGGCGTTGCCGCAACCGTCACCGCCGTGGCTCCCGAGGCTCGGAGGTACGCGCCCATGGCGCCCGGCTCAAGATCGAACGTGTTACTTCCAGTTCCATCCAGCAGACGAAAGCCGAATGTGTCAAACGTTTGCGCATCGACCGAGGATTCGAACTGGTATCCGAATCCTGGCTCGCCGGTCATGGTAAAGCGGGCGTTGCCGGAACCAAGCCCCACGAAGGAAAGGGCGGAGGACGGATAAGCAGCTCGAGGAATATAGGCATCAGTGTACGTCTCTGTTGTGCTCGATCCACCGGGATCGACAAACTCGAACGTGATGTCGTTGGTCGCCGCATCGACCGACCAGTTGACCGTATAGTCCTGGCCATTAAGAGAATACGTTAGAGAATAGCTGTTAGTCTGGGGTGAACTGAATCCGGTGATCGTCGCCCCGTTGAGTGGGTCCATAGCGGGTCGGACGGGAGTGTCCCGCGGCTGGGGTTCGATCTGCTCGTTTGAGACTGTCACCTCCCCACGCATTCCCGCCATGATATAGGGGTACGCCTCAGTGGCATGGTAGTGGTAGTCAGTATCATGACCGTTCAACGTGTCCAGGCCGGTCACTGCCGAACCATCCGTCTCTGTGAGGCCGTACAGCGGATATCCGTCGAGTCCAAAAGCAATCGGCTGGTCAATGCCGACGATGGCGACCAAATGGAGTGGGGCAATGTGGTAATGATAGTCATCGCCTCTTCCTGCATGTCCGCCAAAGTTGTCAAGTTCTCCCTCGAGGAAAGCATCGTCACCGCGATTGTTTAACGCGTTGAAGACCGGGATGCCATTCACGGCCAGTGCGACCGCGCCACGGAAAAGGTTACTGTCAAGCATTACGGGATTTTGTGCAAAGACGGGATGCATTGGAATGCTCCACGCATTGCTCCCGGTGTAGTCCTGCGGCAGTGCAACCTGCTGCTGCCAGGACGTAATCCCGGTAAACATTTCGTGGTCGGGCATGCTGTTTGACTCGACGTAAAAGTACGTATCGTCCCAATGGTAACGCACATCATGATCGTGGAAACTCGAAAATGCCTCCGCCAGTCTTGCCACCACCGCCGAGTCCAGAGGCTCTGACCCCGCAGCCGCCGGGATTGTAAAAGCTGCGTCGGTTGCCGGAGTGGACGTACCATCGTGACGATGCCAATCGTGTGCACCCGGAGTGTTGGTTGACAACAGGACAGTTGTTGTACCGGCTGAGGCATGGTCGTTCGGATCCGCATCGTGTGCGCCGATGATCAGATCACCATTGCCGTCGCCGTTCACATCGGCTGAACCGACGGCATATCCGAAGTGGTCGAGGTGCTCATCCCCGTCAACATGAAAGCCATCTGTGCCGTCGAGGGTATGCAGGTGAACATCGGCGGTGAACCCCGACGCTTTTCCATAGAAGACATGTGTATTACCGGCCACATGAGATCCGCTGACGTAGCCATCCGGATCACCGAAAGCGGGGTCGTCAAAGCCGTCGCCGTTGTGGTCCCTGACGTATGAAACATAAATATCCGCCGCAGCCGGGTCACCGACGTTGCCACCCTGGCCGGCCGTATTTGCGGTCTCCACTGCACCGAAATATTCGACGCCGATGACGTACGGGAAGACTCCGTTGTCGCTGGCGTCGATTGTGACGTGATAGTGGTACACACCCTCCGGATATTCCGGTGTCACAGAGAAATGACCGTTGTACCGGTCAAGATCGCCCAGGGCGTTTACATATTCATGGTCTTCGAGATAGGCACCCAAAGGAACTGCGGCAACGGAAGGACCGTCAGCCACGTTGGTTCCATCAGCGTAATGGGTCCGCGCAGTAACATCTCGCACCTTCCAGCTCGACTGCATTCGCTGGAGACCGCCACTGCCGTCCACATTGGCATAACCCCACGGCCCGTAGATGGGGAAGCCATCATATGACCAGCCAAGAACGGGCGAATGCTGACTGCCATCGTCACCAACTGTCTGCATCAGGCCCGCGGGCATGGCGTGCGTGTGATATTCACCGAATGGTGGCGGATGACCACCATAACTGTCCAGACCGGGACCTTCCCAGTAAACAGCATTTTGATTCCAGACGCCCTGGTTGTTGTAGCTCCTTGCATCCGACCAGTTAAAGATGGCGACCCCGTCGATCCACACGCCGGTCGATCCCAGTCCGGTTTCAGTCTTGGCGGCCGCTTCTTCGGCCGGTGATCGGGGAATTTGATGTGTTCGATCCTGATCAGTGACACTGTTCGGATTCATAGGCCAGGGACCGATGACTGCAGCCGGAATACCTGACGAATGTGCATAGACAGCGTGATCATCCGGAATCACAGAGGTAAAGTTGACAAGTGCGTTTTCAACCCCGTTGGTATTTTGGCCGTAAATATCATGACTCATCTGACCGGTCGTATTAACGATGAACGAATTCAACAGTGGGTCAGATTCATAATCGTCTGCTAAGCGAAAACCGGTCGAACCATCTAAAGATGAAAGTGCCACGCTGGACGCGAAGCTGCTGGCTTTGCCGAAAAACACATAGGCAGCTCCCACAGACACACCATCGACCTCGGCGCGTGGCGACCCGATGATCACGTCGGAAAATTCGTCGCCGTTGACGTCACCGTCTCCCGCCACCGACTGGCCGGCCCGGTCGTTTTCGTCGACACCGTCCAGGCGAAATCCGCTGGAGCCATCCAGCGTGGAAACATCCGTGGCGCCGGAGAAGTTGGCTGCACCAAAGAATACGTAGGCGGAACCTGCTGCCGACTCACCGCCTGGATCGGCGCCGGGAGCACCAATCAACACATCATCGAAGTCGTCGTCGTTAACGTTCCCGCCCGAACTGACGGAAACTCCAAACTCGTCACCAGCCGCGGCACCGTCCAATCGAAAACCATTGGCGCCGTTCAAGCTCGACAGCTCCATTGTTGCCGAAAAACTGTTCGCCCCAAGAACCACATAGGCCGATCCGGCGTCCGCGCGAGAACTGGGATCGGCACCAGATGCCCCGATAATGACATCATCAAATCCGTCGTTGTTGACGTCGCCGACGTTCGCAACGGAGGTTCCCGCCCCGTCGTCGGTCGCGGCACCGTCCAGACGAAACCCGTCCGTGCCGTTTAGTCCCGAGAGGTTGATCGTGGCCGGAAGATCCGCGGCACCAAAAACAACGTATGCAGAACCTGCATTCGTACGGCCATTGGGGTCTGAAGCCGGCGCACCGATGATCAGGTCGTCGAATGCATCGTTGTTCACATTACCCGCGCAGCTGACGGAAAAACCCGCCTGTTCGGTACCGCTGCCAGCCAGGTGGAAGCCATTGGTTCCGTTGAGTCCGCCCAGATCGAGTGTTTCGGAAAACCCGGCGGACGATCCGTAAACGACGTAAATTTCTCCGGCAGCTGACGCGGCTGACGGTGTACCGATCAGAAAATCCTCCACTCCGTCGCCATTCACGTCACCAGCCGAACTCACCGAAGTTCCGGACTGATCACCGCTGTTAATCCCCGTCGCCACAAAAGTATCGACACTTTGGCCGTCATCGTCATCGAAAATACTGGCGGTGGCCGTGGCCGTGGCGATCGTGACATCGGCGTTGCTGGGATTGGAGATCTGCGCCACGACTGTTTCTGTGCCTTCCAGCACAGCATCGTCGGTCACCGGGACCGTGAACGAACCGCTGGTTGAGCCGGCACCAATCACGATCTGGGCGTTCGCCGCAATGGCCGTGTAGTCAGTGCCCGACGCAGCCGTCCCTGTGAGCAGATCATCCAGGTCGAATGTGATAGCCGCACCCGTGTTGTTGACCTCGCTGAGTGTCACCGTGTAC
>CAUZPL010000187.1:0-5509 GCA_963581585.1 Planctomycetota bacterium
CGGAGCGGCCTGGGGGGCTTCTTTCGGAGCGGATGACTGCTGCCGATATTGTTCAATTTCCTTTTCCATGCGATTGGAATCATCAATCTGATGACCAATCACTTTCGCCAGTTCTTCGTTTGACATTCCCTCCGGCAAAGAGGTGAAACCCTCCTGATCACGGAGAATGTCTCCAAACGACGAAGCAGCAGCAGGCTGCGGAACGGTCGGAGCGGCTGGCTGCTGGAAGGGCGACGGAGAAACCGGCTGCGCCCGAGGTGAGGGAGCAGGAGCAGCCGGAGCGCTTACGGCAGGAGCCGACGGCGGTGGTGTTTCAAAAGACGCAAGCCCATTCACCGGTGCAGGCGTAGCGGGCACAGAGGGAGAAACAGGTGCGGTGGCAGGCGCAGTATCCTGTTGTTGCGCTACGAGGTTGGTCAGGCTTGCATTGGGAATGGACTGCGTCATAACCACAAAATGTAGTGGTCATCTGTAGTTACGATAGCCCAAAGTGTATAATTGTGTCCGAGGTGTCCAAGCTGGCCAAACTGGCCATATAGGCCATATTGTCCGAACTGTCCGAATTGTCCTTAAGCGTCCTTGCGCAAGGACAGAATACACGCGATTTATTACGGAGATCAAACAATGACGACCAAAGTGTTGTCCCCTAAGTCGGTAACAAAGATGCTGAAAGACAACGGCTGGAACATATCGGAAAGAACGGCAAGACGCTGGTGTAAAATGAAGGTGTTTAAGAGCGCAATTAAAATCGTCGGATCCTGGGCCATTCCGGAAGCAGACGTTACAGCGCTGCTTCGCCCTGCTAATAAAAGAAGAAATCCCAGGACTAAATAAGACCCATCTGCTCAACCAAAGCTTCAATGCGTGGCAGCAGCGCGACGTTCGTTTTGCAATAAGTGGTCAGCCAGTCCCGGCGGTAATGGTTTTTGAATTTACCGACGGTCAGCGGCGATCGGGAATCAAACCAGTCCAGTGTTGCATCCACCTTGTCAGACGGTGGCTTCTTCCGCAACAGCACGGACATCAAGGCATTTTTCTTAAACGCCCCGGTGGGAAATCTCAGTCGGCGCTGCTCCTCATGCAGACGATCTTCCATCATCGACGAAACTTTATCCCAGACATTTCCCCGGTCACGGTAACCGGAAACAATGCGGCACTCTTCCAGCCACTCCAAATCCGGGATAGCCGTCCATCGACCATCAGGCAACCAGATCGTCTTCATGTAACGTGGTAACTGTTTCTGGAAATGCCACTGGCCACACGATTTCCGAAAATGTTTATGAGCCAGCTTCGCTCGCCAGCTGTTCATCTCGGATTCCCAGGATGCCATCATGCTCACCGCCTGAATCATCTGACGACCCGACATTGTTCGCGTGTCGATTCCACAACCGGTAACAATGTGTATCCCACGACCGTACAGGCGCTGCATCGTGACAGCCATGTCTGCGATCGAACGAAAAATCCTGTCGGCTCGCGTCACCACTACAACATCACCCGCGCGAAGCTCAGCCAACAGTTTCCTTCCGGCCTTGCGATCCCCCCAGTCACATTTGAACGCAGACACTCCGTGATCAGAGTAAGTTGTTCCCGGTTCATACCCGTCCTGAACCAAATATCGCATCGTTCTCTGAACCGCCTCGTGCTGTGAATCGAGCGACTGTTCCGGTGTGCTCACTCGCGTGTACCCAAACACACGTCCAGTCTCTGTGCCGTCCAGTTCGTCAAGGTCGCCAGCAAACATGGCCAGAGCTTCACTCGGCGCGGCACGTAATGCCTTTACCCTGCTTAAAGATTCAGGCCCTACATAAGTCTTGCTTTGTTTGGCCAGATCCCTGCGAATCCGATAACTCTCCTTCACCCTGTGACTGATAAGATTGGACTTATATTCAGCGAACACAGCGGTCATCGTCCCGACAAGCTTTCCTGTGGGCGTGCTCATGTCGATGTTTTCCCGACAGAACACCGGAACGATGTTGCGACCCTCGAATATCGGCCATGTGGTGCAGAAATCCTTCACGCTGCGGAACTGGCGGTCGAGCGAAAGAGATACAAACCGATCGCCCGGCTTGGCAACCTCCCATAACTTGCGGAACCCCGGTCGGTCCATGATCGGAACCTTCCATGCACTGACGCCGGGATCCGAAAAAACTCCGGGGTTGTCGTAGTTCGACTTGGTGCCCAGCTTCCAGCCCATGCGGTCAACCATGCGACGGCACTGACGAAACTGTGTCGGTAACGAACCACCATCAATCGCCTGCTCAACAGTCGAAACGCGACAATAGATCCACGCCCGAGCGCCTTCGTGGCTTTGATTCCTCATAATAGATTCAGGTTGTCCGAAAAAACTGCGTTCATGGCGTACCACCCATCACTGGCAAACGAGCCGCTGTTGTTCTCCGTATACCTCACGTCGCTGCCAATAATCTTCAGCCGTTCAATGTCACGCCGAACTGTGATCGCGTTGACCTCCAGCTTTGCTGCAATCACCGATCGATGGATCGGGCCGCTCAGTAACATCGACTCCAGCTTTATTAAACGTATCTCTCGTTCCCCGGTCATGTCCCGCATCCTGGTGACCGCCCAAAAAGCCATGACAGGAAGCCCTGATTGCGACAGGCGTCAATCGTCTTGTTGGCCTCTCCCAAAAGAACAACAGTCTCCTCTGCCTCAACACAAACAAGACGATAATCCTCAACCGCTTCAGCTAAACGTCTCTTTGAAGCATCCTTCTCAGCCTGACAATCATCAATCAACACAAGCGATTCGGCAATCTGATTGTCACGCTTCCTTATTTCCTCTTTATGCAGGAACTTCGCGTCCTGAAATGAATCAATCAACTTAAGTGCTTCAGTAAGCTGATGGTCACGCTGCTTTATTTCCTTCGTCGAAACATCAAGCCTCGCAACTAAATCCTTCACAAGCGACCGCAGCGTCTCGATACCCTTCGCTGCCTCCATGAGCTTGACAACAAGTGCCGCAACCTCCTTCTCCTTCTCCTTCAAATGAGATCCTTTCCTCTTTTTCTTTTTGCCCCGCAACGCTGAATCATCGCTCCCGACTGCTTCCAGCAACGGACCCAAACGTAACGAAATCCAAGCAGAACTTGCCCGGCGTCCTGATTCCTCGTGCTCGTCTTCACGCCAGACAATTGAATCCCACGCCTGCGGACCAGCCTTTGTCGCCACCATCCCGTTTTCGTCAGCATGCTCCTGCGTTGGCAATCGGTCTCGTACCCAACACACCATTTCTGAACTGCTCATGCCGATACTCCCTCATCCTGCTTTCTATCAGTTCGCGCCGAGTCACTGTCCCAACTCTTCCGAGCCTGCATCGCGTAAATCTCCGCGATCGCTGTGTGTGCAGTCGCCATCTTACTCAACGCTTCAGCAATACGCGCCATGCTGTGAACAACAGACTCGGCCTCTTTGCTCGTAAGATTCATTCCAACGCAATCTACTCTGCACCGGAGGTGTCCTGGGATTCCAGACGAACAGCGGCATCCGCCTCAGCCCCCGATAACCGCACAATACTTCTCACCTGACCCTTCCGTAAGGCCGTCTCATATTTCACCAGCCCGCGATCCTGTGCCGGTAACCGAAACTGAACCTGACACTCCGGAATCAACAGCATCCCGTTAATCAAATACCAATCCATCTTAACAGTCCTCGTCATTCAGCTCGCTTAACATCTCAGCACGCTCCTCCTCATCCCTGATCTCATTTGCCTGCTCTCTCAATACATCAGCACGCTCCTCCGAATCCATGATCTCCTTTTCCGTCTCGGCCTCTGTTTCATAGTGGTAAGCTTCCGTGACAAAGTTCACGGAACTCAACCGCAACTTTTCAATGTTTTGTGGTGAAAACGGATCATCGCTCAATCGCAGCTTTTTAATGTTTTGTGATTCAAACGGATCAATACTCAACCGCAACTTTTCAAGGTTTTGTGGTGAAAACGGATCATTGCTCAACTCATTGCTCAACTCATTGCTCATATCTCTCTCCTTTAAGGAAACACAGAACAGTCCTACCGAACACTACTAAGAACAAGGTGCATGAAGGTATCGCCAGTGTCGTGAAGTTCAACGGCAGAAACCCAACTGTCAGCAAACACTTCAATGAGCCCCTCTTCCGGAGAGTCAGACATAATATAAAGTGCGGGCGGATCCTCTTCTGAAACCGGCCCGGCGGATTCAGCAGTGCATGACCAAAACCCCACAGCTGGATCGCCTTCCGTGTCATCACAATGCTCTCGGAACCAGTCAGGCCACCGGTCCTCATCGTTCATCAATTCCTCAGTGACTTGAATACAAGGACTCCCGCCATACGTCATCCCCTCTCGCCTACCCATCATCACCCCTCCCCCTTAAGAACCTCATCTAAAAATACGTCAATGTCCAGCTCCCTGAAAAGAGCCTCGTCCTTCACGCGGCGGTAATTGACCAAGCCCCACTCCATCGACCGAAGCATCGGCTCCACGCCGCTAAGCACCCCCGATACGTCAATCCTAAAAGACACGTTCAGGGTCGTGCAGTCCACGCCCGCCAAAACAATCGCCCCATTGATCTCCACCTTCACGGAATCCCGGTTAATTCGTGCCACCTTCTCATATGTGTCAGTCACTCGTCTTTGTCCTTTAATGACCTGCGCCGATGATCCTGAAGCAAGGCAATCAAAAACCGGTCAGAACGTGATATTAAATCCTCGCTCTCCTGTAATAACTGACCGGACTCCCGCATCCACTTCAACTTGTCGGCCTGAGTAATGGCCGAAGACTTCATCGATTCATTCCGCACCTGCTTCATCCGCTGAACCCTCCACCCAAACCAAAAAACACGCAAACCATCACGCATCCTAAAAACTTTCAGGCTCACGTCAATGTGATGGTGACAAATTCGTTAAAACTCATGCAGGTAAATCACACGCAGGTAAATCACACGCGGGTCAGCACGCTCGGGTCCGGCGAGGAGTGCGGTTGATATCACTCTGTCCCAGAGCGGCGGTGGAGTAACCATATAATCTGCACCCTAAAAATCGGCGAGACGCAGATAGACACGCTGTCTAAATAACCACGACCCGCCGAGGGGAAGGCTAAGTGTAACAGCCAATAAGACTCGAAGACAATTTCTGTATAGGGTTGGAAATATCTCTGGGGACTTCCGTGTGCTACCTAAATAGAAGGCAGAATGCGTGGGGGCCATAGGCCTGGGCCTGGTCGCCAGTGTTTTCTTGTCTTTCGGCGGAAACCACAACGGCTGACCGTTTTGTGAACGATATAACCCGAGGCACAGAACAGACTTGCGTCGATTGTCATGCATGCTCCCGTGGAAATCACCTTGTATGACTGTGGTAGACAGAATTTTGGTGGGGTCATTGTCCCACTGTCATACATCGACCGATGATGCTGCTGATGACGCCGATGATGCTGATGATGCTGATGATGCTGATGTCATTCCCGACCGATGCTGCACCGAAGCTGTGCTCCGTGCTCCGTGAAGCTGTGAAGCTGTGCT
>CAUZPL010000188.1:0-5496 GCA_963581585.1 Planctomycetota bacterium
GATCGCTGCGCATCCAGACTGAGACCCTCCTCAGCCTGTTCCGTGGTGCTGACTCTCACATATCCCACTGCGTGTTGCATTGTGCCAATCTTCACTCAATCTGTGTCAGTTGACATGCATCATGCCGGCACGGGAGATATGTGTCAATTGACAAAGTGTACGCAACCGTTCGGTTGTGGACGGAACTCTGCTTTCCTCGATGTGTTTTTGGCCGTGTTCCTGGGATATTTGCTGCCTAAACGTTGAAGCGCAGTACAATTGGACGAGATGGTGACAGTCCGTGTTTTTCGATTTGTTGGTCATGTGTGGAAGCGCAGAACGTGATTCAGGAAGCCACTGAGGAAAAAACCAAACGCTGTTCAAACTGTCTCCGCAGGCAACCGCTGGAAGAGTTTCGGCTGGCGAAGTGCGGCAGTTTGGCTCGGCGATCGCAGTGCAATCAGTGTCACCGGTTGCGAGAGCTGAAACGATACCGACACAACGTTCGAAAACACCGCGGCATGCAGATTCAGAAGGCGTCAGCTGCCATCTGCCAGGCCACCGATCCCGAACGAGTTGCCGGAATCGCTGAAGGCCTGCTGGATGAGTTCGGCGGCTGGGAGCGGTTTGTCCGGGTCTGGCGGGAGACGTTCGAAGCCGCCCGGAAGAACCAACGGCACCGGCGTGTCTTTCACATGCTGGCATCCACCTGGAAGCTCCAGCAGGCCGGAGAAGAACTCTCCGTGGAATCCCGCCGCGTGGAGTTCGATAGAGCCGCCTTCGAGTTATCTGTGGCCAAATCACCGGCTGTGGCGGCCGGTGTGCTAATGCAGCTGGGCTGGAGCGTCGCATTGCCATCACAATCCTCCTGAAACTATGACATTCACACTGCTTCGACATCGGTGCTGCAGTATCTGGTCCTTTGTCGCTCTCTCGTCGCCACCTGCACTGCTCTTCTCAGGTAATACAATTCTTCGGTCGAAGATCGGAGGATACGTGCAGGAGTGAAAACCAGGCTGAGCAGCTTTGAGTAAAGGGGATTCTTGTCTGGTCCCTGAAACTTTGCGATAACTTCCATTGCCGTCTCCAGCTTCTGCGCTTCCAGTTCCTTTCTGGCCCTGCGCTCAGCTTCCTTTCTCTGGTTTTCTGCTCTGATTTCGGCAAATGCTGACAACGACTCTTCGGAAGATTCCATCCGGCGTCTTTCTTCCTCAGCGTATTCCTCAGCCATCTGTTCATAGTACGCAATCTTTTCAGGTGTGGGCGACTCAACGTCTTCAGGCTTGTCGCCCGTCCAAAATCAACACCGCCACGAGGCAGCCAAACCCCAGAACTTTCAGATCAGGGTACGTCCTGGAAACCATGTCGTTCTCCTCGACCGACTTCTTTGTCGAACTCTCGTATCATTATTGGTGATTGATAAGGCACTCGCAACGCTCAAAACGAGTCCGATCAAAGGACCCTGTTACGGCACTGGTTGGGCGGTGCCGTTTAACTTCCCAGACGAGCAATCTGGGACTGATGGCCCGGCGATGGCTTCAGCCCGCCGGTTCATCGGCGCATCAATCAAACGTTAGAACGGACGTCTCACGCGCCGGGGTAACCCCGTCGGTGGGGGCGGCTGCCCCGTTCCAAAACCCGCGCGATGGCCATTTTTCGGGGCGAGTGGCTTGAAAGTTACAAAGCGCTGCTCAGGATCTCTCCGCGACGTCCGTAAGCATCGCCCACGGCAATCACATCTCGCCTTTTACACAGCAGGCCACGACGTCGATCTTCGGATGCGCACTGCAGCGCTCGTATATGTCGAAGATGTGAGGGGGACGAAAACCGACGAACGCGAATCTGGTCATCATGGCTTTCCGGCCAACAACTTCAGTGCTGGATCGCTGTTCTCACACATCTGGGCGAGAATTTTCCGCCGTAGTCTGTCCTTGACGGCGACGATATGCCGATTGGTCGAGCTGGCCAGGTTTTTCGTCTCACTCGGATCGTCCACCAAGTTGTATAGCTCCTCGCGGCCGGAGTTCTGGAAGTCGATCATCAACTTCCATTTAGGCGTGCGATAGCCTCGCATGTGCGTCTTGGCGCCATGTCGCATGCTGTACTCGCAATACAAGTCATTGTCCCATTCGATCTCCTCACCGCGAAGCAGCGGCAAGAAGTTGTGTCCGCGAGTCAATACGTCCTTTGGGACCCCTGCACCCGCCATCGCCAGAAGTGTCGGGTACCAATCCAAGTTGCTGATCGTGTGTGTAACAACCGTTCCCGGTTCGATGACTCCCGGCCAATAGACGGCCGTGGGGACACGCAGCGACTGGTCAAACAAGTTGGGACGCTGGATCGGTCCAATGTCCGGCCAGCGTTGGGGAGGCAGCTGAGTTAGCTGCCATTGAGCGTTTCCCTTGTACCAGACGCCATGGTGACCCATGTTATAACCATGGTCGCTCGTGAAAACGATGATCGTATTGTTGCGCAGCCGCAGTTCATCGACGACGTCGAACAAACGGCCTAGGTTGCGATCGACGCTGGAGACGCTGGCCATGTACTCACGGGTCATCCGTTTTACTTTCTCCACATCCAGGTGCGGAAAATCCGGGTTGGGAATCTCCGGATCGAGGTCCTGGTAAGGCTCCCAGTCTTCGTCTCGCACGGGTAACCAGCGCGCGTGCGGGGCGCGGAAATGCAGGCTCAGCAAAAAAGGCGTTTGCCGCTGTTGGCGGCGAAGGAACTTAATCGCAAAGTCGGTCAGGACATCAGCCGTGAACCCGGGCACGGTCTTGGTTTCGCCGTCGACCTCGAGCACAGGATCCTTGGGCGTGGTCCCGCCTGTGCGAATCCCCATGAAATACTGGTAACCCGTCCTGGTCGGATGAAAACGGTCGTCAGTTCCTAGATGCCATTTGCCGACCAAGCCGGTCGAATAGCCGGCGCTGGCAAGGACCTCGGACCAAGTCACCGTTTTCGGATCGAGTCCATGTTCTGGCTCTGCGCGTTGGTTCAGGTAATCTAGTATCCCCAACTCGGTGCCGTACCGGCTGGTCATCAGGCCCGCGCGGGAAGGACTGCAGACTGGCGTGGTAACAAACGAGTTGACCAAGGACGCACCTTCGCGAAACAGCCGATCCATATTCGGCGTTCGAATCTGTGTATTTCCCGCTGCGCCGACCGCCGTTGGAGCTTGGTCGTCCGTGTACACGAAGATGATATTGGGGCGTGTAACGTCGGCGAGGACGGAACCGGTGAAAAGCACGACGACCGTGATCGCCAATGGTTGTGCGAAGCGAAAACACATCTGGGAATTCTCTTGCTGCGGGTGAAGGCGCGGACCGTGACAGTATTGTATACTTCACGCACTCAGGATTGATACATTTTCGAAGGTTTGGAAATTGTGTGTCAACAGCGTGGCGAGTGCTGGCTGATGGTCTGTCGCGAGTCAGTCGTTGATCGCGGTTTGGAAGTCGGCCACTGCGTCACGGAATCCGCACGACATCTATCGAGGAAAGCCATCCTGGGAGCGTGACGCAGAGAAGTCTCCGAATAGGAAATCGTAGCTGCCTAGTATTAGACTGCCGGGCAGTTGAATTGTATGCCGTCAGGCTCGACCAAGTCACCAGCTCCGGATAACAACACATGAAACAGCTTCTCCCATTCCTCATGATTCTCGCGGCCAGTTCGTCGCTGCACGCAGCCGACAAATCAGACAACTCGCCGACTCACGCGAATGTCGCCTATGGACCGCACAAGCCGAACGTCCTCGACCTCTGGATCGCCGAAGGTGACGGACCGCGGCCACTTCATGTCTATATTCACGGTGGAGGCTGGACTGCCGGCGACAAGTTCAGCACAGGTGATCCTCAGAAGCACTGGCTGGCAAAAGGAATCTCCTACGCGGCAATCAATTACCGTCACACGCCACAGGCTTCGTTGCCGGCACCTGTGCATGACGCGGCGCGAGCGATTCAGTTTCTGCGATCAAAAGCAGGTGACTGGAACATCGACAAGAATCGCATCTGTTTGTCCGGCGGAAGTGCGGGAGCCTGCACATCGATGTGGTTGCTGTGTCATGACGACCTGGCCGATCCGAAAGCGAAAGACCCAGTGCTCCGTGAATCGACCCGAGTCTCCGGAGCGGCAGTTCTTGGCGGACAGACTTCGATCGATCCAAAGCAGATCGAGCCGTGGCTGGGACCGATGGTGCTCCAGCATCGCATGATCAACATGGCAGTAGGCGAACGGACCATTGAGGGGGCGCTGAAGAACTATGAAAAGCACAAGCCGCTCTATGTCGAGTTCTCTTCATACAACCACGTCAGCAAAGACGACCCACCGCTGTTCATGAGATACGACGGTGACATGACGCTTCCTTCTAAGAACGCCGCTCACGGAATTCACCATCCGGTCTACGGAGTCAAAATGAAGGAGAAGGCGGTCAAAGTCGGCATGGAGTGCCATCTGCTGATTGGCAACGGACAGGTTTCCAAGTCCGACAAGTATCGGAACGCCAACGAATTCATTGAGGCGATTCTGCTCGGTTGAAACGGAAAGTACAAATGAATTGAACTCAGGTGTGTTTTTCGTCCGAAATCCGCGCAGAGTGCGGTGAGTGGGCGGGCTCCAGAACTCGAAACGGTCATCCAACCGAACGACTGGAACGCTCTGCGAGTTAAGGTCGAGGGCAACCGCCATATCACGTATCTCAACGGAGTGCAGATGGTTGACTTCACATATCCGGCGCCTGGTGCAACAACCGGAGTGATCGCGTTCCAATTACATTCCGGCGGTGGGGGCCGTATGCGGTTCAAAGATGTCTGGATTCGCGACCTGTCCCAGAAAATCGAAAATCCGGCCGACGTGCAATGAGGTCGAAACACCTGGGCATCCTTTGCGGGATCCATTTGCGCGTCTCACAAAGCAAGAAGACCGCCGCAGATGATTGGATGGTCTCGATGCCGTGCGGCTACCGCAAACAGTGCTCCGCCTGACGTGATCAGCTGTTTGAGATCAATGAAAAGGATATCTACCCCAAGTCTGATGTTGTGTTTTGGTCCAGAGTGTGGGGTCCAGAGAGCAGCGGCCAGGTAATGATCACTTCAGCGAGTTCTTCGTGGTCGAGTGCCATCGGTTGACGATTGGCGTCATCCGTCCACTCCCAGGACACTCCCACGTCCTGGAGCATGTTCCATAACCGCCTGGCTACTTCGGAGTTACGAGATTGGACCTGTGGGTTCGATTCCCGTCGCCTCCATTTTTCACCGTCCGTGCCATCGGTCGCCAGTTCCATGGTCGCCCTGTTGCCAGCCGATGACGGCAAATGACAGAGTTCGCCGCACGAGAATTTGCTCAAGGGAAATGATAGGCTGAGCCTAACTTAAGAACGGATACCGCCCATGGGGCAGGTCTCGGTCAAGATCCGTGAGTGTACGACCGTCCGTCACGCATCATGAGTCATCTCTTTTCAAGGAGTTCACCATGCGAGTTCTTGTGATCATCACCATCACTTGTCTATGCGCGGCTGCT
>CAUZPL010000189.1:0-5479 GCA_963581585.1 Planctomycetota bacterium
GCCCTGGTGATGCTCGGTCTTCGGTGAATGCACGATGAACCGATCTTCATGCCAAAGGATGTCGTCCCACTTCAGCAGCAGGACTTCTGACGGACACCTGAGGCCACCGTATCGGCAAAGAGCAATAATTGTCCGCCATTGCCAGTCCGGTGCTGCCTTAATGCACTTATGGATGTCGTCAGCTGAGATGAAGTGAGCCCGGCTAGAGTCTGTTACCTTGCTGCTTTTCACGCCGCTGAAGACGTTCTTTTCAACAACATCATTGCCGGTCGCGGCAGCAAAGAACTGTTTGACAATCTCGATGTGTTTCCCGAGCGTGCTTGGCTTGTATTGTTGGAGTATTGTCTTTCTTTCGCTGTGCCATCAAATGAAGACGAAAGTCTTTCGCGTCACCTGCTGTAATAGTCCGGATGTCGCGAGATTCACCGTAAAATTCCGTCAGTAGCTTCTTCGTGGTGTTCCATTTCTTAACGGTCAGCGGCTTTGCGTCTGACCTGCTGCGTTTAGCGATGTAGTCGCTCAGGTATTCACCCAGTACGGCAGACTTCCGGCCCTCAATGAGTCCAACTGCCGCGATACGAGAATGCAGAACCAAATCGATAGTCTTCCAGCCATTCGAATGTCTGAGGCTTTAGCGGTGACGACAGAGCCTTTGAGGCAATCAGGTATTCGACCTGCGTCTTGACAATTTCCGCAGCCTTCCGGGAAACCTTGCCGAGACGTATTGTCTTGCGGCTACCATCAGTGTCCCGAAACTGAATCTGCCGTCTGCCGTTCTTCCTGTTGTGGCTGATACTCGCCATCACATTTCCTTTCGCTTCTTCTTCACCTGCACCTTGTAACCAAGATAATCCAGCAACAGCTCAGCCGCTTCGATGCTGAGGCCTGCTTTACCAGCCATTACTTTCGCCAGCTGGGACTGGCCAATACCGGTTGCTTTGGAGACCGCATACCGGCTTTGTCCGGAGGATTCGAGTGCTTCACGCACCTGTTCCAGTAATCCTGCCATGCTGTCATTACATGACAGTAGAGTCTTTTGTCAATCAGAACGGGACGCCAGCATCAGGCGACAACTCGCCGACAGCCCCAGCTTCAGCAGCTACCGCATGTTTGGCTTCCGTTTCCATCGTCAGCGGAAATAGCTGACAGGCCCACTCGGTTGCGTCCGCCTGTTCCGTGAGCCTGGCACAGGGCGGTATAGCGGGCAGTTCTTCCAGCAGGGAAGGGGGTATGGGCTTCTCATTGCAATCACTCAATGAAAATGGGCGACCCGCTGGCCGCCCGTGCTGAGCTGTGTGGTGCTGAGTGTCCTGTGCCTCAGGCGGCGGCCGATGTTTGCCGGCGACGTCTGCTGTAGCCGAACAGACCCAGTGCACCGATGCCAAACATGGCCATCGATGAGGGCTCGGGGATGGGCGTGGCCGCGGCCGCTACAACAGGTCCGGACGCAAAACCCTCGGTCGAGGCCTCGAAGCTGTTGTTTCCTGAGGGGATGTCCGCCCCAAACACCTCCCACGAAGGGGGCGATATGTCTGTGATCCACGCTATTCCGAATTCTACGTCTTCGTTCATATACGCATTGAAAACTACAGGGACGTTCGAGTCTTCTCCGTCTGAGTTCACTGATTCAAAACTGGTGTTTCCGATGACGTACTCGAAATCGTGCTCAATTTGGTCATTTACCCCCAGAGCTACTCCGTTCAATGTGCCCCCAACTAAATCGACGGTGAAAAGCACACTCCCTGACTGGGATACGGTGAACACATGGGCGGTGACATCCTCTTCGGTGATGTTTCCAGAGGCTACCGAAGTCGAGAAGGCACCCACTACGACGTAGTCTTCGACACTATACGTCCAGTCAAACATTTCAGCGGACGCAGTTGATGTCAAGCCCACCAACGCCAGCAAGATTGCTAGTACATGACCTGGTTGAAAGGATCGCTTCATCATGTGACTGCCCTGATGGAAAATTCTCGTGAGACCGTCCTCGGCGAACCTGGCGACGCACGCATCCGGAAAGACAGGCAGTCTAGAAATTATGATGCTGTTGAGTCACATGAGTGCTTTACGAGAATTAGTAAATCTGGTCAGACAAAGCAGCGGGAGGGGCGGTTTCAGGGAATCAGGCTGACAAAGGACCCACTCCACTCAATTCCTCTCCGCTCGTCTCTTCAGTTCTGTGTTCACTGCGAGCGTGGCCTGCAGGTTGGCCAGTGCCCCGACAGCCGAGAACAGCACCTGATTCGCCACAGCCGGGTCGTCAGCAGCCAGTTGCTCAAATGCGGACAGTGCATCATCACTGGTCTGCAGAACGTGTCGGACTGCAGTTGTGTGCTGCCTTCCAGACGTTCGATAATCGCCTCGAGCATGCTGTCCGCTTTGGTCTGAATGTGTTGCAGCTGCACGGACACCCTCACGTAGGTGAGGACAACATTTGCCACTCATGATTTTGTTGCAGTGGTGGGTAAGAGACTGAGAATTGCCTGCCATGATCAAGTTTCTGATTGTTTGTGTGGCGACCGTGGTGCCTCTCATTGTCGCCTATGCTTTAGGGGTGCGATACACGTGGTTAGGGACCCTTCTCAATGGGCCCAGATGCCCTGGAAAGAAGGCCTAATCTAGGAAGACTGACGGGATTTGTTTTTATTCCGTCGCTTGCGAACGGAGAAAGGTCGCGCTGCCGCGGGCTTTCCTCGACGTTTGCGGAACCCACGGCTTTTCCTGGAAGGTCCGTCCTCGGGTTTTTCAGTCTTGGTTCGGCGACCGCCTGATTTTTTTACGTCGCAGGAAGCACGGCTGAAATCCACAGGTTGCGATTTAGTTTCTTCGGATTCTGAAAGAAAATCATCCAGTTGGACGCGGGGAATCTCCATGTTGAGTTTGCGCTCAATGGCCTTGATTCCGCGAAAGTCATCGGGAGTGACGAAGGTGCAGGCCTTTCCGCTTTTCTCCGAGCGCCCTGTTCTGCCAATGCGATGGGTATAAGCATCTGGCGTATTGGGAATGTCAAAGTTGATGACATGGCTGACATTTGCCACATCGATTCCGCGGGCTGCGATGTCCGTGGCCACCAGGACGTCGAATCGTCCATCGCGAAAGCCCTGCATGGCAATCTGTCGCTGGGCCTGGCTCATGTTTCCCTGCAGGGCGATTGCGCGGTGGCCAGAACGGCCAAGGTCCTGAGCCAATCGCCGGACGCGATGCTTAGTTCGCAGAAAAACGATGGCCGACTTGAAATCTTCTCCACCTAGGAGATGGCGTAGCAGAACCCCCTTCTTCTGGTGATTGATGGGGTAAAGGGCATGCTCGACGGTTTCCACCGGCGTTGAATGGGCCAATTCAACCACGTGAGGGTCGCGCAGGATGCTGTCGGCGAGAGACCTCATTTCTCGGGGCATCGTGGCCGCAAAGAGAAGGTTTTGCCGATTCGCCGGAAGGCGTTGGAGGATGCGCTTGATATCGGGCAGAAAACCCATGTCGAGCATGTGATCGGCTTCGTCGAGCACCAGAGCCTCGATACCATCAAGAGGCGCATCTCCGCTGCCGGCAAGGTCGAGCAGGCGTCCGGGACAGGCGACGATGATGTCGGGAAGTTTCCGAAGAGAGTGCACCTGATGTTTCGCGCTCACTCCGCCATAAATAGTGATGGCGCGAATCTGTGTGTGCTTAGCGAAAATCCCAATTTCACGGTGGATTTGAACCACCAGCTCACGCGTGGGGGCGAGAATTAAAGCGCGGGGGTTGTTTCCTCCGTTCCTCGTCAGCCGCTCGATGAGAGGAAGTGCGAATGCCGCGGTCTTGCCGGTGCCGGTTTGCGCCAAACCCAGAATGTCGCGGCCCTTCATGGTTTGGGGAATAGCTTCGGTCTGGATAGGCCGAGGGCGCTGGAATCCGGCTTCCAAAAGGGCGCGGAGGATGTTTTTGCCAAGGCCGAAAGCCGCAAAAGCGCCTTCCGACCGCGAAGGTCGTGATTTGTTCATAATGACTGGATTCTGGAGTTGTCGTACTCCGACGCTCACTGCGAAGGAGTTCCCAACCTATCCAGCAGGAACAAGTTAGACACGAGGGGCGGGTTTTCCGGGGGCCCAAAAAAGGACGAAATCCAGATTCTGCTGCACACCGGGTCGCTCAGTGCGACCGAACCTTAAATTATAACGATTGCTCGCGAGAGTTGAAACCTTAGGGAAAGGTTCGGGGTTGACGGACTCGTCTTGGGCAAGGGTGTATACCTCGGGAAAGGGCAGAAACCATGCGATAACACCATTTTAATTTGTATTAGCTAGTAGGATGAACTTGGGAATCTCATGATTCGAATTCTCCTCCTTCCGCTGTTCGCGCTCTTCTATTGATCGATGCTGCGCGTGGTTCCTCACCGCCAATTTTGTCGTTGACCAGGCTTTGAACCCACGCCGCGGCCGAAAACCGTGGCCAGTACAGACCGGATCTGGTATTCTGACAGACCTGCGTGGCGGAACGATGCAGACCTGGGAGAGTTCAATGGACCCTAAACCCGTTTCGTGCTGGCAGCACTCAGTCATTTCACGTCGCACCGCCGTTCAGGCCGGTGCGCTGGGCCTGCTGGGTCTGGGGACCAACCATCTGCGTGGGCTCCAGGCGGCAGACTCCGGGAAAATTGCGCCGGGTGGCGGGACCGCGAAGACCTGCATTTACATCTTTCTGTCCGGCGGACTGTCTCAGCATGAGAGCTTTGATTTGAAGCCAGACGCGCCGGAGGGAATCCGTGGTGAATTCACTCCGATCTCGACCGCCACGCCAGGGATACAGATCTGCGAGCACCTTCCGGAACTCGCAAAGCGCAGCAGTCACTGGGGTGTTGTGCGTTCGCTGACGCACCCGACCAACTCGCACACCAAAGGACATTTCTTTATGTTGACGGGTCGGTCGACGACTCCGTCGGGATACAAAGGAGACCGCCAGCCGCGTCCGACAGACTGGCCGTCGATCATGTCGGTCGCGGGGGATGCCGTGACGACTCCCCGGAACAATCTTCCGTCAGCAATTGTACTGCCGGAGCGACTGGTTCACTGGTCCGGCGGCGTCATTCCAGGCGCCTACGGCGGACAGATGGGGGCGCACCGCGATCCGTTCTTCATTGAAGCTTCGCCCTACGGCAATCCGTTCTGGATGGGGGCCTATCCCGAATACACGTTCCCCGGCATCACCAAGAAACCACCCGAACAACCCGACGCACGGGTTTACCAGGCCCCGAATCTGCAATTTGCCGCGGGCCTGACACGAAATCGTTTCAAAGGCAGGCTCGGTCTGTTGCAAACGCTCGACGATCAGCGTCGCCGTATGGAAGAAGCGGCCCAGGTACAGTCGTATGATCGTGAGCGGCAGAATGCGATTTCGATGCTGGCCAGCCCGCGTGTCCGCGACGCCTTTGACGTAACGAACGCCGCCCCCAGGATGCAGGAGCGATACGGAGCCAACAGTTTCGGCTGGTCGCTGCTGATGG
>CAUZPL010000190.1:0-5430 GCA_963581585.1 Planctomycetota bacterium
TAGGCACGGGGGGGGCGCATGCTGTTACAATAGGCGGCAAGCTAGGTCCGGAACGGTTCCAGGCTCATCCATATGGGAAATACCGGATAAACGCAGACGCCTGTCAGCAGACAGATGGCCGGAATTACTCGCCCTGATGATTTCAGCATAATGGTCTCCCGTGCTCATGATCTTCCGACACCAGCGTATCCGGTATGTGCACGCACGAAAAGCGGGAATTGCCCGCTCAGATTGAGCACCTACACATCGTCAGGTACAAGTAACGACCGTGAGCTGCGTTGTCCGTGATGAGCTGTGTGCTTCTCCGGCTCACATGGCGGTATGACCGCAACTCCGGTATCACTTCAAACTCAGCAGAATTGAAATGTCATGAACACAACTCGTCGACAGGCGCTGCAGTCACTTGGTCTCGGCGGTCTGGCTGTGCTTTCCGGCCGGACTCCTCTGCTGGCTGAGGGAAACAGGAAGAAGCTTCCGGTCGCTGCAGTAGTTACAACATATAGCGAAAGTTCACACGCTGACGTCATTGTCGGCAAGATTCTGGAAGGCTGGCGGCAGAAAGGCGGTGTTGGTCCGGATCTCGAGCTAGTGTCACTGTATACCGATCAGGTGGACTCAGGTGATCTGAGTCGTGGTCTGGCGAAAAAGCACGGTTTCCGAATTGCGAAGACAATCGACGAGGCCGTCACGCTCGGACAAAACAGTCTTCCGGTGGCCGGTGTGCTGAGTGTTGGTGAACACGGCAACTATCCTCGCAATGACGTCGGTCAGGACATGTATCCTCGCCGGCGTTTCTTCGACGAGATTCTCGCCGCGATGCGGCGCTGCGGTGAATATGTGCCTCTGTTCAACGACAAACATCTTTCCTGGAACTGGAATGACGCAAAACACATGTACGACGTTGCCGAGCGTCACCGGATTCCCTTCATGGCCGGATCGTCGCTTCCTGTCACCTGGCGATACCCAGCTGATGAATTGCCGGTTGGCAGCGAAATCGAAGAAGCCATGTTGGTCGGCTATGGCCCTCTGGAATCCTACGGATTCCATGCGATTGAATCGCTGCAGTGCATTGTCGAACGTCGTCGTGGTGGCGAAAGCGGTGTCGCGGCGGTTACCGCAGTGAAAGGTGACCAGATCTGGCAGGCGGAGAAGGAAGGGAAATGGGATCGGCGGCTGCTCGTATCAGCAATGGAGACCTTCGACGGTTCAGCAGACGATCTGGAAAAGCGGCTCAGTCCGAAAGACGCCGCATTCTATCTCATCGAATATCGGGACGGTCTCCGCGCAACGGTCGCCATGCTCAACCCTTCGCGCAGCCAAACCGCCGTCGCCTGCCGCGTCCGTGGCGAGCCGGCGCCGTTCGCCTGCTGGTTCCGGCATGAGGAGCGGAAGCCGTTCGGGCACTTCGAGCATCTGCTGCGCGCGATCGAACACATGATCCACACGAAACAACCGGCGTATCCGGTCGAGCGAACTCTGCTCACAACGGGGATATTGGATCGAGTCATGCACAGTCTGCATCGGGATGGGGAACGTCTGACGTCGCCCAAACTGGAAGTCAAATACCAGCCGTCCGATTGGGGATTCGCAAACCGCAGCGAAGAGAATTTCCCACCGGAAAGCAGCCGCTAACAATCCGGCTTCGGCCAAGAGGCCTTTTGACGGGATGGAACCAGGGCTTTCGATGCTCGACAAGTACGGTATCCACCTCAACGAGTTCGGCGACTCGACGGAACGATTGTCGGAAGTCTGATGTGGGCACAAAGCCGCCTTCGTCAAGATGGACTGTGCGCCAAATCGGATCTCCTTTCTTGCTGAGCAGGCAAAAAGTGTCAGAAACCTCGCCGCACATGCCAGAACGTCCACCTGTTCTGCCCAGATGCGGGTGGACCCCCTAGAGCGCACGAAGCGCAGCCAGTGAGCAGAGTACTCGCCAAACCGAAGACGGAAGGCCAAAGGAAGCTCAATGGGGTGAAAAAGGCGATATAGATGGTCGTCAATGTACCCACCAACCCCCCCACCAAAACGCCGGTGGCACGTACTCGGACGAAAAACATACCCAGCACAAAGATCCCGAACAGCGGTCCCGTGAAGGCGTTCACCACCTTATTGCAGATCTCGATCAGGTCCCCCAGCCGACCGACGTTGGCCGCCAACGCCGTGCCGGCCATACCAAAAGCCAGACTGGCAACTCGGGAAACCCAAATCTGCCGGCGCTGTTCTTCAGCCGACTCCTCGTCCGGTGTTGTCGCCGAGTCTCCCGTTGTTGTGGCCGCGTCTGGTGACCCGGACACAGGCCCGCGGATGAGCCGATTGTAGAAGTCCACGACGGCGACGGCGCTACAGGCATTGATCGCGGAGTCCGTGCTCGACAGCGAGGCGGCCAGAATGGCCGCTATGACCAGGCCGGTCAGCCCCGCGGGAAAGGTCTGCGATATGAAGTGCGGGAACATCCGGTCGGGTGGGAGATCCCCGGCATCGAGTGATGTTGGAAATAGGCAAACAGCGCGAATCCCACAAAGACTAATCCGCTGGTCCAGAACGCGCTACTGATCAAATCGACCAGGAATGCCTGCCGCGACGCGCGCACCGACGTAGTCGTTTGGATCCGCTGCACCATCACCTGATCGCCGGTGTAAATGGTCATCCGGGCCAGCGTCGTGGAGACGATCAGTCCGGTAATCGTAATCGGCTCCCGCAGAAAGAGCATCACCCGGTCGACAAGCCCGGTGTCCGCCGTGGTCGGGAGGGTGATAATCCATGAGGTCTTTCCCGCTACGTGTCCGGCCCGCCAGATTTCGGCCAAGCCGCCCGGGACACTGACAATGACGATGGCCACCGTCACGAGCAAACCGCTGACCATGATGCAGAACTGCAGGGCATCGGTCCAGATGACGGCCTTGATCCCGCCCAACATCGTGTACAGCGTGACCACGCAGCCCAACACAATGATCATGGCAGTCAACGGCAGACGGCCACCCGTGACGGTGCTAATGGCCAAACATGGGACATACATGACCGTGGCCATCCAACCCACGCGCCAGAGGATATAGATACCCGCGCCCTGTCATCGCTCCGCGGTTCGAAAGGTACGAGACCTCCGAATTGCGATTCACCGTCAAGGAAGAAAGCAACGATTTCACCGTGACAGTCCAGCGGCCCACGGCACGGTACCTCCGACCCGGCCCGCGCGTGCGGGCGCCGGATCCGGCGACGCGGTAGGGGCGGGAAGCATGGTGCGAAGGCCTCTGCCCTCTCTCCCCCAATTTGTTCGCGCATTGACTTTTCCATTTCGATTGCCGTTGCCGCGAAGCATTTGGGGGAGAGGGGGCCGGACTTACGCTCCCGATTTTGATGAACGGGACGCATTGAGTTATCATGTAAACCGCGTGGCTTACTCACTTACTCACTCCCCAGTCATGCGATACGCTGCCACAACCTCGCTCATTCTGCTCGCCTGTCTGGGGGCGCTGCTCACAGGCGGTGCGTCGGCGTGCGCCGCGGAGCCGTTCTGGGCGTTCCAGCCGCCCGACGATCCCCTGCTGCCGGCCGTCCGTGACCGCGACTGGGCCGCCAACCCGCTCGATCCGTTCGTGCTCATCCGGCTCCAAGAAAAACAGCTGCTTCCGGCGCCGTCCGCCGACCACCGATTGGACAAAGTTGCTTCGATTTTGGCCTCCGTGCATGTCGAATGGAGTGCAAAGGCGGCGATTGAGGAACTGGATAATCTAATTCGGCAATTAACGGAATTGGTTAACAAGAAGGAAAAGGTACTTCGAGTTCAGCTTTCCGACAGAGGATTTGACGAGCTTTTCCAACGAAGATATTCTGCGGAACCGGCAGCGACCTTAAAGACACTCGGATTGCAGTACGAAGTGCAGGAGATCAAGGAGCCTCGTGTCAATCGGATCCATGTATTACGGGTCAATTTGGAGGCTGGAAAAATCAAACCGGCGGTCGTGGTTGGCGCCGATCCAGATGGAGACGGGCCAGCCGAGACGGCGTTGACGAGTCCCTTGAAGCTGGCGGCGGTACCCGCGGTGGTGGCGTTCATCAATACGAATCCCTGGGACAGTTTTCCCGATGCGCAAGGGCGGCGAAACCGCCGCTGGTTTGCCGGGCAGCCGGTCGATATATCCGGGTTCGCGGCGTCGTCTGGCCGGATCCGAAGTCCTACTCAATCCCATGCCACGTCAGTATGGTTTGACGGTGCGGGGCGGTTGCGTCTGGGGGTCGCGCCGGGTGACGGTCAGGAGCAGCCTGAGGAAGAACGTCTGACGGAAGGTATGGCTGGCTTTGGTTTGATCATGAAAGCGGGCAAGGTAGTGGTTGGAGAGGGTGGCGCAGTGCATCCGCGCACATCGATTGGCGTAGATCGCACTGGAAAGATCGCCTGGCTGGTAGTCGTCGATGGCCGGCAGCGCGGTTTTAGTGAGGGGATGAATCTTCACGAACTGGCGCTGCGGATGAAGCAATTGGGCTGCTGGGATGCGATGAACATGGACGGCGGCGGCAGCAGCGTGATGGGGCTGCTGAACGAAGAGGGGAAAATGCAAGTGTTCAACAGTCCATCCGATCGGCGGCGCGACCGTCGTAGCGTACGGCCGTTGCCGCTGGTGTTGACACTGCGGAAGGTTGGTGGAGAAAAACAGGCGCCAACAGACAAACCGGGCGGGAAACCCGATTAAGTTTGGTGTGGCTAGAGAGGGTCGTGTACCGGCGGCCACCTGTTGTCTTTTTATCCTCGAATGGTTCCAAAGTCAGGTTGGCCCTGCCATGAATCTCGCAATCCTCAATCTTTTCTCAAGCAGAAAGTTAATAATGCAAAACACATTGACACTAATGGCGTTGCTGATGTGCCTTAGTTCCTCCGTCAGCGCCGAAGACAAGGTGATTTGGAAAAAGCATGTCGTGATGGAGCATAGCTTGTGCTATACCGCCGTTGCGCTGGACGCCAGCGGCGATGATTTCCTGGATGTCATAGCCAGTTTTGACGGGAAAGTCAGTCTTTTCATCGCTCCCGACTGGAAGACGGAAACCGTACTCTACCGATTCCCGGACGGTGGCGAATTCTGCATCCACAGCGCAGTGATTGATGTAGATGGTGATGGCGATCTCGATTGGGCTGGATCGCTGGCCAGCGATCATCCGTTCTGGCTAGAAAATCCCGGCAAAGAAGAAGCTCACAAAGGTGCCTGGACACCGCGAGCGATCGATAACGACATCACCGGGATTCACTGTATCTTGCGTTTCGACATCGACAACGACGGGCGGGATGATTTGATCATCAATAATTTTGACCCGAAGCAAGGGATTCGCGATTCCATGGCCTGGTTCAGCATTCCCCAAGATCCTCTGAAGGCAACACAGTGGAATCGCCACGTTTTTGCAGATGGGGATGCCCGCGGTGGCAGTCATTACATGGGAGCC
>CAUZPL010000191.1:0-5343 GCA_963581585.1 Planctomycetota bacterium
GTTGGGCAGATGAGTGCAGAGAAAGAACAGGTTGTTCTTCCGGACAACGACCCGGTGACGCCCAACAATGTCGTCGTATACCGCAAAGGACTGAAGCTGGGGCAGGTCCGCGAAGGCGCGTTTTGAATTTTAAATACGACGAAAGTACTTGCTGCGTTCAGGAATTCGCGGATCGAATGAACGCACCGGCTCCGCTAACGACGCATCTGTCGATTTGACCACGGGACTTGTATCGATGACGGAACACACAAGCGACGATGGGCGGGTGATGTTGCCGCCAACTCATGGCATGGATGCCAAAGTCGCTCTGTGGAATGCATTCGTCGCCTCGCATCGAATCAGCGAGGAGTGTGTGCCACTGTTCGAAGTCTGTGACGGCCGAGTTCAGACCATGCCCTATGGTCGTAACGAACGCATCATTCTGGAACGCTCGTCTCAAATGGATGCGCTGATGCGCAAGTTGGGGAGGCAACTCATCGACGAATACAACCGGTCGCAAGTCGTTCACGACGGCCTGATCTATATGATGCTCACCCGCGAGCATGACTGTGTTGTTCCTCTTTACATCGGCAAAGCCGAAATATTTGGCCGAGGCGCACGCAATCTGTCGGCCAATATTCGGGACCTCAAACGTGGCGGCGGGCGATGCGAAGGGCGGGCGCCAGATCCCCCCTCTTGACCGCCAATGTCAGCTGCATGTCGTACGTGTGGTTGGCGAACCCGAGAGCTCGGAAGCACTCACCCAACGTCTTGGTACCCGTCTTGGGGTACCCGATTCCGAAGACCTTCGGGGAGTCGCGGACGGGCAAGAACCAAGACCGCACCAGATAGCCGTAACGCTGGCTGAGATACCGACGCGCCCTGTAGAGCTGTGCACTCATCTTCCACCCCTACCGGGCACATAGGACACATAAACCCGTCCACCCGGATTGTGGGCTAGAGCGGTGGATGCTGCAAGGGCCGGGTAGCGGCGGGTGCACCGCCCCCTACCCAGCGTGAGCCAGTATCGAATTACCTTCTTCGGCCCAGTCCTAGGTATGGGATAAGGGACACAATGCTGCATTCGTACCTATCCTCTAGATAACTCTTGACCGCAATGCTCTGCTTGCTGAATTTCGAGTATCGGGGGCCGGGTGCGGATGGGTAACCACGGTAGTTCTTCCCCCCCAGATCGTGACCGATAAGGACAATCAGCTTGGAGCCTAAGGCAGCAGCTAAGTGCATCGCGCTAGTCATTGTGGACCAGGAAACAATTATCTCGTCCTCTCCTTCGGGCCAGTTTACCCCTTTGCTAATCAGATTGTCTTTGTGCTCGAAGTAATAGTAGTCACCACTAACATTAGTGTTCATCAGTTCTTTTGTCGAAATTGTCCCACAATCATGTTCGGAAATTATTAGCTGACAATCTGGGTTTCGGTACCCAAAAGTTGGCAATTCCTCTGGTACCAGCCGTTCTTCTCCGAATGATTTTCTGACGTTGAAGTGGCATGGGAAATCAACAGCCACATTATTGACCCCAACCACCGTACCCAACTCAAAGAGTTCTGGGAAGAAGTTGTCCGGATAATCATCATTGCTGGGGCCGCTTCCAATGATAAAACATAGTTCAGAAAATCCATCGATATTGCTCCACGGAACAGGCATTATTCTGCCTCATTTTGAATTATTACTGAGGGATAAATACTGATAGGAAATTTGATTTCTACCACCAGAAACCGAGTCCACAAGGTGGAGGACAATCATCTTGCGATTACCATTGACGAATCCGTAGAAGCAATGACCAATCAATTGATTGGTCAACTTCAGGAGAACACCTATCCACGCTTTAATCCCACACGAATTCCGAGATCGGAATCGGCCACAGCCATTGAGGTGGCTCTGGATGTGGAGCTCGCTCCTATCAGTCAGCAATGGATCGGTGTGTTTGCGCTGCTGGCCAATATTGTAGTAGGACTGATAGCCTGTTTGATTTTTCGTGAGGGCTCTGATCAATCATCGATTCCCGGTAGTACGCCGACGACAGCTGGTTAGGCATGCTTTCCTGGACGAGACAGAGTTCGTTCAGTTTCCGGGAGTCATCGTTTTGGCCAGCGTACGGCCGTGAGTGAAGTTAACGCCCCTAAAAGAGGTTGTCATGACCATACGACGCGTGCAGTATGCCCCATGTCTTCACAGAGTGCTGATGGTATCTGTCCTTGTGAGTGCAATGGCGATATATCAGACCGCACCTGCCTGGGCTGAAAAAAGTGAAAAACCCGTTGGCGTGAAGACGATCTCCACCGAGCCTTCAAATACGCCAGATGAAAACACCACTTGTTCTTATCGCTGGCCTCCGCGAGTGATTTATAACACCGATGGAAACTGGGTGTTTAATTACCTGCCGCATCGTCGTCCGGAAAATCTGACAGGTATTATGGATGCACTGAAAGATACATCCGTCGATGTGATTTCTGTTCTGGTAGGAATTGATGATGATCTGTCGTGGCGCGGCAGTCCTTACGGCGAGCTGTTTGGGGATGCGACCTCGATATGGGCGGCTGACGGTGATCCGACTAAGCCTGCTGTGGGTGGATTAACGGTTGGGGCGGTCCAATTATTGCACCAGAACCTGGTGGCTGTCATCGAGGACGGTCACGATCTGATGCAGATTTATGTCAAACACGGTCATCAGATGGGCAAGGGGATGTATGCAGCTTTTCGCATGAATGACGCGCATGCGAATGATGAGCGTCGCAGCTGGAACCAGCGTTCAAAACAAAAACAGACTCGACCGGACCTGCTCATTGGATCTCCCGCTCCTCGGGGCGTATCCGGCCATGCCGATGAATGGAAGTTCAGCTGGCAGTGGGATTATGCCCAGGAGGAGGTTCGGCAACGTTTTCTCGGTTTGTTTGAGGAAACACTTGAGCGTTATGATTTTGATGGTCTGGAACTCGATTTCTGCAGAGCTCCGTTGCTGTTTAAACCAGGCCAGGCCTTCAAGTATGTTGATACCTTGACGGAGTTTGTCCGTCAGACCAGGGGCATTGTAACGAAACAACAGGAGAAAAAGGGCAAACGCATTCGACTTCTGGTGCGTGTCCCAACCAGCATTGATCATTCTATGGGTTTGGGAATCGATACCGTTCGCTGGATTCACGAGGGACTGGTTGACATCGTTGTGCTTAGCTCCGCTTACTCCTGTACGTTGAAGATGGATGTGGAAAAGGCCGTGTCACAGGCTGCGCATCAAAAGGTATATGTTTATTCGGGGTTTGATTCCACCACTTACACCGTGTCTCCGCAGCAGGGCTTTGAACGGAATCCCCAGTCTGTAATGCGCGCGGTGGCCCTGAATGGCTATCAGCAGGGGGCAACGGGAATTTATCTGTTCAACTACGATTATGTGAGCCATCGTCAGAGACCAGTTTCGGAAGATGAACCTCGGGTGGCCGATTCGAACGACCGCAGGGCGGGTCGATTTACGCGTGCCGATCTGCAGGTGTTACGTGATCTGGGTGACCCGGATACGCTGCGCACACAAGATCGTTGTTACTATCTGGACGGAGGCGGATCTTATGGAGATTTTATGGTTCAGGTGCCTAGGAAACTGGCTTTACTAGGTCGAGGTTCAGGAGTAAAGCATGAGTGCAAACTGAAGATCAGTGACGATCTTGACGAAGGACTTCGCAGTGGACGAATCGTCAATATAGAATTGAGATTGCGACTTACCGATTATGAAAAGGTAAGGGGTCGCATCCGTTGCCTGGTGAACGGATCGGTGATGGAACTGACCAACGCACCCACCGTTTCCAACAGCGCTGGGCAGGACTGGTTGATTCTTGACAACCCTCCTCTTCAGAAAGGAAGCAACAGGATCGCAGTTATGCTTACCGGCCTTCGAACTCCGGAACCCTGGCCTACGCTTCATCAGTGTGAAGTCATTGTCCGGTGCCAATAACGATCCGGCTGCTGATGGGCGGTAAACCGTTCATGACGTCATGGAGCATGCCGTCCGCTGCAAAGCTTCGAGAATGCGAGCGACCTGGACATCAGTGAACCCGGCCTCTGTGAGGCGTACGGTGAACTCCAAAATCCACTCAGATTGAGCCGTGAATTGAGCCGTTTTGGAAAGGCTGTTTCAAAAACGTTGTTTTTTACTGGTCTGTTCGAGTCCCTCCACCGCTAATTTCCACCAGCGTTTTTACTGGTGACCTGATTTTTTCCGGACCAAACGCCCCGTCATACGACGCATGACGGGCTAATGCGGCCGGTAACTGCGTCGCTTTTTCGAAGGGTGCCTCGGTCGTCTGGTCATATGACTTTTCTGAATCTGCTTCGTATGCTTCCACGATGGCGGAACTCTCGATCCGCAGTCCACGATGAAACGAGCTTCTACCGACGTTTCCCATCTTCCTTGCCACTGTCAATCGTTGATCATCGGTGCGCGATTTCTCGTGAGTGGAAGTACTCCTATTCACGCATTCCCAAAGCCGCAAACTCGACCATTATCGCAACGCTCTATGCGGCTGAAACGGGGATTGTGGATCTGTCCCATGCGATCATCCGCTTCGCAAAGGATCATCACTTTTTGCCACCCAAGCCAACTCGACCTGCAACACGTTGATCAATTTACGGCCGACTATTTCAAGTTCACGTTCGTCCGTAACCCGTACACGCGAATCCTGTCAACGTATCTTGACAAGATTGCACCAACCGCCACGAACAGTCCAAGGAAGAAAGCAGTCATCGGGCGGTTTCTGAGCAAACCTCCGGGCGCCGACATCACCTTTTCAAACTTCCTCGACTATCTTGAATTCCGGAACTCCGTTAGTGCCAATGGTCATTGGGCTCGCCAGTCCGATTTTCTGGTAATGCCCGTGTCAGCGTTCGACGCAATCGGTAAGGTAGAGAGTCCTGACGACGACCTGCCGCACATCCTCAGAGAGATCTTTCGATCGAAGAAGACAATCATCAACTGGACTCCTCACGCAACGGTTGCAAACAGGTCAATTCACACACTAAGCACAGCTCAACGTCGCCGGATCTTCCGGCTCTACGAAGCTGACTTCGACAACTTCCGCTATCCTGTGAACCAGGCTCTGATCACTTTGGAAGAACTTGTCGGAGTAAGATGCCGCCAGGTCGTAGTCTTCCCGGTAAAGCTGTTTGAGTGTGTCGCGTTTTCGGCCGTGCGGTGATGCCTGCGGCAGCTACACAAACTTGCCGAAGAACATCAATTCGCGGTGCTGATCATTCGGCATCTGAATAAGGCCATGGGCATGTCGGCCAAACATCGCGCCGGGGGGGCAGCATGGGCATCATTGGTGCTGCCCGTGCTGGCTGGATGGTCGGTATCGATCC
>CAUZPL010000192.1:0-5285 GCA_963581585.1 Planctomycetota bacterium
TCACTGCCGGGATGTCCGGGCATGATGTGCAGACACACAGTCCCAATCGCGAAGGTGAAAGCAGCCTCGGAGAATGATCATGCACAGCAGGGCACTTTTATTAACAGCACTGGGTGTGATGTTCTGCAGTGGTTGTACGACAGAACAACAGACACCCGCAGCCAAAGAACCGACCGTGGATACCGGCAGCGTGAAGGCACGGCTGGAAGAGCTGGGAGCCAGGATCAAGGTCAATGAACAGGGCCAGATCGTTGAGGTCGACCTCTTCGATACCCAAATCACCGACGCGGGGCTGGTGTCGCTTGAGGGACTCACCAGTCTGCAGGAGCTCAACCTCAGCCACGCCCGGATCACCGACGCGGGGCTGGCGCATCTCAAGGGATTGGCTAATCTGCAGACGCTTTGACACGCCGCCGGCGGCCGGGTGACGATGCCACCCACGATTGCCCGGTGAATCTCCATTCCCACATTCTCAGGAGGACTCAACGTGAACTCAAAGTCAGCATTCATCCTTGGCGTCTGCATAATCTTTGCATCGGCCGTGCATAGTTGGCTGTCACGCCCGGATCCATATCCCCCGAGCACATCGTCACGAGGCAATGTCCAATTCTACGTGAGAACAGTGAACGATGACCGCGTACAGGTAATTGCGATTGATCCACGGAACGGAGAAACGTGGTCAAGGCAGATCAGTTCTGGATCAAAATACGGCGATTGGTTGCCAGAAATGAAACCTCTTCCACGATAGCCTTGCCAGTTTGCTGTCGTCGCGAAAGCGCATCGAAAACAGGTCGGCGTCTTTCATGACGAACCGCAATCGGATCGGTCTGCCCTGTAAGCGACTCACATCGCTGCCCTTCTTCCAGGCGACGATGTATTCGATGTGGTCTCCGACAATCATTGAGGAATCGTCCAGCGAAAAGCCTGGAATCGGTTTGCCGCTTTGGTCTTGAATCTCGACGCGAATGCTTCCGGCTGCGCTGGTGGAGTAGTTGATTTCCAGAGTGCGTCCGGAAAACGTCAGAGGATGAGTCAGCATCTCACCGCCGGAATACGGCGCGCTGACGGAGGCGAATCCATCCAGCCGCAACGTCATCCGCTGAAGATGCGCTGATTTTTGCGAGTAGTTCCGCTGCACGTAAAATGACATTTCGTAAGGGCCGGTCTGCACCACACCACAGGCCGGGTAGTTGTTGCGCGTGGTCCAGTTGTTGAGTCCGATTCCGGGGCGGATGAAACTTTCCTTAAATGTGAAATCAAAACGCGTCGAGCCGGCGCGGCTTGTCAGCAGGACGCCATCGGAGACATCTCCCACCCCACCACCATCTGATTTCGTGTTTTTCCGGTAAAAGTCAAGAACGTCGGAAGACACGGCACGACGTCGACGAATCGCCTCCGTACGATCGTCCTGCCGCGGAACGCTCTTGGTGTCCGCAAAGAAGATTCGCCCCGGCAGAGAGACGTAGAGGTGAGGGGCGCGAAAGTACGGCTGCGTCTGATTCGTGTACAGATGCGCCGACGGGGTCGTCGTGTTCGTGTCGCTGTACGTCATAGGCATCTGCGTCGTCCAGTTGAGAAAATCAGCCGACGTCGACCGCGAGGTCGCACGGCGCCCCCCCTCCGAGTGTCGCGCGTACAGTACGTACAGCTTCTCAATCTCGGACCAGAACATGACGTTTTGGGAATCGAAATGGCCCTTCAACGAGACCGGTACGATCGGCTTCTCGCGGATCTTCCGCCAATGAACACCGTCGGCAGACACATAGCCGATCAGGCTCGACGGGGGTTTCGAATCACGCGAGTTGGCCTTGTACCGTTCAGAGGCGGCAACTCCGGGACGCGTGTCGATGAAGGGACAGAACTGCAGTGCCACCGGCAAGATAACGTTGTTGAGTGTCGATCCTTTGAAAGAGACGATATCCAGCACGGGCCTGGTCCAGTGGATGCCATCGCGACTTTCCGCGTAACAGGTCGTGCCGGATTTTCCCCCACGGCCACGGTAGTACATCCGAAAGTTATCTTTGTCTTTCAATACAGTCGTGTAGAAGGCATGGTGATCTTCCCACGGCAGATCATAACGGATCGCCACCTCCGCCGGTCGGGGACACTGAAGTTCGAGACGTGCTCCGACCAACTTGTCGATCAGAAAATGGTCGACGAACAGCTCGCGCCGCGAACGAATGTCAACAACATCTTCGGCACTAGTGGCCAGTGGAACCATGACGATGAGTAATTCGATCGAAATGAGCAACGACCTGAGTTGCATTCCTGTGCCCTGCCTGATTGATATCTCCGTTTCAACGACAGCGAGTTGACGCGAAAGAATTGTCTGGTGGAAAGCGTTTTCGCACTTAAGTACTCGCTGGCAGGTGCAGGAAACGACGAATGGACGATCGTCATCGATGCGAACGCCAACCGCAGCCTCGGCAGTCCGGAAACCGGGAGACTTCAGGACGGGAGCCCTGCTGTTTCTCACGATATTTGAAGTGCACCCATGCGCGACTGGACATTAGCGGAGTCCAGGAACGGTTACCAACAGGCCAGGCTTGACTCATAATCAGAGCGACCCAAACTTGTTTTGTGTACAGCCGTCCGCCACGTCTCGGGTCTTGAGGCTTGTTCCCTCATTTCATTCCCAAAAACTTCACACCAGGACTTGTCCAAGGACGAGAGATTCCAGACCTTCACCGTCTTGTCCAGGCCCCGCTGCCGCTGACGATCTGCTTGCTGTCCAGGCTGAATGCCACGCTGTAGACATGAGCTGAGTGTCCCTTGACGATGACGGTTGGCTTGGCAACGACGGCGTTGGCGTCAGGTCTTTTCGCGACGCCCGCGTCGGTGATTTGGGTGTCGGCGAGGAAGAGCCTCTGCAGACTGTTCAGTCCCTGAAGATGCACCAGTCCCGCGTCGGTGATTTGGGTGTTCCAGAGGTTGACCTCAACAATCCCCTGTTCATTGACCTCGAGGCCAGCTCCCAGCTCTTCCAGCTGTGCCTTCACGCTGGTGGCATCCACGGTGTCTTCTTTGGCGGTGGGTGTCTGCTGTTCTGTCGTACAACCACTGCAGTAGGCTTTACACGCAGTCGGAGATTGATTCAGAGTCCGAACGGATCAGCCTGCAAGTGCGGCCTCACTGCTCAGTTTTGCACCCTCTGGTGGAATCAGTGTCCAGCCCCGTTTGCTGGCAGCCGTCAGCACGATTTTGGGGTCGCGTTCGATCCAGTCCGCCATCTGGCTGTCGATGAGTGCGATCAAATCTTCATCGGATGCATTCTTCAGGGCCATACGGCGTCTGAAGTCCTGCTCAAGCTGTAACTCCCAGAGAAGTTCAAACAGGCGCAACAGGCGGGGGGAGGACTGTCTGCGGGCCGTCAGATCTTGGATGGCTGCAAGCCATTTGTTCAGGAAGCGTTCGAAGCCGCCCGCGGCTTTGATACCCAGCTCAACAATCAGACGGCGGCGCTCATGGTCCCGCGTGCTGCAGTAGGCCGTGGCAAACTTCTGGATATCGAGCTGCTCCTGCTGTTGAAGCTTCCTGTTCCGACACGGTCAGGAAATCAGTCTGTTCGCGATTCAGCGGCAGGCTCTTTTCCAGTGTCAGCAAAGGAATCAGGATCTCATGGCGGACCTCATGGTCCTCGATGTACAGAAACGAATAGACCGAACTGTAACTGGTAATCCCGAGTGTTGCTTCCTGTTGTTGTTTCGCCCACCGCTCGCGTTCCTGCTCAGAGGCATCCTTCGACAACGGCGGACTGGTCCAGTCGAACCGAATTGTTTCGGGCGAGTGCGGGACCAGAGCCTTACTGATCGTTTCGTCTGCATTTTCCAGCCTGACCTGCAGCAGCATTTCAGACGGCAACACTCCGTCTGCATCCGTAAATCTTTGCTCAAACGGCAGGAACTCCGGCGGCGCATCGAAGCTGTACTGCATTTCAAACGTCAGCTTGTGAGCCATCAGTTCCGCCAGTGATACTCCATCATCCGGAATGTCGGCCGTGACTTTCGGCGGATTGTCGGATTGCGTCATCCAGGACAATCAATATCTCCTGAGCCCTGGGTTCGAAGTCAGAAGGTCAGCTAAAACCCGACATCGATGATTACAGCAAACTCATTTACTGACAGAGTGTGTCTGTCGGCTAAATTGTTTGACCATGTGGGTTCTCTCGTGGTAGAACCGCCAGCATGCCGTCACCACAAAAGGTCCAGATACTTCTGAGAAACCACGTTCTTTGTATCGCTGTTCCCATCCTGGTGTTGTTCGCAGGCAGACTGTTTGCAACTGAAACCGACGATGAATCAGCGGATTACGACGCGAGCATTGTGCAGAGCGATCGAGAGCACTGGGCGTACCTGCCGGTCGTGCGACCACAGGTGCCCGCTGTTGACCATACCGAGTGGATCCGAACGCCGATTGACAACTTTGTCCTGGCGAAGTTGGAGGAGCAGGGCTGGCAACCCAATCCGACAGCCAGACCGAATGATCTGTTGCGGAGATTGTATCTCGATCTGATTGGGCTGCCGCCGACGATCGCCGAGCAGGACCGGGTGCTCGCCGATCCCTCGGCTGAGCGTTTCGATCAGCAGGCAGACCACCTTCTGCGGGAACCAGGATACGGTGAACGCTGGGCGCGGCACTGGCTTGATCTCGCACGTTACGCCGAGTCGAATGGCTACGAACGTGACGCCGAAAAAAAACATGTCTGGCGTTATCGAGACTTTGTGATCGACGCTTTCAACCAGGACAAGCCATACGACCGCTTTGTGCTTGAGCAACTGGCTGGCGACGAACTGGCCGACCGCAGCACAGAGACGGTGCTCGCCACCAGCTTTTATCGGCTCGGATCCTGGGACGATGAACCGGCAGACTTTGCGCAGTACCGCCACGATCAGCTTGATGACATCATCCGGACCACGTCACAGGTATTCCTGGGGTTGTCGATGGGATGTGCGCGTTGTCACGATCACAAATTTGACGCGTTGACGATGCACGACTATTACCGCATGTCCGCCATCATGGCTCCGATGAAGCGACCCGGTAGGGATGCGGACGTGCCCGCCGGGTCTACCGAGCAACTTGCGATGCTTGCGGAGCGCGATCGCACAATCGAAGAACTGCGAGATCGGCAGCAGGAACTCCGCGACAGTTTTCGTGATGAGTTCCTGACCTCCGGCTTGTGCAGTTTGGAACAGAAGGTGCTTTCGGCTTTCAGTGTTCCCCACGACGAACGAAGTGAGGAACAAAGGCAGCTTGTTGTGGTGCATCAAGCCAGGTTTGATCAGCAG
>CAUZPL010000193.1:0-5265 GCA_963581585.1 Planctomycetota bacterium
GTGAAAGACACGCCGGTGCCGTTGGTTCTTCCGGGCGGCTTCGAACGTCTCCCGCCAGACCCGGACAAACCGCTCCCAGCCGCCGAACTCATCCAGCAGTCCTTCAGCGATTCGGGCAACTCGTTCGGGATCGGTGGCCTGGCAGATGGCAGCTGACGCCTTCTGAATCTGCATTCCAACACGATTTCGCCCGTTGCGCCGGTATCGCTCTCGCTCTCGGATCCAATGACATGGAGAATGAGCAATGATGGAAGAGATCAACGTGATCGTCATCGATCGTGGTCGCAAAAATCTCTACCTGCGATACACAGATCCACTGACGGAGAAGAGTGTGGAGAAGTCAGCAGGCACTGCCAGTCGTCGGCGTGCGCAGAAGCTGGCGGGAGAATCGTGCCGTAACTGTTCGTGGTCATTGAGAAGATCCTCGTACCCCAGAGCGATCCCCATCACCCGCTGCCTCAGCAGTTCTGTCACGGTGAATTCGTTGGCATCTTCGCTGCGGTAATCCGTGAAAGCGTCGACAAATGACCGCACAATCCCAAACCACTGCTCGACTTCCCTGAGCAGCAACCCGCCGCCGTCGGAAGTAATCTTCCCGCCATCGAAGGCGGCCGAAACCTCCCGGCGTTCGTGAGCCTCGAACAACAACTTCTGCCTGCTACACTGTGTTTCCACAAAACCGCCTCCTGCGATTGCCGTAACCCTTTCGTTCAAAAGACTTACGCACACAAAGGCGGTTTTGTGCATTCGCCGTGTGTGATTTTCGGGCTAAGCGGTGCAGATAATGCCGGAGATTCGAACTGTCGGAGTGTGTGGTCTGGGACAAATGGGCGCGGCAGTCGCCGTGGCGTTCAAACGCGCTGGAAATCGCGTTCTTGTCTGGAACCATCGCGCCGAGAGACTGCAGTCACTCAAAGACACGGCAGCCACACTGGAGAAATGGCTGGACGAACACAGCGGCCCGGCTTCCCGGACCGAGGGTGTCATCGAAACGCACGACAGTCTTGATCCCCTTGACAGCGATGCGGACGTCGTTCTGGACTGCATCAACGAAGACATGGCCACCAAAGTGGCACTGTTCCGGCGGTTTCCGGCTGCCCGCGACCGCAATGCCATATTCATCACCACGACGAGCGGACTGAGCATCACGGACATGGGCAGGGAAAGCGGATGCGGACACCTGCTGGCCGGGACACATTTCTGGAATCCACCACATCTGATGCCGCTGGTCGAAGTGATCCGTGGTGAGGACACCGCCGACTGGGTCATCGACAGCGTCTGCGACCTGGTGACATCTGTCGGCAAGAGACCCGTACGAGTGAACCGGGATGTGCCGGGATTCATTGGCAATCGACTGCTGCATGCGCTGTGGCGCGAAGCGATCAGTCTTGTTGAGCAGAAGATTGCCACGCCGGAAGATGTCGATCTGGTGGCCAGACTGACGTTTGGACTGAGACTGCCGGTGTTGGGGCCGCTGGAAAATATGGACTTGGTGGGCCTCGATCTGATTGAACGAATTCATCAGTACCTGCTGGACGACATCGCTGACAATCATGGTCCCTCGGGCTTGCTGGCAGATAAAGTGCGAGACCAGCACTTGGGAATGAAGACCGGCCAGGGATTCTATGACTGGGACGCACGCAGTGGCGAAGAACTGATCGAGCGACGGGACCAGCAGATTGTCCGCCAGCTCCGTTATCTTCAGGAACTTGAAGAGCACCAGAACACACCATGAAGCCAGTCGTCTTTGTTCCCGAACCGATTGCTGAGTGCGGGCTCACCCTGTTGAAGTCAGAGTGCGATTGTCTGGCTCCGTGGGAAAGCGGCACCGAAGCGGATCGGAATTCACTTTTCGATGCCGATGCCGTCGTTGTTCGGTTGTTTACGATCGGTGCGCAGGACCTTGACCAGTGTCAACGGCTGAAAGTCATCGCCAAGCACGGTGTTGGCGTTGACAACATTGACGTTCCGGCGGCGACGAACACCGGTATCCCGGTGGTGAGTACTCCGCGAGCCAATGCCAATGCGGTGGCGGAACATACTCTGACACTGATACTGGCGCTTGCCCGAAACGTTGCTCCCGCCAGTGCAGCCATCAATCAGGGGCGCTTCAGCGACCGAGGTCAGTTTCAGGGCGTTGAGCTGGAAGGCAGGACGCTGGGAGTGATCGGCCTGGGCAACGTTGGTTCCCGAGTGGCTCGCATGGCGGCCCATGGACTCAACATGTCGGTCCGGGCCTACGACCCGTTTCTGCCGGAAGGAGTCGATTCTGGTCCGGCGGTGCTCGAAGCGTCACTGGAATCGCTTCTGCAGGAAGCGGATTTCCTGACACTGCATGTGTCTCTGACGCCCGAGACGAAACACCTGATTAACGAACAGTCTCTGGACCGGGTTAAGACTGGGTGTCGCATCGTGAATACATCGCGGGGTGCGGTGATCGACGAAGGTGCCCTGGTGCAGGCATTATCGGACGGCCGTCTGTCCGGAGCTGCGCTGGATGTGTTTGAAGACGAACCGCTGCCCGCGGACCATCCGCTGGTTGCAGCGCCCAATACACTGCTGACCCCGCACATCGCGTCGTCGACGCGGGAATCTCTGGACCGCATGTCGCTGCAGGCCGCTGAGGGCGTTCTGGATGTGCTGAACGGCAGAACGCCCGAGTTTCTATTCAACTCAGAGGTTTTCGAATGAGCCGGCAGACGATGCGCTGGCTGTGCGTGACTCAGCAGAGCCCCCGTTCATCTCATGATTCCTGAGTGCCCAGGGGCTGGGTACTCGGAAGCCGTTATTCGCTGCCGATACAGTGCAGCATGCGGTCAGTGCGCAGCAGTAGCTGGCCGTCGCTGACGACTGGAGATGCGTTGGTACGGCTGTCGTCATCTTCAATGACGTTGTGCGCCAGTAACTCAAACTTCGGCTTCGCGGCGACTACGTATGTGCCGTTGTGCTGCGAAACGTAATACAGCTTGCCGTCCGCCAGCACCGGCGATGACCAGATGCGGCCCGCAGCCTGCAACCGTTCTTCATAGACAATCTCACCGGTGGCCGGATTCTGACAGCAAACAGTGTTACCATCGCGGGTCCAGTAAAGATGCTCGTCGTAATAAACGGGTGACGACACATTGGCCCCTTTGTTGAGTCGCCAGAGTCCGTGAGTTTTGCTGACGTCGCCACTGCCCCCGATTCGTACCGCCAGTGATGTATGACCGCCGCCGATGGCGTACACGACGTCATCTTTGTAAATCACGCTCGGACAGACATAGCGATGCACGCCCTCGGCCCGCCACAGTTCACTGCCGCTGTCGGGACTCACGCCGACGATGTAGTCCGAGATGCTGACGATCAGCTCCGTGCGATCTTTGCCGGGTACCAGCACGGGAGTGTTCCAGGAAGAATCGATCCCGTTCGCTCGCCACACTTCGTCGCCCGTGGTTTTGTCGAATGCGACCAGTGCGCCGCTTTCGACGCTGGCATTGATGATGACCAGGTTTTTGTACAGCAGTGGAGAACATCCCGACCCCCACCCATTTGTACGATCACCGACGCTGGCCTGCCACAGCTGATCGCCGTCAAGGTCGAAACAAAACACGCCTGACCTGCCGAAAAACACAAACAGACGCTCGCCGTCTGTCACCGGTGTGCTGGCAGCGTAGCCGTGGTACGAACCTTCGCCCTCGTACTTGTGCTCGGGAAGCTTTGGTTCAAACTTCCTGTGCCAGACGATCTGCCCGTCTTTCCGATTGAGACACAGAAGATGCCGGAGCAGGTCTTCCTGCCGGCCTTCGCCGGGCTTTATCCCGTAGCCGGCGTAACATGTCACAAAGATCCGATCGCCCAGCGTGATGGGACACGATGCTCCCGGCCCCGGCAGTTCGGCTCTCCAAAGAATGTTCTTCGAGGACGACCATGTGGTCGGCAGCCCCGTGTCACTGCTGATTCCCAATCCGTCAGGACCACGAAACTGAGTCCAGTCAGCCGCGCAAAGCGTGGTGGTCAGACCGCTCAGGATCAGTACTGCGATGAATCGGGTCCGGTGTGGTTGCATGAGAGATCCTCGAAAGGTTGTCTGAGCGACGGTATGAGACTGGTGAACAGAAGTCGTTGAGGCTGCAGGATTTCACTGACGGGTATTGAGTTGCTCAACACCAACCTGCACAAACCGCCAGATGTTATCGCGTTGACGGAGCAACTCCAAAGCTTCGGCCAGTACAGGACGGCTTTCATGGTCGGATGCTGACCCGATGCAGACAGGACTATGGCGAGCGGAGGATTTGATGTCACCTGACATCGTTTGGAGTACACAGCGCCGGTGGAGAGGCCGAGGCCAAGATCGTTGCGACAGAGAGTTTCTACACACGAATTCGCCGTAGCTGCGTTCGCCGGAGCGCGGGGTTTTCCAGGGTCGGTCCACGCTCTGGCGAGCGTAAATACCGTTTTGAAACCGTTTCTCAGCCGTAACAGCGCTCTGCTTCAGTGTCAATTCTCTCCGCGAGATACCCTGTTGGCACAGCGTTCTCATGACGACTCGACACGGACGAAGGACTCGATTTCGCAACCACAGGGGGACAGCAATGAGTGCGTCCAATTCCCGCGTCAGGATGACGCTATTCGCAGCGGCACTTTTGTTCGTCGCGTGCGCATTATCTCCATCTGCATCGGCTCAGCTTTCGCGTACCCGAAACGCCGTGAGAAGGACCCGGCCCGCGCCGTCCGTAATCATTCACGGAACGGCCGACAAAGAAATTCTCTTCGCTCAATCAGTGCGACACCCGACAAGTACGACCGTTTCGTCCAGGTCGGTATGGCGGCATGGCTGGAAAGTGACCCCTGGGACTTAACCCCCGGCTGGCCCAGCGGGCACAGGCACACGATCTGGTCCAACGTGCCGATGGCGCTGGCAACCAGCGACGAGTACGTTTGGTGCTGGAGCGAACACACTGACCCGCCCCCGGGAATGAATCCATTTTTTAAGTGGTAGTTTCGTCTCTTGAATTGTTGATCTCGGCAGTTGTTGAATGCGTCGGGAATGACGCGTGCGTGAACATCCGAGCGTCTGGAGCTGGCGGTCGATAGCCCAGAGAACTGTGTGGCCGTACCGTGTTGTACTCCTGCCGCCATCGCTCCGTCAGAACCTTTGCCTCCAACAGAGTATCGAAGATCTCTCGATCCAGAAGCTCGTCTCGCAGTTTCCCGTTAAAGGATTCAATGAATCCGTTCTCCCACGGACTGCCGGGCGCGATGAACAGTGTCTTCACACCGACCCGT
>CAUZPL010000194.1:0-5222 GCA_963581585.1 Planctomycetota bacterium
CCGGGTCATTAGCTTGCAGTTCGTGTTTTTCTTTGCGCTCCGTTTCGCGGCTCTTTCTGGCCAAAATCTGGCCAGGATTTTTCAGCGAACTTGTTGAATCGATCGAAGTGGTGATCGTCGACACCAATGAACGCCTCGGCATAGCCACACACTGAATGCAGCAGCCCTTACGTCTGCTACCGCCGCCATCACAAAGCTGCTGACACTGTTGCCCTGTTTGATGCGTACAGGATCGTATAGCGAACCAAAACGAAGCCCGTTCAATTCGTTCGTTTGGTGTGGCTTCCAGCGTCGTGATGTTCTGCCATGCCCTCTGTGTGACCAGCTCACTCTCACTCCGAGACCAGACTGCAAGGCGGGACACGTCGTTCAGGTACGGACCGCGCACCACAGTCCGAATCTTTGGAGGCAGAACGAGTTCCGTGATGTGGAGTAACGTGGATGACCTGGTGGCTGAAGCCTCATCCTCACGGCCCCGCCAACCCATAAACGTAGTCAAAATGACACCAAATAGGAATAAAGCGCCGCTCAAAAGAGACACGAAAAGACCGGGAATAGAAAGAGGTGAAGGTCAACGTTTGCGGGCACCACTCAGGCTGTGATATTTTGATACGTCGATAAAGGGTTTGATAACAAGGGGTTGTGTCGTGTGGGTGGGATTGTTGGCGTCCCCTGCCCGCCTATAGGCAAAAAATGCTGCTGAAGTGGTACAGGGAACGCTTCTGGGAAAAGTATCCAGAACGGGCCTTCACTTATTCCAGCCATTACGGGGGGTGACACAATGTCACAACCATTCAAAATTATCATGATCGCAGTTTGCACGATGTTGCCGGTCATCAACGAGTCTCACAGTTTCGCTGAATCTTCAGGGCGGAAGAAAAGCATTAAGTCGGGAGTTCTGGAGGCCTCCAAAGGTTCCGCAAGACGGGAAAATCGTTTGGTGCGTAACGACGAAAAGCGGTCTCGACGCGGGGTCACCCGCAAAGCCAACCGGCCGAAAGTGAGTCCAAAAGCCAGGCGGTCGAGCTCGAAAAGTCATTCGGTGCGTAACAACGAAAAGCGGTCTCGACGCGGGGTCACCCGCAAAGTCAACCGGCCAAAAGTGAGTCCAAAAGCCAGGCGGTCGAGCTCGAAAAGTCATTCGGTGCGTAACAACGAAAAGCGGTCTCGACGCGGGGTCACCCGCAAAGTCAACCGGCCGAAAGTGAGTCCAAAAGCCAGGCGGTCGAGCTCGAAAAGTCATTCGGTGCGTAACAACGAAAAGCGGTCTCGACGCGGGGTCACCCGCAAAGTCAACCGGCCGAAAGTGAGTCCAAAAGCCAGGCGGTCGAGCTCGAAAAGTCATTCGGTGCGTAACAACGAAAAGCGGTCTCGACGCGGGGTCACCCGCAAAGTCAATCGGCCGAAAGTGAGTCCAAAAACCAAGGCACAGGGAAAGCTGAAGTCTCTGACGGCTAAACCTCGTCGTGATCGAGACCGTGGTAAACGTCCAGTTCTTAAACTTCCGAAACGAGACCGTGGCAAGCCTTCCGCAGGCAATCTTCCGATTGTTAAGCCTCCCGTAGACAAGCTTCCGATCGACAAGCTTCCGATCGACAAGCTTCCGATTGACAAACGTCCCGATGATAAGCGGCAGATTGACAAACGTCCCGATGATAAGCGGCAGATTGACAAACGTCCCGATGATAAGCGGCAGATTGACAAACGTCCCGATGATAAGCGTCGGGGTGACAAACGTCGCGGTGATAAGCGTCGGATTGGCTCCGGAAAACCGAATATTGGATTGGAACGTTTCAAAGATGTTTTGAGAGACCGAGTCGGTCGCAAGCCGGATTTGAGGAAGAGGATCGATTGGAAAGATCTGCGTGGAGGGCTGTCGAGGATACGCAACCGTAGTTCCTATCATGTGGGAATTGGGTTATCGAATCAGTACCGACGATCGCGAAGAATGGCTCTCAGGAATTTAACACTGGGTTCCCGCTGTCACTGGTGGCTGGACTTCGTTGTCGGACATTGCTGGGACACGTACCATTGTCACTGGTGGGACTATTGCGTGACTCCAGGCTACTGGGACTGCTGGACACCATGCCATTTCCGAGTGATCCATTGTCCACCGAGCCCAGGAATCGTTGCCACCAGCTGGTACTTCGGAATTGACTGCATCCTGATTCCGGACTTGTCTGCTTACGGGATTCAGAAAGTTAATGCTGGTTCCCCGGGTGATCTGGCAGGACTCGTGGTTGGTGACATGATTGTCGAAATCAATGGTGGTTCGATTACCAGTGAGTTCGACCTGTCCGAAGCCATTACTGTTTCCGATGGGCATCTTCATCTGGATGTGATTCGAGACGGAGCTGATTCACCCGTTGAGATTCACGTTGATCTGGCCCGCCTGGCAGTCCAATCCTATTGAGACTGCTGAAGGAGTGGTCAACCGAATAGAGTGTGGTACAGCTGATACCAGCAAAACGCTGCAGGAGAATCGAACGTCTGGTTCATAGACTTCGATTCTCCTGTCAGCGTTACTGCCATTGCAGTTATGAGTTCAAAGAACACCGTTGATCAAAGCGAACGAGGGCACCGGCGCGTTGGAAATCCAATATCAGTTCTTTTTGTGAACGACCGACGAATTCGTACGGCGTCGGCAGGAAATCTATTGTCATTCGAGTCACGGCCGTCGAGACGGCAGGATGATTCGCAAGTTGTCCTTAGCTGACGATACACGAACGAAATCGCTGATCATGTGTTCGATACAGCGTCACAGTGCCGCGATACACGTCGTTACATTCAGAAGCCGTATGGTCTGATTCTGCGGGACAACGGATTGTTAGCTGCCGAATTTTGGTGGCCACGGTTTGTTAACATTGTACGAATCCCGTTGGGCAGGATCGGACATCAACGGATACTTTGTCAGAAGGAATCGCGTGACCGTTCCGGACAGGGCAATTTCAATCTGCATTTCGTATTCCGGATACTCGTAGAACGCAATGGATTCATCGGCATCAGTATCCATCCAGTACCACTCTCCAAAAATTTCGGGCAAATTGTCTCGGGTCAATTGATGCACATTCAGTCGTCGGTGTTTCCACAAGAGTGTTCCGTGATACGGACAAAACGGGTGGTCGTGCTCGTCTAACACGACGGAATACCCATCAAATGTTTCGTGTGCCGCATGGTCAATGCCGATGCCCAGCCTGAAGTAATACAGAGTGCCCAGCTGAGAGGCATCATTTCGACCGAGAAACGAAAGCTGATCGAATCGAGCACCGAGTCTGATTCCATTCAGGGACGGCGCATCCAATTCAGCAGTCAGCGTAAAATCCGGTGATTGATGCCAGTCATTTGTCGGATTGCCACGTCGGAAAATGAAGTCAAACATGGGATTAGCACATAACGTTCGCCATCATCGGATTGTCTCCGGTGATTCTGAATTACAAATTCGGCCCGGTACGGCAACTGTAGTCATCACCCTGTTATGCAACATCGCGTACCCGCTGCAGAAGAGTCAAATGTCAGGTTCATTGTTTTTAATTCAGCGTCCGGCAGTACCACCGTTCCTGTTATGATTTCAGAAACATGGTTGCTTACGGCTGCCAGCGGACAGCACCGGCGCGTTGCAAATGCAGCATCAGTTCTTTTTGTAAACGACCGGCGACCTCATGATCCGCAGCTTGTGGATTCTGCTCACCCGGATCCTGGTCCAGATTCACCAGTACCATGGGTTCGAAGGGTGAACTTTGCTGCAATTTCCACGGTCCTTTTCGAATCTCATAATAAGCGCGACCTTGATAACGCCTGTTTCCTTCGCGACGGACCCAGATGAACGTGCGTTGTGGATCTCCGCTGCCACCGCGGAAACCACACATCGGTAAGGCTTCTGCCATCGAGGGGTGTCGTGACCTTCGCTCCGGCGATCTCACACAGTGTCGGTAAGAAATCCATCGTCATTCCGATGGCGTTCGTTCGCTGCCGCGGGATTTTACCGGGCCACACAACACAGGTTGGAACGCGAATCCCGCCTTCCCAGTGATCCTGTTTACCACCCCGCAGTGCGCCACTCATAGGAATTTTGATTTCCGCCAGTCTGCGAGTAAAAATCCCTCATTCAAGTGTTGCGTGCGTGCCGAGGCGGCCACGCAACACTGGCCATTTCTGGCGATGGTGAGCAAATGGGGGCCTGCCGGAGCATAAAATAGCGGCCCATCGGCACAAAATCCGCTGTTTCCGGGACCTTCGGCCAGCAATACAACAGTAACGATGCGTATGCGGGCGGTGCTGCCTTTGACCAAAATGGAAATTCCGTTCCGTTACGTGTGGATCTGGTTTTCAGTGAAGGCCTCCACGCTGTCCCCGAACCCTCCACCATTGCCATGTTTGGCATCGGTGCACTGGGTCTGTTCGGCTACAGCAGACGTCGCCGGCAAACATCGGTCGCCGCCTGAGGTACAGGACACTCAGCACCGCACAGCTCAGCACGGGCGGCCAGCGGGTCGCCCGTTTTTTGTGCGCTCACAAGTGCATCCGCAGGTTGTGATCACTGGTGATGTCACTGCCCGCGTTTGAGCAACTGGCTGCTGACGAACCGGCCGTGGCGAATCAGGTGTTGTTCTCGGCTGTCGGAGCACTGGCCAACCTGCAGACAACGCGAGCAGTGAAAGCAGAACTGAAGAGACGAGCGGAGAGGAATTGAGGTCCGGGAGACTGGACGGGGTTGAACAAGGAACCATATGAGGACGTCACGATGACCGAACTTCCCATTCTGACCGAACCACTGCAGCTGGTCGAAGTCGAGCGGATCACTGGGCTGAATTCAAAGGTGGCTCGGACATTTTGTGATGCAGTCGGCGGCATGCGGTGCGGCAGTTTGTGGCAGCTGCCGGTGGACAGAATGCCGTGGAGTTATCACCAGTCACGGGGTGAAAATACCAGCCGATTTGTCCCGATTCCGGCCGATCCTGTTGTATCAAAAATACTACGTGACGGCAGTGATGACGGCGATATTCTTAGCGGCATGATACCGCTGTTGACTGAACGTGATGCTGCCATCCGGCTCCGCGTAACACTGAATGACCTGAATGCATTACTCGAAAACGGGGATCTGTCATATTTGGTCATCGGCGGTGAGATTCGAATAACAGTCGAGGACATCCGGGATCTGGTGCGTCGGACACGCACACAGGAATCAGCACTGCCGCGAAGGAGCGATCACGAATGCAAACTTT
>CAUZPL010000195.1:0-5208 GCA_963581585.1 Planctomycetota bacterium
TCACGTCGAGGGCCGCGGCAGGCCAAGAGGTGTGGACGGGGCGGGGCTTTGTCCCAGGCGATGCTCGCCCAGTCTCTAGGTCGGCCACTGAAGTTTTTCCGGCTCCCACGAACTGCGGCCACAAATCTTCTGACTACCTTTTGACTGGCGCGCAGTTGGCTTCCTGCGGGATTAGTATTGCCCGCCCTAAATCAAACATCAATCAAACTGCGGTCCGCTGTCCCGCCTCTACCTCTTCTCGATACGGTACAGATGGGACTCTGTCCGAATGTAGAGCGCTCGATCCGCTGCTGCAGGCGACGCCATGATGCTGCCCGACAATTTGTTCTTCGCCAGCAAACGAAACTCCTTGCCTGGTGCGAGAACAGCGCTTGTCCCCTCTTCGTTGAAGCAGTAGATCTTGCCGTCACCGTAGAGAGACGAGGCGGAGTGGTTTCCCCCGACACGAGCTTTCCAATGTTCGGCTCCGGTCTTCGCATCGAGACAGGTAGCGATCCCGTTGTCGTTGATGACGTAAAGTTCGTCGACAATCACCAGTGGTGATGGCACGTGGGCAGCTCCACGTTCGAGCGTCCACTCGACGTGGGTCGTTGTAATTTCCCCACGGCCGTCGGGGCGTATTGCGTAGAGTTTTACTTCACCGTCGTTTTGGAATCCCTGAACGAACACGAGTCCTTGCCAAGTGACGGGGCGCACCACTTCGGAGAACCCGTCGTAGCGTAGCCACCAGATTTCACGACCGGTGCGGGCGTCGTACGCCGCCGCGTGGTCGGCAGCTGAGCTAACAATCTGGTCGACGCCAGCCACATTGACGACCAAGGGGGTCGAGTACGACATGAGAGGAATCGCGCTCTCGCGGGTTTTGAAGTGAGTGCGCACTGTCTTCCAAGAGACGTCCCCCGTCGCCTTATTCAGCGCGGCGAGAAACTGAGAGTCGTTCCCGTCGCATGTCAGAATAAGGAAGTTCTCAAAGAGAATCGGCGTGCTCGCACCGGAGTATGGTTGGTCGTACTTGAGAGAGGCATCCTTCCAGATCACCTCACCCGACGTCGAAAGGCAGGCGGTTCCGCGGTCACCGAAGTGGATGTAGACACGGTTCTTCTCGACGATCGGCGTTGGAGTCGCGTAGCTGTTTTTCGAGTGCGTCGGACCCGACTTTTCGAGTCGAAACAGCTCGATGTTGTGCACGATCTTGCCGGTGGATCGATCGAGGCAGAGCGCGCTCAGAGAGCGGCCCTCTTCCAGCGCCGACGTCAACCAGATTTGATTTTTGACGACAATCGGTGACGAATGCCCGTTGCCGGGAACCGGCGCTTTCCACGTGATGTTGTCGGTCTCACTCCAACGAATGGGTAGATCGTAGGCGTCTGCGTGGCCTTGCCCTTTCGGTCCGCGAAACTGATGCCAATCTGCGGCCGACAGTGGCTGCTCGGCAACACTGGGGAGCAAGAGACTGGAGAAGAAGAGGGCGACGGTGACCGGGCGCATTCGATGGATACCGGTAGAGACGTTGAGTGTATCCAAGTCGTGATTCCCGACAAACTACAGCCGGCGGCGGTGGTGCACAAGTCCGCGCTGAAGTGTATCCGAGTCGTGATTCCCGACAAACTACAACACATCGTTCATCAGGAACCGGTCCCAGTCTTCGTGCGTGTAACCGGGAATCGGTTGGGCAGCTTCGTCCTGGATTTCCACCACCGCCCCGCCCATGGCCGAGACGTTGATATTCATCTCGAGACAATGACCGTGAAATATCATGGGCGGCGTGACCAGATAACCGCCTTCCTGCTCGTAGAGGTTTTTCGGATTTTGCGTAAGACTACCCGCCACGTTCACGGTCGGCGATTGAACGGTAACTAACCTTCAGTTCTAGCTTTTCTATCGTTATTGGCTCATCCGTATCGTTGTCTGCGCCTCTCAAACGGACGCGCACGAGATTCTCGCCGACGGCGAGCTGTTCGGGCTTGACCGAAAACGTCAACCAGCCTTTCTCTACCGCCGCCTGGCCAAGATGGATATTGTTCAATCTCAGCTCGACCCGTTTGACCAGCTGTTTTGTAATTGGCACTGTCACGTGCTCGTCACCTGAATACACCGTCGGTCTGGCGATGGCTGGCTCAATACATTGTTCAGCCGGCAGGTCTTTGTTGAACGGGTCGGAAAGCAACACCCGCAGTCTGATCGCGTCGACGTGACTTGCATCGGCGTTTACGTCATCGCCAATATTCAGATGGACGAAGGTCGTGCCGCTGGCATGGTTTCCCAATCGCGCGGGAAGCTGAGCGACCATGTTGGAGTTATGGTACATCGACGTTTGTGTTTGCCGCTGTTCGGGATAGCCGAATATCCACGGATGACCTCCTGCACGACGCCCGACCACGAACGTCTTATCTTTCCTGCGGAGTGACTCTTGGCTGCCGATTTCCAGGACGGCTGCACGGCGCTCCATAACCGCGAAATTGAAAATCTGGATACCGGTTGCGCCCTGTTGCCACCAATTCGAAGTAATGCCCCGCAGAACGTCGAGCGACGCGTACTTATAACCGTCCGAGGCGTGGTGGTCGTCGTGTGACGGATAGACCCGGATGTGCGATCCTCTCACGAGCTGTTGAAACGAGCGAATGTCTGGCTCGATCGACCGACTACCCAGAATGAGGATATCCACGAGCCGATCTTCGACCCACGTCTCGATGTGCATGCCGTCAAAGTGACATCCAGACAACGTCTCCGGTATCTTGACGGCCAGCAGGAACGGTTTGCCGCGCTGCCCAGCGACCTCCTGCAGCATGTTTCGCACCGCGCGCATGAACTGTGTGAGGCTGTGGCGGTGCTCCCATTGGTGACCGACCGGCAGCACTGGACAGATTCGCGCGAAGTCGAGTTGAAATCCGTCCAAGTCATAGTTCTCGGCGATTTCGCGGAGAACGCGCACCTTGAAATCGCGTACCGGCTCGAGCGCGAAGTTCCAGACGCTGCTCGGATGGTTCTTCGACTCCCAGGGGCAATGGTAGTCGGGAGGACCGGCCGGATCCTCATTAAAGTTGATCATCCATTCCGGATGCTGCTTCTTGAGCGGCAGTTCAGTGGGATAATCGGTGGAGTTGACACGATACGAAAAGAAAACCTCCAAGTTCCGTGTGCGGGTCTCGGCAATGAATGTCGCCAGCAGGTCGTTGCCCGCCGCCAACCACTCCTTGTACCCGGAAGCGGGAATAGGGATCAGCAGCTTGGAAGGATAGATGGCATGATCACCGGCGCCCATATCCCACCAGATGCCATCGATCTGGTGATCGCCGGCGTCGACGAACTTGAAGGTCCTTTCCCGGCACTCCTCGATCGAAATGTCAGGATACTTCAGTGCCCCAACACCGGGATCATAATGGTGGATGATCCGCCGCTGCCGAGCGACCGCCGACAGGTGTTCTTTGCTGAAATGAATGACCGCCCTGTCCGTTTCCGACGGCCTGCCCTGCTCGGCGTACAAGGGGAACGTCACTAGGAGGACCAAGACGATAATCGCTGCATGTCGCTTCATGGGTTGAGTGTATCCGAGTCGTCATCCAGGTACACAATGCCACCTGTGGCGCATCAGGTGCTTAACTCCACTGCCGCCCGTTCGGCTGCTTCGAGAATGCGAGTGACCTGGACATCGGAAAACCCGGCCTCTGTGAGGCGTACTGTGAACTCCAAAATCCACTCAGATTGAGCCAAATCTGAGCCACGTTGAGTTGGCCGTCTCGCTGTTTCAATGTTTTCATTGGTGGGTGTCAGTCCTGTAGGGACCACTCAACACACTACGAAACCCTCAAAACACACAGTTTTGGGGGTTTTTTCATTGGTGCTGATCCTTGTTAGGAGTCCTTGAGACTCCTTGACGCTTATTGAGGAGTCCCAATCGAAGTCCCATTCAAAGGTGGAGTCCCTCTGATGTTTGATGTGTTGCTTCAAGGGCTTCACTACCAGCACACATTCTACGAAGAGGCAGAAATTGCCTGCCGAGAGTGTGAGGATTGGCATCTCTCTTTTGACATCCTTGATGATGTCTACCGCTGTGAAAATTGCGAGAGCGTTTTTACCGCTGCTGATACCGCCGCCGAATAACGCACCAACGCCATTCTCATCCGCGATGGCCGGAGTTACTCGAGCGATTCGGCCTTGGCGAAATCAGCATCGGCTTTGGCTTTGTTGCCTTGCTTCTCGTAAGCAACGCCTCGGCTGTAGTAGGCACCGGCGGAGTAGGCACCGGCATTGTCAGATGCGAGCCGTATTATTTCGGTGAAGTCAGCGATCGCCTCGTCGTACTTGCCTTGTTGGAGGTAAGTGTCACCGCGGTTGTCGTAGGCACCGGCAAGGTCCGGTTTGATACGTATTACTTCGGTGAAGTCAGCGATTGCCTCGTCGTACTTGCGTTGCGAACGGTAAGCCGCGCCCCGACCGAAGTAGGCACTGGCATAGTCCGGTTTGATACGTATTACTCCGGTGAGGTCAGCGATTGCCTCGTCGAATTTCCCTTGTGCCAAGTAAGCCATGCCCCGTTTGGAGTAGGCATCGGCATCGTCCGGATCGGGCCGTATTGTCACCGCGTCAGCGATGTCAGCGTCCAAGTTGGCGATCCCAGTCTCCATACGATCTACTGCAGCAGCGATCGCAGTCTTCCACGCTTCTTCATCTATTTCTATTTTTCCCTCTTCGTCAATTATTACCTCCACTTCTGCGAACTCTTTACCCCTTTGGGACTCGGTTCCTGCTGGTTCGGTTCCTGTTCCACAACCAAGCACCCCTACACAAAGCAGAAAGACAAATGGTGAGAATCTCATACGGGAGACCTTTCCTCGATGACTCCGGTCAAACGCTCGATCAGTTTGTCGAGCTACACAGGTTCGTGAATCCTCCCAGAATCAACGAACAACCTAATCCGCGATGTCCGCGTCCCTCTATCAGGTAAATGGTAAACACGGCCGCAAAACGATCACCATAACAGATCGAAATTCAATTTTCCGGAAATTCACCGACAGACAGCGAGCCATTTCGCAGGGGGCAAATGTCGGAATCCTGTCCAGCCACGACAGTTCCGCGTTGGCAGAATATTTTGGCCTTGCGATCCTGACTGCTTTGCCCGTGAACTGACGGCAATCACAGCTGCTGCTGAAACGTTGACAGTTCATCACCACCGGCCTGCAGCAGCTCCCGCAGCTGCGTGTTCAACGC
>CAUZPL010000196.1:0-5103 GCA_963581585.1 Planctomycetota bacterium
ACCTCTTCCGGACCGTGTTTCTTACCTCGTGGCATCGCTTGCCCTCCTTGAAATGCGTCCTGACACCCCGATTGTCTATCAGGGCGTGGACTCGTTTAAGGGGGCTGGGTCACGACCAACGCACCCAGTATCAATTTCATCTACGACTTTGAGTACTATAACTTCATGGTCCGCTCAAACTGGACCGAGGTGTTAGCTCATGATGCCAACGGGAATGTAATCAGCGGCAATGTTCGCGAACTGGCAGAGGCGGTCAAGGCTGGTGCCGAGGTCAAAATTGCCGTCCGCGGGCTTTGTGATGACCTGTCGGTCGACTCAACCGCATTGATAGACCACGAAGTCTTTATCCACTTGGGGGCTTGTTTTTACTACACCCAACAACAGCTGCTGATCGGGTCCGCGAATCCTGTGGTCCGCGCAAGACCCTCGATTCCCCTCGGCTACGCACCCCAGGCCTGGGATTTCGGTTGGTTGATGCCACGCACCGATGGCCACGTGGCTCGCTGGTTGTGTGATCCGTATACCCTGAAGTTCCGCCGGGACTCAGAGTGTTATGCAATGCGCTGGTTCATCAGCGATTGAAGATCAACCGCCAACCTTTCACCAGAACCGTTCAAACCGAGTCCATATTGGACTATCAATTCCAGCTCATTGTGGGAAGACTTAACCCATGTGTCCGAAATGGGTGAGTATGGCAAGGACTCCGTCGACCGGATTTTTCTTTGGCATGGCAGGGTTTAGACAAAAGCCAGCAAAAACTTGACGACCACGAATTCCGAAGTCTAAACTCCGGACTCGAGAGGAGATTAAAATTCCTGTCCGCAACCGATCAGCATGGTTTTCGCCAAACTCCAACCCGGAAATTCTTCCTGCTCCAGGTGGATTTGGAAGGATAAATCGATGAGATCCCTGGTTTCGCTCGTGGGCATCATCCTTGTGATGGCGATGCCATGCCTTGCCCAGGAGGGCCAAGACATGGTCGAGGAGCCTTCAGCGGATCCTGTCCGGCAGCTTGTCAATTCCGAGGCGCTGCGGAATACGAGTACCGAAAGCCCCAGGGACACCATCGAAAGCCTGCTCGAGTCGATGGAGCAGTTCTATGACGTCCTCTCGACGGAGGGTCGTACCAAGGATAACTCAGCGTTGTTGTTCTGGCTCGAGGACCGTGTTCTTGCGTGCCTCGATCTCGAGCAGGTCGCCCCGGCTCTGAAACGGGATCTCGGCATGTCGATGGCGGTGCGTGTGTACGAGGTCATTGCCAGGGTCAGCCTGCCCCCGATCGAGGAGATTCCCGACAAGGAGTTTCTCAGATCGCTTTCACCAGATGATCGCCCGACGTTCTGGCGTCTTGGCGACACGCCGATCGAGATCATTCACATCACCGAGGGCCACAACAAGGGCAGGTGGCTTGTTTCCGATTACACCAGGCAGGAGATGCTTGATTACTACAACCTGATCAAGGTGCTTCCATATCAATCAGACTACCGTCACGAGTTCACGAGGCTCTATCACTTCACACCAGGCTGGCTGCTTCCGGGAACGATCGTCAAACAGCTCCCTGGATGGGCCGGTCATCACTTTTTCGAGCAGACGATCTGGCAGTGGGTCCTGTTCCTGGGATCGGTCGGCATCAGCATCATCGTGCTCTCTTACATCTTCTCCTACATCCGTCGCGTAACCGAGGAAATGGACGTTGTCGGTGGGCGGCTCCTGCGGATGATCCCGATGCTGGCGGTCATCGTTGTCGACCTGTTCCTCGATCATTTCCTCGATGAACACGTCTACCTGACAGGGGAGGTGCTCTGGATCACGACAGTCGTCTTCTCCTTCATCAGGATCTTCGCAGCGATGGCGATCGTCGTTTCCCTGGGCACTGTTGTCTCGGCGGCGATTATCAATACTCCCCGCATCAAGACGCGCAGCATCGATGCGGCGATGATCCGGATCTCATGCAAGACCGTCGCCATTTTCGTCGCGTCGGCTATCTTCTTGATGCATGCCGCCGAGATCGGGTTCTCGCCCGCGGCGCTGCTCACCGGTGCGGGTATCACGGGGATCGCGCTGGCACTTGCGGCCCAGGACACGATTAAGAACTTCTTTGCGAGCATCGTGCTACTGACGGAGCGACCATTCCAACTCGCGGATGTCGTCACGATGCCGGATGGCCAGGATACGAAGGGCTTCATCGAGGACATTGGCATCCGCTCAACGCGCATCAGGCTCTTCGATGGAACACTCGTGACCGTGCCGAACGAGCAACTGGTCCGCTCGCAGATCGAGAACGTCAGCCAACGGCCCTCCATTCGCTGCAACGGGGAACTTCGACTCACCTACGAGACGTCACCCCAGAAGCTGGAAGAAGCCCTCCAGATCGTGCATAAGATCCTGGTCAACCAGGACGGTGTCGCCGAAGATCCGGAACCACGGGCGCACTTCGTCGACTTCGGGGAGTTCGCCTTCATCATCCGGTTCAGCTACTGGTACGCACCAGCGGACTGGTACGAGTCACGCATCGCGGCCCAGCAGGTCAACCTTGAGATCGTGCGCCGGTTCGCCGATGCAGGCATCAAGTTCGGGTTCCCACGTCGCACGGTCGTCTTCAGTTCAGAGACTGGGGATCCGCCTCCTGTGAACCCCTCACCGGCAACGTGAAGGTCACGCCAGTCACGCCTTGCGGAAGCGTTCCCACGGCCCGGTCAGGCCTAGCCGCGCGAAATGCAGTTGGTGCTTGAGGCGGAGTATTTGTAGATCCGGAGGATCTATCGCTTTTCTGCCGGCGTTGGCACGATGGCGTGAACGGTCCCCGATAGCAATGATCTGCTTGAAAGCAAGTCATTTGCGACAGTGATTTCCAACCACCTGTTTTACTTTTTCTCACGATTCGTTAAACTTGGAACTACTGAGTCTGAATTACCAGGAACGGAGGACTGATTCATGCAACGAAACCATGGCTGCTTTGAGAAGCGATGTTTTGCAGTCTTCTTTGTCGAGCACGTCATGCTGACGACCTTCACATCGATGATGATTGGCTGCTGTACACTTTGCAGCGCGGGCGAGGACGATCCGCGCTGGGTGCATCCGCTCTGTCAGCAGCTGCCGTTAGATAGGAACGGGCCTTTTGTTGAGCTGGCGGATAGGAGTTTGATGACCGTGGACACTCCGGGAGTGCGCATCAGCAAGGATGATGGAAAGACCTGGTCCAAATCACACCCTGTTTGTGAAGGAATAGGAGGCCTGTCAGGCGGCCGCGAGCCTGCTACCGTTTACATCGTGCGGACGCAAGGCGGCGCGTTGGTGGCGGTCTATCTGGACTCCACCACGTACAACTTCAGTTGGGATAAGACTATTAATCAGCCGAAAGACGATTGTCGGCTGGAGGTGTGGGCGATCCGCAGCCTGGATGGCGGGGTGACCTGGACCGACCGGCAGAGACTCCTGGACGGCTATAATCCCAATTTTTTCGGCTTCATCCAGACCCGAAGCGGCAGGCTGGTTGCCACGGTGCCCCACATAGTTCGTAACCCAGGCCGGTATGCAGCCTGTTCTCTCATCTCGGATGACGACGGAAAAACTTGGAAACGAAGTAACTTGATTGACTTGGGAGGGCATGGAGACCACTCTGGAGCGATGGAGCCCACGGTAGCGGAGCTAAGCGACGGCCGGCTGATGATGATGATTCGCACCCATTGGGGCCGCTTCTGGGAAGCATTCTCCGAAGACGATGGTCTTTCTTGGCGCACGATCCGGCCGAGTCCGATCGAATCCAGCAGTTCGCCGGGCTACCTGCTGAAGTTGCACAGCGGACGGCTGGTTCTCGTCTCGAACGGCAAGTCAGGACGCGAGGAACTGCTCGTCGCTTTTTCAGAGGACGACGCCAAGAGCTGGACGAAGCCAATCGTCATTGCTCGGCAGAAGGACGGCCAGCTGAGCTATCCGTACGTTTTTGAGCACTCTCCCGGCGAGCTATGGGTCATTGCGGGGTTTGCCTTTCAGAAGGGCTGGCAGGGGCCTCGGCCCCTTCGGTTGAGGGTGAATGAAAACGAGCTCCTGCGGGCCATTGGGAACCAGAAAAACCTTTGACAAGTCCACGTGTTTACGAAGAGCGTCCTGCCGTCAGGACTGAAGCAGATCGACCACAAAAAAAGGCGCGGAGCCGATGACTTCGCGCCTTTATAAACACTGCTATTTTTTCAGCATGCAAGGTTGTTATTTTTTAACCGTACTGAAATTCTTTTCGAACACTTCGCGATTGAAAATCTTCGCGATACGATCGTCTTCGGGGAGCTTTTCTGCCCAACCCTTGCAGCCATTGCAACAGAAGCCGACATTAACACCGTCCACGACCAGCACCACCTCAGGATTCAAGCCCCGCCCCGACTTGGGACAAGTGTCTTGTTTTGCCTGCTTGGTAGCCACAGCCTGATGAAAAGATTTGGCAGCAAACTTTCCTTTGTCCTTGTTGAAAGCCTTGACGCAGTTACCACAGCAAAAATAGACAGTGTATCCATCTAACTCCGAAGTTGCATCGGCTGCGATAGGGCGCCCCGAGATAACACATTTGATCTCTTCCAGATCAGGTGTGTCAGCTGTGCTCAAACCGGTCATCGAGCATGCAAGGATAATTACAACGACAACATAACCAACCGTGTGACGAATCATCATGGCCTCCAAAAGTTGCTTCTTGACGGGTCAGCCAAGCGCAGGTGAAACGAGGGAAAAAGATACTTCCAGTTCAAACAAGGGGCGGATTCTAGTGAAAATAAAATCAGGTGTCCAGAACTATTTTTCGCCTCCGCTGCAAGCACAAGCCACTGAAGGCAGGAACCCATTGTAAGCGATCGAAAACCACTAGCACCATCCTTTACGTGAGGTTCTTTCGGCAATATTCTTGGTAACCTACAAACTCCAATAACGATTTTGAGCATCGCGGTTAATCACTTGTATTTCCCCTATTTCATCCCTTCGGTGGACTGAAACATATCCCGAAGTTGTTTGATTTCTTGAGGTTATATCGATAGGTTCTGGTTGGGAGAGGTGAGCTGATCCCGAAGACCGGCACCATTCCAGCTTGAAAAAAGTTGGCGTCGCCCCATCTTGCCCGCT
>CAUZPL010000197.1:0-4955 GCA_963581585.1 Planctomycetota bacterium
AGTTGATGGCGCTCCGACCTGGTCAGCAGCGGCAGTTCGCTGATTCGCTGATTCGGGTCCGCGACGACACCTTCCAGCAAGGTCACAAAATGACCCAGCATTCGCTCGATCGTCGACGCGTCAAACAAGTCCGTGTTATAGGCAAGAGCGCCACGCAGGTTCTTCGGCTGCTGCCACAGATTCATTTCCAGATCGAAGCGAGACATCTGTAGATCGATATCGATCGGTGCAATATCCAGTTCATGCAGCCTGGGCAAGGATTGCGGTGGCGCGTTGAAAACAACCTGAAACAGCGGATGCCGGCTTAGATCCCTGGGCAAGTCGAATGCCTGCACGACGCGATCAAATGGTACGTCGCTGTGCTCGACAGCATCTATGACTGTTCGGCGCACCCGTTGCAGAACCTGACGTGCCGTTGGCTGCCCGGACAGGTCCACTCGCAGAGCAACTGTATCAACAAAGAACCCAACGATCCCGTGTGTCTCGAGTCTGTGTCGGCCAGCACTCATCGAACCCACAATGAGATCGTCGACGCCTGTGTAACGATGAAGCAATATGAAGAACCCGGTCAGCAACATCATGTATCGGGTTGCGTCTTCTTCGCGACTCAGCATCTCGAGCTTCTCGATCAGTTCGGTGGGAATATCAAGCGGCTGGATCGCGCCGGATCCGGATTCGATCCTGGGTCGCGGTCGGTCGGTTGCAAGGTCGAGTACTGGCGGTGCCCCTTCAAGTCGGTCCTTCCACCACAGGGCACGTTCGGCGAATACTTCCGTCTGCTCTGGTTCCCTTTGCCAGCGAGCGAAGTCCACATACCGAAGGGAAACTGGCGGTCGATCACTCGCTTTGTTCAAACATAATTCCCGGTACGAATCAGTAAGGTCGTTAAACAGCAGTTGGAGCGACCATCCGTCGCAGGCGAGGTGATGTATCGTTAATTGCAGGACATATTCATCGTCATTCAGTTGAAACAGAACGGCTCTGATCATCAGATCTGCTGACAGATCGAAAACGCGTCGTCCTTCGTCGGTCAGACGCTGTTGCAACAAGGTATCGGTTTCGTCGTTGTCTGTTCGCAGCCGGATGACGGGAAGTTGCAACTGCAGTCCCGAGTTGACTCGCTGCATAGGTTCGGCATCGATCGTGTGAAATGTTGTCCGCAATACTTCATGTCGATCGACAAGTGACTGCAGCGCAGCCCCGAGTGCTTCGCGATTGAGCGGACCTCGCATTTGAATCGCACGTGACACGTTGTACAGCGGAGTACCCGGCTGCAGCTGCTCAATGAACCAAAGACGCCGTTGATGGAATGACAGGGGATAGATGTCTTCGTTCGGCAGGGCGCGAATCGGTTGGTAACCTGATCGCTCCTGCTGTTGCAGTTTTCTCTGCAAGGCTGCGAGTTTCTCGGGTGACAGACCGGCCAGACGCTGCTTGAGCGCTTCGACTGACACAGCACTAGAAACAGAATTGCCGGTTTGAAGTTCCGTCATCCGCTGTCGCCTCCTCCGTGGGCCGCGCTCTGTTGTCCCCAGGCATTCGGCAGCGGCATTTGGGAGTCGATTACAACGTTGATGCAACAGGGCTTGTCGGCTGCGATCGCTTTCTTGACCGCAGATTTGAGCAGGCTGGGATCCGTAATCGTCTCCCCCTGGCCACCGAACATCTTCATCATTTGATCGTATTCGAGTCCTGGCTGAAACATCGTGACCAGGTCTGAATTGTCTCCTGGAAAATACGAATTCTGTTTAAGCGCTCCGTTGTTGCCCTGGTTGTTGGCCACGACAACCACAATGGGAATGCCGTGTCGCACACAGACTTCCATTTCCATGGCGCTCAGGCTGAATCCGTAGTCACCCGAGACCGCTACAACGGGTCGGTCGGGACAGGCGACCTTCGCTCCGATGGCGAAAGGAATTCCGACGCCCATGCAAGCGTTGGTTCCGGCATCCATCCGTGACGCAGGAAGAAAGGCGGGGATCACAGGCTGTGCCGACATCATGGACACGTTGCCCTCGGTGATGCAGATGCTGTTTCGAGGCAACGCTTCGCGAACCTCTTTCATCATTCGATACGGTGACATTGGCCGTTCGTTGCTGTCCATTCGCCGGTCCAGCAAACGCTGAGTCTCGTCTGACACCGTTTGCAGGGTGTTGTGCCAATCCTTCATGTGCTGTTGGCGTTTGATGTCTGAAACTTCGTCTTGTCGGCTCTTCAGCACATTCACCAGACGGCTTACAAAATCGCCAGCGTCGGCATGCACAAAGTCGGTTTGGATTGCAGACTGGTCTTCATCGCTCTGATGCACATCGACCTGAAAAACCTGAGTATCACGCGACAGTTCGGCACCGAGGCGAAACACCCAGTTGAGCCTCGCTCCGAGGATCAGCACGACATCGGCCTGCGATTGAAGAACGGATCGTGCGTGGTTGAAACACAGCGGGTGGTCATCGGAAATAAATCCACGCCCCATAGGAGACGTGATGAATGGCAAGCCCAGTGTTTCAATCAGGTCCTGTATCTGCGCGGGTGCTTCGGTACCGGCCCATCGGATACCCTTGCCCAGTAACAAAGCCGGATTTTGGGCCGACAGAAGTGCGGCCGCGACCCGTTCAATCTCGACGTTCGTGGCCGTCAGCGCGCGCTCGGGCACTACTGGACGCGTGACGCAAACAGGCGCAGCATCGGCACGGCCCGTCAGCACATCTTCATGCAAATCGACGTACACAGGTCCGGGGCGGCCAGAGACTGCAATCTGGCAGGCTCGTTGGATGCACTCGTTAATTGAACCTGTCGATGGCGCGGCGATCGCATGCTTCGTTAAATGGCTGATCATCGGAAGGACGTCGAATCTCTGAAAGAACGTCCGGCTCCCGCCCAATACGATCACGGGCCAGCCGTTGTCGCGAGCCACCAGTATGCCGGTCATCGCGTTGGTTATTGCCGGCCCCGCAGAAACCAGCGCAGCTGCGACAAGGCCGCCGGACTGATAGTTTTGAGCTGTTGCCATACAAACCGATGAGGTGTGATGGTAAACGCCGATCGGTCGGATCTGCTGACGGTCACATGCAGGCAGTATCTGCTCAGTCGGAAGACCGGCCACGCCGTAGATGTGCGTTAATCCGCATTCGCGCAGCGACTGCGCGACGATGTCATATCCGACGGGCCGTCTTGCCGCGAGTCGCTGCTGCATCAGCGCCCGCTTTTCTTTCGGCAGACTGTCCATACGCTCGGCGAGTTTTCCATATTCGGGATTGCTCATGAACTGAGTCTCGCCTAAAGGATCTGCAGACGTGCTTCTTCATCAGAGATGCCTTCAATTTCGGCCAGCAGTTTTTCCAGAACGCCGGTGTTTTCGCCGAGCAGTCGCGTAATCTCCACACCGAGTTTCACTGCGGTCGGGTTGAGGAACAACGAAACCGCGGGAAGCGCGACCTGGTAATCGGAACACAATTGTGCAAGCGCGCGGGTGGCTTTGAGAGAGTCACCACCCAGTGAAAAGAAGTTGGCGGTCGTGCCAACCGGTTTCGTGTCCAGGACCTGTTCGAAAACAGCGACGACACGTTTCTCCAGCTCGGTACGTGGCTCGACATATTCAATGTGCAGTTCGTCTTCGAATGACTTGTGCAGCCCGATTCGCTGCAGCTTACCCGTCGGCCCTTTCGGAATTGAAGGTACAGTCAGAATTCGGCTGGGAACCTTGAACACTGCCAGCCGGTCGAACACGAACTGTCGCAATTCGGTTTCGCTTACGGTGCCTTGGGCATCGAGTACCACAGCGGCGATCACGTCTTCGCTGAGCGTTGGATGCGGAACGGAAAAAGCAACAGCTTGTGCCACCGCGGGATGTTCCAGCAGAACTTCATCTATCTCTCGTGGCGAGATTTTCTCACCACCGCGGTTGATCATCTCTTTTATCCTCCCGGTGACATAGAAATATCCGTCTTCATCCGTGCGTCCCTGATCACCCGTTCTGAACCAGCCACCGGTGAAGGCGGCCTCGTTGGCCTGCGGGTTGTTGGCATATCCCGCCGTGACATTGGATCCTCGTATGACGATTTCGCCAACCTCTTCTGCTGGCAGGAGATTTCCATCATCATCCATGATCGTCATGTCTGGTCCTGCCGGCAGACCCACCGAACCAGGTTTGCGCGCCACGGGCGGCAATGGATTGCTGGCCATCTGATGCGCGGCCTCGGTCATCCCGTATGATTCGATCACTGGTACACCAAATGTCTGCTCCAGTTTCGCCATCACTGTGGGTGGTAAAGACGACGACGACGATCTGATGAATCGAAAGTTGTTTTGCCCACATTTCGCAACAGCCGGGTTCTCCCTGGCCACCGCCAGAATGGACTGATGTATCGTTGGCACGGCCGAATACCAGGTTGTTTCAAAGCTGCTCATCAAATTGGCGAAACTGTCGTGTTGAAAGCCGGCGGAACAGACAACGGAGCTACCCGCAGACATCGACGACAACAACACGCCAACCAGTCCGTGAATATGGAACAACGGCATGACATTCAGGCAGCTGTCGTCGGGTGACAATCCCAGGAGTCGTGCAATGTTATGTGCTGACGAACAGAGATTGCGATATGAAAGCGGTACCTGTTTCGGCCGCGATGTCGTTCCTGAGGTGTGCAGGACGAGTGCGATATCGTCGTTCCTTCCCCAGTCGGGTGCAGACACCATTTCAGCCGGCATCCCCTGTAGTGTGAAGCTACCCGCCAGCTGGGTCGTTGAGGGCTCAAGCTCCATCACCGTCAACCCCAGCTGCGCAGCGACCTCTCTCACAGGCATCTCTGTGCCGGCCGGAACGACGATGGCTCTGGCACCAAGGTCCCTCAGGTAGAACTCGAATTCCTCACGACGATAGCCTGGATTCAGAGGTGCACACGTGGCGCAGGCGGCGATCCCAAGAAAAGCGGCAGCCATATCGGGGCCGTTTGGGAGTA
>CAUZPL010000198.1:0-4904 GCA_963581585.1 Planctomycetota bacterium
TCATGGCCCTGCTCTAAATTTCTGAGATAGTCGTCTGGATTCGGCGCGGCGACGATGTCCGGGGGGAGTTCCTGCGGCAGTTGCCGTCCGGTTGAGAATGTGTCACTTTGATACTGGATTTTCCGGCCGGACACATCGTTCCCGGGCCGGAACAGGATCCATGTGCAGATCACAATAATGGTCATGTCAATGCCGTAACCAAGAGTTGACACAACCACCATGACGGCCGCGGCACACCCGGACTTGCCACGGGTTCTCGCGTCTCGAAAGATCCAGCGCGCGGCGACAAGTGCCACCAGGCTGTGCAGGACCAGCACAGTAATCACCAATCCACCGGTCGAATTCTGCGTACGCTAAAACTCAAACACACCCTGATCAAATCCACTCATGACAAGTTGTTCTCCGGAGAACAAGGGGGACAGTGATGGTGTCGCCATCAGCAAACTGGATCACTTTGCCGATAAACGCAGCACGAACTTCAGGCACTGGTTTCGTAAATCGGAAGTCCAGTCAGTTGGTGAATCAAAATCTTCCGTGACTGAATTCCCGACCCGGCTTAAGCCTGGTATGACAGTTCCTCTCTGTTGATCGCGATGCAGACAGAATTCTCCCGGTGGCGTTTATAAGATCTCTCACTGCCGCGGTTAGTTGTTAGTGTCACAATTCGGCAGTGCCTCCTTGAGTTTGGCGACTCCCGCGTCGGTGATTTGGGTGTCGCTGAGCCAGAGCTCCTCCAGACTGGTCAGTCCTGCAAGATGTACCAGCCCCGTGCCGGTGATTTGCGTGGCGCCGAGGCCGAGAACCCGCAGGCTGGTCAGTCCTGCAAGATGCATCAGGCCCCTGTTGGTGATCTGGGTGTTGCTGAGGTTGACCTCAACAATCTCACCCTGTTCATTGACCCTGACCTTGGCTCCCAGTTTTTCCAACTGTTCCTTCATCTTGGGAGTTACTTTGGCGTTTTCAGGCAGCGTGATTCCGTTGTTGTCTGGCTGCTGTATAGATCAAATATAAAACCCAATGGCGGCCAGTGACAGAACCATGAGAACTGCAAAGAATACGCCCAACGCATCGGTCTGCTCTCTCTTTCTCTTCAACTCAGCACTTTGCTTCGCCCGGGGTTCCGTCTGACTTGAATCGCCCCGAATTTCGCTGTTCGGTGGAGCTTACAGGCAACTTGCGGGAGTCCAGGGATCTGCTGGCGGAGGTCTTGAGCGGCTACCGTTTTACTACCACTTTCACAACGACGCTATGGAGAAGTGGCGATGGCAATAATAATGCACAGTGCCATGAAGACAAAAAAAACTAAAACTCCCCAACGTCCCGCTCGCTCTGCCCGCTCTATTTGTTCAAGTTCAACTGTCCTGTTTACAGCATCGGAAGGAATCGGATAGCCATCCGGAAAATGGTGCGGCTGTCGTACCTCACCTGGTGAAGGTCCGCATTGACCAGGTTGCTGGTTGACAGGTCCACGTTCTGGATGTCGGAACCACGGAAATTGACACCCTGCAGATGTGTGCCGCGGAAGTCACAATCTTTCAGGTCGAATCCACGCAGGTCCAGCCCGTGGAGATTGGACCCGTTGAATTTTGTCCGAACAACCTGCGCCCCACTGAACTGAACGGACTGGAAATCGCAATTCTGAGCTGACATACGGCAAAGTTCCGCATGGCGGAAATCGCAGCCAACGAAGGATGAACCGTCCAGTTTTGCGCCTGTCAGGATCGCCTCACGAAACGACACACCATCAAAAGTCATGCCGCTAAGGTCGCAACGCGCCGCCTCTTTCCACTTTCGTTTGCAGTGCTCCGCGACGGTTAGAAACGTACTGGTGCCATCGACCTTCATCACCGTTGGATCTGACGGCGGCCGCTCTGTGCCGCCATTCGCGGAGTCCCGACGGGTGCCTGTACTCTCCGCAGCCGATCGAGCGCTCTTTCTCAGATGCTCATCGTAGTGACGGCGTTTCTGCGGGTCGGAAAGGACTTCCCATGCTTCCTGGACCTGTTGGAAGTGTTTGGCCTCGTTGGAATCCGGGTTGCTGTCGGGATGATATTTCCTGCTCAGGCTGCGGTACGCAGCCCTGAGCACTTCAGGAGAGGCATCTGGAGAGACTTCCAGAAGTCTCGTAGAAGGTCATGATCAAATCGCGTCGAGGGCCGCGGCAGGCCAGGAGGTGTGGACGGGGCGGGGCTTTGTCCCAGGCGATGCTCGTCCAGTCTCTAGGTCGGCCACTGAAGTTTTTCCGGGTCCCACGAACTGCGGCCACAAATCTTCTGATTACCTTTTGACTGGCGCGCAGCCGGCTTCCTGCGGGATTAGTATTGCCCGCCCCGGATCAAACATCAATCAAACTGCGGTCCGCAGTCCCTCCAGCGGCGGGAATCACCAGGCCGGGCGAGGGCGGTTTAGTGATGTGGTTCTGCACGAGAGCCAGCCGATGGAGACTCCACGGACCATCCGAGCGCACGCAGCATCGTGGCGGCGTGTTCGGGGTACTGTGCCACCGTCTCAGAGAACGCCCAATTGCCGACACGGATTCTCGCCGTTTCAGCCTGGAGCCGATCAGCAGACTTCAATCTGGGAGACACATAGGGGTGTGGTGTGCCGGTTGGAGCTGGGTTTTGATTAGTAAAAACTTTATTTCCAAAGGTCCTGGTTGCCGTAGTCCATGATGTAATTTGGGATGTTCGCAGTGTCCTTATCGACGATGTCCTCATGACCAGTCGGATCAGTGGCGACTAATCCTTCGCCCATCACCATTTCAACCAGATCAAAGGCTTCGTCTTCGGTGTATCCGGCATCCACTAATTCAAACCACAGGTCCGTGATCTCCGGGCAGTCATCGGGGTCTATGATGGTAGGAGTTCGCTCCAGTGTACCACCGATTGGTCCGGTAAGGCCCGCGTCCGTGACTCTCGGGCAGTCGTCGGGGTCCATGATTTGGGTAAGTTCGGCAGTGCACAACCGCGCCAAAGGAGGCAGGTTCACTGAAGAGCAGGTTGCCAGTATCAAGGACAATTTGATACTTGAGAAATTGGAGTATCTACAGGCAATCGCTGAAGAGACGGTCAATGAGTTGGGGTGTCCTGATATTCAGATCTCGGAGTGTGACATCAGCCGTGCTCAAGACCTGCAAATCCGTTTGCGGGCGCCAAGTTGGCCATGCTTTATGAGCCTGAAGATTCAGCTCACTGGTCGCAATATTGCCCCTGCGTTCGCCGCGATGGGTGGGAAAAAGGAGGACCACCAAGCATTCAAACGGTTCGCGGATCAACTCAACCAACCCGTGATGAAAGGCACACCACACTTCATCGGACTGTGGCAGATCGATGGCAATCCCAAACGCGGTATCAATCCGAGCCGCCCTTCTCTTGACGAAGAAGAACAGATTGCCGACTGCATCAAACGCATGTGTCAGATGGTCGAATCGGAACATTCTTAGGATTCTGGACGTGATGCATCGAGCAGCGTCATTCCTCGCGGCTGCTGCTGGAAGCATGAGCTTGTTCGGTCGATTCTTCCCGATTGAGCTCTGCTCGACTGAATAAATTCAGGCATAACGCTGTGTCCAGAATTCGTCCAACGTCTGATGGCGAGAATCCGCAGTTGTCCTGAAGCAACTGGCCAAACATGTCCCTCAAATCGTTTGCGAAAGGGCCACCTGAGTGGCCACCAGATGCGGGTACTTGAATGACTCCAGAGCCGAAAGCCGATTGTTCGATGCCCTCCACCGCTACTCGAGAAACACGAACAGAAGCGACGCGACGCGCAGGACCAGTGGAATCCGTCCGGCCGTCTTCTTGATGTACAGAGACTCACACAGCGCCAACTGGCGTTGAGCTCCTTTCAAGTAGTCACTCAGGCAGTTGTTGTAGACCAACCGCGCTGCATCAAATCATTTGCGCAGCACGACCGCCTGTTCGGGTGACACCCGCAGCTCGATAGTAGTGACGAATGTGTGGCGTTGTACTGCGTGCCATTTTGGGCTCGCGATTAGAGACTGGCGATCGTAGCCCTGCATTCACCCGGATTCACTACAGACACCCGCCGTTGGTGTTGCCGCGCCTGTTCTGGAAGACATCACACTTCTTTCTCGCGAATCGCTACTGCGGCGTCTCCTTCTGAACAGAGCCGTTGCCGAAATTCATCCGGCAGCTCATCACAGGCGAGAATTAGCGGGCGAATTTCATCCCAACGCCAGTCGAATGCATGCCGGGGTGCATACCGGGATTTGGAATCCGCACTTTTCCTTTGTTTTTCGCCATCAATCGAATCCCTCTGGGGTGTATTTGCTTTTTGATTGGTGATAATGGCTGTTCGCGTCCTCAACTTCATCGCTGTGTACCGCGGAAATGTACCGTGGGGGGGTCAATTCGGTTTCCTGTTCTGCAGAAGATGATCGATGTCGGTGTTTCTTTCGTTACTGTGTCCTGGACTCGGCCAGGTGGCCGTCGGCCGGCCGTTTCGCGGTCTGCTGCTGTTTGTCCTGGCGTTTGTGGGTTATTTCATAATCTTCTTCGTGCCGGGACTCATCGTGCATCTGATCGCGGTCTATGACGCGCATCACTTGGGCCGGCGGCAGCAGATGGGCCGGCAGCAGCAGGTGGGCCGGCGGCAGCAAGTGGCCCATCTGATCGCGAGCTATGACGCGCATCACTTGGGCCGGCGGCAGCAGGTGGCCGAGATCACGAAAGCAATGAAACAGGGCCGCCGCTGACGGTGCAATGATTCGGCACATTTTCAAACAGCCGGTCTACCCGTTCAGCCTGAGCACCCATCGACAGGTGCGAATATGTGTTTGCCGTAACCGCGTGGTCACTGTGGCCGAACCGCTTTTGAATGACTTTCACAGGAACACCTGCGGCAATCATCAGTGATGCCTGAGTGTGCTGCAGATCGTGGAA
>CAUZPL010000199.1:0-4904 GCA_963581585.1 Planctomycetota bacterium
CACCTTTGAGCCTTCGCCAACTTAACCTCGGTATCGCGAACTGCCTGAAGATACTGCTGCAGGGTCTGCTGGTCTCGCCGGGAGAGCTTTTGTCCTAACGATCGTGTATTGGCAACAAGCAGGTCCAGGGCGCTCTTGCTTCTTGCCAGTTTTGCGGCAGCATCCTTGCTGCTGGTTACAAAGAGCATATCGAAAATCTGTTTTGGTTTGTTCATCGCTGGAATGGGACGTCCTTCACGATTAAAGGACTGGGTTTGCGCACCACGAGGGCCACCGATGCCACCGTTCGTAGACATCACCAGGGACGCGTGGCGAGTAAAAGCTCCCACGTGCGCCGCATAGACCTGGTCAACAGAAATCGAATTCTTGTACGCCCCGTGGCCTCCCGTTGCTGCACCTGTCAGGTACTGATCGGCATTGGAATGTCCATGAACTCTTCTGACAGCCGGGTGCGATAGACCGGAGTAAATCGTGATGTCACTTCGTAAAGGCTCGAGCACGTCGAGCACCTTCGTTAGTTGAAAGTCTTTCTCGCCGCCGCGTGGAAACCAGCTCCAGTCCTTCCAGGCCGGATCTGTCTTGAGCGGTAGGCCAACACCATCAGGATGGTAGACACTGACAAAACGTTTCGGCGTATCGTTGGGAGCAGACTTGTCCGCAGCAAAGGTCTCCAACCAGGGCAAAGCCAGGGCCACGCCTGCGCCATGGAGAAAGGTCCTGCGATTCAGTGAAACTGTCGTGTTCTTCATTATCTGTCCCGGGCTCTTACTTCGAGTTGAAAATGGTGCTCTGGGTGATCAGGTGGACCAGGTCGGCCAGGCGATCGCCCTGTTTCCTGAAAGTTGCCGTCAGGTGATCAATATCGGCATTATCACCAAAAGATAATGATCGGCCCAGAGCATAAGCGGTCAGTTTATCAACGAGGGCCCTGGTAAATTGGTCTTGCCGATTCATAAGCAGGTATCGCTTTAGGCCCATCATCCCGGCCAGTGTCTCCTTATTGAACAGCTCTGAAGTCGCATCCACGGGCTTGTTCTTGTTCGTCGTACGAAAGGCTCCCAGGGCATCGTAATTCTCGAAGGCGATTCCCCAGGGATCAATTTTTGCATGACACGATATACAGGCAGCCTTGTTCCGATGATCTGCAATCCGCTCTTTGAGCGTCATTTTCAGGATCTCGGGATCCGTCAGGTCGACTTCCGGAACATTGGGCGGTGGTGGTGGCGGTGGATCCTGGAGGATACGTTCCAGCATCCAGATGCCCCGTTTGAGAGGATGCGAATCACTGCCATCGGAGTTCATCGTCAAAATCGCAGCACCGGTCAGGATACCGCCCCGATTCGCCTGGAGTTCAATCGGAACATGGCGGAAATGGGGGCCATGCACACCGGCAATGCGATAGTGCCCTGCCAGGCGTTCGTTGACTACGGCGTAATCGGAATGGATGAAGTCCAGGACACTGTTGTTGCGATTGAGGATGTCCTCAAAGAAAGCGACAGGTTCTTCCTGCATGGCTTCCATTAATGAACTGTCCGTGACGTGGACCACATTCTTCAGGGCATCGGTGCCGAGCCATTGCTGAACGAAATTCTCAGAAAAGCGCCGTGATCGCGGGTCTGCCAGCATCCGCGTGACTTGAGCAGCCAGGACGCTCGGTCCCCTGAGTTGTCGGTGCCGTGCAAGGTCAAGCAGTTCCTCGTCGGGAATACTTGACCAGAGGAAAAAGGAAAGACGGCTGGCCAGTTCCAGGTCGCTGATCGTCTGCGGTCTTCTCGCATTGTGGGCCGGCACTGTTTGAGTCAGGTAGAGAAATTCCGGAGCAGCCAGAACCGTTGCCAAGACTTCCTGCATGGCCTCTTCGAAGAACGAAAAGCCTGGACGGTACTTGGCAAACAGGCCCACGAACTGATCGACCTCTTGGGGGGTGACGGGTCGACGCCAGGCGCGTGGCATGAAACCGTTTAGCACCTCGCGGGCATAGGTTGTCTCATCACTCTTGTTCCTGCTCTCGATAAAAATGTCACGATGGGTTTGCGGCGGCCACTGAGCATAGAAGGGTGCGCTGATCTCGATATGATCGATGAGAACCTGAAGGGGTTCGTCTCCGCGACCTGCATTGGAGACGTTGCGAATGGAGAGGAATTCATCTCGCCGCGGGAATTTTGTTTCCAGTTTTCGGAAGGGGTTTCGCTGTATGTCACCCAGTGGTATATGGAAATCGATAAATTGTGGGTTGTCCGCAGGTGCGGTAACGGGGATGTCATGTTGACTGATCACTTGTGAGAAATTGGCGTTGTTGCTGGTATGGGCACTGAAAATCAAACGCAGGCTGGCATACTCATCGGCCTTCATCGTCGATCGCCCGGCCCGGATGCGAACACGCATGATTCCTTCATCGGGAAGGAAGCGGTCCAGGTTCAACTTCAACTCTTTGGAGTGAGGGAGAGCGAGGACAACCGCAGAAACCGCTGGCGTTTGGCCCGCGATCGCATTTGGTGCAGGTTTCGACGTTCCGCCGGAGAAGTGAATTCCCTGGCCAGATGCCTGATCCAATAGATGCTGCCGTTTCCTGTTTTTACGATAGTTGTCATCGCTCTTGCTAAACGTCTTTGGATTCTTTCCGGACGTCGCCCTGGTCAGCTCTTTCTGCATCGAGATCACGTAAGTAACGCCTTGAGGGCGCTCGCCACGCACCGTGGCTCGTTGGAGAGCTTTCAGGCCAATCTCGCGATAGGTTACGAACTGCATCGCCGACATCTGTAACATGTCAGAACGGTTCTTAAAGCCCTCCTCGGATACGGCTTCCGGAGGCAACCGGTCGGCGAGGTCATAGGGTAAGCCAAGCAGGTCCTGCAGCGAGTAGTTGTATTCGTACCGCGTCATTCGACGAAAGGACGAGTACTGCTTGTTGTTGCGGCGTACGAGGTACGCCTTCCGTAACTCGGCGCCAAGCCAATCGACAATGCTGCCGCGGTCTGCATCGGACAGCGCATAATCGGGCTCGTCCGCGGGAGGCATCTCCGAGTTGCCCAGGACGTTGTAGATCTCGCGCCATCGCTCAACGTCTGGGCCCGTCAGCAGGTTAGGATTTAATTTGTCAACTCGTAGCCTTCCCTCGGATTTCTTGGGGCCATGGCAGGCCTGGCAGCTGCTTTTCAAGATGGGTCCGATCGAGTTTCCAAAGGGCCGAAGATTCGCCTTGGGAATGCGCTGGCTGGCGCGCGGGACTGCGGCGCTGGCCTTCAGGAATCTGGAAGTGATGCGGCCCAGGTCGCGGGCCTCCTGCAGGGCCGCTGGGTCGGCACCATCCTCGGCGGCCAGCATCGAGCAAGCGCTGGCGATGACCAACAAGATGGACAGTCTCAAAATACTCACGAGGCTCCTTTTCTTGTTAGTCAGCGTCAAAGCGGGGCTTGCCCGATGATACATGGTCGGGTTGAAGGGAGGAAGAAATGGGGTCGTCTCCTGGACGCAAATGGTTCGGTAAGGGGGGCCGTGACCTAGCCCCAAGTCTTGTACGACTCCTACCATGAGAGTGTTTCAGGTCAGTGGTAGTTCTGTGTTCTGACGGATGAAGCGTTGCGGAATCCTCCAGAACTCAGTTGGTCGCGAACGCGGCCGGGGTTTGGTAGCCGAGGGCACTATGCGGTCGCCGGTGATTGGAGTCAAGACGCCAACAGTCAATCACCCAGTGAGCGTCCTCCAGGCGGAGGAACAGCTCCCCGTTGAGCAGCTCATCACGGAACTTTCCGTTGAATGACTCCACGTAGCCAGTCTCCCAAAGACTGCTCGTGGCGATGAACAGAGTTGTGACGCAGCTTGGGTCAACCAGCGTCGAATGCCCTTCTCGACGAACTCCGATCCGGATGATTCTCTCATTTCCGCTGGAACGACGGGAGGGGTAGGGTCAAGCGACGGCGCCGAGTTGTCCGGACTGACCGGCAGCGGGACTCTGATTGGAACCGCTGAAGACACGCCCCCCCGTCACTCGGCGGTGCCGTCAGCGTTATCGCGTGGTTGCGGAAACGCCGCAGACCGCCACCCAGCGGAGCCGTAGCGTCTCACGTGGGCTGACTTCAGCTGCCGCAGCGACTCGTTGATCAGCATCGAATGGTTGGGAGAGGAGTCTGACATCGACGGTTCTCGGGAAGCCTCAGTTGTTTGCCACGGTACCGAAAACTCCTGAGCGGCCGGAGCGTCTTTATCGTACCGTCATCGAGCTATTGCTTGGAACCATCACACCCCAGCCCCGGCGTTCAACCCGCGGGGGCTGTCACCATGTCCACCGTTGCTAGCAAAGCGCCGAGGTCCTGCAAGTCCGACAGCCGCCGGGTAGGATACTGTTGAGTCTTGCTGCGATCGAGTCCATGGAACGCACACTTCGGACCACGAGAGGCGAGAAACCATTCAATGGCGACGCCGGTCGGACAAGCAGTTTGTGCCCGTGTTTGCGGTCCCGGACGCGTGTGATTTGGACCAAACGGAAAAAGTAAACAGGGCCGTTGTGACTCAACGTGAGTGCGTCAAGAGTCGCATCCCCTCAAACACATTGAAGGCGAGAAGGATTATGAAGACGTGTACAGCGATCTGCGCCGTGTTTGGCATCCTGATGGTCGGAGTTGGTTTGGCCACTGCAGACAAGCAGGAACACCCTGAGACAGTCGAATCGCTGATCATCACCGTCGTGGAGGCAGAAGATGAGACCGTACGTAAGAAAGCGGTAGAGCAGTTGGTGAAACTGAACAACAGCTCCACCCCGTTAGTAATAGACGCACTTAAAACTTCCAGAAGCATGCCGGCGAAAGAGGCGTTGGTCTATGTGCTGTCCCACAAGAAAGACGAACGAACGAAGAAGGTGCTGTTCGGGGTGTTGAAGGACACCACTTTCAGCCCGAAAGCCAAGG
>CAUZPL010000200.1:0-4820 GCA_963581585.1 Planctomycetota bacterium
AATAGCGGTCTGTATTCGGTCCCGGGAACACTTCACAACAGCACTATTACCGTAGAGGATCCTGGTCCCAAAACCATCAAACTCGGCACCGTTCTCGAGGATCTCACCGGGACCACGTCATCTCCCGGTACGGTCGTAACCGAGTACGGTTTCGCCTTCCATCAAGCTGCCGAAGGAACGAAAGGAGATAAAGACAATGAGAATACGAATGCTGTTCTGACGGCGCTCGACGGTCTCCAGAAGTCTGCCGGTGACTATAGCACACTCGCATTCCGACTCTGGGTTGATCGTGGCAGCGGTCCGGTCCTCTACGACCTTACACTTCCGAAAACGGGCGCCCCGATCGGAACGCACACCGCAGACTACAGCACACCCGACAAGGCAGTCGAAACACTACAAAAGGCATTGATCGCTGCCGTCAGTTTAAAGGATGCGAGCGTGACAGACGTTCCCAAGTTGAAAGACAAGGCAGGTTTGAGCGTCAAAAAATCATCCGGAGTCTTAGAAAGCGCCGGATTAACGGACAAGAAGCTGCAAATTACCGTCCACCCGGATCTCACCCTGACCGACGGCGGCAAGATCAAACCGGCGAAGATCGAATTAACTGTCAGCGCTCCCAACACCATCGTCGCGGACACTGACTTCAAACAGATCACGAACATCAAGTTGGGCGAGGGGGCGAATACTTTCGTCTTTGGCAACGACTACTGGGGTGGGGATGGGCTGCTTGCCAACGTCGGCAAACTGTTTACCCCGCACGCCTCGCTCTTGGCAAATAAACTCACGATCGATACCACGAGACCTCATCAAGAAAAATCGCCGCTCGTCCTCGACTTCAGAGCAGTCAATCAAGAGCTTTACTTCAAATTCAAATCCAAACCTACCGAGAGTGACCCGCATGCGGTCGCGCTCACCGTCCAAACGCTTGCCGACGGCAGGATTCCTGTCCTGGGCAGCGGCAAAATCAAACGTAGCAACACGCTCCTGTTCACGAGTGTCGACGAAAACACCAAGATCTACGGCGGCAGGTACAGGAATAACTTCGATTTCGGCCCAGGCGCTACGTACGAAGGACACCTGGTCGGCGGCGAAGGTGGAGCTTTGGGTGGATTCGCGACATTCCCGGGTAAACTGGGCGACAGAATAAGAGGGGCGTTTAACTTCGCTGCGGAGGCAGTCACGGGGCTGAATTTAAGTGACGTCTCAAAAATCTTCTTCCAAGTCAAAAACAACCTCTCCTTTCCAATCGCCCTAGGCCCAGATCTCCTTAAGGCTGCCAACTATAGCCCGACGATCGTAAACCTCGAAGCCATGCGGGTCAACGCAGGCAACATCACAAAAGGTACTGCAGACCTGGCAGCCCAAGCTATGCTGGGCAACCTACTTCCGGTGACACTCGATAAAGTCGACAAGCTAAATTCGATGACTGGTATCAGTGGCATCGCACAGAACTTCGGGGACGCCAACCTCGGTGAGATCCACGTAAAGTATGGGGTGAATTATGTGCGCGGCACCGACTACGATCCTCTCCGGGAAACTTCATCGGCAAATCCAACCGCGATTCTTACGAGCGGTGCTAATACGATCAGGGTTAAAGGTGCGGGGCTGCACGTCCTGGCAGGCGGTTCGGGGGCGGATACCTATGGATTTGAGGCGTTCGGGTATTGGGGCTTGGCACTGGTCGTTGACGATCTGTTCAGCTTGGACCTGTCTGTTGGCGACGGCGTCGCCAACACCGCGATCGACGCGATCATTCCACAAGACACTCTCGACTTCTCGACCCTGTCAAAAGACCTGTATTACACGATCTTTAGTCTTTCCACCGATGACATTGCTGGCGCTTCCGGTCTTTTCAACAGCGTATTCGGTGCTTCATTCAGCTTCCCGATCAAAGCTGGCGTGAGCGCAGTCGTGGTAACGCCAACGGATCCCCTCGATGGCGGCCAGGACTTTTCGTTTTCGAACTTGCTTGGCAGCTTTGCTACCTGCGGCAGTTGTGTGTTTGCAGTTGGAGTAGAGAACATTAAGGGAGGCCTGAAGAACAATAAGTTCAACTTTATCGATGGAGCGGAGATCAAAGGACAGCTTAGCGCGGGGCCTAAGGGGAGAGTCGAACTCGATTACAGCAGGTACAACACCGGCGGCAATGGCACGCAAAATGGCGTAGAGACCAATCTTGATGCGGGTCCCAAGTTTATCGTACCCCCTCCCCTGCCCGAGGCCCTTGGATTGCCGGATTGGCTGACAGCCATGTTTCCTCGCGTTGAGTATCAACACGGCAGCGCAGAAGGTGTGGGACGCAATACACTGGGAGTCGCCGAAGCGCACGACGTCATTGGAACGAATTTCAACGACGAGCTGCGCGCGAATTCTCGAGACAACAAGATCAAAGGCGGCGATGGCGATGACCTGATCGTCGGCGAAGCCGGAAAAGACCAATTGTGGGGCGAAGCCGGCAACGACGAATTGCGAGGTGGTCCTGGCACCGACGGGCTATACGGCGACGGAGGCGACGACACATTGCATGGCGGCGATGACGATGACGACATTCAAGGAGGTCCCGGCAACGACGTGCTGAACGGCGACGGAGGTGACGACATCCTGTACGCCGGTGATGGTGATGACACAACCGACGGTGGGGCTGGGGCCGACACGTACCGGATCGGGATGAAGGTCCCGGGCACAGAGCTACACGTTTACTACGACACCCCACCGCCGTCTTCCAATAGTGAAGCACTCGATATTGACAGGGTTGCTAATGTCGAGAGAACCCTGCTGATCGGTTCCGATTTGCCGACAACAGCAACCTTTAACAGCAACAACGCCGCCGCAGCGGCCCACACTTTTGAGCTTAATCCTTCCAGCTTCACCGGAAGTGCAAAGCTCTACACCTTTAACCTGAAGACAACCGATAAGTTTGACTTTAAAGGCTATGATTCCGATTACGTCACCATCGGTAACTTTGCTGCGGGATCAAGTGGGACGGCATCGAGTCAGGTCATCGACATTTTCAAAACAGCGACGAAGTCTGACAAACTGTTAACGGCGACGGTTAACGGCTACCGGGAAATAACGACAGCAGATTTTGGATTTACCAAGGCCGCCAACACCGGAATTTTAGCGGAAGGAATCAACACTACCCCGGCAGCTGATGTCTTTGATCTTTCCCAGCAGTCCCTCGATGCGATTCGCAGTGAAGCTGCCTCTCGCTGGCTGGACGTGACTGGCAATGACCCCGAAATCGCACAGTACCTGGCTGGCATAGACTTCGTGATTGCCGAACTGGGTGACCGCACGTTGGCGCAATTTTCCGGCACGACCGTGCGGATTGATACCAATGCAGCCGGCAATGGCTGGTTCGTCGATACCACGCTCGACTCGGACTCGGAGTTTTTGGTCTCCGGCGCGGCCGGTTCGTTGCTGGCCAACGCGGACAGCAATGCTTACGCGAAATACGACTTGCTGACCGTTGTGATGCACGAGATAGGGCACGTGGTGGGGCTGGTTCATGTGAATCAGGCCGGCGAGCTGATGAATCGCCAACTGACCGCTGGTACGCGGGCCTTTATATCAGACCAGGACGTCGCGGCTGTTTCTCTCGATGCCATTCAGGCCGGAACTGTGGACGGTGCGGAACTCTCGGACCAAGAGAAGATTGTAAGCGGGCTTAATGCATTCGCAGCTTGGGCAGACAATCTCGAGCAGGAACTTTCGGACAAGATCGAAGAGTCGTTCGCTATTCCTTTCATCGACACCGGTTTAAAGGACTTGTGGGACACCACCGGCGGAGTTCTCACTGACGGCATCTCCGCGGGTATCCGACAGGATATCGTCGGCATGTTTGACAACAACGATGACATCACCTCTGGTGATTTCCTGGCCCTGGACGTCGTAAGTGCAGCACCGTCCAACTTGTTGACCGAGTTTCAGGCCGATTTGGAGTTGACCAGTACCTGCTGGGAAGTTGTCGTCGCTGGCTCGCCTGCGGGCTCCGGTGATTGCACCCAGGTTGAGTTCAGTCTCGATTTCCTCAACAGCCTGGGCCTGGACCTGACAAGTTTTGTCAACCTGACGATGTCCGAGCCATTACAGCTGGAAGCGGCGCTCGACCTGCGGTTTGTCTTTGGGATCGACAGCACCTCCGGTGAATTCTTCATCGAAAATCCGTCGCTCGTCGGGCGTGTGACGGTGGACCATGATAATCCACTCGATATTTCATTGAACGTGGGGCCAGTCGGTGTTGGCATCGATGATGGTACTTTCTTCCTCCGGGTGGGTGTAGAGCTTCCCACCGAAGGTCGCTTCACAACAGGCGATTTCTCCCAACTCGAAGTGGGCTCGCTGCGATTTGACTCGCAGAGTAGTTATGAAATCAATTTCCCTCTCGTGCTTGAAGGTGCAATGGCGAGCCTGGGCAGCGAAATCGGCACCTTACACGGGTCGTTCAATCGTCCTGGAAACCCGGCACCCGGAACAGACAATCTAACGGCGGGTCAATTCCTGGCCATGATCCCGGAGACGCTCGAGTTTGAAGGAGACGGACTAACCGCCTTGTTCGATCTCAAGAACATTTCCCTCGATGCCGCGTTAGAGGGGATCAAAACAACTCTAGAATCCGCGTTTGCTCCTGATGGCGCTGCCTATCAGGATCTGCCCTTTATCAACAAGAGCGCGGTCGAACTGTTGGGCAACGGGTCGGTCGATGTTGTCCAAGGAATTGTCAACGGCATTGATACGGTTCAGCAAACCTTAAGTGATATCAACCACTTTGAAATCGACCTGAACCAGGAAATGAACCGCGCTTTGGATCTTGGCCTGGC
>CAUZPL010000201.1:0-4742 GCA_963581585.1 Planctomycetota bacterium
CGCAACGAATCGAGACTGGCCGCAATCAGCGTGTGCTGCGTGCCCGCGGCAAACTCCACCAACATATTTTTCGTGTCCACGGCACCGAGTCGTCCAGCGGCTTTTGCTGCAGCCAGTCTGACGTCTGAATCTGTCTCTCTGAGCAAACGTCCGACGTGGTCGACCGCAGTCTTGCTTTCGCGTTTCGCAAGCGACCGGATCGCTTCGGCTCGTACGACCGGATTTTCCGAATCAAGCTTTTGCAGCAGCAGGTCATCTGCAGCAAGTTCCGGTCTCCGGCCCAGTTCACGTAGTACAGACGCAAGCACCGGACCGTCCTCCAACGCTGCAGCAACGCCAACAAGTAACACAGCATCATCAGCCAGTAAAGTACTGAGTATCGACAGCGCAACCAGCCGATTAGAATCAGTCAGATCGGATCGCAATGCTGTCTGCACCAAAATCGGTTGAATCACGCCATCGTCACGAGTTTTCAACGACTCCAGAATCGCGTTAACTCGTTGCTCGCTGGTCTCTTCGCTGAGCCAGTCCACAAGCAGCGGAACTTCAGGCACGATCCCTTCACGCAGCATGCGGCTGAGCACAAATACGCGGATGTCGTAGTTCGAGTCCAGCAGACCGGAATTCAGAGCTTTTTCAATAGCGGCCGTTCTTTCCCAGTCCACCGTCGCTGCAGGTCGGGGGGCCGGACGAAACCCCCAGTATGTCCAGGGCTGCGTTTTGCGAACGATTCTTGCCAGTGTATCGACGTAGTCACGGCGATGTTGCGAATTCTCGTTCTGTTGCAAACGTGCGATCAATTGATCGGCCAGATACTCGATTCGTTGTTCGGCAACTGCATGCAGGGCAATTTTTCTAACGTGCGGTGAATCATCCAGCAACCGAGCAACTGCCGGCCAGTTCAAAGCATTGCGAATTGCCTGCTGCGCTGCGTGCCCCAGTGCGTAATCCTGGGCAGGTAAATATCCAGCGACCCATTCCGGTGACATCGACCACCGAACTCGACGCATGACAATCAGTGCTTCGAGTACAACGCGTGCATCCCCTTGCCGGGCAATTTTCGCAATCCGTTCTGCGATGTGGTGATCACCGCGTCCCGTATTGATACGGTCGTCTTTCAGGACAGGGTCCGTCAGGTCGCCGATGGCCCGAATGGCCTGTGCCTGCACACGAGCATCCGGATCAGAAGCAGCCAGGCGAAATAGCACGTCCGGTACAGCGTCCTTTGCTGCTCGCGTGATGATCCATATGGCATGAAGTCGTCCATGAACTTCGAGTTGACCGGCTGCCAGCGCAGACACAACCTCCGCAATCGTGGCTGCTCCTCGCCGCTGAATCTCAAGTTGCGCGGCAAGCCGATGATGGTAGCTGTCCGAATCCAGCTGTCTGATAAGCTTGTTGGTGTTCGATTCGCCGGACACGACCTCTGTATCAGAAATTCCACCAGCTGATTTCGGATACGAAACACGGTAGATCCGTCCGCGGCCGCGTTTCGGACGCAGACCATCGCACCAATCCGAAATCAGAATTGATCCGTCACGATCGACAACCAAGTCAGTGGGCTTAAATCCGTAAGGATCATCTTGGGCACCGGTAGCAAAGTCGGTTTCCGTCATCTGCTCGAAACTACTGCTGCGACGTGACCGACGATAGCGCACAACTCCACGGTCCCATTCACAAAAAAACAGACTTTGCCGGTATTCAGCGGGAAATGTCGTTTCCAGATAGCTGGTACCACCGGCTGATGATCCGCGTCCCAGATCGGCCAGCGGCGGCATCGGTTCGTCGGGCCGTTCGTAATAATGATACGGATAGCCGTGATCAGAACCAAAGAAGCAGTGACACACACGAATCATATAGTCACCGCCGTCGTTCTCGTTGTCACGGACGAAAACATTGAGCTCATCATCCAGGGCTACGTCGTAAATATTTCGCAGACCGGTCGAAAACACATGCAGGTCTGAGCCGTCGGCACGACAACGCAGGATTCCTCCCTGCTGATACAGCAATCGGTCACCTTCCGGCCGCTGCACGTCGCAGCCATGATCTCCCAGTGCCAGGTACAACCAGCCGTCATGACCGGCGACAACTCCATTTGCACAATGCAACCGATTGTCGTTTTCTTCGGGTGGAAGGCCGAGTCCTTCGATCAGAACACTCCGTTCGTCCGCGATGCCGTCACCATTTGTATCGCGCAACCGAGTCAACCTGGGTGCATGCATGACAAAGACACTGCCATCATAAAACGCCAGTCCCTGAATCGAATTGAATTCGCCCGCATAAACAATCGAGCAGTCAGCGTAGCCGTCAGCATCTGTGTCTGTTATCAACCGCACTTCATCACGACGGATAATCTCGACCCCCAGTCCGGTCATGTAATCATGGGCAACGAAGAGTGATCCGGCGGTCGGACCCAGCGCAATGACGGATGGATATTCGATCAGCGGATCACAGGCAAACAACGTTGTCCGGAAGCCATTGGGCACGACCAGTGGCGGAAACCGCGTTTCTGTTTTGGGTCCGGCGGCAATGTCTGTGGCCGACTTCGGCAGAACCTCTTCGTCAGCCCGCGTTACCAAAGACACCAGAAAAACGGAGATGAGCAAAGGTACAGCGCAGAGCCGTCGTCGCATCGTCAAACTTTCCGAGGCAGTGCTCCGTGGCCCTGGAGTTGCCCACAACGTTTCCTTCATACGTTTTCGAAGGGGCCAGGGTTCGCGGCCTGGTCCAAACATCCCGTGAGCCACAGTATATGCGATTCCGTCCAGGATTACAGCCACAGGCGCAATCACTGAAAGGATTAGGCGCGGTCCTGTCGTGGATCAGACAATCGACTGTCAGGGCCACTCGTAGTTGCCACCCTTGGAAGCACTGAATCCCAGAGCTCGCTGCCACGCTCCGTTGAGGCTGATGGAATGTTTCTGAAAACACTCTTTCATTAATGCACGATAATCCGCCATCGTGGCGACGAACCTTGCTTGTTTCTCCCCAGGAATGAAGGCAATAAATTCCATTTCAATCCCAAAAACCTGAGGACGTCCGGTCTCATCACTGTGATGAACCATATTGCCGCCTGAGTACCCCGCTGCACGAATGGCCTCGTTTAATTTGTCCTTTATCTGAATCCCGCGGCCGGTAATGTTTCCCAGATGCTTGTCTTCGAATTTATCAAATGTTTTAAAGGACAACGGCCGTCGATCAGACTGAGGCACAGGTCGACGATCTATGCCGCGAGGTTGATATGGAACCTTCCGGGGTTTGCCGTATTTTTTTTCATTTCGTTTGGAAGAGGCTGGCCAGATCCCCCACAGGTCGTAGTCGCCTGTCATTGCGGATCGGTAAGTTCCACGCACACTGCGGCCGCACAGCGGGTCAACCAAAGCTACTCGGATGCATACTGCCATGTAAAAGAACCACTTGATCGCCGCTTGGTTGGTGTCGGGTGCCAGCCACGGGCGAGGCTCGGCGGGGAAGTTCATGTAGAGGTTGAAATGATCGAATACTAAGTCTTCTGGCTGGTGTCATTCACCGTGGAAATTTGCTATCCCAATACCATCAAACCGAAGAACGGCGATCGATGAAAACACAAATATTGAGCTGCCTTGTCATTGTTTGTTTCTCATGTATGTGGTCCGTCGCTGCGGACAGACCTAACATTTTGTTGATCGTCTCAGAAGATAATGGCCCCGAATTGGGATGCTACGGTGATCCTCATGCCCGGACTCCGAATCTGGATCGGCTTGCATCTGAAGGCGTACTGTTTGAGAACGCCTTTGTTCCCTATTCCGTCTGTTCCCCATCGCGGGCCTGTTTTCTAACTGGGTTGTATCCGCATCAGAATGGACAAATCGGCCTGGCCACTCACAAGTTTTCCATGTATCGCAGAGAGACTCCGAACTTTGCCTCAATCCTTAAAAAGGTTGGCTATCAGACTGGGCTGATCGGTAAGTTGCACGTCAATCCCGAATCAGCGTTTCCGTTCGATTTCCGAGCCATCCCGGGCGCGAATTTCAACCGTAATGAAACCGTTACCAACTACGCCGCCGAAGCCGCTCGCTTCTTCGCTCAGACTCGGGATTCGTCATGGTTCCTGTCCGTGAATTTCCCGGACGCGCATCTGCCGTTTCTACGTCAGGCCAACGGGCTGCCAGCCAAACCGTTGTCGGCCGATGAGGTCAGACCACTCCCGTGGATCCTCCCGGCGAGTTGATCGACAAGATCACGATCCTAGAAATCAAGACCGAGCAAATCACGGACGCCGCCAAACTCGAAAACATTCGCATCGAGCTATCAACGCTCGAATCGGCTCGCGACGCTGCGCTCCCATCGTCGTCCGAGTTGTCTGGATTGACCGAGCAAGTCAAGGAGAATAACGAAGCCCTTTGGGGAATCGAGGACGACATCCGCGACTGTGAACGCGACAAGGACTTCAGCGACAAGTTTATTCAACTCGCCCGCGCCGTCTATAAAACAAACGACAAGCGAGCTGCACTAAAGCGAGACATTAACGTCCTTCTCGGTTCGCGGCTAGTCGAAGAGAAGTCCTACAGCGATTACGAATGAGCGATGTCTGAGTCGCTCTTTTACCGCGGCGCAGGTTCATCCGGCGGCGGCGGCAGGCAAAGGTGATGTCCTCCCCTAAACTTGCTCCAGGTTAGACGAGTTTACGGGATTGACGCCGATTAAGTTAGGGCCTGCCAGTGTTTGCGGCGATTCGCGTTATCAATCGAATAAACTAATGG
>CAUZPL010000202.1:0-4653 GCA_963581585.1 Planctomycetota bacterium
GAGGCGTCCACGGCCGCCTCGGCACACACGCAACACTGGCCATTTCTGGCGACGGTGAGCAAATGGGGGCCTGCCGGAGCATAAAATAGCGACCCATCGGCGCAAAACTGCGGGTGTCCACAGCCTTGCGATCGCGGGCTATGGCACCAACCCCGATGGAAACTCTGAGGCCTGGATGGCCAGCATGGACTCTGCTGCTGTCGTTCCTGAACCGAGTTCGCTGGCGCTGCTGGGCGTCGGTGCACTGGGTCTGTTCGGCTACAGCAGACGTCGCCGGCAAACGTCGGCCGCCGCCTGAGGTACAGGACACTCAGCACTACGAATGAACGAACGACAGCAGCTCACGCTGGAATGCATTGCGACTCGCATTGAATGGTTGAGATTACTTGCGCCGGAATTCCAGGGATTACGTCGCAGAGACATGATTGACAAATATGGCTTTCCGGTATTGCGGGAAATTGAGAACGTCGAGGAATTCGGCTGTCCGCCAGTACCTTCGCCCAGGCATCAACAGCCACTTGCTGCATATCAATTTGCGTTGCGTCTGTGATGTCAGGCCGTCGTTTCTGTTGACTGCTCGTCAATGGGCTGCTGCAGCATCTCTCGCCCGGCGTCCGTCAGGGCGACGTAGCGAGGTGTGAGGCGTTCGATGAGTCCACTTGCCTCCATGCGGCTCAGCAGGCGACTGTGAGCCATTCTGTCAGCCTGCGAATGAGTCCCCCCGAACAGTGGCTGCAGACCCGACTCACAGGCTTGCAGGTTTCTTGCGATGTTACAGCGAGCGCGTTCCCGGACTGGCAGATTCCATAGTTGCTGGCCCGTGATCGATGCGTAATGCTCAGCCCGGTCACTAATGGCCTGAAGAAGCTTGTGTTCCGTCATTATCGTTTGGCCACCCCATAAACTGTCGAACGTCTCACCCCCAATGCGGTACTCGTATCCGCTGCCGACTGTCCGTTCAGCAGATTGACGGTGATCAGATAACGAGTCCGTTCTCCTCGCGACGATCGACAAGTCCGGCTTCTCGACGTTCCCGAAGCTGAACCTGTTACAAAAGGTGTCTGTGTTGAAATATGGCGTTCCCGGTGGTTGGACAGGAACACATTTCCGAAAAAGGACCCGTTCGTGTATCGATTGGAGACAGGCCAGGGGGGACCTCTTTTAGGAGATACTGGATTAGTGGAAGACGAGCTGTACCAGTTGTTCTATTGTGTTGGAGGTGTCGTATCGTGTGTTACCCCCTAAAGGGGGATTAACACGACACGACATCCGATCCCGGATTCTTCATGTCAATCCGGGACAATCCGGAACCTATTATTGGTTGTTGGAAGCATCCCATTCCGCTGAGTATTCGTGATACAAATATCCGTCTGGTTTCCGCCGATTTGATCCGTCGACGTACGAACGGATTACGAGCCGTTTTTGCTCAATCAAATCAGAAAATGCCCGAGCAAATGCAGAACCAGATTGTCCGGATAGATCACGGATCGTCGTCTTCGCCTGTGGTGCCCTGGAGCGACGTGCGGCTTCCAGAATTCTCAGCCTGGCCTGTCCTATTCTCTGCCGTTCCGATTCTTGCTTGGCGGACTCACGCCCTTTTTGACGGTGTCTTTTCTGGCCATCGATGTACTCATGGAGCGGTTCGACTTGAGCAGACCAGGACCGTTCGTCGAACACGAGCCGCTTCGCACCGCATTGTTCGTCACGGCCACCGTACGACACGCAAAGGTCGTGTACACACTTCCAGCCATACTTGACGTTCCTGCCAACCAGCCACCAATTTCCGCAGCTCTCTGCGATGCCAGCCCCAGACATATCCTCCAACACTGGAGGCGCGCCGTACTCTCTCGCGGCTGTTTTGGTCGTGTGGTGGCTGATGATCAGACTTGCCGGCTGGCAGTGCTTCGCAAATCCCGTAATTGCCTCCCCAACGTGCGACAGCCGGTTTGTGTCCAGGTCACCAGGGATCGCTCGGTAGAGCGGATCAAGAATCACCACCTCAAATCCGAATGAGTCGATGACCTCTTTGATGGCAAGACAGTCCGCCTGGAAAGGCAACTTCGGAAAATCCAGCGTCTCAACCCTGACCATTCCCTTCAAATCATTAAGCTTCAGGAACCTCGCCTCACACGCTTTGTACAATCGACGGCCGATCGCTTTCGCCGTCGATTCACCAGTGATGAAGAGTACACGCCGCTTCGCTGGCACCTTGAATTTACCCAGCCAGTTCGTTCCGCTGCCCAGGGCAATTGCAAGATCTACCAGCTGCGTCGTCTTAAGGCATTTTGACCGGGCACCAAAGACTGTAGGTTGGTCTGCTGCAAACACATCTTCAACCAGCCATTCGACCGGAGCGTTCGCGTAGTGGGTGAATTCCGATATGTCGAGCCCGTTGAATCGCCCTGCCGCACGCCGCGGATCCGGATTTTTCAGCAATCGGCCAGGCTCGTGTGGGGACGCTCTCGGCTCCCGGCCCTCAGAAAGTTTGCGTTCGAATGAGTCGGGTTCCGGTGCATATTCAGACTTATCAAATGGGGGTTCGCAGCGTTCGTTGTATTCGGACAGCAGGCTGCGAGCTTCACTTTCGTCCAGGAGAAATCCTCGCTGCAGCGCCGACGAAGCCCGCATGAACTGGGCAGATCCGCCGCAACCCTCGACCGCAGGTTCCATCTTCAACAGATAAGCCCTGGCAGCCCCGAAAACCTGTCGTTCCATGAGTCCGGGATCAAATTCGGACCAGTGTGGCAGATCTGCTGCAGGAACGTTCTTTGTGATCCGACATGGCTGCAGGATCGATTCAACCTCACCCGTGGCCAGTCTCACATCCTTCTGCGGCCTCAAGACATGACCTGTCAAAGCCATGAAACGACTTTGCGAGTAGAATTCAAAATCAGTTTTGCCCGGCCCGACCGGCGGCAGGGAATGGTCCGAATTGACTCTGCAAATACAATGCAGCCCATTGCCACTCACACTTAACGCGGTGTAGCTGTTGAGTGTTTCCAGTGTTGCCGCGACGAGCGGCTCCGGCATCCCGTCGATTAACAGGCAATCATCAAAATCGAATGCGACGAATTCCCCTCCCACCACGAATCCTGGTCGCTCATCGCCTGTAACGCCCAGGAGGAAGCAGCGTTCCAGTGCGACGGCCAGTGTCGTGAGGTTCGCTGGTTCCAGAAACCCGGACCGAGTCGGCTTCTTTTCAAATTTGGTCCCGTTCCAGACCGGACACCAGATCATCCAGCGTGGAGCGTCGGCCAGTACCTGCGGAATTCCTTCAGGCTGAAAGGGCAGCAGGTCGGGCCGTGTGACGACTTCGGTCTTGCGGCTGAGTGGTTCAGTGGCGGCCATCAGACTTCGCCTCCAATATGTCCACGCTGATTCGCTGAAGCTGACGAAACGGCAACCTGCCTCGCTGGATGACGAAGCGAACCACGTCTTCAGCGACCTGGAGTTGCTGAGCAATCGCTGAGAGTGGGTGCAGCTGCTTGTGCAGTGCCTGGATGGCAACGATGCCTTCACGGGTGGATGTGCATTCTGCGGTCACCGCTGGGCCTCCAGCTCAGCCGCTGATTCTGCGAGATCCTGATTCGGAGGTTCTTCCGCTTCTGCATCCAGGTCTCGCAACTTTTTTTCGAGTGTTTTGAATACACTTAACAGTTGATTCCGGAATTCAGTGAGAGCCTTGCGGTCGCTCAACTCCGCCTGAACCTCGGGAGATGGAGCACCAAGGAACTTATCCATCTCCTCCAGGAATTGTTTGCATTGTGGCAGTGACGTGATCTCTGGGGCAGGTGCAGGCACTGCTGGCTGGCCGTCAGCGGTACTGATCTCAGAACGGTCAGCTTCGGCATCTGTTGATCCATCATCATCATCATCATCATCAGATCCACGATCGGCCTCTGCCGGCTCATCATTCTGGCGGAGCGTTTCATTGACGACCTCATTGACCAGTTTCGCCGTGATTACTTTTGTGCCGTCTGGCCCTAGCGACGCTCGCTCAATGACGGTCTGCCAGGCGTGTTGCTGGTCAGCATCCAACAGCTTTACCAGTGGTCGACACTGGAATTCATTGGCTGGCAGAATGTTGCCATTTGGCAACATTCCAGCAATCACATCAGCAGCCTGGATGTGACGGTGTGCGTATGTTCGATCAATACCCCATCGATTCTGGCAGTACGAGTCGAACGTATCGTGATCAGCCTGATACAGTTTGTTGTCGCGAATTTCTTTCAGTGCCGTCCCGACTTCAAAAAAGGTTTGCATGCCTTTTTGAATCGTGGACTCAAGATCACGGAGTCGCGATGACGGTGCCGGAGTCAGTGTGTCGCTGTCGGGTATTGCAGCGATTGCTTTTGCGGATATCATTGCATCGTTCCTGTCTTGGCCGGTGTCCTCGCTTCCAACGATTGCCGGCTGAATGAATTCGAATGCCCTGGGTCAGCTCCGCCGGCCCGGGGCGTTTTTTTACACCCATTGCCTGCTGGGCATTGCGTGATCACGTGTCCACGCTGGTCCGCTGCAGACACTTCGTCCAGAAAAGGAGATCACTCTCCTTCGAGAAACACGGATCGCACGGTTGCCCAAGGCACACGCACGGATTTTCCGAATCGCTTCACCGGGAGTTCAGCGTCACCGATCATTTGATAGACGGCC
>CAUZPL010000203.1:0-4621 GCA_963581585.1 Planctomycetota bacterium
TTTTCAGACGGCCTGCAGCTCCTGGGATCTCGGCAGCGTCACGCCCGTATGCAGGCTTATAGACCGCTGAACACCCAGTCTCTCCATAGAGCTTTTTGTGGATTCCATCGCGTTAACAACAATCCTCCGGACCTAATACGTCTTAACGATCATGCTGAAATCACAGTGTACCCAAGTCACCGTACCGCAAAGAAAAACATGGCACAACACGATCGGTGACCGGTTCGTTCTCCGCAGCAGATAGCGAGCTTCTATGTACGAACTTTCAGGCAGGATCGCCCTTGTCACGGGCGCCGGCGGACGAGCAGGTATCGGCCGCGCAATTGCCCTTCGTTTGGCTTCCGAAGGTGCTCTTTTGGCCGTCTGTGACCTCCATAATAACGGGACAGCTGATTGGGGTGGTCTTCCTCAGGTGGCCACCGAAATCAATACTGAAGGTGGTCAGGCCGTTGGGTTCACCGGAGACGTCTCTGAAACGTCGGACGTAGCTTCAATTGTGGATGGAGTTATTTCTGAATTCGGAAGGATCGACATCCTTGTGAATAATGCGGGAGCTCCGGCAGGCCCCGACAGGGTGCCGGTCGTTGAGCTGCCTGAGGCTGTCTGGGATGATGTAATCAATATTAACCTCAAGGGCACATTTTTAATGTCGAAGGCGGTCTCACGACACATGATTCATCGTGGTGGCGGCGGCAAGATCATTAACATGTCATCTGTTGCCGGAAAGCAGGGTACAGCCAGATACGCTGCATACTGTTCTTCTAAATTTGGTGTGATTGGATTTACTCAGTCTCTTGCCCTGGAACTGGCTGAACATAACATCACCGTGAATGCGATATGCCCCGGGCTGACGCAGACAGAACGTCTTTTTGGCATGGCATCAACATTAAAACCAAATGACGGAACTTCCACAGAGCAGTGGAGGGATGTCATGGTTGAACGCGAAAACGCTTCGAATCCACTGGGCAGAATCGGTCAGGCTAAAGACGTCTCTGATATTGCAGCGTTCCTGTCATCATCTGAATCCGACTACCTGACGGGACTCGCCATCAACGTGGCGGGCGGATCACATATGGGGTAATAGCCAGGAATTTTCTGTACTTCATTCAGCGGCAGGAAGCCGGAACGGGTTCCCAGCCTGACAGAAATGTCATTGGATTATTCGTTGATCACTAAGGTCTTTTCCGCCGACCGACCGAGTCAGGTTCCCGGAGATGATCTCCTGCACCTCAAGTTCCGCAAATGTATTGACGACCTGATAAAACGTTGGCAGGTCCTCCCAGCGTGCGGGATTCCATTTGATCGCCCCGTCTCCCACCAGGTCTTCCTGGATACGGATATTTGTCCCGTCAGTTGGCGTCATCACAGCATACTGCGTGTCTGAAAGACCCCATTCTCCGGTTTTCGGCATGTACTTATAGTGAAGCTGTCCATCAACGTGGGGCGGATTAAGAGGCGCCTGCCTGGGCTTTAGATTCAGCACACTCATTTCGAGGAACTGAAATCCCAGCCAGGAGGCCCGAGCCGTTGCTGAGTCGCTCATCACACTGAGTTCCGGCAATTCGCAGTAAATTTTTGAAAACCCAAGTTCCTCTCTGCCTGTAATGATCGGATCAGCAAGATTTTCCCACAATACAGTCAGAAAAGGACCGACGACCTGATCATTTTCTCCGCTGAATTTTGCCGGAATTGTCACTCCGAGTACGTTGTAGCCACGACCTGCAAGCCATTCAATTTCTTTCATATATGACGCGTAGACAGTGACGACCGGTTCACCCTCAAGTGAAAATCCTGGCGGCAGCAGTCTCTCGAGCTGGCGTCTGCCGGACAAAAAGGAGATACGAATCGACGTGGATTTCGGATGATCTTTGCAACGGAATTTGCGACCGTCCGGTCCCATTCGTGGACCGGTAGCCGGACCAAAGTGGGTTGGCATTCTGTACATTCTGCCCGGCTCGAACCTGTACGACATACGTTTTCCCTTTTAATGTGGACGCGACGATGTGCCCTGCTGAACTCTTTGTCTCCAGAGGTTCAGCTTTCTCCGCATTGCACGCCTGATTGCATCGAGATGTTCGGTCATGGACCTCTAAACCATTCATAGTCCGGACGACACCGCGACCGAAATGATATCGAATTAGTGGAATTTTCCAGTAGCATCCAATTCAACTTGGCTACCAAAATCGGACCCGATCACCACCTTTACTCATCGCAGACTTAATGATTGATTCCCTCAAAAAAAGGTCGGTATAACGGTCCGCGCCTATTGGGAAAAACGCCAGAATTTTTTTCGGACATATTCCCGCAGCAAGATGTACTTGTATAAATCCGAGACTTGGTGGGACAAGGCCTTTTACGGTGAGGAAATTGCCGATTCAAAGACTATTTCAAAGAGGACGGGTCAGATTGCGACATTGTACCATTATGCATCCGTCGAGTTGCTGATTCTCCGTCACTTTTCCCGGTATGCAATCGAACCGCCCGACTGTGCTTTTGACGTTGGCTCCGGCGCGAGCCATTGGATCCGGTTTTATAAAAAGCTTGGTGCTTCGAAGTGCGTTGGGGTGGATGTGTCAGCGAAATGCGTGGAACTGCTGAGCAATCAATACGCAGAAGACGATTCGGTGAGTATTTATCACGGCGTTTGCGAAAATATCTTGAGTGAAGTTCGCGGGAAGTATGACATCGTCAACGCGATCGGCGTGATGTTTCACATTGTGGATGATGAGGAGTGGTCGCGCAACATATGTAAAGTCAGCGATTCGCTGCAGGAGGGGGCCATTTTGTAGTGGGTGGTCACTTCAGGCTTTTCAACAATATCAATTTGCAATTCGACAAAAACGGAGATGTCTGGAAGCGAGCACTAGCCGTCGCTGTTGGAAATAACAGCTGCGTGCCGCGGGATTCCGCAAAATCTACTTTTATAATAATTCCGCTTATCTTTCGATTTGCGACGAAATCCCCGAAAACAATATCTTGCATTGCGCAAAAACAACCGAATCCGGGGCTCGCAAAAGCACAGGTGTACCGGCCGGCTTACTTGATGAGCAGGCAACCGCCGTTGCGTAGGCGTGACCGGCCGGGCGCCTGGATCCGTGATATCTCTTAAATCACATCACCGCCAATCCCCAAAGGAAGACAATGTGGTTTGAAAACATTGTTTCCCGGGTACTCATTTTGAACGTGTTCATGTTGTGCCTGTGCATCGGTACGCAATTTTCGGCTTCTGTTGCGGGAAGCGAAGATCACACCCGCCGCAGAGTTGGCCAGGATCAAACCGCTTAAAGAACGGGTACTGATATGAGCCACACAGTTGACTCAAATCTTGTGTCTGCCATGGTCAACTGCCATCACTCTCGTTACCAAAACCATCACACCTTTTACTGTTGCGGACGACACCGTTAGAGACACGGCAGTCCTGCATGCCATAGACCGTAAAGATGCTGACCATCGATCCTCCTCGATGTTTTCCCATGCGTGGTGTTTGGTCGTGAGGCAATAAAAACCACGCTTTTTAGGTCCGCAATCCGTGTTCGAGTCCTAAGAACCCTGGCGGTTTCTGTGGACCGGACACCCTGAGTACGGCACAGACGGGGTCTCACGTGCTGCAACCATCTGTGAACGTCCTGCCGGTCACTGATTTCTGAAACAGAATGCTGAGATAGAACTTCATTTGTCGAACGATAGACTACGGAAAATGCAAGCGCCTCTTTTGACAAATGTTTCCATCCAGTATGCCCTCCATCAGCTGCCATGAAACTCCTGCACCCCGCCCACGTATTTCTTTCCATCGTGCTGGTCACTTACAGCTCAGCTCAATCTTCGGACTGGACGGAATTCCGTGGTCCTGCCGGTCAGGGCCACTCAGATGCAATCGGTCTTCCGACCACCTAGAGCGAGACAGAAAATATCGCCTGGAAGGTTGAACTGCCGGGTGCCGGATGGTCTTCACCTGTCGTTGCTGACGGGTACATTTATTTGACAACCGCAGTTGCTGGTGGTGATCGACAGACTGATGCCCGATCGCTGCGTGTCCTGTGTCTGGACGCGGAAAACGGCGGCACGGTGTGGGATGAGGAAGCTTTCGATCAGCATGGTCACAATGTGCAGATCCACACAAAGAACAGTCATGCCAGTCCCACGCCCGTACTGGACGGTGAGCGAATCTATGTTCACTTTGGACCGCACGGCACTGCCTGTTTGAAGACCGATGGATCTGTTCTCTGGAGGAATCAGGGTCTTGTTTATGAACCTCAGCATGGCAATGGCGGGTCCCCGGCATTGGTGGATAACCTGCTGATCATCTGTTGTGACGGAAGCGATGAGCGTTTTGTCGCGGGGCTGGACAAATACACAGGAAACAAGGTCTGGAGAACCGAACGAGAACTGGAACCGTTAAGCGGTTTCAGTTTCTCTACACCGACCATCATGGAAGCGGGTGGCCGATCGCAGGCGATCTGTCCCGGCAGCGGTGGAGTCTGGTCCTACGATACAAACACCGGCGAACAGTTATGGCGAGTTGCTTACGGTGAAGGCTATTCTGTAATCCCTCGCCCCGTTATAGGCCACGGCATGGTCTATGTTTGCAGCGGATATAGTGACGCACAGTTGTTTGCCATAG
>CAUZPL010000204.1:0-4610 GCA_963581585.1 Planctomycetota bacterium
CGGGGAAGCACGGTGCAGAATTGCATCCTGTCCCGAACAACTTGAAAACCTGTCCGCCGAATGAGTTGGTGTCATTGCTTGAGCATCCCAATGCGTGGTGGCGCGAAACTGCGGCACGCCTGCTTTACGAACGTCAAGATAAACGCGTTCGCGGCAATTTGCAGAACATGGTACGCAATGGGACGAGTGCCGCGGCGCGCGTGCATGCTCTGTGGTTACTGGATGGACTCGCCCAACTCGCCGAAGAAGAGGTTCATGCGGCGGTCACAGATCGAAGCCCGCGCGTTCGTGAGCAGGCGACCGTTTTGTCAGAGCGCTGGTTGAAGACGTCGCCAACGTTGCTTCGAAAAGTCACAGAATTGGCCGATGATCCTGACGCTCGTGTCCGTTTCCAGGTGGCTCTGTCCCTTGGAGAGGCAGAACGCGATGCGGAGATCAACACGGCGCTGCAGCGAATCGCGCTGGATGCCGGCACTGATTCCTGGACCCGCGCCGCCGTGTTGAGTTCGGCGGGAGAATCCAGCTCAGAGATGCTGCTGGAAGTTCTCGCCGGTGTGAACGCTCATGAAGACGCCGGCGCGACCAGCCGTCTGCTTAAAGACCTGTCGCATCTGGTAGGTGCCCGTCGCCAAAACGCCGACATCCGGAGAACGATTAAGGCAATTCTGACTCTCAGGAGTGATTCCCTGCCGCGTCCGATTCAATTTTCCGTTCTGACCGAACTGGGACGTGGGGTCCACTGGAGAGCCGGTTCGTTTGCGGACATTCTGGATGAAATGTCTCAGAAAGTCGGTTCAACGGGAGAGCATCTTGCCGAACTGCTGGCCGGTATCACGGAAGCAGCGAATGACAGAACACAACCGGTGACCTTTCGGCGTGACTGCCTGGAGCTTTTGCGGTACGTCGGCTTTCAGCGTGCGGGAGATACGTTGATTGAGATCGTCCAGTCAAATGAACCTCAGGAATTGCAACAGCTCGCAATCGACGTCCTTGGATCCTATGACGATCCCGGGATCGGCGGCATGCTGCTGGTCGATTTTCAGTCGCAAACACCGGCGATGCGCAGTGTGGTTCTCGATGCCATGCTGTCTGACCCGGGTCGAACGCGATTGTTACTCAGCGAAATCACCAGCGACAACATTGCCCTTTCCGAATTGAGCCCCTCTACCGTTCAACAACTCATGCAGCATCCGGACACCGGAATTCGCGCCGACGCGAAACGACTGCTCGCAGATGCGATTCCCGCCAGTCGTCAGGAAATCATCGCTGAATACCAGGTCGCCCTGTCCCGCAAAGGCGACCTGGTTCGCGGACAGGCAATCTTTCAAAAAAGCTGCTCTGAGTGTCATCGCATCGGTGAGATCGGGTTCAACGTCGGACCTTACATTGGCGACTTCACGATCAAGTCCAGTGTTCGGGACAATCCGGGTGCCATTCTGGAATCTATCCTGAATCCCAACCGTGCCATTGACGCCAGCTACCTGAGTTACACGATTGCCACAAACTCTGGCAAAGTCCACGCGGGTCTCATCGCTCAGGAAACCGGTTCCAGCGTCACACTCAAGCAGGCGAAAGAAAAGTTGTTGACGATCCTCCGTAACGAGATCGAAGAAATCCGCTCCAACCGCACATCTTTAATGCCCGACGGATTCGAAAAGAATATCTCCGTGGAGCAAATGGCTGACCTGATTGAGTTTCTGCGAGACTGGCGGTTCCTGGATGATCAGGTTCCATTCAAACGTGGATCCAGTGGTCGTGGCACGACGCAGTTTAGAAGAACTGATTAACTCCTGCGAAGCCAGCCGCCAATGTCAGCCCTCTTGATGCGGGTCTCGTCCACGGCGGCCCGCCTGCGATGAGTCAAACTTCTGGATGAAGAAAGGAGACGCAGCTCATTGTTGCGGATCCTCCGAAGGTCGAACGCCGGGTTGTCTGTTATCGGCTGACACCGTTCCCGTATGGTCACACTCCGTCACTAATTGGGTTTGTAGCGTGTGGCAAGTACAGATGTCAGCCGACATTGTCGTGTCCGGGCAACAAACATGACGTCGCGCCTGCTGTTAATCCCGTTCACAAAAGTTCGAGGAGAATTGGTTACCTCCGAGCCACTGTGGAGGACTCGAATTTTTTTATAGTGTTGCCGGTTCAAGACTTCCGCAATCAGGTCGCACGCGAGTCGTTACGAAGAGAGTTCCTTCCGGGGAGCTTTGCTACTGCGAACATCAGCGAACTCATCAGTAATCCCGCCAAACACACTGCGTTTCTGGCGTGTTTGTCCGTTTACTCCATTTCGCGTGTCTTGTGTGCCACCAACTGACAGATCAATCGTACTGAGACGTTCCAGCACTCAGCTGGTTGCGCAACTGTCAACATTTCAGGCGTTCTCCTTCAGAACTTCGATCGTGTCGAAAGCCGGCCCTCTACAAAAGCAACTGACTGCTTGACCTTTGCGACCAGCTCTTCCGTAGTGAGAGTCGCTGGTTCGCCGGTCTGTTGCCTCGGGGTACCTGGTCCCATCTGGAGCGAAGTCTCGGCGTGTCGCCCGGACGATACATATGCAACAACACCCAAGGCTGCAAGACAGGCAACGGCCGTCACGGTCACGACATGCTTCTGAGTCAATTATGAATGGTTGCGAAAGACTGAATGTGAGTCTTCGATTTTTCGTGGCAGATTGACTGTTTCAGCGGAGACAGGTTCAGAACTTTGCTTCTCGGGGGGAAATAACGTATCGAACTTCCCAGCGTGAACCCATGACGACTTGTCCTCCCGGCGGATGGGCCGTTTGAGGTTTAACGCGACCTTCATTTACAAGCCTTTGAAGGACCTGAGGCGTAAACGGACCTCGCTCACCGCCCTTCGTCTTGATGAACCGTCTCTTTGCCACTTAGGGGACTCCTAAGCCAATGTCGACAGGCTGCTCTGAAGATTTCCAGACATTGATTCAGAAACGCAGGCACACTGTTACGGACACACGACTGGAGCAAGGGCTTCCCAGTCAATCGGAGGGGCTTCACACAGTTTCATCTGCTGATGTCTAGTTCTCTTGCGACCGACGATGCCACCCGAGTCTTCCGTTTCGTTACCGGCAGGGCGGAACCATTGTCACAGTGAATCCCATCGGAACCAGCAGAAAACCAAACAATTGACGAGTGAAATTGAAATCAAGACAGTATTACGGCTCCGTCTACACTTGCCGGATCGGCAACGCACACGACGACATATGGCAATGAACACTGCCGGCGATCGTTACTGCCTTCCGAATGACCTGATTTGATCTGGAATGATATCACTGAGGACATCCTCCCATTGAGACACAGGAACGTTCCAAGCCTCTTTCCGGAGTGGTTCATGCAGTGGAATTATCCATGGTTGTGTCCCCCAGACACGATCAACGGCGGCATAATTGATCGTTGGATCCATGAGAAGTTGAGGTTTGCGCCCGTTAAGCGAGGCCAACGCCAAGACGCGAATCTCGACCTCTCCATGATCGAGATAGTGGTCTCGCACGAAATGGACAAAGTCCAGAATCATATCAGGGTCCTTTGCCATGCGGCTTAACTGCCGTTCGCCAAGGAAGTCACTCAGCTTCAACAAATCGAGTCGATTGGATCGTTTGTGATGTATAAAGAATCGGATCCCCGTGTCTTTTTCACGCAACAACATGTGCCAGGAAAAATGATGTGCCTCCTCGGTCCAGCTGACATTCCCCGGATACAGAAAGTGGCGAAATGGAAACAGCAGCTGCCAAGTGAGGTATAGTCCGACCCCCGCGACGGTGATGCGTTGTTTCCGACTCAACAAATCGGGATGTTCAGGATGCTTGTCACGGAGTCCAGGCTGCCAAGATAACGGTTTTCTGAGCGAATCGGCAGGAAAAAACAGCAGAGTGGCACCGATCATAAACCATGGAAAGATCCCAATGTTCCAGAACATTGAGTTCGTCACATGGAACCCCACGGCGAAAAGGTACGCGACAAGTCGCGTACGGTGCCACAGCAAAGCCGGGACGACCAGCAGATCAAAGATCAATCCACCCCACGCAAACAGAATGACCGTTAGGTCATGTGTCAGCCACGAACCAACATCAAGCAAATGAGTACGGCGTTCCAGCCAGAGCCGCATCGGCATGCCGTGCAGCCAGTCGTCATTGATCTTGGCAATACCTCCATAGAAGTAGGGAATCGCCACCTGGATTCTAAGCAGCAACAGCCAGATTTGCGGTACGGTCTGAGCCCGGATCGTTGGCTTCCAGTAAGCATCGACCGACCACATTCGATTGGCGGGCACGAACACCATGATGCTGCTTATCAGGCAGATCAAATAGTAGTGATTCTGATAGAGAGCTTTTTCCAGCAGAAAGACGTACGTGAAGCACAAGGCAAACACAGCAGTACTGACTCGGTAGAATCCTCCTGTCAGAATTCCGAGTGCTGCCAGTCCCATAACTCCAAAATGAAGGTACATCCCCTGACCGGACCAGGGCTTTACCCAGCTGAAGCCGCAATATGTCAAGTGAAAATCCGGACGGATGTAGAAGAAATCCACCCATCGGTCGCTGAGTTTTGTGACCACATGATACAGCATCATGGCGCCAAAGAAGATTCGGA
>CAUZPL010000205.1:0-4596 GCA_963581585.1 Planctomycetota bacterium
TCCGTCCTCGATTGGCAGCAGCGGTTGAGAGTCCCAGTTGGCGTGCCAGGCGGTGGGGAACCAGTCGAATCCGTTGAAGTCCATGGTCACCGTCATCACGACCAGCAGGGCACCTCCGAAGAGCAGCACGGTCTGGAGCAGGTCGGTGATCACGACCGCCTGCAGGCCGCCGAGCGAGGTGTAGATGACCGCGACGACTCCGGTCACAGCCGCCACGACCGGGATCCACTTGGGGTCGAGCCCCATCATCACGGTCATCGCCTCCGACGCGAGGTAGACCAGCAGTGTCATCCAGACCAGACGCAGCGCCAGGAACATCGACGCCCCCAACAGCCTCAGCCCCAGCCCCAGTTTCTCCTCGAGCAACTCGTACGCACTGGTCACGCGGAACTTCATGTAGATCGGCAGCATCAGGTAGCCGACGACGAAGAAGACGATCGGCAGGCCCAGCATCGAGATCAGGTTGACCGGCCCCTTGCCGGCGGCTTCGCCGGGGACCGAGAGGTAACTGATCGTGCTCAACAGTGTCGCGAACAACGACACGCCGATCAGAATCGGGTTCATGTTCCCGCCGCCGGTGAAGTACTCCTGCATCGACTTCTGGCGGCGGCTGAAATACAGCCCCAGGCCGATCGTCGAGATCGCGTACAGCGCGATCAGTACCCAGTCGAGCGTTTGCAGCCCGACGGCCTGCTCGAGCGCCTGAGGAGGCCCCGCTTCGTTCATGTCACGTCACCGTTCTCGCCTGAAGACATCACCGATTAGCCCCTCGTGACTGATAGCGATTTCAATTCCCGTCGCGCCTTTGATTGTAGCCAGCGGCCCTCCTCTTTCCGCCCCCTGGGTCTGGTCGTTTTGTAGTGCCCACAAAAGCTCCAGACTGAAGCTATTCGTCCACCTCGCCAGAAAGCTCCGGGCGGTGCAGAAATTCGCTGTTTTCTCCAAAAACAGCAGCCATCATCGCGTTGAATTCCTGAACCTCGTCGCCGCTTGGCGGTTTGACCTTGGCGGCTAAATTTTTACGTACCCGGGCGATTTCGTCTTCGGTTAAGCCTTGCCCCGCCAACTTGGCGAGTGCTTTGTTGGCCTTGTTCCAAAAGTCGATTAAAGCTTGAGTCATCAGTTATCAATAAAGTGGGCCGGTACACCGTTTCTCGTTAGCCGATGAAAGAAAAGGACGCTAATGATCAGGATAAACAAATTTTCCTTCGAGTTGATTGTCTGTCTCTTCTTAATGCGCAGGTTCACACTGTTTCTTCTCGCCGCTCTGGCGACTACGTCGGTCCATGCCGCTGCGTATCTAAAGAACGACGATTCCACAGTCGATCCGATCCAATACACCGGCTGGAGCGCGTACAACGACCTGGGGGGAAACTTGTCAACCGGGAATGTGACCAACATCAGCGGTCCGGGCAATGATCGGCCCGCCGGCTCCCTCTCGCCTTCGGGAACACTCGTCAAGTACTTCGACAATAGTTCCACCGGGATCACGCTGGCGATTTCCGGTACCTCCGGTTCGTGGAATTTTCATCCAGAATTGGGACACCCGCTGGCAGGAGATGCCTTCACGCTGTTCGATGGTTATCTCGATGCCAACGGGATGTCCGATTTTAGGGGGCCGATCACCTACAACTTCACCGACCTGGACCCGAACGAGATCTACGACATCGCGCTCTATTCGGCCGTGGTGATTTCTTTTCCTCCGCTCCACGCGAGGTCAAGTTCATCATCTCCGACGTCGACGCGTATACCAACAGCAGCTCCACGGGGACGACGATCACGACGACCACGGTTTTGAACGATTCGACGATCCTCAATGAATTTACAAGCATGGAGAACGGCTACGTGGCGCGGTTTACGGGCATCACCGCCGGTGCCCACGGGGACATGCAGATTGACATCGACCACCAAGGAAACTGGAACCAAACCAACGCGCTGCGGTTGGCGGGCGGCGCGGGAGGCGGTAACCATTCCTATTCGGGAATCAACCTCCAACCCGGCGCGAACCTGACCGGCGCCGTCCTGACCAATGCGGTCCTGACGGACGCGGCCCTGACGGGCGCGGACCTGACCAGCGCGACCCTGACCAGCGCGACCCTGACCAGCGCGACCCTGACCAGCGCGACCCTGACCAGCGCGACCCTGACCAGCGCGACCCTGACCAACGCGTACCTGACCGGCGCGAACCTGACCGGTGTCAGCTCGGGAGGAATTGTTGGCATTCCCAGTGCCTTGCCCACCAACTGGCAACTCACACAAGGGTATCTTATTGAGCCGCAAGCCCGGCTCCCCGGCGCGACCCTGACCAACGCGTACCTGACGGGCGCGACCATGACCGGCACGACCCCGACGGGCGCGAACCTGACGGGCGCGACCCTGACCGGCGCGGAGCTGGCCGGTGTCAGCTCGGGAGAAATTATTGGCAGTCCCAGTGCCTTGCCTACCGACTGGCAACTCACACAAGGGTATCTTATTGGGCCACTGGCCAACCTCACCGACGCGGCCCTGACCGGCGCGGACCTGACCTACGCGAACCTGACCGGTGCGAACCTGACGGGCGCGAACCTCTCTAATGCGGATCTTCGTGATACGAATATAACGGCGGGTGACCTTCTTCTACCTGTTTTCTCCAATACACTTCTTGGTGACCAGACGCGGTTCGATGGATTCAACTACACGGGCTGCCTTGACCTGAACGGCGAATCGATTGTTTTGTATTCTCTGGGATTCGCAAATCTTGGTGTCATGACCACGCTTACAAACGGATCAATCACTGCAGCCAATGGAGTGGCGTTGGGCGTTGGTGACAATATTGTCGGAAGTGGTGTGGTCGCTGGCCGAATTGCCGCCGTAATGGGTTCGACCATCGCTGCCAGCGGGGATATGACCCTGGGAGACTCAGGGAGAGTTGACGGCTTCTTCAGCGATGGCCAATTAATTACTGATACGCACACGGTCGCAATCAACGATGCTAATGTGGCAGTGTTGGGATCGTTAACACATCTAGGCGATGGTACCGACGGTGGAACCCTGGTGGCAGGCGACGCTGCGACAACCGACACGTTTGCTCATTTGTTTGTGGAAGAAGGCAAGAATATCACTGGACGAGGCAATATCAGAGGCAATTTCAAGAACAATGGAGCAGCCATCGGAGACGGAGTCAGCGTTAATGAACGACTGACTTTCGATGCGCCCTGGATCGTATCTGGAAAAGGGACATTTGAAAACACGTTGGTTCTCGGAACCTTTGCGCCAGGTGAAAGCCCGGCCATTATTAATGGAACGAATCAGGGTTTTGGTTCTGGTTCCACAGTAGAAATTGAGCTGGGTGGCACTACGCCTGGTTTTGGTGACGACAATCACGACCAGATCAACGACAGCGGTACGCTTTCTCTTTTCGATCCGGTCACGTTATCTATTCTCCCATCCAACAATTTCGTACCCAGCGTAGATGATGAGTTTGTGATCATGACGTGGCAAACCGAACTACAGGGAACATTCTCAAACGTTCTCGTAGACCCGGTGTTCAATAGCAACAACATCGCCTTTGATTTAATTGCCAATAATATCGGTAGCGCTGGCAGCCTGACCCTGCGAGCCACTGTCGTACCCGAACCCTCGACGGTGTTGCTCCTTGGAATCGGGATCCTGTGCATGGCGGGCTATCGGCGAGGCTCTCTGGTCTGAGCGCCAGAAGTGGCCGGCAACTTCGAGCCCAATTGAATCCTCGATCCCGTTTTTAGAGGTCGAGGGTTTTCTTTCGGTGCACGCGGCCTGAAATTTTGGGTCCGACCCCAGGGGTTACGCGGTCCCTGGTACCTGTTATATAGGCTGGAGCACCGCGTCACATTTTGCTTTCCACCGCCTGCGGGCCCACGTGCATTTGTCTCTACGCCCGAGATATACCACGCACAATTTAAAGATGGCGTGATGTGGGGTAGATTAAGGGCTAGGCAACTGGAGACCATGCGTGTCACTACCGCTTGAAACAGTTACCCTCGGCGACTGGGCCTTCTCACTGCTCGGTATCGCCTACGGACAGGGAACGCGGTTGCAATTGGATGTTCTCTACTCAGAGTAAAGTCGCACGCCCAGCCCGACTCAACTGCGGTCCGCATGGAAAGCACGACCAAACGGCCGTGGGGTGCCACTGCTTGTGGTCGTACTCGCCGGAGGCAAGGCCCACTTGTGCGGTCCCGCCGGTGAAGATCCCACTGTTTATCCCAACCTCGATGCCGGACAAGTCGAACGGATTTGTCAGGAAGCCCTCGAACAACCGTCCCGGCAGGCAGCTCTACGTGCACTGCGTGATAGCCTGGGATCGCTCTAGGGAGAGGGGCTGCCGGGACTCCGTAATGAGGGCTTTCTCGCAACTCATGAACTTAGCCATGGGGTTCCAAATCGTTCTGACTGGACAAGTGCCCGCGACAGAGCCCGGGAAATCCTAGACCATAACGGCAGCGAGCTACTGTATCCTCTCAAGTGCCAGCATTGCATCTGGTTGATTTTTACGAAGAAGGTGCATGAATGGGTGCATGGGCACTTCAGATGTAAAAGCGATTATCGAGCAGGTCGAGCAGCTGTTGGCTGAGGAGG
>CAUZPL010000206.1:0-4579 GCA_963581585.1 Planctomycetota bacterium
GCTCGAGGCGATCATCGAACGTCTGGAAGGCAGCACACAACTGCAGGCTGCGGGCCTGGTGGAAAGCCGCCTGATCCGATTAGCGTTCTGACAGTGTCACCGCCTGCTTGTCGCTGCCGGGATGTCGGGGCATGATGTGAAGACACACAGTCCCAATCACGAAGGTGAACTCAGCCTCGGAAAATGATCATGCACAGCAACGCACTTTTATTAACAGCGCTGGGTGTGATGTTCTGCAGTGGTTGTACGACAGAACAGCAACGACAGCTGGACAAACTGGGAGCTGTTGTCGAGGTGAATGAACAAGGGTGAGATTGTTGAGGTTGAGCCGCTGCAGACTGGTCAGCCCCTTAAGATGCACCAATCCCGCGTCGGTGATCCAGGTGCCGGGGAGGAAGAGCCTCTGCAGACTGGTTAGCCCCTTGAGAGGTACCATCCGTGGGGGCAGGTCAATGTACTCATGCTGCCCTTGATCTCGATCCTTTTTGTGCTAGCTTCTCGCCAGCGGCGGACGCTGGTGATCTCGTACCGTCGCGTCCAGATTTATTCTTGACTCACAACAAGGGAAAAATGACATGAATCGGGGGATTCAACTGCCGGTAGCGTGCCTGACGGTCATGTCGTCCCTTTTCGGAGTCTCTCCGGCGTTTAGCGGCCTGATTAACGGTAGTTTCGAACTCCCGAGATATTCGGCTGGTTCCCCCAATTTTAACATCGTACATGCCTCAACGATTCCGGGTTGGTCAACCACCGCGTCGGACAACAAGATGGAAATTTGGTCGGACGGTTTTCTTAGCGTGGTGTCTCACGACGCGGACCAACACGCCGAGCTCAACGCCAATCAGGTGGCAGCTCTATTTCAAGATGTCACTGGTGTTTCGAGTGGCAGCGTCTTGGAGTTTACGTTTGCACACCGTGGACGTAACGGGCTCGACACATTGCAATTGAGCATTATCGACCTCGGTAGTGATAATTCTTTTGGCGGTGCAAACGATACCGTGCTTTTCCAAAAGCAATACTCCACGTCGAACGCAGCATGGGCGGTGTACACAAGCATTCCTGAGTCCCCGATTCACGCGATCGGGAACACGCTCAGATTCGAATACGACTCGGTATCAAATGTTGGTAATACAGCGCAGGGCAACTTTTTAGATGCCGCAGACTTCGGGGTTGACATCTTCACCCCCGTCCCCGTCCCCGAACCCTCTAGCCTCGCCCTGTTCGGCACCGGTGTCATTTGCCTTATTGGGACCGGCTGGCGACGCCGTCGTAAACGACTCCACTGAATCATCTTTCGTTCCAGGCAGATCCCGACGGTTCGCAGTGACAGCAAGTCCATCCATCGGGGAGCACAGTTGTGAGCGATTACGATCGGGGAGCGCCAGTAGTCGATCGCCGGGAATTCACACCGCGGCCAGGTCGTCGTGTCACGTGCTGCATAGAGCGCCGAGAGTTCGTCGAACGTGGCGATCCGGGGAAAACGGCAGTGGCCGCATGTCGGGGATTCGTGCGAGAATTTCCTCGCCCAGGGGATTGCGATACTGCTGTGGTCCGAGACGCCTGAGGATGGTACGAATGTGCCGCCAATTTTTGTCGAACGTGGTGGACTTATTTCCACTGTCGACGTACTTCCCACGGAAGTCGGCCACAACAGCCTTGTAGCGTTCGTCGGCTTTGGGGATCCCCACACCGGACCACTCCCAGTACCAGCAGCATGCCCAACACACGTTTCATCTGTGTCCCCTGCGGTTAGGCGGTTTTTCGTCGAAAAAGGACCCGTCATTGCTGACAGGCGGTGAGTCATGGATGCGCCGCAGCGATTTCCCGACTGATATTACAATTTGGCAATGCCTTTTGGAGTTTGGCGACGCCCGCGTCGGTGATTTGGGTGTTGTTGAGATGGAGCGTCTGCAGACTGGTCAGTCCCGACAGATGCACCAGCCCCGCGTCGGTGACCTGAGTCTCATCGAGATAGAGCGTCTGCAGACTGGTCAGTCCCTTCAGATGCACCAGTCCCGCGTTGGTGATTTGGGTGTCCCAGAGGTTGAGCGACTGCAGACTGTTTAGTCCCTTAAGATGCACCACGCCCGCGTCGGTGATTTGGGTGCGGACGAGGTAGATCGCCCCAATACGGGCAGTTTTGTCGAGGGTTGTGAAAACATGAGGCTTAGGGGACATACAAACGTGCATTTGGGATCTATAACTCCTTGGTATCGGTCAAAAACAGCAGGAAGTTACCACTTCGCCGCGATTGCTATGAACCCATCAAGCCCGCCGCAATTCAGTTCCGCTGCTGCGCCCCTTTCGGTGGGACCCCAGGGCTCCTCTAAACCCAATTGGATGTGCGAGAGAGAAAGAGCATAATTGCCTTCGTAACGGACCAAGAATAATGGCACATCACGAGCAAAGGACTTACCTTACGCACCATTCAATGCACCCCCCTGTAAATAAATTTTTTGGGTTTGGGGGCGAGGGTCCTCTCAAAGTGTTGGAAGTGGGCTCTTACGACATTAATGGAAGTTGTCGTGATTTCTTCAACCCGGACAAGCAGTATGAGTATATCGGGTGTGATGTAGCCGAAGGTCCTTGTGTGGACGTAGTGAGCCCAGCGCATTTATTAACATACGAAGACGGGTATTTTGATTTCGTAATCTCTTGTGAGTGTTTTGAGCATGATATGCATTGCGAAAACACGCTGCTTAACATCGTTAGGATGCTCGCCCCCAAAGGGTGCTTTCTGTTTTCCTGCGCTACCACTGGACGCGCTGAACACGGCACCCCCAGAACCACCCCGCAGGACTCCCCCGCAACACAGTCCGTAAGCGCAGAATGGTCTTCTTATTACAAGAACCTAACTGAGGAAGATATTCGGGATGTGTTGGACGTAGATGATATTTTTTCGCAGTATGCCTTCTCCGTAAACACGCGACCAAAGCTGTGGTGGAAAAGGATCTTCCGGAGAAGAGCGTCGGCAGATCTTTATTTTTATGGAGTTAAGAAGTAGTGATCTTGGTCTCGGTGTTTTGAATTTCCTGGTACTTTGGACCTATGCGTGCGCTCCTCTCTCTCCGCGATTGATTACTCCGGCGTTGTGAATAGGGACACGATCCTCGTCGTTGACGTCCGTGCCCTGACTGATAGGAATTTTGATTTCCGCCAGTCTGCGAGTAAAAATCCCTCATTCAAGTGTTGCGTGTGTGCCGAGGCGGCCACGCAACACTGGCCATTTCTGGCGATGGTGAGCAAATGGGGGCCTGCCGGAGCACAAAATACCGGCCCATCGGCGCAAAATACGCGTTGATCCGGCTGCTGGGGCGCAGCGTCCTCGTGCCGACCTGCGTCGGGGATGATTAGAAGCTCGCCAGGAACGTGTCGATGTCGATATCAGCAACTGTAACAGTGCCGGACGCATGGAGCGGCGCTCTGACAGAGGCGAGAGGCAAAGTCCCTGAAGACACCGGCTGAACTACGGGTGCTTGTAAGTAAGACGCGGGGAGCATGCCGTCCGCTGCAAAGCTTCGAGAATACGAGCTACCTGGACATCAGTGAACCCGGCCTCTGTGAGGCGTACTGTGAACTCCAAAATCCACTCAGATTGAGCCGTTTTGGAAAGGCTGTTTCAAAAACGTTGTTTTTTACTGGTCTGTTCGAGTCCCTCCACCGCTACTCGAGAAACGCGAACAGAAGCGACGCGACGCGCAGGACCAGAAAATTTATTGCCCGCCGGGTCATTAGCTTGCAGTTCGTGTTTTTCTTTGCGCTCCGTTTCGCGGCTCTTTCTGGCCAAAATCTGGCCAGGATTTTTCAGCGAACTTGTTGAATCGATCGAAGTGGTGATCGTCGACCTGTGCATAGGAGTTATTTTGTACCTGGACGCTGTGCCCCAGCCAGTTCGCTACAACGTGTGCCGGCATCCCCGCATCCAGCCATTCCGTTTCGCAGGATGACCGCAGATTCTGGAACAGCTTCGGCCAGGTGACCAGCCCCGCATTCTCCACGATCCGCCAAAATGGTTTGTGCAGATTCACATTCGTTCGACTGAAACGAGTGATTACAGCCGCTGACCCGCTTTGTGCTTCGTCAGCCGCCGCGTGAAACACATCGGACAAATATTTTTCGACCGCACCGACAGGAACGAATCTCTCGGCCCTGCCTCTGCCATGGTGTGCTGTCTTACTTGAGCGCACCAGCATTCGTCCCTGGTCCCACAGAATGTCGGACCAGTTCAATGCGAAGACTTCCATTTTGCGGAGTCCCGCCAGTCGCCACAGTGCAATCATCAGCCGCCACTGATCGTCCGGTGCCGCTCGCAGCAGTTTGTCCGTCATACCCCGATCAACGAAGAAGTCCCTGTCGCGGTTGAACACCTTGGCGCTCGTTTCGTGCTGGAACGGGTTCTTTTCGATCAGATCCAGGCGCACGGCCGCATTAAAGAACTGCTTCGTGATTGCGATATGCTTCCGCCGTGTATTTACGGATAAAAGACGCTCATGCTGTCCCTTTCCGGTCCGTTTGTTTTCCAGCCACTGGCGGAATTTCCTTGCGTCGCCTGGAGTAATCGAAGCAATGTCGACGTTGC
>CAUZPL010000207.1:0-4527 GCA_963581585.1 Planctomycetota bacterium
TCTTCGGTCTTGAATCGCTTACGTGGCATAGCCTGCCTCCTGTGTTGGAACCAAAGCCAGAGTTTATAACTCTGGAACTGGTCCCGGTTAAGGGGGGCAGGTCACACCTTGCCCGCTCGGAGCAGCTTGGTGACGGGACGGTGGGACCCGACTGTGGAGGAGTCACTTTACGAGTCGGGGTGTTCTTCGACTGTGCAGCGTCCGAATTCGAAAGCCGCGAGACAGTGATTGCCAAGTGTCCCGCCGCCTCCACTTTTTGCCCTTGGTGCCATCGGGTGCCAGGGGCTGACAAGCGGCGTCTAAGCCCTTGGCACCGCAGGGGTTTTCGTCGTTAACGGTGGCCAGTTCCATGGTCACCGTGTTGCCAGCCGATGATGGAAAATGACAGAGTTTGCCGCAGGTTTTACTCCCAAAATGCTCCCAGGATTCTGCGTCGGGCTGCGAGGTCCGTGGTGCGGGAATCGCTGCGATCGCCTTGGCTTGGTCGTCCAGGCCGATGTGGGTGTATCGCATTGTCAGGCGGATGTTACTGTGGCGGGCCAGTTCACGGGCTTCGACGAGGGATGCACCGTTTCGTAGCAACATCGGTGATGTGGGTGTGCCGACCCACCGCATTCTCCCGCAGATTACCGCTTTTCATCAAATCGCGTTCGTGGCGATGGCAACAGTAGAGATCAAGAGGCACATTCGTGGAGCAACTTTGTAAATCATTGTTGTTTCCTGCGTTGTCTATCGACGAGGTGGTCGGCCACCGCGACGGTTGGGGCGAAAGCGGCCTTGGTCTTGGCTGGCATTTTCGGGCGTGCTGCCGATGATGATGTCAAAATTGGCTGCCAGTTCGCCAATCTTTGAACCCTTGATTGGCTTGAAATTGACAATCAATTTGTCGCGAGCGTCGCCAGCTTGACGCAGAGGTCCGTCGCCAGCGTTCTCTTTCGCACCTTCTACATACAAACTTGTCGTCAACATTCGCTTGTCGCCCTTCTTGACGGCGTAGTGAATGTGCGGGGCGCGCGGGCCATAAGCCACTGGCTTAATCGTGCGGAAATAGTATTCGCCCTTGGAGCCAGTCAGGAAGCGTCCGAAGCCCTGAAAATTCTTGTCGATCGTGTCCCGATGGCCACGCGTGTGAATGTAGTTGCCTTCCGCGTCCGCTTCCCAGATTTCAACCAGTGCGTTGCGAACAGGTTCACCCGATTGACCAAGGATGCGACCAGTCAGGTGAGTGATTTCACCGACAGCTGGCTTGATCGTATCGTTGATCAACAACAAGTCGTTGTCCGTGTCCAGCGGCAAATGGTCGGGATAAAACGGACCTTCGGTTTGGCGAGGAGTCTTTGCAAGCTCTTCGGCAAAAACGCCTGGGACCATATAAGCGGCGGTCGCGAATGTCATGCCTTGGACAAAGTGACGGCGGTTGATGTTGTTCATTTCGTATTCCTGATTCTGTATGTAGTTCAAAGTGCAGTTGAAGTTGTGACACTTCAGACTGGATTCTTACGAACCCAGATACAAAGACGTTTTATCACGCATCCTTGATCACCACCGGCGGGTAGAACGTCTGCGTCGACGCCGACTGACGAGTCAACAAGGGCTATTCGGAATCAGGTCGTCGCGGACGGTCACCGCCCAAGTCAGTGACATCGCGGTAACCGCCAAATCTAAATTTTTCCGTGCTCGGAGATTTTAATCTCTTTTCGACAAAAAGTTGTGTGTACGCCCAAGCCCCGTGTACGTTTCCCGATTCGGCGGCGGGCATTGGTACAGGCGGACGATTCGGGGCAGGCGTGATCCGCACGTCTCTCGCTTCGACCAGTTCTTCTTTCTTCGCGAGCGACACTCCGACCTGCCGCAGCCGAGACTTGTCGGCCATGTAGTCCGCGTACTCGCTCAAAGATACTAGCGGCTTTGACGGTGGTAGAGGCTTCGGTGCTGGTTTGAGAAAGATCAGGCCCAACAAAATCAAGTTCAGTGCTGCAGATGACCCGAGTAGCGCAATCCAAAGGCCCGTGTTTCCCGTGCCCTCCTCTTCAACAATGTTCGCATGCACATCCTGTATTGGCTGGACTTGCACACGGATTGGAGAATTCTTCGGTGCCGGAATGAAATTTTTCAACTGCGGAATATCACCAATCGGCTTCCAGGGGCCCGTAGCAGCTTCACTGAATCTCATCCGTTTCCGTGAGCTTTATGTTACCGATCCCCTTCTTAATGGCCTTATATGAGACGGGATCTGTTACTTTGCCCCTGCGTCTCCTGAAGAATGAACTAGCCATGTTACTGCGGCCTCTCGATCAAATGAGCAAAGCGGTCACTTCCCTGGTCGAAGATCCAAGCAGGCCATACTTCCTTTGTGTCAGTCTTAAAAGATCCTGTACAGCTGAAAATGGTGGTCTTAGCTCACCGATACAGGTCCCGTTCATCCTTGCTCATCTTCCGCCAGTCCCATGGTGGAATTGCTCCGTGAGCGCTGGACCATAGGCCAAGTCCAGCGGCAGATCATGCTGCTGGTCGGTTAGTGGCCCTGGTTTGTCGGATGTAACGGTTATTCCGGCCCCAAATAACCGGTTTAACCGCCACGAAGGCGACAGCCGATCCTTGTTGAATGCCGGGGGGCGCTTTGTCTTGTGATCCCGCTTTCGTTCAAGACAGGTTTCGGGCCAATGAAATCAACTCTTAGGGCACGGGGTATCGCGTTTGGTGCGGGTGCGTCATTGTTGTGTATCCTGGCCTGCCTTCCAGGATTGGCCGAACACTTCACGGTGTCAGGGTCAAGCACTGAAACGAATGGCGGCGAAACCCTCAGTGCGGGCGACACCCTGACGGTGACTTCATCAGGCGAAGTCCATGTCAGTGAAAGCGGCACGGATGTTGAGGCAAAGCTCTTGAGTCCGCTGCGGACAACACGACCATCACCAATAAGGGTACTGTTTCCGCAACCGCAGAGGCGGACTTTTACGCCTACGCCCGCACCTACGCCAACGCCTACGGCCAGTATTTGACTGGTAACGATGGCACCGCCAGCGTGGGCGCACGGTTCTAGGCAGCCATCTCCCTTAGCTCGTCATCGTAGTATTCGGTGTAGTGTTTGTGTTCAGTTTTGTTTCGATGGCGAGTCCCGGACGATGCCAGGATGGCTCGGCAGAACAGTTGACTCGTCACGGATGATTGAAGGTGACGATAAGAGTTTCGATTCGGGGAGGTTTTCGATGTCGTGCCGGTGTCTGATATTCCTGTTGCTGATTGTCGCAGCCTGCGTTCCGCAGTCGTCCACTGCATTGGGGCAGACAATTGAAGATGAGGGCTGGTGGACAGCCGTGTTTTCACAGGGTGACATTGCGTTCGCACCGAACACGCCGTCGCGCTGGCGCTGGTGGTTCGACGGACACGCGCGATTTCAGGACAACTCAGATGGCTTCGATGTCAGCATCGTCCGGCCGGGAATCGGCTACAAACTGACCGATCATACAACAGCGTGGGTCGGGTACGGCTGGATCCATACCGATCCGATTGGTGGTGGACCGGAGTTCGATGAAAACCGCTTTTGGCAGCAACTGACGTGGTCGCGTCAATACGGCGACTTCCGCATCGGGTTGCGTCCACGCTTTGAACAGCGTCTTCTGACAACCGGCGATGATACAGGACTGCGCTTTCGCCAGTTCGCGTCTGCGCGGGCAGCTATTTCCGCCGACAAACGATTGACGATGGTTCTATGGGATGAAGTGTTCATTCACCTGAATGATACGGACTTCGGAACATGGACCGGCTTCAACCAGAACCGCGCGTTTTTTGGATTCGGCTGGAAGCCCTGCCCGGAAGAAACCAAATCGCGAATCGAGATCGGTTATCTGAATCAATTCATCGAAAGTAGATCAGGCCGCGACCGGATGAATCACCTGCTGGCGGTGAACTTCTTTTTGCAGTAGGTTCCTTCTCACGTCAGCTCTTCCTCACTCTCGCCGTAATAATGGCGATGCTCGCCTGCATAGCGACGTGCCTGCTGCCCTGGATTCCGACTATGCGTTCGGCGGTACACCGACTGCCGTCTTTGCGAATGGCCAGTCAACGGCTTTGTACGCAATTTTAAGTTCGGGCGTATCATACCGGCGGCCGTCATTCGCCAGGCTGCGCATGGCTCGATCCAAAACGCCGGTCGTGAGCAGAGTGCGTCCGACGGGATAGGCCGGCTTCCTCGCAGATGGGACGGCCATCAACAATACGGTGCTTATCAGTGAATCCGGCACGGTCACGCTGGCCACGACCGCTGTCCCCGAACCATCGTCTCTTGTTCTGCTTGGCATCGGAACGGTTGGTCTGTTCAGCCACGTCAGGCGTGGAAAAAAATACGCCGCTTAAGACACCGGCAGGAGTGAAAACGCGATCGCAGTTTTCATGCGATCTTTTGCACGAGCCGTGTTGTTCTAATGCAATACGGTTGATCCGGTTATGTTTTTCGAAATTCGGCAACTCTCTGAAACTACGAGCGGGTTTACACCTCGCGAACACCACATCTCGTTCAGAGAGAAA
>CAUZPL010000208.1:0-4464 GCA_963581585.1 Planctomycetota bacterium
ATGACCAGCCATGGTGATACTTTGACTATGATCGCAAAAGCTCCCGCGACCGCCCGCAGAACGTAGCCACTTGCCACCATCATGATGTCCAAAATGGCAACCTGCTTCAGTAACAGCGAATAGGCCATGTTTTGGCTGATGTAGATGCATATGATGCAGCCGAAAGCGAATCCGATCACAAAACCTCCGGCGATTCCGGTCACAATCAGAATCACACAGAGCATTGCAGCTGCCGTCGACGACACACGGCCTGATGCCACTGGTCTGCGGCGTTTGATCGGATGCAGACGATCAGCCTCGCGATCTACGATATCATTCAGTAAATACACGCCGCTCGAAGAGACACAAAAAACCATAACCGCTGCGTACGTAATCCGCAGACTATCCAGATTTGTGAGTTGCCCCGAGAAGACAATGCTGGCAAACACCAGTGCATTCTTGACCCATTGATCAAGACGCAGGCTGGAAAGGACGGCAGCGATTTTGGATGAGGAGAAGTCTTCATGCGACGACCTGTTGGACAAATCGTTCGTTTCCACGGGCAGAGTCGTTTTTTCAGTGTCTGGAATTGGTGTGTGCAGGAACATCAGTTCATCAGTGATATATCAAGGATACAGAAAAATACACCGAGTTGAATGGGCAACCCACGATTTAGCATGGCTTGTGGTGGCCACGATCGCACGCTAACAGTCACCAGCACCTTTAAAGAACTGTTGTGCAATGGGTTTGCAATCACCGAGCCAATTGTTCGGCTGCTGCGGCGCAGACGTGTGCAGATTCTGTGGACGAACGTCCGATCGCCACCCGGCTGACGAGTGCGGGCAACGGCCGCCAACACTGGCAAATCTGTGGTTGATCTGCGACAACGGTTGCTGTGTTCAGCTCTCCCCCTTCCGGGAGTTATCATGAATCGATCCACAATCGCCGTTTTTGCAGCTGGGGTTGTCCTGATAGCGTCGGTTATCGCCCTTGGAGGGCAGTATTCGCGGCGTCAGTATCGGGCGGATACCCGACCGGATCGACGTGGTGTTCCCGACTGGAAAGTTGATGAACACTTCAAGGATGATGTGTTTACATTTGTCCGAGTGCAGTACAGCTCGTGGAGCGGCTGGGACAAATGGCGGATCGATTATCCCGACGCAGAACTCAATTTTTCGTACCGGCTGCAGCAGCTGACGTCGCTCCACGTCAATCCCGACGGCCGGATCCTCCGACTGACTGATCCGGAACTTTTCAACTTTCCGTTTATCTACATTGTTGAACCCGGGCAACTGGTGTTCAGCAAACACGAAGTGTCAGCACTGCGTCGTTACCTGCTGAATGGCGGCTTCCTGATGGTGGATGATTTTTGGGGCGACTACGAATGGAACAATTTCTATCGCGAAATCAAACGCGTATTCCCTCATCGTGAACCGAAAGAACTGCCGCTGGAACATCCGATTTTTCACTGCGTCTATGACCTCAAAGAACGCCCCCAGATTCCGGCGTTTGGAATGGCAAGACAGGGTCCTGGCGGACAGATTATCACATGGGAACGTGGCCCGGATACTCGTCAGGTTCACTACCAAAGTCTCTTTGACGACAATGGCAGGATGATGGCCATCATCTGCCACAATACAGATTTAGGTGATGGCTGGGAGCGTGAGGGAATAGATCCGTGGTACTTCAAAGAATTCTCCGAAAAGAAAGCCTACCCGCTGGGCATCAATATCGTGTTCTACGCAATGACTCACTGACAGATGACAGGCGCTGGCGATAATGAAAGTAATTCATGAAGGAACGACTGGCTCCGGAGCGCGAACGTGAACTCATCGATCACCTTGGACAGTTGCAGCAGCGCGTCGACGACGAGCTGTCCAAAGTCATTATTGGCCAGAAACTCGTGATCCGGCAGTTGCTGATTTCCCTGCTGGCCGGCGGCCACTGCCTGATCACCGGAGCGCCGGGGCTGGCCAAGACTCTGCTGGTGAAATCGATCGCAGAGTTGTTCAGTCTCAAATTTAATCGCATTCAATTCACGCCCGATCTGATGCCCGCTGACATCACCGGTACAGAAATACTCGAGGAGGATCGTGGCGGTCATCGCATGATGAGGTTTATACCGGGGCCAATTTTTACCAACGTGCTTCTGGCGGATGAAATCAACCGAACGCCACCAAAGACACAGTCTGCCTTACTGGAAGCCATGCAGGAACACCAGGTCACCGCTGCAGGAAAGCGCCACGTGATGGACGAACCTTTTTTCGTTCTGGCTACTCAGAATCCCATCGAAATGGAAGGCACATATCCGCTGCCGGAAGCGCAGCTGGATCGCTTCATGTTCAATGTGCTGATTGACTACCTTCCGGAAGATGACGAAGTCACGGTTGTGCAACAGACCACATCACACGAAACAGAATCCATGAATCCGTTGTTTTTTGACGGCAGTCAGGTTAGTGGTTTCCATCAGGTCGTGCAGAAGGTTCCTGTGGCCGATGATCTGGTTCGTTATGCCGTTCGTCTGGCATCGGCATCACGTCCCGGCAGGACTGGAGCAACCGAGTACGTGAACCAATATGTGTCCTGGGGTGCCGGTCTGCGAGCTGCACAGTATCTTGTGTTAGGCGGGAAAGCGGCCGCCCTCCTGGATCGCAGATCGCATGCCTCTGCAAACGACATCCGAGCCCTGTGTGAACCGGTGATGCGTCACCGTATTTTGATAAATTATCGAGCCGAGGCCGAAGGAATTTCAACTGAGATGATTGTGAAACACCTGCTAGAGACGGTGGATCATCCAAAGCAGGAGGCAGTGGTGTAGGTGTCCGAAGTTCTGTCATATTCACAGTCGTCCCTGATGGATCCATCGGTTGTCATGTCAATTCGGTCACTGGAGTTGCGTGCAAAGGTGATCGTGAATGGTTTCCGCACCGGGCTCAATCGTAGTCCGCGCCATGGCTTTTCTGTTGAGTTCTCGGAGTATCGGCACTACACGCAGGGCGATGATCCCCGATTTTTCGACTGGAAACTGTTCGCGCGCACCGATCGCAGCTACATCCGGCTGTTTGAAGACGAAACCAACCTGCGCTGTTATCTGATCACCGATTTCAGCCGGTCCATGTCCTTTGGTTCCGTGGGGTGGACCAAGCACGAGTATGCCCGCACGATCGCGGCATCGCTCGCATGGATGCTTAACAAACAGGGTGATGCGGTTGGAGTGAGTCTGTTTGATGAACGACTGAGAACAGTTCTGCCTGCTCGTTACCGCCCGGGACAGTTGCGTCGTATTTTGGTGACCCTCTTAGAAGCAACTTCCGGGCAGGCAACGAATCCAGGCAGTGCTCTTGAAGATGCGGCCGCACGGCTGCCTCGCAGGGGTCTGGCGATTGTGATTTCAGACCTGCTGGCGCCGGTGGAGCAATTCGAAACCGGAGTGAAACTTTTACGTGGGCGTGGTCATGATGTCATCGTTTTCCAAGTGCTGGATCCGCTGGAGTTGAGTCTGGACATTGATGGACCTCGATTGTTTGAAGATCTAGAGTCTCACCGTTCGATTTTCGCGGATCCGGAAAAAACCAGAGCCGATTTTCAGCGGAAAATCAAAACCCATAACAATCAAATGGAGTCGATTTGTTCACAATTGGGCACGTCTTTCCTGCAGGTCACGACTGACCAGCCTCTGGAACTGGTCCTTTCCGGTTTCCTGCACGCCCGCCACAATCGTGGAACACCGTCACAACAGGAGAAAGATGGGAGATGGTTTCCACGCACGGTTTGAGCGAGATGAAAGGGAGACGGGTCAGCGTTGAGCATGGCAGCAGAACCATCACCGACCCACTGAACACGCAACCGACTCACCGTCCCTGGTGTTCGTCGGTTGAATCCTGCGTCTCCTGTTTCAACTGCGGTACAGGTCGGGAGTAATGGAATTTCTGGCGCCAATTTTTGCTGTGGCAGGAGCCTTAGCTGCGGGGGTTCCGCTTATCCTGCATATGATGCGACGTGTACCGATTCAGCTGCTGCCGTTCAGCCTTGTTCAATTCCTCAATCCCGTTCAACCCGAAGTCACTCGCCGGTTCAGGATCGATTATTGGCCACTGCTGCTGCTGCGAATCTTGGCCCTGGTACTGCTGTGTCTCGCCTTCGCACGGCCTTTTCAACGATCCACAGAAAATGTGAGTGGCTCCGGCAAACCAGGTCGCAGCATCGCGCTGCTCATCGATCGCAGTGCCAGCATGAGGCGCACCGGAATTCGGGACGCCGTCCTGCAAACATTGAGGTCGACTGTAGAGAATCTGGACAGCGAGGATTGCCTGCGTGTTGCACTGTTCTCGAACACAGTGACAACGGTTATTAGTGCCGAGTCCTGGGCTGCGTTTTCGTCTGCCGAACGATCGGCAGCAATCACACGGCTGTGCAGCAAATACATGGCCGACTGGCATGGCACTCAAACCGGAATCGCCCTGCAGCAAACAGCCGAAGATCTCG
>CAUZPL010000209.1:0-4356 GCA_963581585.1 Planctomycetota bacterium
CGTAATGCAGTCCCGTCGACCAGCCGACCGGACGTGGTCGCACCCAGACGTAATCTTGCGGCCGTGCAAGTTCACCGAACAACGTTCGCATAGTCTCTTGAACCACCGTGCTATGGCTGACTCTGCAAACTGCTGGACCTTCGCTGACTGATTTCCAGAATTCGGGCAGGTTGTCAGTTAATTCACGTCGTCGGCTCCGACCTGTGGCAATTCCATCGATGGCCGGTGCCCTGATCTCGTCGACTGTAAATAACCGCGAAAAGACTTCCCTGCGAGCGGCCAGCACCTCGTCCGGGTCGAGCAGACCCCGCAGAAAGACGTATCCATCTTCCTGCATACGATACTGCAACGCCTCGCGACCATCTCGGGCGGTACTGTCATGCAACGATCGGACCAGTTCGTCAGGAATGACTCCACCACGAAGCACGAATTTGCGTTCTGTTGGAACAGAAAGGTTTTTACCAGTCATATTGCCCGCGTCTGACCACGAAAACTGATCTTCCCAGTTGCCTCAATCATTGAACCGGTGTTCACCATGCCTTCAATAAAACGAGAATGACACGGAAACAGTTGTCAGGCAGCATCCACGGCAGGACCTGTGAAATCAAGCGGGCCATCCCGGTTTATCGTGGGCAGAGTTCGAGTCCACCGCAACCTTCGGAACAATCAAAGGTGCGACAGGAAACCGGAGAGCGATTGACGATGCTTTGAGTCGGGGCCTTCGCGGTCTTCCGGGCGGTTCATCACTGTCAAAGTTGTCAGATGAACACCGCTGGACAAGACAGCGCGAAGTTGCCGGCAGCGTGACGGAACGGTTGAAGAACCTGGCAAGCCACGCCGACCTGAATGAACACGGTGAGATTGTTGCCGTCGACTTCCGCCAACGCACCAAGATCACCGACGCGGGGCTGGTGCATCTTGAGGGACTGAGAAGTCTGCAGGCGCTCTTACTCGGCGGCACCCAGACCACCGGCGCGGGCGTCGCCAAACTACAGAAGGCACTGACGGAGTGTGACATAACTCACTAACCGCTGCGGCGAATCCATGACTCACCTCACAACCGAACAGCTGCAAAATATTCAGGCCAAAGCGGACAGCATGCTCGACGCGATCATCGAAAGCCCCGAAGGCAGCACAGAACTGCAGTCTGCCGTTCGCCACATCATGCGTGCCAGTGATGACGCACTGTCCACGTTTCGGTAACGGCGTCCGCACAACAGATGACCGTGCACTTGTTGCTGCAGGCCAGGCCTGGGATTATGTCAAGTACGTGCCCGACGATACCGCGTTGCTGGAAGCCGAGACACAGGCACGCCGGTTGAAGACAGGACTGTGGTCGGGCAGTCACATAATGATTGCACCATGGAACTGGCGGCAGAAGAGTAAGGAAGAACGGGACTTGTCTCGGTGAGCAGACGCTGCGGATCAGTGCGCCGTGATCACATATCAATACGGCGACGAAGTCTGCGACGCACTGGCCGCGTCAGGCTGACGTCGCGGATGGTGATAACTGGGCCAAACCACGGGCAGTTCTCCACCCCACGTGGTCAGCGGGGTTTGATAACCGTGGTCACAAAGTCATTCGGCCGTGGGATCAGAGGTAGATGAGCAGGACAGAAATAGTAACCGTTCACAGCCTAAGCGTCGCACTGCTTCTGCTATCCGGCTGCTTTACGGCCAGCCAGCAGGATTTACTGAGATGGGATTTGGAGACTCCACAACCCTAGATTCGGGAGAGGGCGGTCTCCTTGTTCCTTCAGATCCCTGTGGTTGTTCTTTTCCGCGTCGTTTCGGATTACGGATAAGTCAGCGTTGCTTCCTTTGTAATGGACGGATCGCTAACGATCCACGTATCCGATTTGACTTTGAAGGGTTTGGCTTTTCCAGCCTTAACGAGTTCTTTAAGATTGACGTGATAGGTCATGACCATTTGCGACGTGAGCGCGATCGGATCCTTGACTTGGAATTGATTGTTGTAATCGGGGTTTGGCAGCTTCAGCCTTTTAGCGATGTCAAAGTCGTAAGTGTCCCAGACGTGTGCCAGGAACTCCGTGAATTTAATCTCATACTTCGACTCGCCAAGCGGTTTCACGAGAACCTTGACTTTGCTCTCGACTTGAAACGACCGGAGTGACGTGAACAGGTCTGCATCTCCAGGCGTCATGTTTTTTTCGATGCGTTCGTAAAGGTCATCGGGAACATCCCCGCCGGCTAAGATAAGCATCATTTCCCTGGCACTTAGGAACTGTTGAACGGGGATCTCCTTCAGCTTATGCACAGACATTTCATACGTTTTGGACTGCGTTAGACCATTGCTCCCTTCCTCGGAAATCCTCGGAGAAAGGCCCTTCGTTTTGTCTTTGAGTTGAGACTGCGACAAATAGATCTTTCGATGCTCGGCAAGGGCAGCTTTGGTGTATTTGCTGTCTTTCAAATGTTGTGGCGGCGAAAAGTTAAGTTCCTTCTTAGGCGCTGACAAGTAGTAATGGAGGAACTTTGGCGAGAGTGGGTTTGGGATCTTCGCCGCCTTTTTGTTCTTCGCCGATAGATCGGCCAATCGCGAATACCACGCGTGAACCTCGTCGACTGACTTGCCTTTCCAAACTCCAATGAAAGTTGCCATCACACACCTCGACTGGACCGGCTGATGGAAAATCCATCCAACTGGCGAGCGTTTGCCTCAATCCTATTATCTGGCAGTCAAGCGATGCGGTCCAGTGATCTGGATGGTTCTGCACAGTATCGCGACTGGTTAGACGATCGACCGGAGCGATTTCGCGGGGGCAAATTCGCCAGTGGTGTGAAGGCAATTCTTCGGAAGAAACTCCCCGCCACGATGCCCGCACGAGATCAGGTCTTGGCCTACACGGGTGCCATGCGCGAGCTGGCAAATAGGCCGCCGGAACCGTTGCTGGTATCAGCAGAAGCAGAACGTGGGCTGCCCTATGACTCGATCGCGGAATGCTACGCGGTTTGGATGTTCCGACAGAACGTACGACGGGAAGTTCAAAACAAAATCACGAGCAACCTGAATATCCGGGGTCCACTGGACTGGCTGTATCGCAGTCGCGACGACTATCAATTCATCACGGATGACGCCTGGCAGCGGTTTCAGAATGGCAGCATTACTGTCGCCAAAGCCTACTCCGATCCCAGACATCCCGGTCGCCCGATTCAGCACTACTTCTCGCTGCCGCATTCGGCAATCGCGGGATTGATGGAAAGCCGCCTGGTTCGCCTGGAGTTCTGACAACATTTCATCACCTGCTTGTCGCTGCCGGAATGACCTGGCATGATGTGAAGACACACAGTCCAGGATAGGGATGTGAAAGCACGACCAAAGAACACAACAGGAAAGTGATCATGAACAGCAACATACTTTTGTTAACAGCGGTGGGAGTGATGTTCTGCAGTGGCTGTAAGACGCAACAACAAAAGTTGGAAGAACTGGGAGCCGTTATCACGGTCAATGAACAAAGTGAGATTGTTGAGGTCTTCCTCGACGACAGCAAAATCAAAGACGCGGGGCTGATGCATCTTGAGGGACTGAACAATCTGAAGACCCTCAATCTCAGTGACAGGAGAATCACCGATGCGGGACTGGTGCATCTTGAGGGGCTGACCAGTTTGGAGAGTCTCAACCTCGACGGCACCCGGATCGCCGACGCGGGGCTGGTGCATCTTGATAGATTGACGAATCTGCAGTGGCTCTACCTCTCCCGCACCAAAATCACCGACGCGGGACTGGTGCATCTTGAGGGACTGAACAATCTGCAGATTCTCATGCTCAGTGACACGAAGATCACCGACACGGGCGTCGCCAAACTCAAGAGGTGTCTGCCGAACTGTACGATTGCGGCGTTTCCATGACTCACCGCCAGACTTTATATCGTGCTGTTCATCGGACCGAAGAAACTGGATCGACTGAATGCGATCGACATCACGACATGGATGGCGGCAATGACCCGAAAGAAATTCACGAATAACATGCGGAGACGTGCGTTGCGGGTTTGTCGAATGGCACTCAACCGAGCGATCAAGTTGCAGATCATCACCAGTAATCCCTGTAATGCCGTCGACATGCCGAAAGTGTGACGGCGGAAAAGCAGGTCACTGGAATTAGATGAGTGCGAATCACTATTCTCGGCCTGCAAAGACCACCGACTGTGCGATGCTATTATTCTTGCCGCCATGACGGGACTCAGGAAAAGTGAGATTCTGGCGCTCGAGTGGTCGGCCGTGAATCCGGCTGAGGGCGTGCTGTCCGTCCGCCGTCCGCTGGAAGAAGTGGCTGGAGAGTTCCACACAAAGGAGCCAAAGACAGCCACAGGACGTCGTGTCGTGATGCTGGGAAGT
>CAUZPL010000210.1:0-4291 GCA_963581585.1 Planctomycetota bacterium
AACCAATAAAGAGGCCACGGTCGTCCGGAAGGTCGCTGTCGCGGTAGGCAGCACGAACGCTCCCCGGATGATAGACGAACGCCCCGCCACGCAACACACGGCGACTGCCCGACGCTGGACCTATCGGGTCGCTCACCACCTGTAATCTCTCATAAGGGCCATACAGGTGTAGAGAGCCTTGATTTTTCGGTCCATCACAAAGCGTTCGTCCGCCTGAACCCATTTCTCCGGATTGTACGCTGGGATCAGCAACGCCATGATTTGGTAATAGTCACGCTGCTTGATGGGATCGAACTTGTGGTCATGGCATCGGGCGCATTGAAACGTCAGTCCCAAGACGCCGGTGCCGATGATCTTGATCGTATCGAACAAGGTCGAGTGGCGAACTTCAGAGATGTTGGACATATCGCACGCTGTCAAATCCCGGGCGCATCGCAGGTAGCCCGTGGCGACCCAAAGCTCTTCCATCTTGGGTGTGATTTTTTCCGCACCGCGCCAATCAACCAGTTCGTCACCAGCCAGCTGTTCCAGGAGAAAGCGATCGAAAGGTTTATCAGTGTTGAACGCGCGGATCTGGTGGATGTGTGAACTGACCATGGCGCCGAAGCGGGATTACACGCTCACGGAGGAACTGCTTGGCTTGTCCGCTTACCAGGATCTTTTCAGTACATTTGGTGGCAGGCACTTCAGCTTCCACAGGCCAACACTGGAAGCATTTATCTGATGCGCGGGCAGCAAGAAAGAGAAGGTGTACAGACGGGCAGCAAGGATAATGGGCAATGTTTTCTCTACCCTTGCAATAGAGACGCTCGACTCAGCGGAGCTTTGCTCGACGGTCAGCGATATAGTGCTGGAGGTAGAAAAGCAACTAGGGGCCGAGAAGGCTACTGACGCCAAGAAGCAGGCCGGGACCAAGAAGAACTCGGGGTGAGGAGGCGTTCCCCCACACCACACTCTGCTGCAGAAATGACACTCTCCAGATCACGGAACATGTCCCGCATCCGAAGCCGCGACACATCTCCGGAGCTGTTGCTGCGGAAGTCGCTCTGGAAACGGGGCCTTCGCTATCGCTGCCACGCCAGAGTGTGCGGAATACGACCGGACCTGGTCTTCAGTGGGCCCAGGGTCGTGGTCTTCGTGGACGGGTGCTTCTGGCACGGATGTCCGGATCATTACGTCCGCCCCCGCACGAGGACGAAGTTCTGGCAGGAGAAACTGCGCAGGACCACCGATCGTGACCGCCTACAGACCGAACTCCTGGAAGCAGAGGGCTGGACCGTGCTACGCGTCTGGCTGATAGTGGATGAAGACGATGTTTGGCGCGCTCTGCCTTGCGCCGAAACACGTGGTACTTAAGAGGATTATCGACAGCAGGGTGGCGGCGTGAACGCGTGTCGATACTCTGAGGAGCCAACAGCGTGTTAATTCACTCGGCCGCGCATTCGTCATCATGATGGAAGGGAACAATTGTGTTTCTCGCATGGCAAGATCGTGGAGAGTGGACTAATCAGAATCTCGTGAATTATCAGGTGCCGTTAGCAAGGCGTCAAATTGAGTGGCTGAAGTCGACTGGCGGCTCGTGAGACTAGTGCCACGCGGGTGACGGTTGCGAATGGTTCAGGAGGCACTGTAACGGAGCGGGCGTCAATTCCGGCAGAAAAGCGCTGACTCGATGGTAATGCCCGGGCCAAACCCGATCGCGACGCAGGGTAATTCTGCGTTGTGATTTTGGAGTTCCTGAATGAGAAACAAGATCGTAGCCGACGACATGTTGCCGAAGTTCTCCAGGACGTGATACGAAGCAGCCAAGTCGTCGCGAGTTAGGTTCATTGCATGCTGAAAACTCTGTAGTATTCGTGGACCGCCCGGATGCGCTGCCCAGGTTTTGATGTCCGAGGGTTTCAGGTCGAATTGACTGAGCCAGGTCTCTATCCGCGGTCTCAGATTGTTCTCAATCAAAGTCGGCAGCTCCGCGGAAAGTGACATGTCAAAACCATGATCTCCCACTCGCCATGACATCATGTCTCGACTCTCCCTGATCACTCCTGTACCACAATCCAGCAGGGGCCAGGCCTTGGCAGAGTCCTCATCGCGTCCAAGTACCATAGCGGCAGATCCATCCGCAAATAGTGCATTGGCCACAATTTGTTCCGCACTGGCCTGATATTGATAGTGCAAGCTGCAGAGTTCCGTCGAGCAGAGGAGTACACGGGCGCCGGGGTCGTTTCGGCTAAAAGCGTCCGCCACCCGCAGGCCGTTGATGGCGCCGTGACAACCCATAAACCCTACATGCGTGCGGGGTGTGTTGGGGTTCAACGGCAATGACTGAACCAAATCAACATCAAAACCCGGTGCCACCAGACCGGTGCAGGATACCGTTACCAAATGCGTTATCTGGTCGCTCTGGAGTCCCGCCTGTTCCAACGATCGTTGCGAGGCGACCTGTGCCAGTCCGCCGGCGTGTTGTTCAAAGCACTGCATACGGGCGGCAGTGCTCGGACCGACATCACTTGTTGATGTCACCGGCGCATAGAGTGATTGTCTTTCACGTAAATCACCTTCAGAGGCTGCCAAGAGCACGCTGTGGCGTCTCTTCACCTTCGTTTTTTTATAGAGGATGGGTAGCAAACGCCGATGTTGTTTGTCACCGTTGAAGAAATGTTCTGCAATCTGTGTGCTGTCCGACTGGGTGAAATGACAATCGGGAACAGCCGTTCCTATTCCTAGTATGGCAGTCATGAGGGACACTCTTCCTGTTGCCAAGGTGCGTTAAGGTGTTTGATAACCGGCGCGGCGAACCAAGGGCAATACTTGACGACACTAACCAACCACTTGATCATTAGCGGGCGTTTCAACACGTATCCGCAACGTCGGCACCATTTCTGCCGGCCGTGAATCTGTCGTTCATGATATAGTTTCCATTTTTCGGTCAGCGAATCGTCCCACTCTTTCACTGCTGATAGGACGAGCGGTACGCAGGCCACCGCGGAGGAAAGTCCCCACCCCATCCCCTCGCCAGTAAAAGGTTCCACGTAGCCTGACGCGTCCCCTAACACGAAAACTCGCCGCGCCGCCACGGGTTTGGTGACGCGCGTCAGCTTGACGGTACCTTGCCAGTTTAGTTGTTCCACATCTACAGGTAACGTGAGGCACGCTTCCTGTAAGACTTCCGCGGCGAGCGTTCCGAGGTGTAGGCCGTTCTTAAGCAACGCGGAATCGAGTGCCGCGGCCAGATTCAGCGATTCGTCCTCCAACATTACCGCTCCCACATAACCTGGCCGGCCGACCGCCATGAAAATGGTACCCATCTTAATCGTCCCTCGTTCAATCGGTGCGACTACTCCGGCTCCTATGTAGGCATCCTGGTCGATGTCTGTGCGAAACTCCGTTGTCCGAGTTAACAGTCTTCGATTCAGCCCTTCACACACCAAGACGATTTTTCCTCGAATGGAAATCGACTCGTTATGTCGCGTGAGAATGACCTCGCGGTAATCACTGGTGAGAGAACTAAGTCGCGCCTCGCTCTCCGGCAAGAACGCGGCGCCGGCATCGATGGCCGACCTCACCAATTGGGCGTCGAGATGAGTTCGGCTGATCGACAAACCGGACGGAAGTGACAGCGTCGCAGTTCGCCCACCCGCTCGAAGCTCAAAAGCGGTCAACGAAATGGCACCGGCAGCACAAACATCGCTCAACACACCCGCACGCTCCAAAATCGATATGGCTCGCCCGTTTAGGCAGCAGCCGCAGACCTTCCAGCGAGGAAATGAAAGACGATCTACTAGTAGTACATCGGCCCCGGCACGGGCGAGTTGCCGTGCCGCCAAGGAGCCGGTAGGGCCAGCACCGACGACCACCACGTCCCAGAGTTGGTCGACCGCCCCTGCGAAATCGAGCGTTGGGAAAACGGTTTTTTCTAAGGAGATGGTTTTTTCCATGTGAGTACAAATCGTTCGGGCCAATGGCGCGCGATCTGATATTTCGTCAAACCCGCCTGTTTGACCAGTTGTTTTATTTCGACCAGCGTGAATGCTCCTTCCACCGAGCGAGGGCCATCGACGTGGACGACAGGAGAGCGTGTGATTAACCGCGTTCCCGCCCAACACATTAAATGGGCCCATCGGCCGCGGTGAAGGTCCGCCGCAACCACTAGATGCCTGGCGGACTCGGCCATTCGCCTGAGCAGATGGACGACATCTCCATCGGCCAGATGATGTAGAAACAGGGAACAGATAACGATGTTGTGATTGATTGGTAAAATCTCATCAAGCACATTCATTTGCAAGAAATC
>CAUZPL010000211.1:0-4283 GCA_963581585.1 Planctomycetota bacterium
TGTGAACGCGCAGACGCTTGGGGATGGTCAACACGACTTGCCGATGGGCGACCGGAGAGCAGACTTCCTCGGCAACGTGCAGCGCGGTCAGCAACGTCCGCTTCTGGTGGCAGGAGGGACACGTGCGAGGAATGTGTCTTCAATCAATGCGGTTCACAGATGGAACAATGCGCTGAAGGGAACGTCCTCCCAGTCTCCTGTTCGAACAAGCTGATCTGCCTGATGACCGACGAATATTGTCCATGCTGTGCAGCCGACATCGGGTGTCTCCTCTCCTGCACCAATTGCAATATGGGCGACCCGTTTGACACCACGCTCCAGAGCTTCGTGGCGTGCATCTCCAGCTCCTGCTCCGACTAGCGCCTCACCTCCCCGTTCCCAGCTGATTCCACGCCTGGCGCACGGCCTCTTCGCCGTGGGCGCGCTCGAGGCGGCGCACGGTGAAATGCCCCCGGGCCATGTCCTGGAAATGATCGATGAAGAGCGTGTTCAGCGTCGCGCCGCCGATGGCGCCGATGATCGGGACCGCCTGCGCCGCCACCTTGCTGGACACCGGGATCGAGAAGCGCTCCGCGATCTGACTGATCAACCGCACGATCGCCGGACCGCCCTTCTGGCCGATCCCGTTCGCCGCCACATGCGCCGCCGCCTCCGAGACGGCCTTCGCGAGGAGTATCCGCGCCGCGAAATACCCGGACTCCGTGCCGTCGTCGTCCGTCGACGAGCCGCCGAGCGCAAAGACGCTCAACGCCTCCAGCCGCACCTGGACATCGCGGATGTCCTCACCATTGGCCCGGGCGATGTCGAGGATGGAGCGCATGATGATGCCCGTTGACACCGGCAGCTCGATGGCGAGACCGGCGAGACCGACCGCGCCCCCGGCCGCGCCGCTCGCCGCCGCGAGGATCTTGTGGAATCCGAGGCGCATCTCGGAGTCCGCTCGCTCGTCCATCGTGAGCACAGCCCAGTCCGACACCTTCTCCAACGAGCGACGGGTGACTTGCTCGATCGCGCCCTGCGCCGCATCGGGGAGCTTCTGGATCGCGGATTCAATCGGACTCCCGACATAATTCGAGAGCCGCGCCGCGAGGCTCGGATGCTCCAGGCGCCGCTTCGCGCTCGCGAGCTCCGCGAGCGCCTCGGGAGGTAGGGTGCTCATTCAGATCCCGTCCTCTTCGCCGCTTCGATCGAGTTGATGAACGCCTTGGCCTCATCCATCGGATTGCCAGAGAGCACGTTCACCATCTTCATGCCGCCCGCATAGACCGCAAAGACGAGGTTCTTCGTCGCGAAGTAGATGAAAAGACAGATGGCCCCGACGATCAGCCCGGCGACGAAAGGACCTCCCTCGTCCTTGCTCGCCGCCCCCATGAGACCCAGAACCGCCGCGATGATGGCCCAGATGGGCTGGCTGTTCTGCTCGACAGCGAGCCCCTCCACGTTCCCGAGCAGCGCGCTCTTCATCTGGTTCTCTTCCATCTGCCGGAGCCGGTTACTGATAGGAATTTGCTTTTCAGCACCAGACCATCAGAGTACCAGGGGAGAATGGCTAATTGACGGGGGGAAGGAGTCCGAGTTGGGCCATGGCCCAACTCGGACTCCTTCCCCCCTTGCCGGTTTTTGGCGATGTGGTGTGAAGCGGCGGCCTGTCAGACCGCAAAATATGTGTCGATCGCGGCTTATGCTACCGATGGTACGCAACGTCCCCATGCCGATGCGTGTCGGGGATGACCTGCCTGCCGGTATACGGTTCAGATACCACGACTCCGTCGCTGATGCCGTGGCCGATTTGGGAATGCCGGAAGAGATCGGGAAGGTCTTTGCGGGCTTCCAACAGAATCTGTACCCAGGTGCGGCTTGATAGCTGTACGAAGACGCGGTTTGCAAGTTGAGCAAGGATCAGTACGAAGCGACTGGAGAGGTTTATTGTGCCATGAGTAAATCTCAAGTTAACATCGCGGAGATTCGTGGCATCATTGATGATGTTCATCGGTTGCGGAGCGATTTAGAGTCTTGGGACACTTCCGGGTTGCGACTGGGTTTTTCATTTGACAAGAATCGCTGTATATCACTCGTGGTCTTAGGCCCTCCTGACCCGGATGGAGTCGCTATAGTAACTGGAACATCCGGAGAAGACTTCACCGCTATCATGAGAGGCAATGCGTTATTGGCCCGAGCGGGCAGTCTCCTCTTGCGAGCGACGCCATGCATGCGCCAGAAAAAATATGATGAAAGTGGTGTTGTTCATTGAACCACCACAGGCGGACGTGATCGAAGAGATCCTCAGGCACTGTGGATTATGGCAGTCATCAGCAGCGAGGGCACCGCCGGATGTGGAAGAAGCGGCTAGCCAGGTTGGTTTCCGATTCTTTTCCTCTGTGCGAGCGTTCCGCCGCTACGTCAAGGAGGAAGTTCTCGCGGAGTCTGAGCTGGAGACCGTCGAGCAATGAAGGGATCGGCGTTCAGCATCGACACGAAGCATCGACGACGCCCCGGTCCATTTGGGCCTGCCTGGGCCTTGCTACCCAAAGACCAGCAGCCGCTCGTGCTAGAAGGGTCAACGCCAGCGAGCGATGCTATCGAACGATTGGTTGATAACGGCTTCTCGCAAATCCCAGTTGCCGACAAAACCGTATCAGTAAAATCACTATCAGTTAAAAAAAGACCCCTGCTAGCGCTATTAAAGTCGCCGGATGGGGATTAAAATCACTATCCGTCTGTAGGCCAACGGTGTGGTCAGATAAAGTCGCCGGATGGGGATTAAAATCACTATCAGTCTACATGACGATCAAACATGAGTTTTCTGGGAAGCATCACCCGTGCCTTAAGATCCGAAGACGTCAAAGCTCAGGCATTGCAGCCTGTGTTTCATTATCACGATGCGCATTTGCCAACACTGTGGCTGTTGGGAAAAACTGGATCGGGGAAATCAACACTGATTCGGTCGATCACCGGTAACGCTGATGCTGAAATCGGAAATGGTTTCAAGCCCTGCACGCAAACAGCACAACAGTATGGTTTTCCGCGTGAGAAGCCAGTCTTGCAGTTTCTGGATACTCGCGGGTTGGGGGAATCAGGATACGATCCCAGTGAAGATATTCAGTTTTGCGTGAAGCAAGGTCATGCGTTAATCATCGTGATGAAAGTGGGTGACACAGAGCAAAACGATACGTTAATGGCAATCCGGCAGATTCAGTCGAGCAAACAGATCAAAAATTGTCTGCTGGTGCACACAGCGTCACATTTAATTTCTGACGAGCAGGAACGACAGCGACTGATTCAGTACAACGGCGAACAGGTCAAGCAGGCGTATGGTACTGAGATGCAATCAGTCAGCGTTGATTTCAACTTGGCAACGGGAGGCACTCACGGAGTGGATCGTCTGCTGGCGGACCTGTCTGAGATGCTGCCGATTGTGGCACTGTTGGCGAGAAAAAAAGAATACGCTGACGCGGAGGTCAAACAGTTTCAGGATTTACAGACTCTGGTACTCTGGTACTCAGGTGCGGCAGGTGTGTCAGATGCCGTGCCTGGCATTGGCTTGGTTGCCGTTCCCGGCATCCAGTGGAAAATGTTGCATGATCTGGCTGCCAGTTATGACATGGACTGGAACAAGTCGGCTTTGGCTGACCTCTTGGGTGCGTTGGGGGCAGGTGTAGGATTTCGTTATTCTTTAAAGTTTGGAACGCGTCAGGTTGTGAAGCTATTGCCCGGTTGGGGACAGACCGTCGGCGCGGCCAGTGCCGCAGTGATGAGTTTTTGTACGACCTATGCCATTGGTCGGGTGGGCTGTAAATACATGTTTCACAAATGCCATGATGAAGCTGTCACGAACGAAGAACTGAGATCTCTGTTCTATTCGGCATTCGATAGTGTCAAAGGCATGGCTACCAGTGAGCTTGCCAAAGACCGTGCTTCCATGCACGACTCCGGGAATACACGAGTTGAAAGCCAAGTCAACATTGTCGCGTCAAATTGTTCCGCTCATCATGGTGAGCGTTGGATTGCCAATTCTTGTGCTCGCGGGCATTGGTTTGTATTTTGTTTTTCAGGACGGGTACCTGCCGGTTTTTGTCGCTGTTCTGGCGGTCGTCAGCCTGCTGACAAAATTGCTGCTGTGGTGGGTCAACCGAAAGGTAGCCCCAGTCTCTTTGTCGGACAGTGATTCCATTGTGGAACCATCGGGCGACTGGTCCGAACGTGAGCAGGAAATATGGAATCGGATCAACGCGAAAATTGACCAGCAGCTGCAGCAGAAAGATGACTGGAATCAATTGCAGGCT
>CAUZPL010000212.1:0-4231 GCA_963581585.1 Planctomycetota bacterium
TGACACGAAATTCTTTTCACACAACACGCCGCTGTCCGAAAAATACGGCAGCGGCGCGGTTCTGTCGTTATTTGAAAATATTTATGGTGGTTACGCGGGATTGTCGCTGTTCATGCGCGACGTTGTGGCACGCATCGAGAAGGACAGGAATACCAGACTCAGCCCAGAGGAGGTCGACTACCTCAACCAGGTGCTGAGTGACGCGTGGGCAGCGGCCCGGGAGAAGTATGGTCCCGACTCCCGGACATGGCTTGCTCAGGCGCAAAAGGCCGTTGTCGATCAGTCGCTTGGGTATCACTGGAGTATCGACGGATTTGGCTCACTCGATCCGTCCCGGGATCTGCCCATGCCGGCGACTCGATCGAACGACATCGGGACAATTTTCGCTCAGCAGACCCAAAGCTACACCCAGTTTGTGCCTCTGGATGATGCGGACCAGGCTCAGGCGATTCTGCCGATCGGCAGCAGCGAACGCCCGGGCAGCAGATATCGCACCACGACACTCAAGGAATGGGAAACAGGGGAGCTTCACCCCGCGCCTCTCTCGCGAGTGGCCGTTGACCGTTTGAAGACGGAAAGCAAAACACTGGCACCCAGATAGCGCCGGTCGCCAGTAACGGGCTTGGCTCCTGGACCGATGTCTCAGGTTTTTTGGTGCCCGTCTGATGTGCTGAGACAGGATTTTGCGGCATCGCAACCCTAAGTGTGAGCAAAGGATCGGTAAAATTCGTCCGGCAAGTTGCGGCCCTGACGCCTGGGCCGGGATTTGTGGTGGAAACACGCGTCAATTCAGGACACTGGCCTTCGTCCGGTCCGTGATCGAGTCCCGTTCAGTGACAAAAGGCGTGGAATCGCAAAAGTTCTTGAAAATTCGGGTGCACACTTGTGTCCTCCAGCCTCGACTGCTTATGTTATCCAGTCTCACTGATTCGTTTTTCGGTGTGAGATATTTTCTGGATCGGTTTGGAGGTGTGGATATGTCTGGTTTGTTGAATGTGCGAGGACTGTGCAGCGTTGCTTGTGTGTTGTTGGGGACGCTGGTTTCCACCGCCCACGCCGCGATAATTAACGATGGACCCAACCAGTACATGATAGATCCGGCCTCGGCCACTGTGTCAGCCGGGCTCACCGCGAAAAGCGCGAGCCAGACCGTTGACCAAAGTGGACTTTCCTCTGGGTACACCAACGGGACGCTGGCCGAAGAGTACTTCGCTGGGTCTCCGGTCCATAATAGCCAAGTCAACAGCAACCTTTATTTCAGCGACTTTGGAGATCCAACGACGGGCAGTGTCGATTTTGACCTTGGGGGCACCTGGGATGATGTAGACAGTTTCACTCTTTGGAGTTACGGACTCGGCGACGCAAGTCAAATTGACGAATTTACCCTGATCGCTGATGACGACGGCGATTTCAGTGCCGGGTCGACAGTCATCGGCACCTTCAATAATCCTCTGTACGGAGGGTCGTTAACGACTGTTCCTGCGTCGACTGTTAGCTTTTCCGCGGTCGAGGCCTCGTTCGTCCGTATGGTGATTTCAAGCAACCATGGCAACGTGGTAACCCTCTTTAGCGAAGCCGCCTTTACAAGGGCCACCCCGGAACCATCAAGCTTTGCCATGCTGGGCATTGCCGGAGTATTCGGGATCGGCGTGCATCGCCGCCGCAGGCGTAAGCAGCGGCCCGTGGTGGCCGACTAACAACACGGGCTGTCCTTGCCCGTCCCACTGGGTTCACGCTGACAACCCAGCTCCGCTGACGGGCATCGTTCGTATTCTGCTTTGGGTCTCCCTCTTTGCCGGCGTGAGGGCTTGCGCTGCCCGGTCGGGTCCGTTGAAGGTGCCTGATCGAGTCGTTACGCACCGAGTTGCGGGCCAACGGCTCTCTGGTGGAACCTGGAGGCTAAAGGCGCAGACCGAACCCAAGCGACAGGAGTATGATCCCATCCGGCCGGCACAGCTCGTTGGGATATTGTCGTCCAGTTCCGCAGACCACTGACATCGAATGCCGTTTCGAAACGGCAGCAGGGGGGGGGCGGCCGGTGTCATGCGGCTCACGCGGTCACTGGGCGAGTTTTTTGAGCGTGAGCACATCGAACCGTGGCAATACGGGATTGCCGGTTCAGTAATCGGTCTGCTGGCCACCCGCGACAACGACAGATTCCCGCAGTTTGTCAATGATGTCAAATTATCAATGATGTCAAAGACGGCCACACATGCAGTAGAGTCTGTTGGGCAGTACGGAATGGCGCCGGCGGATCTCGCGGCGGCTTCCGGCCTTGAAACTGCAATTCTGTCCGTGCGACCGTGAGCAATACGCTGGCAGTCGCGTCCGGCACTCTTGGAGAAGTCCATTGTCCATTTGCCCTCCTGTTCGTCACGGGTCGTGTATCCCACGAATCATGACCCTGTCCATTACATCCTCAGCCCTGTTGCTGGTGCTCAGTCTGGGCATAGCCGATGGCGTCAGCATCGCCGCTGAGCAGAGTGTCGATTTGATTCGTGATAAGTGGGGAACACCACATGTGTTTGCGGACACTGATGCCGGGGCCATGTATGGTCTCGGCTATGCGGTGGCCGAAGACCGTGGTTTCCAGATGCATTATTTTCTGCGCATTATTCAGGGGCGCGTGGCTGAGGTACTGGGAGACGGCCCGCGGGAAAGCAGCCCACCCGGATTCCATCAGCTTTCTGCTGTCCAGTCGGACAGAAAGATGCGGACGTTCGGCTTTTCGCGGGCAGCACGCCGTGTCGTGCAGAACCTCGATTCGGAAACGCTCGGCCTGCTGCAGTCCTACTCGAACGGAGTGAACGACTACTTCGCCGAGCATCAATTGGATCGGCACTACCTGTTTGAAAAACTCGGGCTGCGGCCGGAGAAATGGATGCCAGCCGATTGTCTCCTTTCCTGGTGGCATTTGACTCAGTTTTTTGCTCCGGACGGACTGGGAGATCCGCACCGTCGCGAAGACATTCAGAAAGACATTGCGCTCCGTCGCCGCGCCGCCGAATTTGCCGATGACGATGCGGTAGTCATCCGCCGCGAGGACGTAAGCGATGCGTGGATTCAGAAAACAGAGAAGTTTCTGCGCGACCACGGGCTGAACGAAGACGGTGGCTCCGGGACAACCGGGGGACCGAAGTTCAGTCATGCCTGGGTGGTGAGCGGCAAAAGGACGACGACCGGGTCGGCCGTGCTGGTAAGCGATCCGCAGGTGGCCGTCACAAATCCGTCGCTGTTTTACGAATTTCACGTCCGGGGAGCGACGTTCAATGTCCGTGGCATCGGTGTCGCCGGCAGCCCCATGATTCTGATTGGTTTCAACCGTAACGTGGCTTGGGGATTGACGGCCCTGTCAGCCGACCAGGCGGATCTGTTCCGTCTGAAGACCGATCCCGCGAAACCCAACCAGTACCAGTTCGATGGACAGTGGCGCGACATGGACGTTTTCACCGAGACGATCAGGGTCAAGGACGGCGATCCCGTCACGCTGCAACTCCGCGAATCCTGGTTTGGGCCTGTCGTGACTGATCTCCTGCAGCAGAGTTCAGAGGACGATGAGTTTTCCCTGCGGCGTGTCCCCATCAGCATCTCCGACAGTGAGACCATCCAGTCGTTGCTGCCGATATGGCGGGCGCAAGACGTTTTCCAGTTCCGACATGCTCTTTCGGGATGGCAGTTTCCTTCTGCCAACTGCCTGTTCGGCGATTCGCGTGGCAATATTGGTTACACCACCGTGGGGGTCATGCCCATTCCTCCGGCGCACGCCATCGATTTCGGACGCTACGCTCATGCGGGCTACAAAACCGAGCACGACTGGCAGGGGATGGTGCCGCACGACCTGGTTCCGCATGTCCTCAATCCATTGCGCGGATATTTGTGGTCAGGCAACAATCGTGTGATCGGCAGGTATTACAAGCTCAACATTCGAGGCACAAATGGGGAGACCAGGCGTTCCCGGCGGCTGCGGGAGATGCTCGAGGCCAGGGATCAGTTTGAACCTCAGGACGTGCTCGACATGCATTTCGACAGTGTTAATCCGGCCCGCCGCGACTTTGTCCGGCTGGGGCTGCATTTGCAGCGCGTGCAACCGGACCAGCTCTCTTCGGACGGGAAGCGCGCAGTGTCTCATCTGGAGAGCTGGTATCGTGCCGGTGCGAGTTCTGCACTGACGACCAGTGGGGCAGAGCTGGCTGTCCTGATGGACACGAAATTCTTTTCACACAACACGCCG
>CAUZPL010000213.1:0-4194 GCA_963581585.1 Planctomycetota bacterium
CTGGTGCGTGGGCTGCACCACCGGGGCCACGGCATAGGCGGCGACGGCGAAGACGCCGATGGGAACCAAGTCCAGCATCGTGCGTCCGGCCAGCAGGGGTAGACGCACCCAAAGGGTGTCGGCGCTCCGTTCCTCCAGAGCCCGCCGGGGCCGCCTGAGCAGAAGGCGCACCAGCCATGCGGCGACCCCACCGGCAAACAGAATCAACGCCACCTTGATTATCAGATCGAACCACCGCTGCCGCGTTGTCGGATTTGCCGCCTGGTCCCGGAGCGAGGTGAAAAGTGCCGGCACATCCCGAAGCGCATCGGCAGCGGCCACCAACTGGCGGCTGGTTTCCCTCACCTTTTCCGAAAGAGTGGCCATCAGCCAGGCGCCGGTGCTTTCCACCGGCGGCTTCACCTCGGTATCTTTCCTGGTGGCAATCAGGGTACGGATTCGGGAAAGCAGTTGTTCCCGGGCCACTTCGTCCTCCATGACCGCAGCCAAGTCTTCCAGTTCCTGGACGGTAACGGCCGGGACGAGTTCGACCTCTTGGGCGAAGATTGGCCCCGACAGAAGAAAAACAACAAAAAGGCTAAAACGGTTAGCCCCCAAGAAGGAAGGAAGCCGCAACTTCCACTGAATAGCATAAATATTCATAGCTGGCCCTAATAAGTCCCCATTAATAAAAATGCGATAATAAGAAACACACCGGTTCGAACCTTTAGTGACATGTGCGTCGCGGGTACTGACATGTTAACAAACACAATTTACACGAATGCTCGAATTATTATTCTCTATATCACAACAACATTATTCCAAGACGCAAAGGCGCGCTGTCTGAAAAACGGAACACCCCCACGCAGGTGGGGACAACCTCGGAGTAATTACCTGGATCGGTATATCGTTGCGGAACACTCCCACGCAGGTGGGGACAACACCAGTATCTAGTCACTTGCAATTGTTCGGGCTACAAGATGCAGACCCTCAAAATCGACGAGTTCCCGAGATGCCTCACCCAATGCTCGGAACCTGAATCCCTGCTCGTTATTAAAACTCCAGATCTGAATGCACGAACCGCCCTTTCGAGCTGCCGTAGCTTTTTGCCAAAGTTCTTCACGAATCCTGGCTGTCATACGACGGAAGACCAGAGAAAACACTGGGCAACGCGGGGCGGCGGCAGGTCCTTTTGTCGGGTGGTGCGCCATAACCGCACACCCCCTATCATCTTGTGGCACAAAGTTTACGTCGAATTAGACAACGAGCAGATAAACGAGCGGCAGCAGCTGACACTGGAAGCCATCGCGCTGCGAATCGAATGGTTGAAATTGTGGTCCCCGACATGGCAGGCGGATCGTCGAGGAATGATTGATACTTACGGGTTCTCGCTATTACGGGAAATCGAGAACGTCGACGACCTCGGATGTCATCTGAAATTTGCGAACATCTACGGCAGTCCACCGGAGAGTGACAGCGACCGTATGAGATTTCGCCGTGACATTGGTACACTGGAGGATAACGGGCTGCTGGTGATTAAATTTGACGGCCGCCTCCGATTCGGTCGGCCATCAGGAATATCGTGACGGCATACGCAGTGACGCCAATCTGCTGGTCATAACATGCGACAACCTGATCACTGTTGTGCATAAGACGTCACATAATCTGCTCCCGAAACCCCCTGCCGTTCAGGTGGAAACGGTGATCACTGGTGTCGTCTCGTGAGTTGCAATGAGTCCCTACACGCCGTAAAACATTGGAAGTTCGGCTGTTCACGCCACTCCTGAAATGGCTTCGGGACGCAGAGGTCGCAAGTTCAACTCTTGTCATCCCGACTTTTCTTAACCATTGCTGTTGTTCAAGTTCGAACAAACCTGACGAACACGTCAGTGCGGCAAAAGAGGTCTGGTATCTCTTTTCAGAAAGAGAGGCCGCAGATGCGTGTTCCCAAAATGCAGCACTTCAAGCCGAAGAATCTTGCCCGCGTCCGAATCCCAGGCAATGACGGCGAGCTGCCCCGGTTGGGCGAGGTTGATACGATGACAAGGACATGGGTTCAGTCATTTTCCGGTCGGTGGTTTCGACGATTGACTTTCCTGAATTGTACGACATCCGGCAATTCCGGGTGACAACAACCACGTGGGTATCTGTCCAAATCGCCGAACGGCGGCCCGTTTTCTTTGCTCCCTCCCTCGTTATCCAGCCCTGGTGAAAGAGTGTGGAGTCAATGCTGAAGGTGTATTCTGCATGACCGGGTAAAACAGGCCCGCACGTGGACAGAACCAGAGGTGATCAACCGACAGCATACGGGAAGAAACCATGGAGACCCGGACCAACAACTCGACAAGCCACGGCCACTGGTCACGACACGGCGGCCTGCTACTGCTGGTGATTGCCACCGCCGCCATCACACTGGTTGCTGCCCGGCGGCCGCCGGAGCCAACCGATCCCCCTGGAATCAACGGCCGGGTCGTGGTGCAACACAGCCCCACCGGGGACGACACCGCCAATATCCAGGCCGCCATCGACTCGGTGGCCAGGACCGGCGGCGTGGTCTTCTTTCCGGCAGGCGTCTACCGGCACACGGGCCTGACCGGACGTGCCAATGTCCACCTGAAAGGAATCCACGTCGGCAGCGTGACACTGGACTACACGCCCAAGACGGGCGACGGAATCACGCTGGTACCCGATCCGGACAACTTCATGGTCTCGGACCTGGCCCTGGTTTCCAGTGGACGTTCCGATGGTTGGGGCATCCGGGCCAAGAGTGGAGCACAACGGTTCCTGAGCATTGAAAGGTCAAACATCGTCGGCTTCACGAACGGGATCCTGGTGCCCAACGCACTCGGCGTCTCGATCCGTGGATGTCGGATTGGTCACACCTATCCCAACAACCCCCGGGGAATCGGTCTCCAGATTGGCGATGGCCGCAACATGGGCGGAAACGGGGTGACCATCGAAGACTGTTACTTCAGCAGTCTCGACAAGGGGATCGTCACCTACGCCCAGGCGTGCCTCGTCTCGCGACCAATCATCGAGCTGTGCCACACGGGCATCGAAACGCACGGCACCACATCGATCGTGGCACCCTGGTACGACAGCACGACCGACGTGGCCCACGTCAGCGTACAACCCAACACCGTCGGCGGCGGCCGTTCCGGCACCGGGGTGCTGTTGCTGGGATACGGCTCCAGCGGATGGAAGATGAAATACGGCAGCCAGGCCGAGCGAAGACACTCGCTGATCCTGCCCGAGAGACTCGATTTCGGCCCGGGCGAGGATCCCAGCCGACCGCGCGGCGTCACGTTCGGCCAGGTCGTCATCGACCACGACGGCGTGGTTCATGCCAAGGACTTCAAGAAATTGCCCGACTGACCTGGCGGTCTGATTGTTCGTCACCGACGATCATCGCCCCGGCCGTTTCCCGGAACCGGCGAAACACCAGAGGTTACCCGCATAGTCGTGAACCAGCAGCAGGTTGCCGGTGACAACGGGGGACGTCTTGATCGGTGTCCCCAGCCGATGTTCCCAGGCGACCTCCCCACGCCGGTTCACGCCGCAGACCGACGTGTCGTCGTGTCCGAAAGTGTATCCGAGTCGTGATTCCCGACAAACTGCAGCGGCGTCGACGCGATCCGTTTCAGGAACGTCAAGTTACTGACCAAGGGGACGATTACCGACTCGAGGTTGCCGGGTGTCTGGTCATTGCGCCGTTGTACCAACCTGGATCTCAGCGGAACCGATATCACCGATGGTTCCGTTCCGTTGCTTGTTACGTTGACACAATTGGAGTGGCCGAACATTCACGGTACGCGGATTACCGACAAGGGCAAGGAAGAGCTCGAAGAGGCACTTCAGGACTGCGAGATCAGCAAGTAGCGCCGACGCGGGCGTGGCCAAACTCAAGGAGACACTGCCGAATTGTCGGGTCTACCACGGAATATCTCGCAGTAATTAACCCCTGCGGCGCATCCATGACTCACCTCACAACCGAACAGCTGCAAAACATTCAGGCCAAAGCGGACAGCATGCTCGAGGCGATCATCGAACGTCTGGAAGGCAGCGCACAACTGCAGGCTGCAGTCCGGCACGTCATGCGGGCCGGTGATGATGTTACTTGCCCGCGTTTGAGCAACTGGCTGCTAACGACCCGGCTGTGGCGAATCAGGTGCTGTTCTCGGCTGTCGGGGCACTGGCCAACCTGCAGACAACGCG
>CAUZPL010000214.1:0-4170 GCA_963581585.1 Planctomycetota bacterium
TCACGTCTCTGTTCCTCACGTCTCTGTTCCTCACGTCTCTGTTCCTCACGTCTCTGTTCCTCACGTCTCTGTTCCTCACGTCTCTGTTCCTCACGTCTCTGTTCCTCACGTCTCTGTTCCTCACGTCTCTGTTCCTCACGTCGCATGTGATCACGCGGTCGTTTCAGGTGTCAGTCCTGAATTGTCACTCGCGTGATGCTGTCCATGATGTCTTCCTCCCTGCACAAACCCGTAATGCTGCGCGAAGTTTTGTCACAGCTGCATCTGGAACCCGGTCTGACTGTCATGGACGGGACTGTCGGTGGTGGCGGTCACAGCGTGGAGATCCTTAAGCGTCTGGGTGACACCGGGCGTTTGGTTGGTTTTGACCGCGACCCCGATATGCTGGGCCGTGCAGCAACTCGTCTCTTCACATCCAATGTGACGCTGATTCACGCCCCCTATTCCACGGCGTATAACGAACTGAGAGCCGCCGGAATCCCTCATGTCGATCGTGTCCTGCTCGATTTGGGGCTGTCGTCTGATCAGCTGAATGATCGGGAACGAGGCTTTGGATTTGATGCCGGAGGCAACCTGGATATGCGGTTTGACAGGTCGCAGGGCCAGTCGGTCGCTGATTTCCTGCAGTCAGGTTCGCGCAACGAGTTAGTACGTGTTATCCGAGATTTCGGAGAAGAGCCACAGGCTGAACGCATCGTGGACGCACTGCAACGGCAACAACGCAGTCAGCCCATTCAATCAGCTGAGTTACTGGCTGAAGTGGTCCGTCGGGCGGCGCGGTCGCCTCATTCACGGCGAGACGTAGTGGCGCGGGTCTTTCAGGCGTTGCGAATCTCAGTGAACCAAGAGTTGCAGCACCTGGAGAACATGATGTTTCAGGTTTTGCCGATGGTCCTGACTCATGATGGCTTTGCAGTCATCATCACGTTTCATTCACTGGAAGATCGGATTGTGAAATCCGCATTCAAAGGACAACAGGGATGGCAAGTTCTCACAAAAACTCCGCTTCGGCCGGCTCCGGCCGAAGTTCGAATCAATCCACGCAGCAGGTCGGCCAGACTGCGAGTAGCAAGGTGGACAAGTCCGTAGCACCTGTCCCTGATGATTGGGGTGACCGTCCCGGCAAACGTGGCATCGCCATCGAAGCCAAATTGGGAATGTTCATCATCATGACTCTCTTGGCCGCGTTTGGCCTTCTTGTCTACCGCAATGTCGACCTGCACGAAAGGCATTTGCTGGCTGGAGAAGGCTCGGACCGAAAGGAGTCGTCAGAACTCGGAGAGCCTGCCCTCAGTTCGGCAGCCAAGTCCACTGTAGTAATTGATGAGGATCGTAATCTATCTGCGGCACAGGTGAGCTTCTTCGACGCAGGTCACGAGACATCCGGGGCGGAGACCGCGGATCATAGTTTCGATGGCCCGTCGCTTCAGGAACCCGCATCTCCCGAAATGGCAGTCGATGACTGGCCTCAGGATGGGGACCAGGACTCATTCAACCCAGCTACGGTGAAAAACCGATTCGAAGACGTTGATCCGTTCGCCAACCGGCTTGAAGAACCGGATGAGTCCTTTATCTCGGATTCAGTGGATGAGATAAATTCGGATCGATTGAGCGCGATTGCTGACGCCCCAGTCGCGGAGCAGAGTATGCTCCCTGATAACAACACTACTGTTGATGATGAACTCGATCAGGATTCACCTGTCTCAGATTCGAATGATGAGAATTCCCGGGCTGGCGCAACGGAAAATTCATTCCCATTGCTGTTTCGTAATGAAGCCAAAGAAGAGACCACTCCGGACACGGATCCCGAATTTGCAACGGCCATACTTGATGCCGAGCGTCGGGGAAACTTCGACGATCCGATTGATACGGCCGAGACGTATCCAAGGCAGTTGCTGGACACGTCCGGTCCGCTGCCGGGTGACGAAGAATGGGGTTCGTCGGACCCGGTGTTTGCTTCAGAAGGCGTAAACGCGTCATTGGATGCGGGGACTGAAGAGATTGCTGTGTTGCGTCCGGTAACAGGGGCGGGTGAGCTGCAGACGCCGTTTGAGTTAACACCCGGTACGGCAGAGTTCAATTTGCCTGATTTTGCATACGAGCACCACGTAATCACTGCATCAGCAGAATCTGAACCGTGTGACCTCTGCGAAGTGCAGCCGGGTGACAATTACTGGAAGATCTCACGCCGCATCTACGGCACCACGCGTTACTTCTCTGCTTTGGCCCTCTACAATCACAAGCGAATTCCTGATCCGAAGAAGCTTCGTCCAGGAATGAAAGTTCTGCTGCCGACAGCCAAATTTCTGGAGGAGAAATATTCCGGTCTCTTCCGGAGCGCGACCCCTCGAGAACCCCATCCGGGTGGTTACTTCGTACGACCGGATGGAACGGCTGCTTACCGAATTGGTGAACGAGATACGCTGTCAGAGATTGCCCAGAAGCATCTGGGCCGGTCTTCGCGCTGGATTCAGATCTATCGGCTCAATCGTAACGTGTTGAGTAACCCGAACAGGCTGAAACCTGGCACAGTGATCAGTCTTCCGGACAACGCCACGGATGTTCATATGGTGCCATAAGCTGCTTTACACCGATAACAGAAACATCAGGAAGCCTCACCGATCCTCGTTGGTGAGGCGTTTCTGTGCGCCGCCCATTGGAAACGCATCCTGACATTTATGACAGCACGAACACCTGTGTCCGGTTGACTGAGTATCCATGTTCTTTCGTTTTGCTGCAGCCCTCACCCTCGTCGTCGCCGTTTCAATGGTCCAGATCGGTCTTGAGAAACAATCTCTCAGACTGCGCCGGTCTGTGAGTCGCCAGTATTACCAAATGGACGAGTTGCTCGAACTTCACGCGCAGCTGCGTCTGGATATTCAGCGATTGGCGGCTCCGTCGCGATTTTTCGCTGAGTCAACTGCATCAGCGGAGCCAAAAGTCGTTGCACGTTCAACGTCCATTGGTCCGCAATCGGAAAGTCCTCGGTCGGGCCCGGTTCTGCTGCCTTTGCTGAGATGGGAGCGGCCTGTCCATCCGGACGGAGTCAGACACCAATGACCTCAGTAAAAAAGCCAGCCTGTTGGCGTTCCGGGTTGGTTTCCGGGGCCCTGCTGTGTTGCTGGATCGTGTTAATGGGCCGCCTCATTCATCTGCAGGGGACTCAGCATGACTTCATGCACATGAAAGTGGATCATCAAAGCACGTTCACAGAACCAGTGACCGCGCGGCCCGGGGAAATCGTCGACCGCAACGGATACGTGCTGGCCATGACGGTCAGTCGAAACAGCATCTTCGCCGTGCCGTCGCAAATTGAAGACGCTCGGCACTTCGCGTGGCAGGCGGCCACTGTCACGGGAGTCGACGCTGATGATCTGCTCGACAGGATTCAAAGGTTGAAGGACAGGCACTTCATCTGGATCCGTCGTCGTGTCTCGAACGATATCGCTGCTTCATTTCGCAACCTTCAGCTTCCGAAAAATACCTGGGGATTCCGTCGTGAATACCTCCGTCAGTATCCGCAGGGAAATATCGCCGCTCATGTGTTAGGCATGCGTGATATCGACAATATTGGGCACGGCGGCCTGGAGCAAAGTCTGAATGATCTGATTCGGGGCAACGACGGTTGTCGCGTCCTGACCCGCGATGCCCGGGGCGTGGTGATGGAAGTGGAAGCGTCCGAATCTCAAACACCCGTCCACGGTCGATCACTGATTTGCACGATCGATCTGCTGACACAATTGTTCATCGAACGCCATCTGGACAAAGTCATGGAACGCTGGCAGCCGCTGGGTGCCTGTGCGGTTGTCATGGAACCCTTCAGCGGGGAAATCCTGGCAATGGCATCAAGACCAGCCTTTGATCCCAATCGGCCGGCAGAAGTTCCGGAAGATGCCTGGCGCAACCTGGCGGTGTCGGCCGTTTTCGAACCCGGATCCACATTCAAACCTTTCGTCGTCAGCTGGGCACTGGATCAGCAGTCGCTTGATCGCTCAGATATCATTCAGTGCTTCAATGGCGCATATCGAATGGGTCGTCGCATTTTACATGATCACCATCCTTATACGAGGCTGTCAGTGGAAGATGTACTGGTCAAATCAAGCAACATTGGGATGGCTCGCATCGCCGAACGCATCGGACTGCAGGGTCTGTATGAATGCACGGTTGGAT
>CAUZPL010000215.1:0-4143 GCA_963581585.1 Planctomycetota bacterium
AAATCATCATGACAACTGCCGCACCTAGATTTTTCAGAAACGTCTTCATGAAATACTCCGCTATTGTCGGTTCCATTAATGCTTGCCCCAAGCATATTCCATGCCAAACACGTGCAAACGTGAGACGGCTCAGACGACGGTGTGACGGACGGAGCTTGCTCTGTGGCTGCGTCAGGTGTTCGAGATCGCCACAGCCGGCCAATAGCAGCAGGACAGTTAACGGGAGTGTTGATTTCATGGGATGAGGATGCCGGAAAAGACGGAAGTGACTGAATCAATTTAAGTTCATCGGTTCATGTTTTCATGGCACTTTTTCTGCGGCATTTTGCTGCGCTATTTTGCACCAGCTGTATTGTTTTGGCGCGACTTGGTTGATCCGGTTGTTTTTCTTCGAAATGGGGCAACTCTCTGAAGCCACACGCAGGTTCACACCTCGCAAACACCCCCCCCTCAGAGAGATGAACCATGAAACACTTCACCACAGCACTGTTGACTCTGGCTCTGTTCACCGGTTTGTCTGCCGGAAAATCGTCTGCACAGGGCTTTCGACCCGTGCCTTCCCCAGTGGTGTGGCTTGCGGACGATCCTGTCGATGAAATCGGCAGTTCTAATTTTGATATAGGCTGCAACCAGGTGACATGTTATCCGGAAATAGATATCACGAACTTTGCCGGCTGCCTGCCTGGGGATATCGATGGACTGATTGCGATCATCGCTATCGCCGCAAAAGAAGTCGGATTCACCGACGCCTGCGACTACATCTGCCTGCGTGGCGAGAAAGTCAGCATCAAGGATGTCAACTGCCCGCAGCTCGGTGGACAGGAAGGTGAGGACATCGTGGACCTGTGGTTTGAATTAGTGGATGCCGGATACACCGAAGACGAAGCCTTTGATCTGATTGAATTGGTGATGGGTGACCACAATGCCCTGGGTTTGGTTGTTGGCGAACGTGGAGAGGAATCGATCCGTACAGAACAGCCCGAGTATCTTGACGGGAACCAGCGATCCCACCTGACCCCGGAAGAGGCTTTTCCATTTTGACCTGAATGTTTTGCAGCTGTTCGGTTGTCAGGTGAGTTATGGATACGCCGTAGCGGTTACCGACTGATCTCACACTCCGGCAGCGCCTCCCTGAGTTTGGCTGCTTCGAGAATACGAGCGACCTGGACATCGGAAAAACCGTATTCCGTATGGAGCAATTCCACGAAGGCGGCCGCCGTTGCAGGCTCCAAACTGGCCAAAATCTGGCCAGGACTCGACGGCTGTTCTGTTTTCCTTGTCTTTTCGTTGACGGGTTCGAGTCCCTCCTCGACCAAACCCAAATCACCGATGCGGGTGTGGCCAAACTCAAGGAGGCATTGCCGGATTGTGAGATCATTCGGTAACTACTGCAGTGGATCCATAACTCACTTTCTGCCCGCAGGGACCTGCACGGTGCTGCTCATCCGCCGTGTGGGCCGCCCGTGCTGAGTGTCCTGTGCCTCAGGCGGCGGCATCTCCCATGTCGATGAGCGATTGTCTGGCTTCTTTCGGCAGGTCCGGGCAGACGGCAATTGCATCCCGCAGTTCGCCCCATGAACGACGCTCAACTACGTCGCTTTTTGCGTCGCCTTCCTGCAAAAGTGCAGTTTGCCCTGCGTTGCGAGTCTTATATGCTGTGCCTGCGCCGTCTTCTTTGGCTGCATCCGGCTAACCCTCGGGCTGGGTTTTTTATGAACACAGAGGCTGACCTGAATCCTGAAGACACCGGCTGAACACACGTTGAAGCCCACCGAGAACGAGCAATACTCAGAGATTCAGAGGAAGTCCCCGGCAATGGACCGACGTTTTCAATTACTGATCGCCGTGACATTTTTCGCGATCGTGACTCCACAATCGACGGATGCGCAGGAATGGACTCGCTTCCGAGGTCCCAACGGAACCGGAATTTCCGAGGCGGATTCGATTCCCACGAAATGGACCGAGGCCGACTACAACTGGAAGATCGATTTGCCGGGCATCGGCCATGCCTCACCCGTTTTGTGGGGAGAAAACATTTTTATCCACACTGCAGACGTTTTGAACGGAACACGGCCTGCCACTGCAGAAAGTGAGACCGCAACTCGCTCTGTCATGTGTTTGCATGCGTCGGACGGCAGAACATTGTGGAAGAAGTCCTTTCCTTCAACATTAGCAAAAGGGTACCGAGTCCGCGCACAAAACAGTCTGGCATCCTCTACGCCGGTTGTGGATGCGAAGCACGTCTATACCGCCTGGTCACAGGGGGACGCCACTACTCTGAAAGTGTTCACGCATGGCGGTGAATTGGTCTGGGAACGGGAACTTGGCCCCTACCTGAGCGGACACGGGTTCTGCACCTCACCAATCGTTTTCGATAATCTCGTCATTTTGCAGTTGCACCAGCGTCTGCCGAGGGATGAGGATCCCGTGGAGTCAACCGAGAGCCGTGTGATCGCTCTTGACTGCAAAACAGGACAGACCGTGTGGAAGACATCTCGGGAGAATTCACTTAGCGCTACACATGCAGTGCCGTTCCTCTACGAACCCAAGGGCAAGCCGGTGGAGTTGGTGGTGAGTTCTCGCAAGTACGGAATCACGGCATACAATCCTCGAACCGGCGCAGTCAACTGGTCGCTGGAATCTTTGGACAGACGCCCGATCGGTTCACCGATTTCCGCATCGGGCCTGATCTTTGGAACGTCGGGATCAGGATCAGGCCGCGATGAGAATAAGGTCGTCGCCGTGCACCCTGGGCCGTCTCCCGAACTTGTCTACGAAGTGAAAAAACATGTACCCTATGTCCCGACAATGATTGCCAAAGACGACCTGGTTTTTCTGTGGTGTGACAAGGGGGGAATTGTCACCTGTATCGACGGCCCCAGCGGTGAGATCCACTGGAAGGAACGGGTGGGAGGTGATTTCTTCTCGTCGCCGATCATCATTGGTGATCGACTTTTCTGTACTGATGTCCAGGGAACCACCGTCGTGCTGGCAGCGAGTCAGGACTATCGGCTTCTTGCGAAAAACAGATTGCGGGACAATATGCACGCGTCTCCGGCCGTTGCCGGAGGGTGTCTCTACCTGCGAACATTTCGCCACCTGATTTCGCTGGGCGGGAAGAAAAGATAATTTGAGACTCAGTCAGCCGTATCAGATCACATTCATCCAACTGGATGACCTGTGGCCATAAAATTCGATCCCCTGATAATGATCGCCGCGGCATGGACGGTGGCCCTTTCCGAAACCATTCACTGAAGAAAGCGGCACACTGTTGTCGTCTCGTGTGTCCTATTTCGGAATGGACTGATCAATCGTCATGAAACAACTTCTGACTGGTCTTACATGCCTGGGATTCGGCCTGGGCTCCCGACAGAGGAACCTCAATCGAGCGCTGAGGAATCAGAGTTGATGATGCACTGTCCGCATTTGAGCAACCGGCTGCTGACGAACCGGCAGCGGCGCATCAGGTGCTTAATTCCACTGCCGCCCGTTCGGCTGCTTCGAGAATGCGAGTGACCTGGACATCGGAAAACCCGGCCTCTGTGAGGCGTACGGTGAACTCCAAAATCCACTCAGATTGAGCCAAATCTGAGCCACGTTGAGTTGGCAGTTCCGCTTTTTCAATGTTTTCATTAGTGGGTGTCGGTCCTGTCGGGACCAATGGCTATACATCGCACAAGCTGGAGAATCATTAGTTTCCAGCTTTTTTGTTGGTACAGTCAGAGTGTGCTGCGAGTCCTTACCACATGTGGCGTTCACGTTCTGCACACTGGGAGACACACCGATGCCTGAGCGAAGTGAGCTTCCCGCACCTTCAGGTAATGCCGCCGGGTTTTATTCCCATCCATACGATGACCCGCCGACCCGGTACGGACCCTCCGATCCGAAATACAGCGGTGGGACTTGCTCGGCGCGACTCTTTCCAGCCAGCTCCATAACAATCCCCATCGGCGCGGGGCCAAAATCTCGCTCACCCAGACGACCATTGTAGGCATTCCCGCCCCAGCGCGACGACAGCGCAACCAGATCGAATGAAACAAACTTCTCAGTCTTCAGATTGTAGACTGCCTGCCCCTCAATCCCGGCATCGACCCCCCGTTTTTGAAGTTCCGGAATTCCCGGCCCCGGCGAATTCCATTTCCC
>CAUZPL010000216.1:0-4117 GCA_963581585.1 Planctomycetota bacterium
GACCGCAACTACGTTTTTGCCTGCGTATCACCTCAGACGCGGGATACGGCGATCTGGAAACAGCTGCACACGATACGCGAGGACTATTTGAAGAAGTAAGTCGAAGAAACGACGAGAATACGGCTAACTAACCACGCACGCGCTGGCAGTCCGAGAAACTCATACGTATTCCGACGTCTCCATCAAGCGGGCACGGGACCATCTCGGAGTAAAGACTCGCAGGGTTGCTGATGGGTGGATGTGGATTCCCGGACCGAAGGTGACGATTGGCAGCGAGGTAATTGCCAATCCAATGCAACCGGATGATCCGGCAAGAAACCAAGGTTCCATTCTCCCAGGCGTGGAACCTTGGAACCTTGCATTGAATGCGGAGCAATGCGAATGACTGCAAGACATAGCGACGATTTCGTCAAGGTTCCAACCTGAGCACATAACACCATGCTGAGGCGTGTCATCATGAAAGGATTGCAACGATGAGCATCAGCTTGCATGAATTGTTTGCGAAGCTGAGTGAGGCGGGGCTCACGCTTCGCCGTGGCGATGGCGGAAATATTGAGGTTGTTGGCAACCTCGCGAGGGTGACAGACAGCATGAGAGACGCGGTGCAGATCAATCTGCCGGCTCTGATTGCCTGCCTGCCGGAACCACCACTTTCACCAGAAGAACAAGCCACTGCTAACGCTGATCACATCCGTGATCAGCTGAATGAATTCGCCGACTGGTTGTTTACTGTTGCTCCCTGGGCGACTGTCGACCTGAGTCGCAGCGAAGACATAGGCCAACGAATTGCCGCTGCAGTCGATACGCAGGAACCTCAGCGAGTGGCGGAGGAAATCGCAGGGTTGCAGTCGGATCTGGAGGTCATTAACTGGGCCGCGGAGACCAAAGCCAACCCTGCCGACAATGGTGACCAGGTTGACGGAATACCGTTCTGAGCGTTTACTTTTTGAAAAGCGTCACCGCTTGCAATCGACCGGCAACTAACTCCCACAATCTCGGTCATAACATTGTGGAACAGATCGACGGAGAATAAGATTCTTATCATCTGACTCCAGTTCATGGACCCTTCTCGCGAGTTACCCATATGAATCGCGCCAAGTTCTCCATCGTATTGTTGGCGATCACGTGTCGGATGACTGTCTACCCGATCCTCGCGGACGACGCGCGGACGCCGACCGAAAAGACGTCGAATCGCTCCAAATTGATCATGCAAGTTTGCCCACATTATTTAGTGGAGCGCCCAGGCGGCTGGGACAAGGATCCCGATGGGTGGAAGCCCAAGACGGAGTTTGTCCCAGACCGTATCCAGCATTGGATGCAGCTTTGCGAGGATCTGGGCACAGACACTGTGTTTTGGTCGGTCGGTTATGTAGGCAAGGCAAACTACCCCAGCAAAGTGGTGAAACAGGTGGATACGCTACGGCCGGATCACTACGAAACGGCTAATGTGTCATCGCGATCGCAGTACTTCAAGAACGATCGACCGCTATGGGAAAAGCAAGCCCGTCCGTACTTCAACGGAATGGCAGCGGCGCTGCGCAGGTTTAATACGCTCGAAGCGGGGCTTGCCGAGGCCAAACGTCGCGGAATGACGTTTTACGCCGAAGTCTATCTGTTTGACACATATTTTCCCGGCTTGGAAAATGATTTCCTCGAAGAATACCCCCAGTACGGTCTGCTTTCCCGAGAACAGAAACCAGTTCTCCCTATTCCGTGTTACGCCGAACCCGAGTTTCAGACGTACCGGCTCCGACAGATCGAGGAACTGTTAGACTACGGCGTCGATGGGATTGGCTTGATGTTGGGATCTCATATTGCGGGGTTCGGTGGACGGGGTGCCGATACACTTGGCTATAATCCGCCTGTGGTTCAGGCCTACAAAGAACGCTTTGGCGTGGACATACTGACCGAATCGTTCGATCCGTCCAAACTACACCAGCTCAACGGTGAGATCTTCACTCGGTTCCTCTCCCGGGTGAGAAAGTTACTTGGCCCGAACCGTAAGTTGATTGTCGAGATTCAGCTTGTGGGCTATGACGGATACGGCGGCGAAGGTGGCAAAGAACTCAACAAGCGTACCGTCGGGCTGGGCAATCCGAGTCCGCTGCCGACCGGGCCCAGTTACCGCTACAATCAAGAGTGGCGCAAGTGGATCGATGAAGGCATCGTGGACGGACTGATTGTATCGGATCCGAAGCAAGGCGTACTCGGGCGCATACAAGCGAAAATCAAGAACGATTATCCGACGCTCCCCATCTTCCTTCCACGGAAGGCTTATTCTGATCTTGAATACGTTCGCGACCTGGAAAATGAGCTGGCCGCGATGCGTGACGGTGCCGTGGACGGACTATGGATCCGCAACATGAATATGATATACGGCGATCCCCAATCGCCGTATCCTGAGCTGCTGCAGAGGTTTTTTCACTAACGTAGGAGCAAATCGGAGAGTGGGGCGCTTGACAGCGTCGCAACGCTTTAACCAGTTGTGACAGACTGAGTGGCTGTCAATCTCGGCGGTTAAGCGTCGTTGTTCGTTTTCTTATCTAGCAGAATAAAACGTACACGATTTTCCAGGTTCGGTCCAACACGTTCGGCTGCACGCCTCGAATAACCACCGTATCCGAGGACCCATCGGCCACTTCTTCCAATGGCAAAAAGCTGCGTCGGTCGATGAAGCCCACACGATCTAAAAAATATCCAGGTCCCAAAAACAATCAGCCCCGAACGCATCAGGATGCTGGAAGAGGTTGGCTTCGAGTGGGATTCGCACGAGGCAAAATGGCAGCAAATGTACGGCGTGTTACTGGCTTACAAAGAAAAACACGGCCACTGTCATGTGCCATACAAGTTTGTAACTGCCGACGGGCAGAAACTGGGACGCTGGGTTAATACCCAGAGACAGGCCTACAAACTCAAAAACCGAAAACCCAAGTCCGACAAAGAATGATGGAAGACACACGGAGGTCGCATCAGGCTGCTGGAAGAGATTGGGTTCGAATGGGATCTGCGTTCAGGGACTTGAGTACAGCCAGCGTTTCTGTTCGCCCTGCGGCTCGTCACAGGCACATTGAGATGGAACGACATGTGGACGTCACGATGACCGAACTTCCAATTCTGACGGAACCACTGCAGCTGGTCGAAGTCGAGCGGATCACTGGGCTGAATTCAAAGGCGGCTCGCAGTTTTTGTCATGCGGTCGGCGGCATGCGGTGTGGCAGTTTGTGGCAGCTGCCGGTCGACAGAATGCCGTGGAGTTATCACCTATCTCGGGGTGCCAATTCCGACCGATTCCGGCCGATAATTTCGATTCAGAATTAGTCCGTGACGGCAGCGATGACGGTGATACTCTTACGGACATGATACCGCTGTTGACTGAACGTGATGCCGCCATCCGGCTCCGCGTAACACTGAATGATCTGAATGCACTTCTGGAAAATGGTGAACTGCCATATTCACGGATCAGTGGTGAGATTCGAATAACAGACGAGGACATCCGGGATCTGGTGCGGCGGACACGCACACAGGAATCAGCACTGCCCCGAAGGAGCGACCACGAATGCAAACTTTGTTGAACACAGCCGACGCCGCACGCGAATTGAATCTGGACAAGTGGCAGATCAACAGAGCAATTGTCAGAGGTGTCCTGCAGGCTGAGACTGTTGGTGGTGGTGAATATCGTATCACTGACGAAGCCATTCAGGCAGCCATGCGGTCCAGCGATCTGGACGGCCCGCCACGCTTTCGTGACTGGCTCGACGATCGAGCTGAAATGTTCCGAGGTAGTAAATTTTCCGGCGGAGTCAGGCAGATCCTTCAGGACAAACTGCCGGCAAACGATCAGGTCATTGCGTACACCGGTGCCATCCGCACACTCGGAGCCCGGCAGCCGCCTGCCCTGCTCGTGGGTGAAGACCGAAAACTACCGTACGACACCCTGGCCGAATGCTACTGTGTCGCTCAGCTCCGACAGAAGGCCCGTATTGTTATTGGTCAATTCGGCCAACACAGGATCGATCTCGGCATGCGTGGCCCGCTGGATCGTCTGTACAGCAGCCGCGAGCAGTATACATCCATCACGAACGCGGCATGGTCGCGGTTCATAAACGGAGACATAGGC
>CAUZPL010000217.1:0-4065 GCA_963581585.1 Planctomycetota bacterium
TTCATTTCCCATATGCTGCATCTGCTTGAGCGTTTCCGGCCGGTCCCGGTCCTGGTAAAACGCGTCGGCATCGGGACGCGTTGGAATCACGTCTTTAATGTAGCGATCTAGGTTTTCTGTCAGATCAGCCAACTCGTCAGGAGGAAGAAACTGGCGGATAATTACAAAACCATCTCGATCGAAGCGTTCTTTATACTCGTCGTAGTTCATGAAACGGGATCACCTTGGTAAACGTTTGAGTATCTAATTCACTCAGTCGGAAACGAATAAAAAAATTATTGAACCATTCTACGAAAGATCGCTTGCTGAATCTCGCATTCCAGGAGTTCGTCGATCCGGTTGGTTCTGAGTCCTTCTTCAAGGATGGTGAACGTCTCTCTGGCAGCGGTAAAAGTCTGCTCCAATTCGGCTGGTCCTGTTGCTCCGTTCGGCGCGAAACTTGCGTACCCGTGACAACCCCGTTTGGCCATCTCCTGGATGAACAACGTTGCCGTTTTTTTCAGGAGAACCGGGTCTTCGATCTCAAATTTCAGCGCAGAATTTACATTGACACCAACGCAACTGACCGCCAGACCGGTTTCTTTCGCAATTTCATTGAGCCCCGCTTTGAGTTCCCCTCCAACTTTGTCCAGATGTCCTGGGATGTCGCGGCGGCGGATTTCGCGAAGCGTCGTCAAGGCGGCTCGAATGCCGATCGTATCGCTCCAATAGGTGCTGGAGATGAACATGCGAGCGACCGGTTCCATCACATCCCGGCGACCGACGACCGCACCCATGGAATAGCCGTTCGAGATCGATTTCGCGAAGACCGCCAGATCGGGGAGCACGCCGAGAACTGGCTGCACACCGCCGGGAGACAATCGAAATCCGGTCGAGACCTCGTCATAAATCAGCAAAGCGTCATGTTCGCGGGCCAGTTGTGCCACGCCTTCGAGATACCCTTCGGGGGGCATTTCAGAACGCATCGGCTCCAGCATGACGGCTGCCACCTCTCCACGGTTTGCATCGAGCGCTTCACCCAAAGCGTCTAAGTCGCCGTAGGGGAAAGGAATGGCCGTCCCTTCCAATCCTTTGGGAACACCAGCCGGTTCGATGTTGGGAAGCAGATGCTCATTGAGGCTCGTTTCTCCGGAAAGATTCGCTGCCAGGTACCAGTCATGCCAGCCGTGATAACCGCAAAACAGAATCTTATCCCGGCCAGTCATACCCCGTGCAATGCGGACGGCAATGGTACACGCCTCGCCACCCCCCTTGGCGTAACGGACCATCTCCGCACAGGGAATTGTGAGGACCAATTCCTCGGCTAACTCCAGTTCCACTTCGTGATTGATGGAATAAGTCGTTCCCAAATCGAGCTGGGCGTGGACAGCTTCATCGACGACCGGGTCGGCGTATCCCAAAATGATGGCCCGGATTCCACTGCACCAATCGATGTACTCGTTTCCATCGACATCCCAGAACCGCGCTCCTTTCGCCCGATCGGCATACACCGGCGAGACTCCATGCGCATACATAGCAGGACGACGGCTGATCAACTGTGTGGCTCCCGGAATCAATTCCAAGGCCCGTTCGTAAAGCTCCATTGATCGTTGAACACGCTCGGAAATTTTCGGTTGCGTTGTTGACATTGTTTCAGCCTCTACGCCAGATGATGCGAGTGGATTGCATTTTTTTCTCTTCAAAGACTTTACCCGACATTTTCCATATGAGTCGAGCTGGAACCGTTCCGGGTTCGAACGATCGCCATTTTAACAACGTGCCCCTCTGCGCATATGGTGTGGGGTGATTTTCCAGAGTTATCACGATCCCGCTTCCTTGGTTCTGACAGTCGATTTTTTCCCGGAACATGTGCTGCGCGGAGTCTTCGCGCGGGCATCGCGCAGACCTTCTCCTCGGCCCCGACCGTTTGCACCGCATGTTCTCAAACTCTCTTCCTGAGTGCGAGCATGTGGCTGGAGCGATTCGTTGCCGGGTGGGAATCACACCCGCTGGAAATCGCCAGCTGTCGCGGCGCACAGGTTATTCACATCACGACGTTGCTGGTACCTGTTTGACACTCGCAGTCGAGGACACGATCGTCTGCCGAACCTCAGTGGGGTACTGTGTACCGAGCGGTCGTTACCTGGTACCTTGGAAGCGTCTTTGAATTGACACGCTTCTCTGTTTCCAGGGCCGTCATCATGCTGACATCAAACGCACGCTGCTGGCAGAAAGTCTGGCTCCTGTTTGCAGTGTTCCTCGTCCTCCGAACGGCGCTTCTTTCAGCAGAAGCTCCGCCCGATGTGAAACTCGGGTCGCCGACACTGCTCGGCATCACGGGGCTGTCGGTGAATGGACAAGTTCACTCACACGGATTGCCGACGACCTGGTACGTCGAATACGGTCCGACGACGTTATACGGCAAAAAGACCGAGGCCAAACCGATTCCGCCGAAGCTCGCGGCCCACTATCGAGAATCGTGGGATGAAGGCTGGAACGGCTGGAATAGTTGGTGTCCCAAACGGCTTCATTTCACCCAAGGGGGCGAGAAGGACGGTTACATCAGTTACGAGGGAAGTCCGCGCGACGATCACAATCACGACGACGGCGTTGGCACCGTGCACCTCACGCCTTACATGTATCCCGGTAGCGTCAGTCTCAGCTCTTCCACTCCCAGCGCCTATCTCGCCGCCGGCGATCCCGATTTTCGTGACGCCCTCGTGAAACAGTCGGTTCGGGGGCGCAACTGGAAACCGAACGGAACCGAACTCATCTGGTGGTCGCAGGCTCAGAGCAACATCGAGGCGAACCCCGACGATATGACGCTGTCTCCTGACTACAGGCACGCCAACTGGTCTTACACCGGCAAGAATCTCACCGATCTCCTCTCCACCGGACAATGGAAAACTGCCGAATACCGGCTGCTGAACGACACCAACTCCTGGAGCTACTGCGGCAACAACAAGGGAGAAAAACGCTACGACGCCTACTGGTCGATCGACGAAACGCAGCGGCATTTGAACTACGACCTGTTCCACATGGTGATGTTCGTCGATCCAAACAACAGGCCGACTGGAGCGATTGACTTCGATGAGTTTGAAGTCGTCTATCGTAATTACTCGCTCGTTTATCCGACCAATGGCGGCAAGTTGATATCTGCGCCGCGGAAGTCCAAGGATAATCCGGCGAAACTCACCGACGGCTGGCGGCATGGCGCGGCAAGAATGTGGAAAAGTGCCGAAAATCCCGCTGGTCAGCAGGAATTCGTTTACGAGTTTGCCAAGCAAGTCACAATCGAGAAGCTTCAACTCCATCAGCACACTGAGTGGCCCGGCAAGGAGGTCGAAGTCCTGGTTTCTGGTGACGGCGCCAAATGGCAGCTGCTCGTCAGGTAACCGGTCACAGGCCGGTGTGAGGTTTTCTGTGAATTGAGGTTTCCAAGGAATCGGTTTTCAGCGACAACACTCGCATGACGCCGGAGATCACGGAAGATTTGATTGCGAGGCAACCTGCGGAAGCACAGGCCATTATTCGCCTGCTGCTGAAGAGACTGGCCGAGTTGGAGGCGCGGCTGGACAAATCGCCGCAGAATTCATCCCAGCCGCCGAGCACACAGCATCCTCACGCCAGGCCACCGCGAGAGAAGAAGAAGTCGAAGCGGAAACGTGGGGGACAGCCAGGCCATCGCAAACACGAACGTCCGCTGATAGCGACCGAAGAGTGTGATGATGTGGTGCCACTGAAGCCGAGCGAGTGTCGCCGCTGCCAGACCGCTCTGGTCGGTGACGATCGCGAACCGCTACGTCATCAGGTTTACGAACTCCCCGAAATCCGGCCTCAGGTGACCGAGTATCAGTTGCATCGGCTGGCCTGTCCGTGCTGCGGAGAGACGACCTGTGCTGCTCTGCCTCCCGGTGTGCCGAGAGGGCAGTCCGGGCCGCGACTGATCGCGTTCACCGCGCTGCTGATGGCGTACTTCCGTCAAAGCAAACGCCGAACCGCGTTGTTTCTGGAAACACTTCTCGGGCAACCCTGTAGTGCATCGCTCACCGTGAAGCACCAGAAGCTGGCCACCAACGCGTTGCG
>CAUZPL010000218.1:0-4039 GCA_963581585.1 Planctomycetota bacterium
TCCGTTTGTGGGTGAAGTACAGGAAGTCGACGACTGCCGATGGGAAACCGCACTAGTGACACGAACAATTCTTGTCGTTCTTCTGCTGAACGGTGCGTGCTGCGAAGATGCGAGTATACTCGCATCAGACGTCCAACGCCTGATTGAGCTGCGGGATTGGCTTTGTTGCCGGATCACATCGACCGCGAGCCACTGGTTCAGATGGCGCTGGAGGCACTCATGGAATCTGGTGACAACATCGTTGAACGATTTATCGAACTGACCGACGAGCAACCCGAAGTCTCGAAACGAATCTTACTGTCGTCCATCTCAAGTCTGGTGAACCTGCACGTCGTGCACAACTTGACGGCGACCGCAGCCCGTTCGGTGGAGATGATATGACTATCCCGACAACTCGACGCCAGGCATTACGCAACCTGGGCCTCGGTGGTCTCGCCGGCCTTGCCGGAGGAGCACTATTGCGGGCAGCTCGCAACCACCGAAAAAAGCTCCCGGTGGCTGCCGTGGTCACCCAGTACAGGGAGTACTCACATGCGGATGTCATCCTCGGAAAGATCCTTGAGGGCTGGCAACAACTTGGGGGTCCCGGGCCAGACCTGGAAGTCGTCTCGGTGTATGTCGACCAATTTCCGGACAATGACCTGAGCCGGATGCTGGCCAAAAAACACGGCTTCCGCATTGCCAGAACGATCGATGAGGCGGTGACGATGGGAAAGAAGACCGTCCCGGTCGCCGGCGTGCTGAGCATCGGTGAACACGGAGACTACCCGTTCACCCCCGACACTAAACAACACATGTACCCGCGCAGGCGGTTCTTCGATGAAATCGTCGCTGCCATGCGTCGATGCAATCAGTTCGTCCCGCTGTTCAACGACAAGCACCTGGGCTACCGGTGGCAGGACGCCAGGCACATGGTCGACACCGCTCGTCGCTATCGCATCCCGTTCATGGCAGGTTCTTCGGTGCCGGTCACGTGGCGGTACCCGGCCTGGGATCTTCCGGCCGGCAGCCCAATAGAACATGCACTGGTGGTCGGCCACCATACCAGCGAGTCCTACCTGTTTCATGCCCTCGAGGCATTGCAGTGCATTGTCGAACGTCGTCGTGGTGGAGAAACAGGTGTGACGGCGGTGACGGCGCTTCGCGGTGAGCAGATCCGGAAAGCAGAGAAACGCGGCGACTGGTCTCGCCCACTGCTCGGGGCCGCTCTACGAGCCGTGGACGCGCCGACGAAGAACCTGGACCAGCGGATTGCAAACCCCCAGACGGTGTTTCTCCTGATCGAATACCGCGACGGGCTGAAGGCCACAGCCGCAATGATCCCGGATGCCATTGGCCCCAATCCACCCAAGTACAGTTGTCAACTCGCCGTCGCCTGCCAGGTCCAACATCAGGCCGAACCGTTTGCCTGCTGGATGAAAACACCGGGCATCCCATTTCCGCACTTCACGGAACTGCTGCAGGGAATTGAACACATGATCCACACGAAGAAACCGGCCTATCCCGTCGAGCGAACACTCTTGACCACCGGTATCCTCGATCGCCTGATGCACAGCATGCACCCCCAAAAGGGAAAACGACTCCTGTCGCCGGAACTGGCCATTCGTTACGAAACGCCCCGTTGGAAATTTGCCAACGAGGAAAATCCAGGAAAGCCCGAGGGAACGCGTGCCGCCTGGTCCCGCTCGTATTGACTGCCACACCCCGGAGCACTCGATGAACAACGCTCGATTGAATGTCATGGTGTTTCTGGTCAACGCCTTGTGGATCTGTACGGGTGGAACCCTGCTCCTCGCTGGTGATGGCCAGACCTGGCCCCAATGGCTCGAAGAATCGTGACTCGGGGACGCTGACTTCCAGTCAGCAACGGGCGATCTTTGCCATTGCCCGTAGGCGCCGACTTGATCCCAACAGTGTGGTTCAGGAGCGTTTTCATCTGAGTCGCGTCGAAGACCTGTCCATCCGGCAGGCCAGCGAGCTGATTGACGCTATGAAGAACATGGCTGAGGTGCGATCATGATTACGATCGCGTCGCCACCGGTTCGAGACTACATCAGTTACTCGGCGATTCGGACTTACCAGAGCTGCCCTCTCAAGTACCGGTTTCGCTACATCGACGGACTAACGGAAGAGTGCGTGTCGTCGGCACTGGTTTTTGGATCTGCGATCCATGCTGCCGTATAGTTCGAGATCAAAAGGAGCCCTGCCTCGGCGCCTGCTGAACCGGTGAATTGCCGTTCTGAGTAACACGCCCGCACGGCTATAAAGAGCAAATCACGCATTGTGATCTCTCATTCTCCAAACTCATATCCGAAGCGATCAATGTCGCTTGCATATCTTTCTGTAACAATCTCCCTTAGCTCGTCATCGTAGTATTCGGTGTAGTGTTTGTGTTCAGATTTGTTTCGGTGGGGAAGTTCCTGCCAGACGATTCCAATTCGGTCGCAGACAGTGTTGAAATCTTGTTGAAGGGTTTCAAATCTGCCGATGAAATGGATACTGTCAAGATAGCCGCCGAAAAGAGAAGTCTGCGGAAGCCAGTGTGGATCCTCCACGACGTTTATGTGTTCAACAAAACTCTTGAAGGTGAATGAATCAACGGATACAGGCTCTTCGCCAAAAATGGATAGAATACTCTTGTCTGCAGGGGTTCCTCTGATGGCGTCTCCCTGATCTGTTATTTCAAGTATTCTCCTCCTCAGATGGGCATATCTTGATACAAGTCGATCCTAGGGGTTTCTAACAAACGTAAATATGAAATTGAATTCCTCAAGATCGATTACGGCAGTGGATCGGAAGGTAAAACCATTTCTGCGCAGAACATTGTTTAGTGAGGTGCACGCAACTTTGCGGTTGCTCAGATAAACTATCGATCTCTCTCTGTGTATGTTTCCGAAGATTGTTTGTTTATCCACGATTGTGGTTTACCTCTGAATGAATAGAGCTTGATTCCCGATCAGGACTGGCAATCTCAGAAACATGGGCACTCAGCTTGGTCGAATCATCAGGCATGCCGGGCTTGAGGTCTGGCCAAAGCGGTGGCAGAACCTCAGAGCCACCCGCGCGACTGAGTTGGCCAGAGCATTAGCAACTCATGTGGTGACGGCAATTTGCGGACACACGGAGAAGACTGCCCAGGAACACTATCGCATTGTAACTGACGATAACATTCAGAGCGCAGCGACTCAAACTTTTTTGCATAGATAGTGCAGCGGGGGTGGCAACCGTGTGCAACCCGCAGAAGTCAGAGGCGAGCGCGCAAAACAAAGCCCGGAAAAACCCGGATTTTCCAGGCTTCGCGTCAGTACGCGAAGCCGATGTCTGGAGGATAGGGGACTCGAACCCCTGAGCGCTTCAGACAGCAAAACACCGGGAACCCGGACTGCCGCAGAAACCTCTGGTGCATATTTGGTGCATTGCGGGATGAAACCTGCCCGCTGGGACCAGCTTCGGCGACTGATCCTGAATTGTGATGATCTGTCCGACGAGGTTCGTGAACAGATGGTTGAACTTGGGAACACAGACTTCGGTCGGGTGTCATGACGGCCCACAACCCGCCATTAAGAGCCCGAATCATTCCGCATTTCGGATGGCGTTAGAACCGAACTGCGGAAGAGTATGCCAGCGGGTCCTTTTTCAGCCTGATTCCCCGAAACCGCACACCCCAACGCCAACGAACCAGATCATTCATCCGCCGGAGGATCGTCCGCTGGGGCGTTGGTCTTGGCAACTTTGACCATCTCGCGGGTGATCGCAAAAATCAGTATCGAGGTTCCGAAGAGAGTCGCGACCGTCAACCACACTTCCGGCTTTGATGCGATCTCCAAAGGATCGCCCCAGATCCTCAACAACACCGTCACGGCCGCCAGCAGGACCATGACGATACTGGCTACCGCACTGAACTTGTAGGCATTCTGAGCGTTCATTGGTCACCTTTGAGAAATCGTAAGCGTGATCCCGCTCGGATTCTACTTTCAGCTCAAATGTTTCCGTGATAGTCCGGCCAATTAACTGCGGCGACGCACACTTCAAGCAACCA
>CAUZPL010000219.1:0-4023 GCA_963581585.1 Planctomycetota bacterium
ATTTGCCGGGTAGCGGCTGCGGCAGCCTTTTCCGCCCCGTCACGGTTGCCCGTTCGCGACAGCAGTATCATCTGCTTCTGCAATTCATTCACCGCAGCCTGTTGAAACGGCCGTTGAAAGACGCTGACCGATTCTTCCGAACTGGTCTGCCCCAGGAGTTCATTCGTCGGGTGGCACAACGTGAAGGCGCAAACGACCAACGCAAAACAGGGAACCAGAAATGTTGAGGTGTTGCGAAACGCTTCCATCGGAAATCCGTGGTCTGGGAAACTGGCGGCAGGTGAATCGACTGAATGTTGCCGTAATTCGCGATCAGAATCCATCCGAGATATGGAATCAATCCGGTTCGTCTGTACGACGGGAGCCTCCGGGACGCCCAGGACATAAGTCAAAGTACCCGTTGCGCTCCCCGTGACGGCACACTCAAAAAAGGTCTATTCGGGCAGCAATTCCCGCTGGGTCGAAAAACAGCCTAAACCCCGAGGAAACGCCAGTGAGCACAGCTTGTGTTTCGTAAAGTTTACCGGTGATTAGTCGCATGCCCAATGCGATTCGCAACGTTGATTGAGCCCTTATTGGCGAGGTTTGCGTTGAATTTGCCGTACGGAAACGGGCGGACACGCCAGCGGGAATTGCTGGCGCACCGTCGTCTTTGTTCGAACGCTTCACAGCTACTATCAGCCTGTGTGCTGGTCCAGGGACTTTGGCATTTGGGCAAATAGCGGCAACTCATTGCTGGTTTTGATGTTATGGTGTTCTGAGCGAGCCATATGGGAGAAGTACAGAGAGCACGATGACCGCTAAAACCGCGCCCCGAATCCGTCTTCCCAAGTCCTGGAACAAGCACGTTCGGTCATCCTTACTGCATGTGATTTCGTTAGCGCAGTACGCAACGTCCTACACTCGGGGTTGGGCGGCGAATAGTATCAACCCTCGCCTCAGACAGAAAAGTGAACTACAGCGCCTCACGGCATTGGTTTCGTTGTTGCAGGAGCAAATCCGCATCAAGGATGCCCGCATGGAACGGATCCCCCCTCATCGCCGGCCGCAATATCAGTCCGTCGAAAGGATGGCGATTCTGGAATTGCGAGCAGCGCAGGGATGGTCAGCGGCACAAACGGGAAAAACCTTCCTCGTGACCGCTGCCACGATTGGCTCCTGGATGAAGCGTATCGACGAAGAAGGTGCTGATGCACTCCTGCAGCTTCACGAGCCAGTGAATCGGTTCCCGGATTTCGTACGCTATGCAGTACAGCGTCTCAAGATATTGTGTCCCAGTATGGGCAAGGTGAAGATCGCCCAGGTGCTCAGTCGCGCAGGTCTCCATCTGGGTGTTTCGACCGTGGGCCGCATTCTCAAAGAACCTCCGTGTCCGTGTCCCAAGGCAGTGGTACGGGCAAAAGGGCGGTGTCTAGCGACAAATAGTTTTTCCGGTCGCGCTGCGTCATCGAAAGCGCTACTTTCGTAGGGTAGTTGCCTCAAGTGGATGTTACCGAAATTCGGTCATCGGGAGGCACGCCATGAATGACACAGTAAGCTATGCGTCCAGGCGAGAATTGGTTGCCGCGTTGCGTTCGCGGTACCGGAAATCGCGCAAGCTGGAGAAAACGAGGATTCTTGATGAGTTCGTCGCGGTCACTGGCTCGCATCGGAAGCACGCAATTCGGCTGTTGCGTTTCGATGAGTCATCGAACGGCAAGTCAGAGAAGATGCAAGGCCGCAAGATATACGACGAGGCCGTTCACGAAGCGTTGATTGTCGTTTGGGAAGCGGCGGATCGGATCTGCGGCAAGAGACTGAAGGCTGTGATGCCACGTTACGTTGATGCCATGGAGCAGCACGGTCATCTTGCACTCGCTCCGGAAGTCAGGGTGAAACTGCTTGCGGCGAGCGCTTCCACTCTGGATCGTCTGCTGAGGACAAATCGCACCACGGCCAGGAAGCGCAAGGTGAAACGGTCGAAGACGAAACCGAGTCAGGCGATCACTATCAAGACTTTTGCGGAGTGGAATGAGCCTGATCCCGGCTTTACACAAGTCGACTTTGTGGTGCATTGTGGTGGCCAGCCAGCTGGCGAGAAGATTCACAGTCTTGTCATGACTGACGTGTGCTCTGGCTGGACTGAAGCTGTGCCATTGCTGGCCCGCGAACAAACCCTCGTTGTTGAGGGATTGTCCGTGTTGGCGTTGCAGATTCCGATGCGCATTCGCGGCATAAATTCCGACAATGACAGCGCGTTCATCAATGAAACGTTGCTTTCATACTGCCGGGAACAGAACATCGACTTTACGCGTTCGCGGCCATACAAGAGCAATGACCAGGCGTGGATTGAGCAAAAGAACGGAGATATCATTCGGCGATTTGCAGGTCCGGAACGATTCTCAGGAGTGGTAGCGGGTCAGGCACTGGCAGCGCTCTATGCGTCAGCTCGTCTCTACGTGAACTACTTCCAGCCCTCGTTCAAGTTGCTTTCGAAGCATCGAGACGGTTCGAAACTGACTCGTATTTTTCGCGATCCGAAAACACCGTGTGACCGCCTGCTCGAACACGCGAAAACGTCGGACGAACAGAAAGAGATTGTTCAGGCCACACGAGACAAACTCGATCCAGTGGAGCTACTCCATCGAATTCGCGAGTGCCAGTCGGCGTTGGCAAATCTTTCAGGCACAATGAGCGACCATCCCGTCAACAGGCCGCTGTCGGAGTTTCTGTCAGAGTTGCCAACCCTGTGGAAGTCAGGTGACGCACGGCCAACTCACCAGCAGCAAACGCCGAAAGAGCGACACTGGCGAACACGATCAGATCCGTTCGTGAATGCGTGGCCTCGGATTCTGGAATGGCTTGAGAAGCAACCAGACATCACGGCAAAGGCAGTGCTGGCGAGGCTCAGCGAGGAGTTTCCTGACGAACATCACATTGGTCAACTACGCACTCTTCAGCGTCGGGTGAAGCGATGGCGAAAACTGATGGCCAGGAAAATGGTCTACGCCTGTCTGGACACCAAGGGGTCGGAGGCACGCCTCATCACACCAGTGCCGTCGCAGGGGGCCAGCCCCCAGACCCCCGAGATTTTCTGAGGCATGGACTCAGGTGTTCAAAGCGAGTTGTTGGCTGTGCTACGATGTGATCAGTCGGTGAAACGGACGCAGAGCACTGCGGAGACGCAACTCAGCAAGGGATAACCGACTCGACGGTGCGTCAAAGCGTCGGAGGCACTCTGGATCGTTCAGAAGGCCTCCATTTCCACTCAAACGGACCGACTGGATTTCGGTAACATTTCTCATTGAGGCAACGAGAAGTGTTCATCTAATTGACGCCGAACAGGGCCGAAATTCAACACACTAGGATGCATGTGTAAAATAGGAAATTTCAAATGCCGGTTCTATTGGACTTTTCGCAGCTACCTGGTCAGCACCCCAACTGACGTCGCAAGACTTCAGGTTGGAACCGCAATTCCTCGAAGATAATCCGGGTTCGGACTATTCCGCCAAATGGCAGGCAGTGTGATGGCCGGGCGCGATCTGACGAAAGCTCGGTGTTTCCGTCACACAACGGTCCTCGCGCAGCGGACAGCGCGGATGAAAGGGGCAGCCTGAGGGAGGGTTCATGGGGCTGGGAACTTCACCCTTGAGGACGATCCGGCGCCGCTTCCGCTCCACTTTGGGATCCGGCACTGGCACCGCCGAGATCAACGCCTGCGTATAGGGATGAGCTGCTGCTCGATAGATCGTGTCGCGATCTGCCAATTCGACGACGCGGCCTAAATACATGACGGCGATACGATCACTGATGTGGCGGACCGCGGACAGGTCGTGTGCAATGAAGACATAGGTCAGCTTGAGCTCGTCCTGCAGCAGCTGCAGCAGATTCAAGATCTGAGCCTGGATCGAGACGTCAAGGGCACTGATCGGTTCATCGGCTATGATCAGTTCCGGTTCGAGGGCCAGCGCCCTGGCGATTCCGATTCGTTGACGTTGGCCGCCTGAAAACTCGTGCGGGTAACGCCGGATGTAGCGGGGATCC
>CAUZPL010000220.1:0-3959 GCA_963581585.1 Planctomycetota bacterium
ATCCCGTCTTCGACACAGGCTCGATAAAGGTTGGGGTGATGATCTGTTTTGACCGCGCGTTGCCCGAACCGGCACGGCTGTTGGCGCTGGGCGGTGCCGACCTGATCGTTTGCCCGGCCTATGGCGGCTACGGCGAGCTGAACCGATGGCGGATGCGAGTCCGGGCGAACGAGAACGACGTCCACGTTGTATTCACGCATCCACAGCAAAGTTTAATCATTGACCGCACGGGCTCGCCCCTGGCGGAGAAAACGGAGGCAGATGCGATTGTGCTGAGTGACATACCCAGCACGGGACCCACGCGCACCAACCCCCGACTCCGCAATCGTCGACCTGAAACGTTCGACAAACTAAATTCACGATGAACCGCAACGGTACATTTCGAATCTGCTTGGCAATTCTGTTTTGCCTGCTGCTTCAACAGGGTCAGCTTCTTCGGCAACCTGTGCGGGCGGATGATCGGCCGCACCCGGCGAACAACCCCGGATCGTCGTTGATGCTTGAAGGGGACTGGGTGCCGGAGAACGTTCACCAGATCGACTTCGCCAGGCTCGTTCGTGTGCCGTCGCAGCATGTCACCGTCAGCGACGTGCGCAAAGCAAACGGTATGAACCTGCACAACTACGAGGACCTGGATCGTCTGCGCCATGCGTCCCCCGAGGGCGAGTAATACGGAAACATCGCCTTTCCTAGTTTAAGTAATCCGCGATTCTTTTCTAATCTGCAAAAATGAAGGCAGACATCGTTTTCCATCAAGCACCTGTTGGCTGGAACAGTCGTTGCCAATTAAAATGCGACCGGTAACGATTTCAGCCTGCGCAACATCGCGTTATCTGCCCACTCAGGGCGACCACGCTCGATTTTCATGTCAGGGAATCGCATTAAAAGTGTCGCCAAGGCGATCTCAGCTTCGAGTGTGGCCAGCGGTGCTCCCAAACAGAAATGGATGCCTCCGCCAAAGGCCAAGTGCTGCTTGGCTTCGCGCGTGATGTCGAAGCGGTCTGGGTCGGGAAAATGTTCGGGGTCCCGGTTGCCAACACCCAACAGCAGACATAGCAGTTGCCCTTGCCGAATCGGCGTACCGTCGATCTCGGTGTCTTGTGCGACCAGGCGAAAGCCACGTTGAGCCGGGCTTTCGTACCGCAACATTTCCTTGACCGCTGATGATATCAGCGACAAGTCGTCTCTTAAGCTCCGCATTTGATCGGGAAAATCCAACAGCAGCAGCATGCCATTGGAGATTAAGCTCGTGGTTGTCTCGTGTCCGCCCACCAACAACGTCACGCAAGTTGTCATCAACTCCGCCTCGCTGAGCCGATCCCCCTGCTCTTCGGCTGCCACGAGGCCGCTGATCAGATCGCCGGCAGGTTCGCGCCGCCGCTGCTCGAACAATTCACCGAAATAGGCCCTGGCTTCGCGCACGCAATCCTGGGCATGGAGCACACTTTCGACGCTTGGTCGAGCGTTGCCTTGAAAAGAAATGATCCCGCCAGCCCATTCGCGGAACTGATCCCGGTCCGACGGAGGGATTCCCAACAGCTCGGAAATGACGGTCGCCGGCAAGGGAAAAGCGAAATCCTCAATGACATCCATTCGTCCCTGACACTTGACGGCGTCCAGCAACTCATCCACCAATGCCTGGATGCGGCGGCGCATGCCGGCAATGACGCGTGGCGTAAACGCCTGGCTGACCAGGTTGCGCAGGCGGGTGTGGTCGGGCAAATCGCAATGCAGGAGTCCGGCTGAAAAGTGTTCCTGCAGGAGAGCAAGCTGTTGAAGGGTTTCTTGCGGCAGATGCTGGAACAGCGCGTTAATGCGGCCCCGCGACTTGAATCGGACCGCATCCGTGTAGACGGATCTGATATCGGAATAACGAGAAAGCACCCAGGCGCCCCACGGTTCACACCAATAGACAGGCGCCTCGCTGCGGAGTTGGCGGCCGGTGGAATACGGATCATCGACAAACTGCGACGAGGTCAGCTGACGGTCGAAATTCTGTGACATACTGCGTAACCGGGATTGAATTGTGCTCGCTTCGCTGGGTGATCCTGAAAAGACAAGCGAATTGGAGGTACCGAGGGGTTTATCCCAGGAGATGCATTCAGTCTTCAGTCTTCAGTCTTCGGTCTTCGGACGAGATCCGAGGGACATAGCCCGTGCTTCATGTCCGGCGTGTTCGGCGCCAATCGTACATTTTTCCAGGTGTAGCCCTTGTCGTAGCAAAACGCGGAATCCAACCGCGGGCTTGTACGCCAAATTAGGAATGCTGCGGCTCCCAGATTCTACGTTCTCTCGCCTCGATGATCCCCTGGTTAATCGCCTTCATCTTCCAGATCTCGACCTTCCGGATTCTTGTCGGTCCGCCATAGGTATAGGCCCTCAAGCCGCTGGCGACCTGGTAGTTCATGTGCGCCGCGACCAAACTCTGCCGTTCGTTCGCGAAGACCTCAACGAGATACTTGTCGACAAAGATGCGCAGCTGGATGTCTTCACCTTCCGGCAGATCGGCGACCGCGAACGGCGCTTCGGTCATTCCCACCCGGATCGTCGACGTTTCCGGCCGGATCATAATCTCCAGACCCGGATCGTCCTCGTCGGCAAAGAGCTGCAGCCCGAACCGTTTCCGCTCGGTCTCCGGCCGGTCCACGCTGACGCTCAACTCAAAGGCATCTCCGTCCAGATCCGCCAGGTGCCGGGTCTGCTCGGCGCTGTGTGAACTTTCCTCCGGCGTAACCGTGATGTCGCTGAGCACAACGGCGTCGTGCCGCAAAGTCTCCAGCTCGCGGAGTGGCCGAATCCTCAAGCCGCGGTCCGCTCCCAGACTGAGCTCACGCGGCAGAGACTGCACGGTCTTTTGGTTGATCGCCTCGTCGAGGGTGCAAAACCAGGCCCACATCACGCGCCGGCCGTCCGGCGTCAGGACGCTTTCGGGTGAGAAGAAATCGCGATACTTCGTGTTGTAGATCGACTGATCCGGACGGCGCCAGTTCATACGCTCGTGCTGCTCCGGAACGAACTGTTCTGCTTCCGCGTCCCATGCGCCCAGGTAGTACCGGCAGCCGAAAGGATGGCTGATGCAGAGCAGCATCCACTTATCCCCGAGCGGGAAGAAGTTGGGACACGATACGTCCTCACCGATCGCCACATCCGGCGGCTGGTGACTCAGAAAGTCCCCGACGACCGTCCAGTTCATGAGGTCCGAAGACTTGATGAGCGGTGGGTTTGGCCCACCGGAGATGGCATAATAGTTGTTTCCGATCGTGAAACAGTCGGGGTCCCAATGTCGCATCTCGGCTGGTTTTCCGTCGACCGTCTTCGGCTCGAGTGCGTAAGGTTTCTCCCAGTCTGACAGGTCGTTGTCTTTCGCGATGGCGATCTGATTCCATCCTGAATTGTAGCCGTGATAGATCGCCGCAGGACGTCCCTGCTTCGTGATGAAGCCGGTCCCGCTGAACATGCCGTGTCCGGTGAACGACGGCTGGAGCTTCGTTGTCTGCCACGTCCAGTGGAGCAGATCCATGCTCGTGATGTGCACGAAAGAATACGAAACCTTGTCTTGCCACGGATGTCGGAGGATGTAATGCAGGTGATACTTGCCGTCGATGCAAAATGCGGCGTTTGGATCGCCGGGCCAGCTGTCGCCTCCGGGATGCATCAGGTGAAAGTTGAGCAGCAATTCGTCCGATACAGACGAGGCTTTGAAAGTCTGGTTCACGGTCGGTGGCCTCTGGGTTGCGATGGTGGCAGACCTTCACGGTGCCAATGAATGGTCTTCAGGGTTTTATCGCCCGACGGCGTGTTACATTTGTACGCGCCTGTGCTCAGGAAACGGTTGCTGCCCAGGTGAACCGTCGCGGCCAGCGAACTGGGATCGTTGCCCACACTTGGGTCTGCTATTTTATTGTGTGACCAAATCAAACCCAATGCCTATCTTTAAGTACCAACGCCACTGAAGGTTA
>CAUZPL010000221.1:0-3950 GCA_963581585.1 Planctomycetota bacterium
TTCGACGCCGCGGCCATGCTCAGTTACGACGGTGGGGAGAGCTGGGACTATGCCAACCGTGTGTCCCTGGCGTGGGACGCGCCCAACGGTAACTGCGGCTACGCCAACGGTACGCAGACCCAAGACGGCACGATCATCGTGGCGTATTACATCATGCACTACGCCGGCGATAACTACCGCAGGCTGTGGGGTGATAGCAAGGTTTACATCGCGCGTTTTACTGAAGAGCAATTCCTCGCCGCTGCCGAATAAGCACGTGGACCTGTCGACGTTTCCCAGCAACGTGTCCAAGAACACGCCGAAGGGATCGTTTTACCCCCCTCTTTGACAAGGGAAAATTGCTGGAGCTACCCAATGGCGATTTGCTGGCCACGATGTATGGCGTGCTGGAAGGGGACGCGCAGTACCGTACGATGATCGCGATTTCAAAGGACAAGGGCCTGAACTGGCGGTACGTCACCACCGTCGCCTACGACGCCCAGGATCCGCACCCGGATTTCCCTGGCGACTGGGATGGGTACTGCGAGCCGAGCATGGCGCAGCTGGCCGATGGTCGACTGCTGTGCATCATGCGCACCGAAGGTGCCACGCCCCCTACAAACCGATGTACACCAGTTGGTCCAATGACATGGGCCAGACCTGGACCGACCCGATACCAACCCCGCCGCATCTGCAGCACGTCTGGCCGACGCTGGCCGTGCTGGATAACGGCGTCGTCGCGTGCGTCTACGGCTGACCCGGCGTGCATGTCGTATTCAGCAGCGACGGCGGGCAAACCTGGACCGATCGCGTGACCTTGACCAGCCACACGACGACCTGGGGCAAGCCCGGCATCAATATCTCGTGCTATGCCGACCTGATCCAGGTCGGACCGAACCGGCTGCTGGCGATCTCCGCCGTCGGTCCCGGCGGCACGCAGGTCTTTCCGATCGACGTCGAGCGTGTGGAGTAAAGATTGGGAACGGTTCAAAAAAATCTTCCCCGTTTCGGGCTGCGTGGTGGACGGATTGAACAGGAGAGAACAGGAGAGAACAGGAGAGAACAGAATTAACGGAGTAGAATTAACCTCGCGCGTGAAGATAGGTAAAAGCGAGCATTAAAACGCCTATCAGTAGGATTGAAGATACTCCACGCGTAGACCGAACCAATGCAAAGATGAATGGCAATCGATGCGGGTGGCACTTTCCATCGATTGAAACCGGGCTCAGCAACAATGCGTTTTTTTGAGAAGACCTGAAACATGACCAGTAGTCATTCTTAAAGCAGGATTGAGAGACTGCATCGAATCCAGTTGTGGACAGCGTTTTCGAGTTACCCTCGTCTGCACAGCCGGGGCAAAGCGACAGGACCCAAGTCGCACCAGTGCCCGAAACCTCAATCAACGGTTTCCTGCTGTTCACTGCTGATCCTCCGGATCAGCCAGTCGAACGCCATGCAGTTCTGCCGTCGTGGAGGCCCATCGGGGTACAGCTTTCCGAAAACTGACGATCCCTCTCACCCTACCTCGAGTACAGATCGATGAACTCGCGGGCACGATGGATCACTTCTTCGGTGATTCCCATGTGTCCCTTGTCCGGGTAGCGATGGAACGTGTACGTGGCGGCGGCCGTTTTCAGAGCATCAACCATTAACAACGCATTATCAATCGGGACAGAACCGTCGTTGTCGGAATGCAGAATCAGAATCGGTTTCATGTCTTTCGACACGTGATTGACCGGTGATGCAAGTTCTCGCGCCTCTGTCGCGTCACCGGAAGACGGTGTCCAGATGTTACCCCAGCTCAGTGTTGTCAATTCGTAATTGGCCGCCACACTGATCACAGCACGGAAGTCGTTACTGGCGTCTTCCCAGCCACCGGTTCGTTTGAAGGGTCCGTCACCCAATGTTGCCGCCAGTGACACCATGTGTCCGCCGGCTGACTGCCCCATCAGAAAGATGCGGGTCGGATCGACATTGAGTTCCTTCGCATGGGCGTGCACGTAGCGAATGGCACACTGCAGATCCTGATAACATGCCGGAGCGGGTGTGGCACGGACAAGTCGATAATCAATCGACATTGCAAAGAACCCGAACTCCGCCCACTGCTTAACCACGATGGTCGAAGCGTCTTTCTTGTGTCCACCGTACCAGCGTCCACCGTGGACAGAAATAATTGCCGGAAGAGGTTTGCCTGCTGCAGGGAAAGCGATGTCTGCCAGCAGTCCCGCTCCATGTACCCGGCCGTAGACGATGTCCTCACGCACAACGATATCCGGCGATGTTGACTCCTCACTCAATGAAAATCCTCCGCTGAAAAATACGAGGGCAATGACCGCTGACCTGATGGTCGAATGAATCATAAGGAACTTCCTGCAGAATGAGTTAAAGTCAAGACGCCAGCATCATTTTCCGCGTACGGATTTTTCTGATTCAAGAAATGCGAGCAGATCGGAAAATTCGCGATCTGTGAGTTTCTTTTCCAGTCCTTCAGGCATGGTACTCACTGTTTGGGTCGCAATCTCCTCAATGTCCGGTGTGACGATCTGATGAAGTTTGCCCTGATTGTCGCCAAGTACAAGCATTTCATTCGATTCCGAGATACGAATGCCCGACATCACTTTCCCGTCTTTCAACGCAACGACAATTGTCGAGTAGCTCGGAGCAACGCTGCGACTGGGTTCCAGAATCGATTCAATCAGGTGAATTCGTGAGAATCGACTGCCGATGCCAGTCAGATCGGGGCCGACGCGTCCGCCTTCCGGACCCAGTCGGTGGCACCGCACACACAACGACTTTTCAGCATTCGCAAAGATGTCACGTCCACGATTCACGTCGCCACTGCTCTTCAGGGCATAGGCGATCAGTCGTTCGTGTTCTGCCCTGGAACTGCGTCGTCGAAATCGCAATTGAAATCGACCTGATTCGTTAATGCCAGGCTCAACTCTGGCAACCAGCAGGCTCGTTCCACTTTTCAAACTCGTTGGAAAGCGACCCGAATCAGGCACAAATTCCTGCGACTTGTCTTGTGCATAAATCTCTTCACCATTGAGCCACAGCGTCAGATGACCGGTGGCGGACGTCAGTATTTCAATATTCGTTGGATTGTCGACTCGAATCGGCGTCCACGCCATCCACACTGAATCGGCATTCACAGATTTTTCTAAGGTGAGTGTCGCTGGTGCTCCTTCAGCAATCACTATGGAAAAGCCATCACTGTCCGACACATGCAGACCATTTTTCTGCGTGCCTTTCAATTCGCCCAGCAGAAGATCCGCTGCCGTGTCGGCAAGTGGTCCGGAAAGATGCCAGGCAAGTGGCTGACCGCTGTGCCCATGGACAGCGGCGATTGCGGTCTGTATTCTTTCACGGGATTCCACAAAGTTTTGCTGCCATGCACTAAGCGTCCGTACAGCGTAGCTCTGAAACTCCGATGCCGGATTCCCTTCGGCAGCCTTAACAACGACGTCGATCTGATCCGGCGTCCCGAATTGATTGAGATACCTGATGGCGGCTGCCTGCGTTTCCCGATGAACAAGTGCGTCCGTCGCTGCCACAACCGCCCGGCTGTCCTGCAATTCCCGCAACGAATCGAGACTGGCCGCAATCAGCGTGTGCTGCGTGCCCGCGGCAAACTCCACCAACATATTTTTCGTGTCCACGGCACCGAGTCGTCCTGCGGCTTTTGCTGCAGCCAGTCTGACGTCTGAATCTGTCTCTCTGAGCAAACGTCCAACGTGGTCGACCGCAGTCTTGCTTTCGCGTTTCGCAAGCGACCGGATCGCTTCGGCTCGTACGACCGGATTTTCCGACTCAAGCTTTTGCAGCAGCAGGTCATCTGCAGCAAGTTCCGGTCTCCGGCCCAGTTCACGTAGTACAGACGCAAGCACCGGACCGTCCTCCAACGCTGCAGCAACGCCAACAAGTAACACAGCATCATCAGCCAGTGAAGTACTGAGTATCGACAGCGCAAC
>CAUZPL010000222.1:0-3894 GCA_963581585.1 Planctomycetota bacterium
TGCTGGAACACGCATGGGCAGAATAACTGCGCTCAACAGTGTCTGGACTCTTGGCGCAGTTTCGTTGACACATCCTGCGATACTGTGGTATTGTTGTCACCAATAGTCGATGCAAGGTCGCCACAGATGTTCAGGAGGCGGGGCGCAAATGACGGAGCGACGAGCGGTAGTTTTACTGAGCGGTGGCCTCGACTCAGCGACCGCTCTGGCAATCGCCAAAGCGGAAGGCTTCATTGTTTCCGCGTTGACCGTCAAATACGGACAAAGACATGAGGCAGAGATCGACGCTGCAGTCAAGACGGCCGACGCGATGCAGGTTGAAGAACATCGGTTCATGGAGGTAGATCTTCGAGGAATCGGTAATTCCGCTCTGACCGACGACATTGAGGTTCCTTTCGACCGCACCGTTGACGAGATGAATGCCGCGATTCCAGTCACTTACGTGCCAGCGAGAAATACGTTGCTGTTGTCATGTGCGCTCGCTCATGCAGAGTCGATCGACGCTTTCGATATTTTCGTGGGAGTGAATGCCCTCGACTACGCCGGATATCCCGACTGTCGACCGGAGTACCTCGCGGCATTCGAGGAGATGGCAAACCTTGCCACAAAACAGGCTGTGGAATCACAGCAGCGAATCAGAATTCACGCTCCACTGATTCATTCGACCAAGGCGGAGATCATTTGCAAAGGTGTTGAACTGGGTGTGGACTACGCGTTGTCAAGCACCTGTTACGCCCCTTCAGCGGAGGGACATGCCTGCGGTCGGTGTGATGCATGTCTCTTAAGACTGGAAGGATTTGCAGAAATTGGCGTGTCAGATCCGGTTGTCTACCAGGCAGCAAGCGGGCGGGCGTGATGATCTATTCGATTAAGGAAATCTATCTGACTCTGCAGGGCGAGGGCTATCACGCCGGTCGTTCGGCAGTGTTCTGTCGGTTCGCTGGGTGCAATTTGTGGTCTGGCCGTGAGCAGGACCGACCGACTGCAATTTGCCGATTTTGTGACACACAGTTTTTCGGCACTGACGGTGAAGGCGGTGGACAGTTTGAAACGGCGGAAGAGTTAGCTGAAACCCTTGCGGCCTTATGGTCTGGTGCAGGGCAACCGTTCGTAGTGTGCACAGGGGGAGAACCGCTCCTGCAGCTTGATTTGCCGTTGCTGAGGGCGTTGCATGTGGAAGGATTTGAAGTCGCCGTCGAGACCAACGGGACCATTCCAGTACCTGACGGCGTTAACTGGGTCTGTGTCAGCCCCAAAGCCAATACGGAAGTTGTGGTTAGAAGTGGCAACGAATTGAAGCTTGTGTATCCGCAGGATGCCCTGAGTCCGGAGATGTTCAATGACTGGGATTTCGATCATTTCTATCTGCAGCCCATGGATGGCCAGGTTCGTAACGACAACTGCCTGGGAGCCGTTGATTACTGCATGACGCACCCTCAGTGGAAGCTAAGTACACAAATGCACAAGTTGATTGGGATTCGTTAGGCGGTCTGTCTGACTCGCCTGAATGGGGAAGAACTTTGGCTGGAACTGTGAATATTGTCGTCACCTGTACCAAGCAAAAAACGCGGACTCCGCCTGACCGAATGCGGCTGCGTGGTATTCCACAGGTTTCCGCAGAGCAACGGGCGCGCCGCTGGGGGAACCGGCTTGAGACTGCGACAGAGGACACTGTGTCAGCGAAACGGTTGTACGCAGGGGACCACTGGGCCGTCGCCAGAGATCTGCCTGAACTGGGCACGCCAAAACGCCGAATCAACATCTGGATCGCCTCTGCCGGTTACGGCCTGATTTCCATCGACGAACAATTGCAGCCATATTCGGCAACGTTTTCGAACCCGCACCCCGACACAGTTGTTGTGAACGACGTGGGCGCGGCACACATGGATCAAAGGGCCGCCTGGTGGAAAGCGGTTACTGAGTTCGAATGGGGCCGTGAGAGACCACACAGCATCGCCGAATTGGCAGCAGAGATGCCCGATCAGCCACTCATCGTGGTTGCATCACAAAACTACCTGCATGCTCTCTACGACGACGTGCTGCTGGCACGCGAAGAACTGGAGACGCCTAATTTGCTCTCGATCATTTCGGCAGGTACTGAGCAACTCGGCGAACTGTCAGCACACGTGGTGCCGGCAGATGCACGGTTGCAGTACTATGTCGGTGGAGTTCGTCGGTCACTGAACGTCCGGCTTGCGCGCTACGCACTGCAGCAAACACGACGAGGCAATCCCACTCTTAACCGACTTTCGAACCTCTTTGAAACGCTTCTCAAAGAAGCTCCGGAACTGAAGAAGTACGACCGGACTCCCATGACGGACACGGACGTAACCCGTTATATCCGCCGGGCAATCAAACGAGAATCATCAGTAACCCAATCCCGGCTTCTCAGAGAACTTCGTGACGGAGGTAACGCCTGCGAGCAAAAACGTTTCCGTACTTTATTTCATGACGTCCTGGAGACTGCCCATGGCTAAGGCAAAGCAACCACTCAAACGCCGGGCTTTGCGGATCGAGCAGGACGCGAAACACCCACTGTTTCTGTTCAGTATTACTGGCGAGGAACTGTTGCAGCTTGCCGATACGTCAAGGATATCGCGAAACGCGGCCGGGAAGTTGCTCGGCTATCAGCGACCAGAGGTTAAGAGACATGTGAAGAACATCATCGACTACCTCGACTCTGATAACGTGTTGTTTCCAAACGCCATTATTCTGGCGTTGTCTTCCGACGCCAAATTTAAGTCGAGCAGAGGCCCGGATGTCAATGATGGGTGTGCAACAGCCGGCACGCTCGAAATCCCATGGCAGCAGAAAAAGAAACCCGCGTGGATTGTCGATGGACAGCAGCGTGCCTTGGCGTTGTCGAAAAGCAAACGCAAAAATCTGGCGATTCCAGTCAGTGCATTCATTGCCGACGAGATCAGTCTTCAACGTGATCAGTTTTTGCGAGTGAACAGTTCCAAGAGCCTGCCACCTGGCCTCATCACGGAATTGCTGCCTGAAGTCTCCACAACACTTCCACCAAAACTTGCGGCACGAAAGATGCCATCGGCCATCTGTGACTGGCTGAATCAGGATGATTCATCTCCACTGCACAGGCTCATCAAACGTAGTTCAACATCGGACGAAGATCGCAGGAAAGCCGTCATCACGGACACGTCGATCGTGAAGATGATCGAAGAGAGTCTGTCGTCTCCGTCCGGTTGTCTTTTTCCGTACCGCAACATTGCCACTGGCGAAACTGACTTCGATGGCATCTGTGCCATCCTTACGACTTACTGGACCGCTGTGAGCCAGGTCTTCCCGGATGCCTGGGGCAAGCCACCGGTCAAGAGTCGATTGATGCACGGTGCCGGCATTCGCGCCATGGGCCGTCTCATGGATCGCATCATGCCCAGTGTCAAAGTACAGAACAAAAACGCAGTGAATCATGTGAAGAAAGAACTGGGGCGCATTGCTGACGACTGCTGCTGGACGAATGGACGCTGGGAAGAACTCGGCGGTCTCAAATGGAATGAATTACAGAACGTGCCGAGACATATCAACCTGCTCTCAAATGTCCTGATCCGGGCCTACACCCAGGCATGGGGTAAGGACGGATGAAATTCTTTTTTCCCGATAGTCAGGACCTGGTTGACCCCAGTTTTGATTTCGTTACCGAGAAACGCAGCGAACATCGCATCCGGCAGCGAGACGATTTGTACGCGCATGAGATATTTCGAAGACCACCCTACGATGGCATGCTGGTATCCAAAGCGATCGTCGAAGGAACGGGCAGTACGACCGGTCGCTACACACTGGGTCAGCAGCGCCGGTTCACCGTTCAGGGTGTCCGCGAATTCATGCGGCTACCAGAAGACCTGGAGATCATGGGCGACTGTGGAGCGTTTACGT
>CAUZPL010000223.1:0-3817 GCA_963581585.1 Planctomycetota bacterium
AAATTCGAAGGGCCAGTTTGCGTCGCCCAGGAGCCCGGTACAGACCGTATCATGGTCGGTGAACACAATGGCAAAATTTATGCTTTCACCAGTGACACCCCCGACACCGAATCACGAGAGCTGTTCCTTGACACCGGACGTAATCTGTATGCGTTTTCGTTCCACCCCGATTACGAACAAAACGGTTATGTCTTCACGCACAGTCCTGTTGGTCCAGAGCCTGAAGTGAAACAGGATGAATCAACTGAAGACAATGTAACCAAAGACGAACAGGAGAAAGCCCGGGCGAAGCAGGCAGAGCTGGATGAAAAATATCCGGACTCGGAATATGGAAATCGAGGCTCGAAGATCCCACCGGTGGAAGTACTGCCGCCGCACAAACGCAGCCGTGTTTCACGTTTTCAGGCAGTCGGATCGACGTCCCGTCACTGCCCTCCTGAAAGTGAAAGGATCATCATCGAATGGCAGTCCGGCGGACACAATGGCGGAGAAGCAATCATCGGTCCAGACGGGTATCTGTACATCGCCACCGGTGACAGTTCTGTCGGAGCCGACCCTAAACAAACGGGTCAGGGTGTGGATGATCTTTTGTCGGTGATCATGAGAATCGATGTGGACCATCCTGCAGATGGAAAGGCCTACTCGATCCCGAAGGATAACCCGTTCATCGATTATCCGGGGGCCAGACCCGAAGTCTGGGCCTTTGGTTTTCGTAATCCGTGGAGAATGAGCTTCGATTCGAAAACCGGTGATTTATGGGTGGGCGACGTGGGCCAGGACCTATGGGAGATGATCTGGAAGGTGCAGCGTGGCGGCAACTACGGGTGGAGCGTTCAGGAAGGAACCCATCCCTTTCATCCGGGCGATCCAGCCGGCCCCGGTCCGATTCTGCCACCGGTGGTGGAACATCACCACATCGAATGTCGGTCAATTACCGGCGGGTATGTGTATTACGGTGACAGATTCCCGGAGCTCAACGGAATCTATTTCTATGGTGACTATCAGTATGGCATGATCTGGGGTATCCGTCTCGAAGATGAGCAGGTTGTTCAGCACGATGTCCTGGCCAACACACCCCTGCAGTTTTCCAGTTTTGCAGTCAGCCGCAAGGGGGACATCTACCTTCTGGATTTCCTGAGCAATGAATTGTACGAATTGATACGAGCTGAGAATGTCTCTGCAAACACTGAGTTCCCGCGGAAGCTCAGCGAGACGGGTCTGTTCACATCGGTCAGCAGGCACGAAGTCGCACCTGGAGTGATTGGGTTTTCTGTCAATGCACGACAGTGGATTGATGGTGCCTCCAAACAGCGATTTGTCGCTATGCCCGATGAAACGAAAATCAATTTTCTGGAACGCGGCAGTGATGCCCACACCTGGGGATTTGCAAATGGTACCGTTAACTTTGAAACAATCTCCCTTGAAATGGAGACCGGGGACCCGGCATCACAACGTCGGCTTGAAACTCGCATGATGGTTAAACAGGCGGATAAAGAAGAATACTGGCTGGGTTATTCGTATCTCTGGAACGATGAACAAACGGATGCCACGCTCGTCGAAGCAATCGGCCGGGACATTCCGCTGACAATCAGAGATGCATCGGTTCCCGGAGGTAAACGTCAGCAGACCTGGCGTGTTCCCAGTCGCAACGAGTGTATGATCTGCCACTCGCGCGCAGCCGGATTTGTACTGGGTCTCAGAACAGTGCAAATGAACGGGAACCACACATACCCGGAAGCCGTTGACAATCAGCTGCGGACATTTAACCACATCGAATTGTTCGAAGAACCACTGGACCGGGCTCCGCCGGACTTCCCGGCACTGCCTGACGTCTATGATCGAACTGCTGATCTCGACCAGCGCGCCCGAGCGTACCTGTACGTCAACTGTGCGGGCTGCCATGTGGTGGATGGCGGCGGAAACGCGAAGATGGACATGAAATATTACCAAACCCTGAAAGACACAATGTTCGTCAATGCGCCCATGCACGGCGATTTTGGGCTCACCGGTGCGAAGATCGTTACCCCAGGTGACCCGTACGCCTCTGTGCTGCTGTATCGTCTTTGCAAATGGGGCAGCGGACGAATGCCGCATGTCGGTTCAAATCGCCATGATGAACTGGGGCTGGAATTGATTCAGGAATGGATCATGCAGCTGCCGGGTATCTCGAACGACGTCGCCCGGACAGAAGCCAATCAGCCGGCGGAAACGGAAGAGCTGGACACCGTGGAACTGGAACGCCGTCTGGAGGAGGCTCAGCAACTCCGCACAGAAGCAGAACAGGAACGCGCAAAGGCTATTCGGACGGCGGTCGCCACTCGACGCGAGGTACATGCCGAAACGCAGGAAGTTTTTGAAATTCTGGAGCGCGCCACGCAACAAACGGTGGAAATACAGACTGAAGAAATCGGCAAACTGTTATCTTCCAGCCGAACCGCACTGATGCTGGCCCGCCTTGTCGGACAACAGTCCACAGATGCCGGGATCCGGCAGCGCGTCGTTGCGCAGGGGGCTAATCATGCTGACGCGAACGTGCGAGACCTGTTTGAACGATTCCTGCCCGAATCCGAGAGAACCAGGCGGCTGGGAAACATCATCAATGTGGCCCAAATCCTGAACCTGAAGGGCAGTGTTGAGGATGGACGGCGATTCTTTTTCACGGCAAAGTCGTCGCAGTGCAACAACTGCCATCGGCTGGAAGAAAAGGGTGGAACAATCGGTCCGGACCTGAGTCACGTCGGTGGCAAATATAAACGCCATGAAATTCTGGAATCGCTGGTTGATCCGTCAAAAAAAATCGATCCGAAATATCAGACGTATGTATTGGTCACTTCGTCCGGAATCACTCATACCGGAACCGTTCTCGAAAAGTCGGAACAGCACGTAGTCCTCAACGCTTTCAGAGAGGGCAGGGCGGAGATCCTGCGAATGTCCACCGACGATGTGGAACTGCTGGTTCCGCAAAAAAAGTCGCTGATGCCGGACGGCATGCTCCGCGACCTCACACCACAGCAGGCTGCTGATCTGCTGGCGTTTCTGGGCTCATTGAAGCAGGAACCGGAGTCAGAGCCAACGGTTCCCTGACAAAACGCTCTGGACTGTCCCGGCGTGGTGACAGGACCGGCCACGCACCTGAACCAACATACCCGCCATGACGTACGGCCACAGGCCGGTTCGCAGTGTTGTGACGGCGCAGTCCGTTCTCCAGAACGGCTGCAGACAGCCAGGCGAATCCAAACACCAAACAGGGTAAGCGTGACTCGTTGCGACCTTGAAGACGTCCAGGAAAGAAACGGCACAACTGCAGCGCAGAAAAAAAGAGCAGTCAGAACAGAGTTCATTATCTTACCCAATTCGATGAACCAGCTGCATGGCTTGTCGGGTTTTCATGCTACGTCGCATTCCGCGCGTCCGCAATATCTCAAGCTAAGCTGGTGGTGCGTCCGGATACGCTTACTCGGATGAATTTTCCGCATTCAGTGGCGCTGAAGACATAAAGGAGCTGGAATCGTGCAGCGGCCGGCAATTGTTTGGTATCTCTCCCAATGCCGTGATGATATTCGACTTACCTACAGACTGCAGAAATCAGCGCCACCAGCGGCATGGGGATTTGGGATTCGCCTTGAGCCATTCGTCGGACAGCAGCTCAGAAAGATCTTCTGTGGGTCGGCTCGAGCGCTGAACCGGCACATCCCGAACTCGCTTGTGGCGCTTGGCACTGGCCTAATTCTATGCCGCATCCTCATCACAGCAACTCGCGGTTCCAACATGCGCCACCTTCCAGCTCTTCAAGGCCATCGAGACTGGCAGACCGCGC
>CAUZPL010000224.1:0-3710 GCA_963581585.1 Planctomycetota bacterium
CACGTGGTCTGCTACGGGCGGATCGATCGGCGCGGATGGCCTCTACGCGGCAGATAACGATAGTACCGGCGGACTATTCATGGTGAAGGCCGAAGCGGACGGACTGGAGTCGATAGCCGAAGTGCGTATTACGTTACCTTCCCAACCCGGTGGCGGAGGTGATGCGGGTGATCCGCCATCGAGTAGCAAGTCGATTCATTGGCAGGGTGAGGTACCACCACAAAAGTGGATGAATTTTTATACCAAGGTGCTCAGCCGTTTCGCATCAGCCAAAGGTTTGAAGTTGAGAGTGTCGTTCGAGGTGCCAGCCGAAGGTGACCAGGGCCAGGCGAAAGCCGACGAGGCTCAATCAGGATTAAAAGAGCTGGGATTGGACGATGACGTCCGACTTGGCTAACACATCGGGTTTTCTCATCTCTCTCGTGTAAGAGACCGTCTTCAAAGAGGCACTTCAGTTCTGTTTCCACTGCGCGCGATGCGCTTTTGTGGTGAGTTTCCTGTGCCTTAGGCAGCATCACCCATGTCGATGAGCGATTGTCTGGCTTCTTCCGGCAGGTCCGGACAGACTGCGATTGCATCCCGCAGTTCGGACCATGAACCCGGATCAAATGCGTCGTTTTTTTGAAATGGTCTTCGGTCGTCTGCAGGTAGTGTTCTCGAGCGCCCTTCGGGCTGTTGCCCATCCAGCTGCAGACGACGTGTATCGGGAATGATTCTGCCAGTTCGGTCTGCCGACTTGCCCGCAGATTCTGGAACAGCTTTGGCCATCGGCTCAGCCCGGCCCTGTCGATGATCTTCCCGAATGTCGTGCCAAACGGCACAGTACAGCAATTCGGGGCAGGGCACCACGGCAGCACAGCATATGATCGGACTAGGCGAGGGCGCGCTTGACCACGTGATAGCGTGCTTCATCCGGCCCCGTGAGGCGCCTGTCCAGTCCATTGTAGAAATATGTCAGATGCCGATGATCGAGTCCCATCAGATGCAGGATGGTGGCGTGCAAGTCGGAAACGTGCACCCTGTCCTCAACGGCCGCAAAACCAAGCTCGTCCGTGGAACCAATCACCTGGCCACCACTGATACCCGCGCCCGCAAGCCACATCGAGAAACCAAGCCAGTTATGATCGCGGCCCGGTTTCCCAATACCTTCACTGGTCGGCGTGCGTCCGAATTCACCACCCCACACGATGAGCGTCTCATCCCATAAACCGCGTTGTTTCAAATCGGTAATCAACGCGCTGATGGGCTGGTCTGTTTCACCAGCGTGCAGCTTATGGTTGCCGATACAGTCCGTGTGGCCATCCCAGGTGTCCTCTTCATGCCCACCACCGGAGTACAACTGTACGAACCGCACTCCTCGCTCAATTAAACGCCGCGCTGTAAGACATTTGTTCCCGAAATCTGACGTGAGTTTGTTGTTTAACCCGTACATTTCCCTGGTCCTGGCATCTTCCGAGTCGATGTCTACCGCCTCGGTGGCACTCGACTGCATTCGGTATGCCAGCTCGTACGACATGATTCTGGCAACCAGCTCCGATTCGCCAGGATGTCCCTTCAGGTGTTCCCGGTTCAATCGTTCCAAAAGATCGAGGGAGTGGCGTTGTGTCTTGTCCCCGACGCCTTTCGGCGTGGCAAGGTCGAGAAGCGGGGCACCACCGCTGCGGAACAGTGTTCCCTGATATGCAGCTGACATGTAGCCCGACGACCAGTTCGACGCGCTGCCAATCGGTCCACCGCGAGGATCGGTCATGACAACAAAACCGGGCAGGTTCTGGTTTTCCGTGCCCAGACCGTAACTCATCCATGAACCAAGGCTCGGGGATCCAATTTGCACATCGCCGGTATTCATTTGCAAACAGCCCGAGGCATGGGCCGCCGTATCGGAGTACATCGAACGAATGACGCACAATTCGTCCGCATATTTGGCAGTGTGAGGGAAAATTTCACTAATCGGCACACCGCTTTCCCCATGTTCTTTGAACCTGAAGGTGGATTGAGCGAGGTAGCCGATCTTTCGACCGCTGCCAAATTTCGATTTGCCCTTGTACGGAGTACCGTGGAATTTCGTAAGCGCGGGTTTGGGATCAAAGGTATCCACCTGGCTGGGCGCACCGTTCATGAACAGAAAGATGCAGTGCTTCGCTTTGACCGGAAATTGAGGTGGGTTGCATGCCGAATGGGTTTCCAGTGCATTTGCCGCAACTGCACGATTTGCAAAAAAGCCGTCACGCGACAGCAGATCGATCAAACCCAGGCCCGCAAAGCCACCGCCAACCTCCCAGAGGAATTCCCGCCGCGTTCGGTGGCAGGGAGTGTGGTTCGGTCTGAAGCGTTGACCGCCGTTCATCAGTAGTGTCTCACTTTTAACGTGCCGCAACGGACGCTGACCTCTCCAGGAGGGAGAGCGACCCGGAACTTAATTTGGATATGAAAACTCGTTGAGGTTGTAAATAACTCGGCAAACCTGAACGAGCGCACGACGATGGACCCGATCCGCTGTCAGCTCTTCACCTTCTTTCAACTCACTTATCGATCGCTGTGTTTCCGTTTGCAGAAAATCAGCCATTGCCCGACGCTCTTCGTCATTCGGCAGTCGGCACAAAGCCAGTCGCCAAGCATGCGCGACCTGTGCAGCGGGGTCGTCTCCGACTTCCATAATGACCCGTTCGGCCAGGTGCTTCGCCTGTTGAGTGACGAAATCACCGTTGAATAATGTCAGCGCCTGCGGCGACACGCTGGTGACGTTGCGTTTTTCAGTGGAACGCGTTGTGTCGCAAAAATCAAGTACTTCGAGCAGCGGCACGACAATCGAGCGTTTAACAAACGCGTAAACGGTACGTCGTGACTGGTCCTCGCGACCTGAAGCCTCCCAGATATTATTCCGGTCGGCGTGACTTTCAATGACGATCTGTGGAATGTCCAGTTTCACTCCGGGTCCGTACATCCTGCGGTTCAGCCTGCCGCTTGAAGCCAGCATTGAATCACGGATGGCCTCAACCTGCAGCCGTCGATAGGGAAATCGCCATAACAGTCGATTCGCGGGATCCGCATGGGCGTATTCTGAGTTCGATGTTTTGCTCATTCGGTATGTGTTACTGCACACAATCAGCCGATGCAGTTTCTTCAGCGACCAGTTCGCGTCGTTAACGAACCAATGTGTGAGCCAGTCAAGCAACTCGGGATGGGTTGGCGGATCTCCCATCACACCGAAGTCGCTCGGCGTGCGAACGATTCCCTCGCCAAAGTGGTACTGCCACACACGATTCACCATGACACGGCCCGTTAACGGATTGTCCGCATGGGCAACCCATTCTGCCAGCGCCAGCCGCCGTCCTGTGGATCGCTCACGCCTGTCAAACGAGGGCTGCTCATTGACGAGAACCGCAGGCAGACCCGGTTGAACTTCGGGCCCCGGCGAGGCGGCCCGACCACGAAGCAGCAGGAAACTCCGTGGCGGATTGTTTCCCTCTTCCAGGAAGAAATATCCTCTGGGGAGGTCGGGCAGCTGTTCGCGCAGTTGAGTGATCCGGCACTGGAGATCATCAAAACGACTCTTCGTTTGCGGCGGCAGACTGGCGTCAATCTGCTGATCAAACCTGGCTTGATGCACCACAACAAGCTGCCTTTGTTCCTCACTTCGTTCGTCGTGGGGAACACTGAAAGCCGAAAGCACCTTCTGTTCCAAACTGCACAAGCCGGAGGTCAGGAAC
>CAUZPL010000225.1:0-3702 GCA_963581585.1 Planctomycetota bacterium
CGTCTTTCCAGGTATTCGGCACCTTCCCGCGAAACCACCCTCGGTTTACCGTCCCGAGTTTTCGGGACGGCAACTTCATCGCTGCCGTCGGAAACAGCCGCCTGAACACCGTCCTGAGCAAGTGCTCCTGACTCCGGAGGCAGGTCGAACAATACGAATGCGCTGGCAGCGAACATGACAGGAAGCAGCACAAACCCAAGAGTCTTTTTCATCGCAACATCCGATCCAATGAATGGCAGTGAAACGTTCCAGACGTTTTGCTGAACGGTGAGTGACCTGCCCCCGTCAATGGTAACACTCGCTAAGTGGTAATCTGCTTGCTGTGACTGGACACGAGAACAGTCTCTGGAGCCGCTGGTCTGTAGCCCAGAGACCTGTGCAGTCGCACGGTGTTGTCGAGTTGCGGCAACACCTCCTGAGTCTACAGCCGATGCATGTCATTCCGAAACCATGCCGCGTGCATCGGCAAACTACTGAGACGCTGTCCTGAGCGGTGAACTCGTCACTTCCGCCGTCTGCGGGCACAGTTCGAACTGACGCCGAAGTCAACACGCGGCCTAGCTTCGAGTGATCCGGCTGCTTATCTCATTTCCACTGGCACAATGGAAGGGAGTAAGGTCAGGGAATCACATCACCACTTCGCGAGTGGTACCATTCACGGGGGCAGGCCAGTCGCGGTTGAGAGCGCACATCAAGGCCGAGAAGTACACTCTCGACGTCTAACACGCCAAGGCCCGATTTATCCTTCCGCCGAAGTGGTGTGCTTCTGCTTGAAGTGCTACGGTGAACACCGGTACACGTTATGTTGTGTTGAGCCATATTTCTGGAGACACGAATGCCCATTCACGTTATCTGCGATTCATGTAACGCGGAGTACGATCTGAAGGACGAACATGGTGGAACGACGGTCAAGTGTCCTGAGTGCCACGAAACCATTGACATTCCACCAGCCGCGGCTAAAGACGATGAAGCGGCGACTCGACGAGCCGCTCCATCTGCCGGGCACCCGGCATTTCATCGTGACAAGTTCCTGCTGCGGCAGAAGCACCTGTCAATCTCCGAAAAATACTTCGTGTGGGATGAAGCGGGTAATGAACTTCTGTTTGTTGAACGTCCGGCACACCTCATGCGCAATCTTATGGCATTTTTTGTTGCGATCTTTGTTGCGATAGTCGGCCTACTTCTCCTGGGTGGCGCTGCATTTACTTTCTTGCCGGAAGGCGTAGCACAGGGAATCGGCGCAGCCATCGGCGGTCTTGTTGCGATCGTCGCGTCAATCGCTGCTTTCATCGCGATTCGACCAAAACGGCACATAAGTTTTTATACTGACCCGAGTATGTCAGAATTGGTGTTGAAGACATTTCAAGACCAGAAAGTGGCTCTACTCAACGCTACGTACACAGTAACGGATGCGGATAATCAATTACTGGGGACCTTTCGCAAGAACTATTTTTACAACATCATTCGAAAACGCTGGTATGGGTATAATGCAGACGGTTCGCTGCTTGTAGTCGCCAAAGAGGACTCGCTGATTCTTGCGTTGCTGCGGCGCTTTCTCGGCACGATGTTCGGACTTCTGCGACGTAATTACATATTCATGACACCAGATCAAGAGTCAGTGTTTGGTGAATTTAATCGCAAATTCACTCTGTTGGACCGGTACGTCCTCAACATCAGCCACGACCCCGACCATATTTTTGACCGCCGTATGGCTGTTGCCCTTGGCGTACTGTTGGACACCGGCGAGAAACGATAGCGAGCGTCACCGTGAAAGACTCTTTCAACAACTCCACCGATACTTACGGCTCGTCTTCGAGCCCTGAGCCTATCGAAATCGATGCCAGTATGCTGCATTGGGATGTCGACTTCGAGAAAGGGATGAGTTGCTGTCCGCTTTTCGCCATCCTCATTATGATCCTGTGCACAGCTACGTTTGCCATCCAGTTCGCGGGAGGATCGCTCGGCAACGTCGATGACCTGATCGACGTAGGTGCCCTGGACCTCCAACCTGTACTTAACGGAGAACTGTGGCGTCTGGTTTCGGCAACATTTATGCATGCCGGTCTGGACCATCTCGTCGGAAACTTGGTGATGCTCTACATCCTTGGTATGGCCTGTGAGCACGGATTCGGACGATCTCAGTTTCTTTTTTTGTACGTGTTGTCCGGTATTGTGGGCTCGCTGGCCAGCTTACTTGGTGGCACGACGTCGGTAGGTGCTTCAGGTGCGATCTTTGGTCTGGCTGGAGCAATTGTCGTTTTATTCTGGCGTCACCGAAACAGGTTGCACCTGAGAGACCGTCGTATCGGAATCGTTTTGGCGTTCTGGGCATGCTATCAATTATTTCTGGGAAGTTTGACACCCGGCATTGATAATCTTGCTCACGCGGGCGGAGTGGCCAGCGGCGCACTACTGGCTTTTGCTCTGTCGCCGGAAGTCGTGTACGGCCGCGAGACTGTTTCCAAACGATTGTTGACACGCTTGGGATTGATGGCCTCTTGTTTGTGCCTGGTAGCAACCGCCGTGTGTTTCATACCACGACTGCTTGCCAGCATCTAGACATAGTCATCGTGCCAGAGTTTAGACTCGTTGCGCAGAGCAGGAAACCCGTAGGGTTGGCACGGCTGGGTCCGGGCATCCTTCCGCGCGGTTTACCACAACATGGGCTGCCCCTGTACTGCTTCCCTTAACCGCGACCAGTTTCAGACTGCCGCCCCTCCCTCACAACGCAGCCAGCGGTTCCACCGCCTCACCCGGATCACTCGTAGCCAGCCCACGTTGTGACTTCGGCGTCAGTTCGAACTGTGCCATCAGGATGTGGAAACGATTTCGCCGCAATCTCAGCGTCAAAGTGCAGCCCACACTCTCTGATAGCTAAAAACGTCCACCACCCCCAATGGGAGAGCGGACGCTTGGCTTCAGGGGTGGATACTTCCATCGTGAACGCTGGTCACGATCAGAACACCCGCAGCGATCATGAACACCATCCAGCTTTCGAACATCGCTCCTGTCAGGTCGATCCCTGAGCGAAAGCAAGGCACCTCAAACGGTTGCCCGTCTGTCACCGACAGTACATGCAGCACGTCGTGCGACTCGAGGACCAGCCAAGCAGTTGTATTGAGTCGCAGCGGCACCACCCCACCGGAGCACCCGTCCAGCAGCGTCAGCGGGTCCTTGGCCAGTACCCGGGCATGGCTAAGGAGCCAGTGCCCTCTTGGAGCCTGGTCATTATTGGGTAGCATCCGCCTCGGCCGGATGGGTCAGGTTGCCGCCCATCTCCACAGTCAGGAAATAGTCCGCGTCCCTGGCGTAGCTCTTTTCCAGCTTCGTGTAGAGACCGGCCCGTCCGAAGGACCACGCCACGTTGTATTGCGGGAGTGCATTCAGTGTCGGTGCCACGTGTCGAAACTTCTGTAGCCGTTCGGGCAGATCGGGCAGGACGGTGGCGGTGGTGGGGAGATCGTAATTGATGTTGAGTCCATACAGGCACCAGCGTCCCATCGAGGTCTCGTCCCAATAAAACGTCGCTCCAACCCCGGTTGAGACGGCCAGCGAGGCAATCATCTGGGAGACCTCGGTTTCATCGGGCGTGTCACCGGTTTCCTCGGCGAGCGCTCGCAGCCAGGCTTCGTTGCGACAGTCCTCTTCCAGCCCGAAATAGACATTCATGGAGTTGCGTTGAAAGTCCGAGCCGACAAAGAA
>CAUZPL010000226.1:0-3641 GCA_963581585.1 Planctomycetota bacterium
TTCTGCAGAACAGGAAACCGAATTGACCCCCCCACGGTACATTTCCGCGGTACACAGCGATGAAGTTGAGGACGCGAACAGCCATTATCACCAATCAAAAAGCAAATACACCCCAGAGGATACGAACAATTGCGAGAAATCCAAGGGAAACGGCGATTCCGAAATCGGGTGTGTTCCCCGGTGTGCAGAGAATGTCTGCTGGACTGAAATCAGAGCATTGATTGCCGATTGCTCAGACCTGCTTCCCGAGGTCAGACAATCGCTCATTGAACAGGGAGATACTGCTACAGAGGGATATTCCAGTCAAGATTCCGGCTGAGCATCATTTATGCCATCGACGGAGTGCGCTTGCGCTGTCAGCAGCCGAAGGAAGCTGGACGTGATGGTCTGCAGGCTAATCCCACAACATGCCGGGATTGTCTGGATCGTCGAACTCCGTCCAAGACTCGCCCTGACACTTTGGACAGCGAGGGACGGCATCAGTGGAAAAATTTCCACCGCAGGAACAGGGCGACGGCACAGCTGCGTCGCCATCCTCAAATTAACACACCGCGAAGATTAACTAAACAACCTTTACATAACGGGCGGTCTTTTGGCCGCCCGTTTTTCGTCTGGAGCGCAGTCACCAAGCGTTGACCTGCGCCGCCGCACTGGCCCGGTGGGGCCTCCGTTCCATCTGGCATCCTTGGGTCCACGATGCCAGGAATCGGATGGTTCCGCCGTCGCAGAAAACAAACTCTCTCAAGCCACTGACCACCCACTTACACCAGCGTCGCACGTATTTGCCAATGCAGACGGCATCTGCACCTTGCTCATAAAGACGGTATCACACGTTCGACAAATCGATCCGTAGTCGGCGGGGCTACCCCAACCAGCCCCGCCGAATTGATTTCATATCCGAGTTCACGACACGGACCGCTGTCAGTTCCTGGATTTACTACCGACCCTTCACGATCAGGAAACGCCGAGGTGGACGGCGATCGCGGCGATGGTTTTAGAACGTTGGCTGCACGACCGTCTCCGTCAGGGCTTGACCAGCGCACCATCCATGCCCCGAACAGAGGTCCAGTCGGACACTCGATGATCTTCCGTCAGCGGATACCTGGCGACCATCGCCTCATCCAGATCAATCCCCAGCCCAGGCTTTTCTGGGCCATACAAATAACCGCCGCGAATCCGCGCGGCGCCGGGCATCATTTCGTACACGTGTTCCGGAAAATCATTCTCTTCCTGAATCCCGAAACTCGGGATAGTCAGGTCGACATGATACGCGATCAGCTGGTTGATGGGATCGTTCTCGCCGCCTTCCTGCCACGCCGTCCGTACTCCGAATTGTTCGCAGAGGGACGCGATCTTTTTCGCCTGGGTAATGCCACCAATCATTCCAACGCGACAGCGAATGAAATCGATCCAGCGACTGGCAATCAAAGGACGCCATTCGAGGGGATGAGTAAATAATTCTCCCATAGCCATCGGCGTGGAAGTCAACCCACGGATTTGTTTGAAGTAATCGATATGCTCCGGTGCCAGGATGTCCTCAACGAAAAACATGTTCACCGGCTCCAGCCTTCTGGCCAGTTCCAGTGCGCTGGCCGGCGTGAGATGTTCATGAACATCGTGCAGCAGTTTCACCTCCGAACCAAAATGGTCCCGAATGGTTTCGAATAATTTCGGAATCGCATCGACATAAGTCTCCTCGTCAAACGCCCGGCCCTTGAAACCGCGTGTCGGGCGGCTGCCCTCGCCTGGCGGAATAAAACCGCCACCGCCGTAGCCGCCCATCTGCACCCGCACATGGCGGAAACCTTGTTCCAGGCATTGCTGCACGTTCTCCATGCAGTCCTGAATGGAGGAACCGCCACCGTGAGCGTACAGCGGGACGGCATCGCGAACTTTGCCCCCCAGCAATTCATAGACCGGCATTCCGGCTCGTTTGCCTTTGATATCCCAGAGCGCGGAATCCATCGCCGCCTGGATGACGTTGGTCACCGGACCGTTACGCCAATAGGATCGCTGATGATTCCACTGCCACATATCCTCGATGCGATCGACAGGTTTCCCCTTCCAGAAGGGCACCATGTGCTTTTCGATAGCCGCCTTTACACCCCACGACAGATACCGATAGTTGGCCGAGCCCAGCCCGTACAGACCTGGTTCGCTGGTGAGCACTTTGATGAACACCCACGAGTACCCCGGACGTGGACTGGTCCCGAATACTTTGACGTCATCGATGGTCAATCGTTTCTCTCCGCGCGTCGTCTGTGCCAGGATCTCGTTCGCGCGAAGCATCCACGGAGCAACAAGGCAGCCTTTCATTAGATCTCGACGGTTGAATATCACGGCAATCCTTCGTTTGATGTTGGTGATCCCCTGCCGCCTGAGGCGCTGCACGGCAGAACCTCAAACCGCGGTTCGCTCCTCATAGTATCCCATCGGCCAGACGATTCACGCGACGAACCAGCGATCGTCAGGATTCTGTGACCGGCACCAGAACAACCCACTCAGGCGCTGACCCCCGAGGTTTCCATCGCCGTACGCAGTCGGAATCACGACGGCATGAGCGTACAACTCAGTCGGCGCATCTGCGACCGGTGCTCAACCACAACGCGCACGCATTAGTCAGACAAGACAGCCACCAGTGTTTCTTCGCCGTGTTGGACTTGATCCGTTTCTGGAGTGTGTCACGCATCGGCCGGCGACCGTTTTTGTCATCTGACGCTGATATATCAGGTGCTGTCCACGTTTTACGGTAGATCGCCTAGCCTCTCGAGATCGTGGCGACTGGTTTGTCGATGCCGCACTCGCCACGCTGGTACCGGGACCAGTTGTGGCTGCTCAATTCGGGCACGGGATTCCTGGGAACGCTGGATCCGAGCAGCGGCCGTTTCGACGAAGTGGCTTTTTGTCCCGGTTATCTGCGTGGGATGTCATTTGCCGGAGACTTCGCCGTGGTGGGTCTGTCCGGCCTGCGAGAGAACCGCACATTCGCGGGTCTGCCGCTGGACGACAATCTGTCATCCCGCAATGCGGAGCCCCGCTGCGGTCTCCAGGTCATCGATCTGAAGACCGGCGACAACTGCACGGTAACTATCTCCGGCGGTTCGATTGGGGGCTATTTGCAGTTCAGTGGGGGCGAAGCACGGGTGACAATCTTCGGCGCCGGTTTCAATTTTCCGTACGGAGTCTACGATGGAATCAGTCTGTGGGGGGCAACATTGACCGGCACACTCGCAGATGGTACGGCAATCAATAATGACGTGAATATCGATAGTACCGCCACGGTCACGCTGGCCGCTCCCGCTCCCGTTCCCGAGCCCTCATCGATTGGCTATGTTCGGCATCGGTGCGCTGGGTCTGTTCGGCCACGGCAAACATCGGCCGCTGCCTGAGGCACCGGAAACTCAGCACCACACAGCTCAGCACGGGCGGCCAGCGGGTCGCCCGTTTTTCCTGCGCTCACAAGTGCATCCGCAGGTTGTGACCACTGGTGATGTCACTTCTTTTGCGTTGTTCAGAATGCGGACGGCATGCTCCCCGCGTCTTATCTTACAAGCACCCGTAGTTCAGCCGGTGTCTTCAGGGACTTTGCCTCTCGCCTCTGTCAGAGCGCCGCTCCATGCGTCCGGCACTGTTACAGTTGC
>CAUZPL010000227.1:0-3563 GCA_963581585.1 Planctomycetota bacterium
CTTGGGTTTCTCGCAATTATTCGAATCCTGCCGGGCGTACTTGTGTTTTCATTGGCAAAATGGCTGTTTGTGTCCCCATCTTCATCGCCGTGTACCTCAAAAATGCACCTTGGCGGCTTCCTATTTCTGCAGAGGTGTATGATTTTCCTGCTGACGGTTGGTGGTATTGCGTTGGTCGCAATTTCGGCGGTCGGACGTCTGTTAATGTAAGGCAACAAAAATGGCCCCGCGCTAATGCACCTTCATTCGTGGTTGTGAACTTGGTGCGGTTTTGCCGAGGCCTTAGGCGGCCGATTTTTTTCGGCGACGTCTGCCGTAGCTGAACAGACCCGGCGCGCCGATGCCGAACATCGCCAGAGAGGAAGGCTCGGAGACGGCGACGGCTGGAGCGGCCAACGTGATCGTGCCGGAAGAATCGATCCTCAGGTAATTGTTGATGGGCGTCCCATCTGCGAGTGTGCAGGTCAGAGTTTGGTCGTCCAGCGCACTGCCGGCCAGGTAGTCGCCGTAAGCAAAATTGAAGCCGGTGCCGAAAATGGTCAACGTGCTGGTGTCGTAGGACGGTAGCCAGTCCCCAAAGGAGCCGCCGGACACGGTTACCGTGCTGTTCTCGTTGACAAACAGATCATCAAGCGAGCCGCCGGAGATGTTCAGCGTGCTGTCGGCGCTGGCATACAGAACCGGCCGTGGGCGTACCCGTCATTCGACAGGTGGTGAGTCATGGATTCGCCACAGCGGTTACCGATGGATGTCACAATTCGGCAATGCCTCCTTGAGTTTGGCGACCCCCGCGTCGCTGATTTGCGTGTTGATGAGATTGACCCTAACAATCTCACCCTGTTCATTGACCCTGATCATGGCTCCCAGTCGCTCCAGCGGTTGTTCCGTCGTACAACCACTGCAGAACATCACACCCAGTGCTGTTAACAAAAGTGTGTTGCTGTTCATGATCACTTTCCGATTGTGTTCTTTGATCGTACTTTCACGTCCCAATTCGGGACTGTGTGTCTTCACATCATGCCCGGTCGTCCCGTCACTCGACAGCCGGTAAGTCATGGATTCACCGGCAGCGGTTAATGGTAGATCTGACAATTCGGCAGTGTCTCCCTGAGTTTGGCGAGTCCCGCGTCGGTGATCTGGGTATTGAAGAGATGGAGCGTCTGCAGACTGGTCAGTCCCTCAAGATGCACCAGCCCCGCGTCGGTGATCTGGGTGCCGTAGAGGTTGAGGTCCTGCGGACTGGTCAGTCCTGCAAGATGCACCAGCCCCGCGTCGGTGATCTGGGTGAAGCTCAGATCGACCTCAACAATCTCACCCTGTTCATTGACCTCCACAGTAGCCCCCAGTCGCTCCAACCGTTGTTTTGTCGTACAACCACTACAAAATATCACACCCAGTGCTGTTAACAAAAGTGTGTTACTGTTCATGATCACTTTCCGATTGTGTTCTTTGATCGTACTTTCACGTCCCAATTCGGGACTGTGTGTCTTCACATCATGCTCGGTCATTCCGGCAGCGACAAGCAGACGGTGAAACGTTGTCAGAACGCCAAACGGATCAGGCGGCTTTCCAGCAGCCCCACGATTGATGTGTGTGGCAGCGAGAAGTAACGCTGGAGCGGACGACCGGGACGTCGTGGATCAGGCCAGGCTTTAGCGACAGTGATGCTGCCATTCCGGAAACGCTGCCAGGCGGCAGCCGTGATGGATCGATAGTCGGCGCGGCTGCGATACAGCCAGCCCAGCGGATCACGGACACTCAGCGTTAGATCCATGTTACTGGTGATCAACCGCTCAACTTCGCGTCGTGCGTTCTGCCGAAGCTGCCACACTGCATAACATTCCACGATGGACTCGTACGGCAGCCCGCGTTCTCCTTCGGCTGAGACCAGCAAAGGTTCCGGCCTACTGTTTCCCAGCTCGCGGATGGCGCCCGTGTAGCTCATGACCTGATCACGTGCCGGCACAGCGGCAGGGAGTTTCTCCCGAAGAATCGTCTTTGTGCCACTGGAGAATTTTTCCCCGCGAAATCGCTCCGATCGGTCGTCCAGCCAGTCGCGATACTGCGGAGGACCATCCAAGGTCACTGGAATGCATCGCGACCCGGATAGCGTCGTCCGTAATACGATATTCACCACCACCGACAGTCTCGGCCGGCAGGATATCCCAGGCGATCGCTCGCCGGATCTGCCACTCGTCCAGATTCAATTCCAAAGCGGCATCAGCCACCACATTCAAAGTCTGCATTCGTTATCGCTCCTTCGGGGGAGAGTCGTCCCCCGTGATGGTCAGGGGTTAGCGGAGGATCTTACAGTCCGGCAACGCCTTTTGGAGTTCTGCCACACCAGCGTCGGTGATTTTGGTATCGGTGGGGTAATCGTCGGTATTGGCGAGGTAAAGCATCTCCAGCTTCGTCAGCCCCTTAAAATGTAGAAGGCCAGCATCCGTGATTTGGGTGTTGAAGAGACCAAGGTCGGTCAGATTCTTCAGCCCCTTCAGATGCACAAGGCCGGTGTCGGTGATTTGGCTATCGCTGAGGTCAAGATGAACGAGCGTTGCTTTTGCATCTTTTCGCCACTTGTCGGAGTCGTCCTGAATCTTTTCCGCATATGCCAAAGCTCGATCCTTCAACCACTGGTAATTGTCCGTCTCGTCAAGACAGTCAACCATCGCTTTAAACGCGGCTATGATTTGAGCCGACGTGGCACTCTTCGGCTCATTCCGATTCTTATGCGACATCACGGATTTCTCCGTAATGTGCCGCCCCTCCCAAACACGGCAAAGCAAGTTTGTGGCTGTGCCGCGTACACCAGGGACACAGTCGCCGTGACGGAGGCATGAGGGATTTGGAGACCAGTTGCTAGCCTTAAAGGCCTGAGGGACGCCATTTCTCGCACACTCCCGCAACGCGAAGAAAGGCTCCCCAAGCGTCTTAATTTATGTACCTGAAAATGTACCTTAAAATGTACCTTGGCCGGTGGAAACATCGGACACAATGTACACTGGTCGGAGCACAGACCTTGTGTTTTTCTACGTCACGAAAACAACGAACAGTCCGGTTCCAACTTCTAAACCGCAGGTCGCAGCTTCGAATCCTGCCGGCCGCACCTTCGTTTTACTGGCAAAACAGCAGTCGAGATTCTGAAATTCGACACTGTGTACCTGGGGGCAATGAAATGAGATGTTGGCCGCCAGCCCTTCTTAACAGTATTGCCCGATCGAATGACCCGGTTGTGGTAAGACCTTCAGAGTTCCACGGAGAACCGAGCGACACAACGTAACATGCACGAACTGCGGTTAGCAGTTCGAGGTCCGGATATCGACAGCAGCACAACACGAGTTAGCGGCCCTGAAGGCAGGTGAGGATGACTCGGGTTTCGGTGCAGCACAAGTCGTTTCTGCGACACAGGATGATTTGAAGAGCATCAAAGCGATTCGTCGCGCATCATCATTTCGGAATAGTCGAAATTGTCAGACGACAGAAAACGCTACGCCTACTTTCACGCCTGGTTTGGCTGGTGGGGCCTGCTCGTGTTTGTGGCTCTGGGCCTGTTGCTTGAAATA
>CAUZPL010000228.1:0-3502 GCA_963581585.1 Planctomycetota bacterium
TTCTCCTCTCCAATCCACCGCAGAGCCACAAAGCGAACATTCGGATCTGTGTCCTTTAGTAACCGCCTGATCCGCGCCGCGACTTCGGGGCGCGAAGACAACTTCCGCATGATCATAGCCAGACCGGTTCGGATACGTGGATCTTCCGGCAGATCCACGTGCGTCAGGAATTCCGAATCCACAGTTTCCTGCAAAGCATGACGTGCCGCCTGCCGGAGAAACGGGTCCTGATCGGACAGAACATCTGTCAGCAGACGAGGCTTGAGTTTTCCACCGCTGCGTCGGATGAGGGAGGCTTTCTCCAGCGGTGAGACAGCCGTCTGAATTGCCCTTGTAAAATCAATGCGTTCCGTCGGCAGCAGATTCGCTGCTCGCTGCCTTGGAACGACATCTGTTTGCTGGTACGGATAAGCAACCGGCGTTTTCTTTTCAGCCGGCCTTTCACCACTGTTGCCGTCAAAGGTGATCTTCCAGATACGTCCGAACCCGTGCAGCTCGTACGATCTTTTGCACCAGTCACTGATATACAGGGTTCCGTCGGGAGCCGCTGCAATGCCGACCGGACGAAAATCGATTCCTCCCTTGATGAGTGTCATACTGCGGGCCCGAAAGGACGCTCCACTGGGAACCAGATCGTATTTCTCAACGGCGTGCAGTCCCCAGGAGGTACACAGCAGGCTGCTGGTCTGCGGGTCAGGACTCACCCGGTTATAGCGCAGAATGCCGCTGGGTGCTTCCCCCGTACCCGAAATCATTCCCAGGGTCCCTGGCAATTCGCCGAACCAGGCTGTGAACGGATGGGTACCGCGGCGACCATGCGAGAAGTGATATCCGTAGTCTCCACCCTCAACGACGTGAATTAAACGACAGGGTGGTCGCCAGTCCGGATCGTTGTCGATGGCAATCAGGTTCCCGACCTTATCAAAAGCAAGGCCGAACGGATTCCAGAATCCCGTCGCCACGGCATGCAGTTTCGAACCGTCCAGCGCACAGGAAAACACATTGCCTCCCTCACCACCACCCGACAGTGCCGTTCCATCCGAACCAACGAGCTTATAATCCACACCCAGATTCTCACCGAAACCGAAGTACAGTCTGTTGTTCTGAAACGCGAGTCCCGACAGTCCGTTGTGCGGATAATTTCCTTCGGTTTGAAGATCGATCACCAGAGTGTTCGAATCCGGCTTGTCGTCTCCGTTCTGATCGTGCAGTCGGAAAATTTTGGCACGCGTCGCCACGTACAGTGATCCATCGGCCGCAAATGCCATGTTCATGGTGGCCGAGGAACCTTCAAAAAATGTGGTCACCCGATCCGCACGACCGTCTGCATCGGTGTCTTCATAAATTCGGATGCGGTCTGTTTCCGGACCGGTGTAGCTGTCGGGACGAAAGTGCGTATGACTTTCAATACAAAACACACGGCCCCGCCGGTCCACCGCGATTCCGATCGGAGTCACGATACCGGGTTCCTGAGCAAACAGAGTCATCGCAAACCGGCTGTCGTGGACCTGTGGCACTTCCACCTGAGCATCCAGCCGGCAGAAAGGAAACATAAAAACAGAGCACACCAGCATTCGGTTGAACATGGAAAGAGACCTCGTATTCCCTGTGCCGCAAAACAGTGACAACAGAACACGCGGTTTATAGTGCAATCCTTCCTCACCAGCGACGCCACAGGAACCAGCGAAGGCCTGAAACTGATTCTGCTTGATCGCCTTGGTCTGTACGAGAAGCTGCGAGGCCGGGCGGCCGGACTTTAGATCAAACGCGCGCGAACAAATTTCCACACTCGGTTTTGCGATGTTCGAGGAGGTTCGCACCGCCTGCTTGTCGCTGCCGGAATGACCGGGCATGATGTGAAGACACACAATCCGAATCGGGACGTGAAAGCAGCATCGGACAATGATCATGCACAGCAACGCAGTTTTATTAACAGCACTGGGTGTGATGTTCTGCAGTGTTTGTACGACAGAACAATAAACACCAGCTCCACCTGAGGAGTCCAACAAAGAGACGTCCGTACAACAGACACCGGATCCGAGTACTCGGGGTGACGATGCGCATGCGGTTCAGCAGACGCCCGCAGCCAAAGAACCTACCGTGGATGCCGGCAGCGTGAAGGCACAGCTGGAAGAGCTGGGAGCCACAATTGAGGTCAATGAACAGGGTGAGATTGATTCGGTCTCCCTCATGAACGCCCAAATCACCGACACGGGACTGGTGCATATTGAGGGACTCACCAGTCTGCAGACGCTCTACCTCAACCACACCCAAATCACCGACACGGGACTGGTGCATATTGAGGGACTCACCAGTCTGCAGACGCTCAACCTCTGGTACACCCAAATCACCGAGGCGGGGCTGGCGCATCTTGCGGGACTGACCGATCTGCAGTGGCTCTACCTCTCCGGCACCCAAGTCACCGACGCGGGAGTCGCCAAACTCAAGGAGGCACTGCCGAGTTGTCAGATCGATCACTAACCGCTACGGCGTATCCATAACTCACTTTCTGCCCGCAGGGGCCTGCACGTCGGTGCTCATACGCCGTGTGGGTCCGCGGGTCCTTTTTTTGGTCTCTGCCCCATAACCGCATACCCCCCATGGTTTGGGTGGACAAAGTTTACTTACTTATACCGGCGGGGCCACAGCCGACACGGTGCGTACCAAATAGGCAGGGGAATTAAACGTATTGCAGATCCGTGACCGCATCCGGGAACTTCGTCGAGTTCCTGCGAAAACGCTCACAGCGAATCCACAGAACTGGCGTCGGCACCCACAGAACCAGACGGCCGCTATGCGGGTGATGCTTCAGGAAGTGGGCAGGGCCGGTGCGTTGGTGGCCTACGAACACGGCGACGAACTGCGACTGATCGACGGACATCTGCGGGCGGAGCTGGCACCGGACGACGAAGTGCCGGTTCTGGTCCTGGATGTGACCGAAGATGAAGCGAAGAAACTGCTGGCGACATTCGACCCGGTCGGTGCGGGTGCCGAGGCTGACAACACCGCCTTGGCGGCGTTGCTGAGTGAGATCGAGATTGAAGCCGACGAGATCACGTCGCTACCCGATGACCTCGACCTGACAGACACGGAACTGGTCGAGATCGTCGAGGACGAAGTGCCGGAACCGCCGGCCGATCCGGTGACGAAGCCGGATGACCTGTGACTGATCGGTGAGCATCGCCTGTTGTGTGGTGATTCAAGAAACGCGGACGACGTCGAGCGGCTGATGGAGGGGGTGACAATCGCGGTGGCGGTGACCTCTCCACCATATGCCAGCCAGCGTAAATACGACGAGTCGCCAGACTTCGTACCCATCCCCCCCCGATGACTCTATCGAGTGGTTCGATGCTGTGCAGGCCAACGTCGCCAAGCACCAGTGCGACATATCAGCAAAGTTCGCGGACGACACCCAGGTTGCTCGCGATCGATCCGCAAAACCGGTTGCTGGCACGTGGGCCGCGTTTTCGTACCGATGCCGAGCTCGTGCGGGATATCGTTC
>CAUZPL010000229.1:0-3483 GCA_963581585.1 Planctomycetota bacterium
CCGAGTTCCTCTACTGGCGCATGAACTGGCACACCGAGCACCATATGTTTGCGGGCGTGCCCTGCTACAACCTCGCCCGATTACACCGCGCGGTTAAGGATGATATGCCCGAGCCGCGGACCGTGGTCGGCGCCTGGCGAGAAATGCGCGAAACGTGGCGCCGCCAGCGGGACACACCGGAGTACCAGTTCGACACTCCGCTACCGGCCACGGCGACCAAAGCCTTGACCGGCACCACGGAGACTGCGGTCGCGGAATCACTGGAAGAGTCGATCGGAGACCTGGCACCCGACGTACTCGATGAATGATGAATGACACGCCACGCCAGGCGTCAGGATGACGTGACGGCGACGGGTTCTTGACGGGCCGCATGCGACTGTTGCCCGTCATGAATCTGCGCCTGATTTCTTCCGGCTGCTTTCGCGGCGTACAACGCTCGGTCGGCCCGTTCCCCCCTCCAGCCTCTCCCGGCCTCCCCCGACGCAGGGTTGGGGGAGGAATGCTCTATTGCAAGGCCAATCCGACACCTCGTCATTTCGCGGATATACGTCCTACTCCCTCGTTTTCACCGCATCCAGGTTAAACAACGCGTTGATCACCATTGTATACGTCGCGATCTCAATGCGCTCCACCTCGCTGATCGATTCCACGTCCGACGTCAGCTCCAGGGCCAACGCCGCATCCTCCCGATACATCGCCCGGAACGCCTCGAGGCCTTCCCGCAAACTCGCCAACTCCGACCCGTCCGGCAGCGGCGCGAGGCGACCGCCAATCACTCCAAGTGTGTTCACATCCACAACCATCTGGTCGCTGCCGTACTGTGTATGAAAGTGCGGCGGGTTGTGGTCGTTGTAGTACATTTTGATCACGATACTGTCACCCCCAGAGCTCGCTTCGTTTCACCAGGCGACGATGATCCGCACTATGAGACGGGATGCGGAACGCAAGGTCCCGGATCCAGGCTGCAGTTACGTTTTCGGTCTCGTCCTGCCCGGTTCGGGGTCAAGCCGGGCGAATGTTTGTTCGATTTTTTCACGCGGGGGCGCGGGGAACAGGTAACTTGCTGCATATCCCACGGCCACGTTGACCAGCAGGGCCAGTCCGGCGATCCACATTCAATTGATCCAATCGAGCACCGGGTCCATCACGCCCGGAATGCCATTGAAAACGATCGCGAACCCCACGCCCGCCAGCGCACCAATTACCACACCGGGTGTATTCACCCGCTTGGAAAAAATCCCCAAGAGAAAAAAGGCGGGCAGCGGCGCGGCAATCACGTTGGTCAGTTTTCGCACCTTCTCCATACCCGTATCCCCCTGGTGATCAAACTGCCACAGCGAAAATGCCAGCACCACGATTCCGAACACGGCGGACATGACCCGGGCAGCGCGGACCAATTGCCGATCCGTCGCCTCGCGGACCAGGAAGCGCCGGTAGAAATCACTGATGAATACGTTGCTGGTCGAATTGATGGCCGAATCCAAGGACGACATCAGCGCTGCCAACACACTGGCCATGATCAGACTGCGGAATACGACGGGAAGATTCCGTACGACGAAATCGGGCAGCACCTGATCAGGATGCACGATCCCCGCGGCAAATTCCGGATTGAGTTCGTAGTAGGCAACAAAACCCCAGGCCGCCGGGATGGAGATGAGCGAAAACATGAGCAAGAAGAGGAAGCCGCCGAACATCGATTTGTACATCTCGCGGCGCGAGCGAGTGGAGTGCAAACGCTGCACGTACAGCTGGTCGCTTCCCATCTGGAAACATACCGCGATCTGCTGGAACAACACTACCCAAAAGGTCGCTTCGACGGCCAGGTGCAGCTCAAACGTGCAATGCCCGAGCTGCGTTCGGTGACCGAAGGGGTGTCCCAGCCGCACTTTTCGGAGAGAATGGTGAAGCAGTAGCTGCGGCAGTGGGCGGTGAAAAGAGTTGTCAGTTGCCAGCGGGCTGGTGAAATCGCTTGAAAGCAGAGTCGTACATTGGAGAGGAAAACACCTCATGAGAATCACGAATGCCAGTTGCGTGTTTGATTCTACAGCCATGCTTATCGCTGCTGTTCTGGGATTCGGCGTTTTGGTGGAGGTGGTGCATGCTGGAGAGCCGGTCCAGGGCACCGCGAAAGAAATCAATTTGGGTTCTGATGTAAATCTCGAGATCGTATACATTCCATCCGGTGAGTTCAAAATGGGCAGCACAGCTGCCGAAAAAGAATGGGCCATTGGGCAAGATGGGGGCGCGCGTTTTTCTTCGGGAGGAGGTGTGCGAGAGGCCTACGAAGGAGAACCCAGACTGATGCGTGTTAAGGATGGTTTCTGGATGGGTCGCACGGAAGTCAGCGTCGGGCAATTCAGACGTTTCGTTGCTGAGACCGGTTACATTAGCGACGCTGAGAAACCAGGTGGGACAACGATGTGTTTTGATCCCAACTGGATTCCGAATATCAGCAACTCCGGGAAACCTCCGTATCCCTGGGCCAGCATGGACGACAAAAGCTGGAGAGACCCCAACCATGGCACGGAACAACAGGAGAATTTCCCAGTCGTTTGCGTAAGCTATAACGACATGAAAGCTTTTTGTGCTTGGCTGACAACAATTCAACGAGCAGCAGACTCTCTTCCTGACGGTTTGATCTACCGACTGCCGACGGAAGCTGAGTGGGCCTACGCCTGCCGTGGTGGACGTCTCGACAGCAGTTACTACTGGTGGGGAAATGATTTGGAGGATGCCAAGGGAAGGTTGAATATTTCGGGCATCGATTTTCTGCCCGGCAAAGAGTACGTTTGGACTGGTGCCAAGCTTCCCTGGAGCGATGGATTTGCGATGGTCTCCCCCGTCGACTATTACGGTGAACGAGGGCGAAATGGTTTCGGCCTGGCAGACATGTGCGGTGGAGTCTGGGAGTTTACCCTGGACCACTTTGATCCACAGGGAGGGCACGAAAATGTCCATTATGAAGATGCAATACGACGTACTGTATCACGCCCAGTGTGTCGGGGAGGCAATTACTACGATGTTCCAGGCAATGCACGGTGCGCCGTTCGACTAGGGATTAAGAGTGTCACCTATTCAGACTCGCGTGATGGCTTCCGGATTTGCTTGGGCACTCTGTGAGACTCCACGTCATTCCCAAAGACCACGTCTTTGCATTCACCGATCAGACCATTCTCGACTCTATCTTCTCCGACGCCGGGCCGCTCCAATGGAGCCGGCAGGAGGCTCCCGAGCCAGGCCCTGCGCCCTGAGTAATCAACTCGATCGCTGTCAACATCCGCGACGCCAACATATTCGTCGGATGCGCCTCGTTAATCCACCCTTAAAGAAACAGCCGAGGGTAACGGCGCGTAAAATCATCGAGTAGAATGGAACGCGTGCCTCCCACTCGCCTAGTCTCCCTCTGTCTTACCACCCTGTTCGTCGCGGTGCCTTTCGGTTTCGCCGCGGACTCAATTGACTTCGTACGTGACGTCAGGCCGA
>CAUZPL010000230.1:0-3461 GCA_963581585.1 Planctomycetota bacterium
AGTTGATGGCGCTCCGACCTGGTCAGCAGCGGCAGTTCGCTGATTCGCTGATTCGGGTCCGCGACGACACCTTCCAGCAAGGTCACAAAATGACCCAGCATTCGCTCGATCGTCGACGCGTCAAACAGGTCCGTGTTATAGGCAAGAGCGCCACGCAGGTTCTTCGGCTGCTGCCACAGATTCATCTCCAGGTCAAATAGCACTTGCGGGTGGGATGACGGAAAACGCGATACCTCCAGCTCACCCAATGCCAACTCATGGTCTGCAAAGTTCAACACCTGGAACATCACCTGGAACAGCGGACTGCGACTGAGGTGTCGTTCCGGCTGTAATTCCTCAACCAGCTTCTCGAATGGCAGATCCTGATGGTCGTAGGCGGCCAGCGATACCTGTCGCACACGATCCATCAGTTCCCGAAACGTGGGATCCCCGGACAGGTCCGTGCGCACAGCCAACGTGTTGATGAAGATCCCGACTTGGTCTTCAAGTTCCACGCGATTCCGGCCGGCGATCGGTGTCCCCACTGTGATGTCGTCCTGGCCGCTGTAGCGTGACAATAGCGTCTGGAAAGCGGCCAGCAGCGTCATGTGAAGGGTGATACCTTTGGCCTGACCTAGTGATTTCAGTTGATCGACCAGTTCCTCCCGCAACTCGAATTCGTGCCGGGCGCCGCGATAGGTGTTGAGGGGAGGTCGCGGGCGATCGGTCAACAATTCCAGCGTGTTCATACCATCCAATTGCTCGCACCAGTACTGCAGCAGTTGCTCCAGTCGCCGGCCTTGCATTTCGCTGCGCTGCCACACCGCATAATCGGCATAGTGTACCCGCAGGTCCGGCAACTCCGGAGCCACACCCCGGCAGCAGGCGTCGTATAAGCGTTCCAACTCTCGCCACAGGACGTGCAATGACCAGCCGTCAGACGCGATGTGATGCATCGTCAACAGCAGCACATGCTCATCATCGCGAAGTTTCAACAACGAGGCCTGCAGCATCAGGTCGCTGGTAAGATCAAACGGTGTTTCCGCCTCCAACCGACAGCGCCGATTGATCTCTGTGTGTTGCTGTTCCGACCTGAACCCACCGAGATCCTCAACCGGCAGGTCAAACCGTTCGATCGTTCCGATCACCTGGACCGGCTCTTCACCGATCATCTCGAATGTCGTTCGCAATGGCTCGTGCCGCTGCACAATCGCTTCCAGCGCCCTTCGCAGCGACTCAGCATCCAGTCTCCCTCGCAACCGCCAGGCGAACGGCATGTTGTAGGCCGTCAGTTCTCCTTCCATCTGCTCCAGAAACCACAATCGCTGTTGGGCAAAAGACAGCGGCAGTCGTTCGGACGTTGGCGCGGTGATCTGCCTGAGGGGCGTCGACGGTGAGACTGCGACCTCGCCATTCTGTCGCTCAATGAACCGTGCTAATTGCGCGATGGTCGGCCGTTCGAACAGCGCGCTCATAGGCACGTGCATGTTCAAGGCTGGTTCAATTCGAGCCAAGACCCCAAAAGCTGCAAGCGAATGCCCGCCTGACTCAAAGAAATCGTCATGAATGCCGATGTGGTCGAAGCCAAGTACTAGGCCCCAGATATCGGTGAGTTTTCGTTCCAGGTCGTTGCTGGGAGCAACGTACGGCTTCGACGAAGGTCGAACCAGATCAGGTGCTGGCAGCGACTTTCGATCGATTTTTCCATTCGGGAGTGTTGGGAAGTCATCGACGTGCATCAGCGCTACTGGCACCATGTGCCGCGGAAGCTCTCCATGCAAGTACCGTCGCAGGTCGACAGGTTCGAGCGAGTTTGGACGATGCAGGTCGTAATATGCGACTAATCCTGGGCCACTCGGTAGAGACTCCCAGTAAAGAACGCAAACCTGTCTGATCGTAGAGTGACGAGCGAGGGCACTCTCAACCTCACTCAGTTCGATACGGAACCCTCGTATCTTTACAAATCCTCCCTGACGTCCAAGGCAAACGAGTTGTCCGTCAGGCTGTAGATATCCGCGATCGCCTGTTGCCATCCTGCGTATTCCGGTCTCAGACGAATCGACATCCGACGAGGATTCGCATGGCACAGCGGCGGGAAAATGCGCGGATGCAACGACGATTTGACCCGGCTGATTTGACGGTACCAATTGCTTGTTGTGATCCCAAATCTCTAAATCGATGTCTTCCTGCGGGAATCCCAGCGGGACATTCTCACCAGCAATCTCGTCGTCGTGATCGAACCAACGTGCGCAGACTGCCGGAAGAGTTTCTGTTGCACCATATATTACTCGAAGGCGACAAGTACTCGGCAGGTATGTATGGAACAAACGGATGTCATGCGGAGTGACTCTCTCGCCGCTAAGCCGAAAGACTCGGAGATCCGGAAGCGAGACGTCGCGAACCAGGGGAGCCATCAGACGAAAGAGACTGGGTGTGGTATGAACGATATTCAGCTTCCGCTGATCCATCTGCTGAACGATCTCCCTGGGCGATTGTTGTTGAGCGTCCAGTGGGCACACGGCGGCCCCGTTCAAAAGCGCGCCGAATAGATTGTTTCGCGACATCCCCACATAAGCAGGCGTCCACAGAGACAGTCGATCGCGACAACTCAATGACTCAGCCGCCGAAACGACGTAGGTGAAATACATGACATGACGGTGTCTGTACTCGATGCCTTTCGGTTCACCAGTGGATCCCGATGTAAACAGGATAAACGCGCGGTCCTCGACGGCGGAGTCGAATTGCAAATCAACCGCTGGAACTGTGGCCGCATCTTCAAGGTCGACAAAAATGTCGCGGACAGCCTTGTTCTGCGCGGCCCCATAATCTGACGACGGATGAGTGATGACTAGATCTGCGTTGCACTGACGCAACATGTTTGCAATTCGATGCGATGAGTCTTGGGTGCCAAGACCGACATACGCATTGCCCGACTTGAGAACAGCGATCACGGCAGCAATGAATTCTGGTCCGTGAGGAAGCAGCAGAGCGATGACGTGGTGCCTTCGCGCCTGATCTCGGTGTATTAGCCTGGCGATCTGGTTGGACCAGCTGTCCAATTCGCGGTAGGTCCAGCAATGACCGTCTTCTCCGATAATCGCTGGTCGGTTCGGCCAAAGACGAACAACCTGTCGAAATCGATCCGTTATCGAACGGTTCAGTTCTTCTCTTTCGAATGTGGTATCCGTTTCAGCCATTTTTCCCTTCTCGGTCTGTTGATCCCACCTGGTAAAAGGCATGTTCCGCCTCTAGCCGTGCGATCTCCGTGTCGCGTTCGGCAAGGGCCGCGTCACGCTCGTCAAGATCTGCTTCCAACTCCGCGACCCACGCGACCAGGTGTGGTGTGTCCGGCAGGGGGCATGGCCTGTTCCCCCAAGAAAAGCGGCAGCCATATCGGGGCCGTTTGGGAGTACAACGGCCACTCGATCTGAGCGTTCAATGCCCAGTGTCCTCAGCGCATTGCCAACATACTCAACCTGATT
>CAUZPL010000231.1:0-3399 GCA_963581585.1 Planctomycetota bacterium
GGTATGGTCGTAGTCGCCGTGGGAGGTGAAGATGTACCGAAATCGCGGTTCGTCCGGCTGCACGTACGGATCGAACACGATGTTCACGGACCCGAAGTTCACCTCCGTGGACATACCACCCCACCAAGTGATCGCCACCTCCTCCTTCTCTGGCTCTGGGGACGCCTTCGCTTTGGACCCGTCTGCCGCCGCTGCGGCCTGGACCAGCCCCCCGATCACCCAAGCGGCCGTCATCGGCCGGAGCCATCCCAACACGAACATAGAACCGTCTCCTTATTGTAGCGGACCACCGGGCTGTTCGGAGGCGTCCCCTTCGAGGACAATTTCGAATTCGTTATTGGTCTCCGGTTCGACTTCAAACGTCAGTGACGTCGTATAAACTGATTCATAGCTGCCGGGCACGTGGTTAACAAGGTCCTTATCGTACGCCGAAATCGTGACCTTGTTCGTTCCCACAATGGCGCCATCACCCTCGGAATAGGTGGAAACCGTGAAGGTGCCATCCTCTTGTATCCGGCCGATGCCCGAGCGTTCTCCGTTGTCGGGAATAAATGAGATTACGCCCAGCTCCACAAGCCGCCCTTGATAGGAGACGGTCCCCGTGACCGGCGCCGTCTTCGGCCGGTCCAAATCTTCTCCTCCACACCCGGATAAGAGCAGCATACCGCACAGTACGGACCAGATGACACGCTGATTGTAAAGCCTCTTCATATCGATCTTCCCAGCGACTGGCCTCTCCCCTGCAAGGGCCTTCCCTGCAGGGGAGAAACTGCCAAACGTATCAACCCTCGAACCCGGCGGCCGGTTGGCCGTCAATAGGATCCGACTGTGCGTAGTTTTTTTTGGAGCCTACATCGATTCACTGAACCCGGCGCCCGGTTGGCCGTCAGCGATGTTACCGAGCTGCTGGTAAATCGCAAGATTCATATTCTCATCCAGAAAACGAACAGCGCCGTCCACAAACCCGAAGAAACCGCCGCCGGCGTGATGACTCGAGGCGTTTTTGACGAGTGGCCAGCCGGCCTCGTTCCGCTCAATACGCTCCATGGGATATGAGTAGATCTTCTTGACCGCGTTGATGGGGCCTCCAGTCTCCATGTGAATCCCGAGTGCTGCCCACCCCTGCCAGGGGTTGTATGCGGGCGACCGCTCGGCAAAACAAAAGACGTTAGATGCCCCGTCTCTAACGTGTCTCATTGTTATACTTATGTTTTTGGGTACAAATCCACTAGCGCCCGAGCAATTCCCCGGCATGTTCGGGTCTCCCGCCCGATAGTCAAACAGCCCTCTAGGCATTGGAAAATCCGGTACGCATAAGCCGAATTGTTCCCCGGAAACAGGCGAGTAACTCGTCATCCCGGCGGTCTGCGGGCAGTTCGAACTGTTGATGCACCAGCCGGCCCCCCAGAGCTCGACGGGCTGACTGATTACCGGCCCTAGCGGTTCGCTGGGGCAGACGAAGGTTTGCACCACGCTCTCGATGACGTCCACATTCGACATTGTCCGATTGGATTGCGTCGTCACGCCGACCCAGCCGTCAGTTACTGAGCGAATGGTAGGATCCGACATATCGATATTGAAGTCGATGTTGTCGTAGAGACTAGCCAGATCGAGGTAGGGCAGCAGTGAAGCCAGACAACTGAAGCCACTGTCATTGAGCCCGGCGTTAGGCATGTTCCGCGGCTTGCTATTGGGCGGAAAGGCGCTGAACACATCGTGATAATTGTGCAGAGCCAAGACAATTTGCTTCAAGTTGTTTCGGCACGTAGTGCGTCGTGCCGCCTCCCGCGCCTGCTGCACCGCTGGCAGCAGGAGGGAAATCAGGATCGCAATGATGGCGATCACGACAAGAAGTTCAATCAACGTAAATCCACCGAAACGACGTCTCCGACAGGAAGGGTCACGCATTGCGCACCGCCTTTAAATTAGAAAAGGGATTGACCAACACTCGACTGAAGCGGGGCATCCGCTTCCACCCTCGCGTCCCATGAAAGCGAAGAGAGTCGACGCGAAAGCCCGAAAACCGGCTCACGGAAGCCCCGTGATCTGTAAGACATCTTTTGCTGCTTGCGAATCCGACGAGGAAAACCAGCAAATAGAACGTGCGAAAAATTTAGCCTCCTTTCCGCACTGCAATTTCAGAACCCGACACAACTCGTTGTAGGACATGCCGTTAGGGCAATCTTGCCAAAACACACTGTTCTCAGTGGGCGCGAAGGCTCCAGAAATGTCGCATTCGGCAGGACGCATGTGCGAGTGAGGCTAGTGATACGACTTCTGAATTTCAAGAACCAACGGAAGTGTTTTGTTAAAAAATATGTTGACTTGTCTTCTGACATCACTGCGTCACCGGGAGTTGCCCCACACAGCGAAACCGCCTTGTCGACGACCGTCTGAAACTCCGGGTGCTCAATGCTGAACCACGAAACCAGAACCCAGGACATCACTATTCACCTTCCAGACAGAGTTCGATGGAGGAGATCTGGACGGCCGACAGTTTTGTGGCGACGCTGTGCACTTCCAGCTTGCCGGCCGACCATTTCGCTGCGTCGTTATCAGGAATGCTGAGGTCAGCTTCAATAAGTGGCCCATCGGCTGGAACAGCATTGCCCCGTGGTGGGGTTTTCGAACGTGAACCCAGCCTGAGTGTGGATCGAATCCTGCGGCCGGAATTCCATCGTCGCGCCCAGAGGTACTCCGGCTCCGGTTTTGTCATACGTTCGTCCGCGAACTCGCAGTATTGCTTGGGTGATGATCGTCCAGCCCGACGCGTCAGCACCGGAGATCGACAACTCGACCAGGCCTGAACCGCTGACTCCAGCCTGAATGAAGCTGTCTTCGTCGTCGGAAGCATCGACGGGTTCGTCCAGCAGCAGCGCCACGTCCGAATCGTCCTGCATGCAGTTTTCGTAGATAATCTGCTTGTTGTGCCTGCGGCACTGGGCGGTGAATTGAGCCAAGAGGTCGATATCCTGAAATCGCCCCCAGCGACTGACGTCGAGGCACAGGATGTAATCGAAGTCGTTCCGCTGGCTGACCCACTTCTCCATCATCTCCGTAAATGCGGGACGATCTCCGGCATTCAAACCCGATTTGCGGGCATCGGTGAATTCGTGAATGATCTCGACACCGTTTTTCGCTGCCCTGGTCCTGCTGAATCGGAATCGAGTTTTCCTGTCGATCCTGTGATTGGCCCCCAGGCCAGATCGTGGATTCCCGTCTCCTCTTGGACCGAGCCCCAGACCCCCGACGCTATGGCCGAAGAAGTGCGCCAGGCGGTTCGCCGCGGTTACAACTGGCAGAAGTTTCACGTCAACCGGTGTCAGGACGTCGTCGATCAGACCGAGGCGATGCAGAAGGTGGCACCACCCGGTTTCAAAATCCACTACGACTTCATTG
>CAUZPL010000232.1:0-3348 GCA_963581585.1 Planctomycetota bacterium
GTGGGCTAGGCCTGCAAAGCGCCTACGTCACTGATGCTAGCCGCTTCACACAAGCTGCTAATGGTAAAACCAATCCACAGGGAGCCCCCGGATGGTCCAAATGACGTTGACCGGGTGGAAGGGTTGAAGTTGTACGTGATCAACACGTAATCGCCGCTGAAGGCGATATTGGGATAGTCGACCGTCGCATAATTGTCGGGCATCTTGCCCAGCCATTCAGGCGGGCGGACGTGGCCGGGTGGGGCCTGGATCCGGCCGACCGGCTTCAGCGGTTCACTGGCAATGGTCTTGAAATGTGTCCATGTCTCGCCGTTGTCCTTGCTGATCGCGCAGCTGAGCCGTGATCGCTCGCAACCTTGTTTCATCTCCTCGGGCGACACCTGGTTCCATACGCACAGCAGGTCGCCTGTAGCGGGAATGCGGCGGACCATGCACGGAGCGTAGGCGGATACCAGGCCGGAGGGTTCGGGAATCGACCAGATGTACCCACCGTCCTCACTCACGGATTTATATAGATGGCCGATCTGGGTCCGCATCAGCAGCATGACCCGGTTGCTTCCCAAATCAACCGCCACCGGTTCATCGCACTGCCAGATCCCACCGTATCCTTTTTTGTGCCATCCGAAGATGTACCCATCGCTCTTGATCCAGTTCTTGCCGCCGTCGTCGGAGAGGTAACAGAAAGTGATGTCCATCTCCGGGTAATGGCCGTGTCCACCCATGCGCATCTCGTTGCCGGCAACGATTCCCGAACGGCCGGACTTCTTGTGGATCTTGGAGTTGACCCCGAAAGTAGTCCGCACCGGCAGAACCAGGCGACCACTTTCCAGTTGGACCAAAGTGTCCATGTGCGGCGCGCCGTGGGTGTTGTGCTTGTTGATCAGCGAAGGCTTTGACCAGCTCTGGCCCTCGTCGTCCGACGACTGGAAATACAACCATTGCGTGCGAAAGTTTTCGGCATCGAGACCGACCTGGTTGGGCAGGCCCCCCATCCTGCAAACGATGACGCCCAGCCGACCGTCGTTCAGCCGCGTGATCGCCCAGATACCCGCGACGCGCTGGTCCTCGGGGATGAGCGGCTTCTTTTCGGACCAGGTCCTGCCATGGTCCGTCGAGGTGCGCTGCATGTACCCATCGCCGACCGCAATCAGCCTGCCATCTTTCAAATTCACGAAACAGGGCCACCAGGGCTTGAAATTGGCGACCTTGAACCCAACGTCGAGATCGGTCTCGGGGTTGCGGATCTGGCCCCGCGCTGCCGGGGTGGTCGCACCGAGGTAGATCAATGCCAGCCAAGTCCAGATGATGAAACACTTTATAGGCGCGATCATAACTAATAGAAATGTTAAACCCTCTCGGCCTGTTCTGCAACGTTTCGAATGGTGTATCAATCCCCTTTTCTGGCGTTCCCGGTGCTTAGAGGGAGGAACAATCGCCAAAAAGGATCCGCGGATTTCACCGGCGGCGCGCCGGATTGATGCTCCTGTGCCGCGGTAAGCGTTTACTTTAGCTACCCGCTTGGGGAGTTTTTGTTCCGTTAGCTGCAGCGCATCGGCGAACTAGGCGGACGTCCCCGGCGGTAGCTCCACCCCTGGCAGCCAAAATTGCACGGAGTTGAAAACCGCCGCCCCAGGGAATGCGGCAGATTTATATGGCCACCCTGCGGATCAGAAACTGTCGTCGCTGCCGTTGTCGCTACCGGTGTTCGTGCCGCTACCGGTGTTCGGGGCGTTCTTTATGTTGTAGCCGCTCCCCGTGTTATTGGTCGACACATTTGAACCAAATGAGGCCGTGTTGGTGCCGTTGAAGTCGAGATCGAAGCCGTCATCGCCGTACCAGCTGGCCGTATTGAAACGGACCGATTACAAACGTCTGTATGGATTGCACGAGATCACAACGCGAAGACAGGGGACGTCAGCCGTCATCCGGCTTCTGAAGCGTTTCAGCCATGGCCCAACTCGACAAGACGAAGTCTTGCCGAACGAGAAGTTCATCGTCCCGGCACGCGAACGGAGCGATCTGCATCGCCGGCTGTCGCGTCGAGACTGCAAGATCAGTCTGGACAGCCATAATCTTCAAACGCATGAGTTCTTTCATCAGTGTGCGGCACCCTTCGGATTCCATCTGTAACAGTAATGGCGAGCCAATTAAATATGTTCTGAGTGGACTGCATGTAATTCCGATACTGGGATTGTGTACAAGGTGCGGCCAATGGAATCGAGAGTTTTGATAGCAAAGAAAGCAGAAGCATGTTTGGCTCAACCCTTACATTGATCCCATTCATCGTTACCTGCTTGCTGCTTTGTGCCAGTGGAGGGCGAAGCGCAACAGCTCAGACAGTGGCCGACGACACCGCAAATCCTCCACGTAAGCGGAGTGCCCAGCAAAACGAGCGGATCAATGAGCTGTTGTTGCTCAGCGAAAGCAGCAAGCAGGTGCCGACGACAGATGTCTCCTACACATTCGGAGCCGGACATCACAACGAAGACTATGGCACGTCTCTAAGCGATCTGGAATCCAAAGTCGGTACCTTGTGGAACGACATACCGATCTGGCAGCCCTACCTGGAAGGCAGCTTCCGCGGCGGTGGTATTACTGAGCGGGGAGAATTGGACCTGTTCCTCCCACTGATGTGGAGTGACAGCACTCTGCTGTTAGCCGACCTGCGCGGCAGCATCGGTGACACCGGGAATCACGAAGGCAACTGGTCAGTGGCCGCCAGAACACTCACCTCGTCCGATTGGATTCTCGGTGCCTGGGGTGGCTATGACCTGCGTGAGTCATCCACCGGTAATCATTTCGATCAGGTCAGCTTCGGCATAGAAGCAATGAATCTGGATTGGGACTTTCGCATGAACGGATACGTGCCGACGAATATGGACCCACAACCGGTCCCCGGCATACCGACTGCTGTCTTCACCGGCAACAACATCGTCGTGCGTTCGAATCAAGAGAGCGCCTTCGGAGGTCTGGATGGATAAATCGGCCGCCTGTTGTGGTCAAACTACCCGTGTTGTTGTTGTGACGACGATGGGAGCTGGGTGTCCTCCCTCGATGCGGAACTACGTGCGTTTGCAGGTGGCTACTATTTCAATAATTCGGCCGAGGGCTCTGAAGAGATCTCTGGCCCGCGTGCCGTACCGAACTGCGTCTGTACGATCTGGCGATGCTGGGTGAGGGTTCGCGACTGACGCTCGAAGGGTTCATTCAACACGACAACCTGCGCGGCACACAAACCGAAGTCGGTCTGTACGTACGCGTGCCGTTCGGACCGAGTCCCGGTTGCCGGCTGAGCCGTATACAGCGCCGTATGGTTGACCGTATCGTCCGCGACGTGGACGGCAGTGC
>CAUZPL010000233.1:0-3207 GCA_963581585.1 Planctomycetota bacterium
AAAGCACGGTGACGTCCCGCAATTCGTCGGCTACCAGAGCCAGTTGCGGTGTGTGCAGTTCGCCTGCAACAGCGATCATGCCGCCGGCGTCGCGATGGACCCACCGATTGAGAAACTGTCGCTGCTCTGCAGACAGTCGTTGCCAGTCCGGATCAAAGGCGACAATCACGTTGTACTTTGCCAGTTCCGCTGCGCTCACGGGAAACTCAGTCAGCAGTTTTGTGGCTTCCTGAGACACCATGGCGGTGTCGTCACCGGTAATCGTCTGCAGCCAGACGTCTGAATCGATCCCGGTGTGACGAAACAACATATTTCTAACGAACCGATACTCGCGCATCGGTCCGCTCGAAATCACCAGTACCTTCATGCGGCGATCCGTCACTTCGACACGACAATGACGTTGATTGTCTTCGATCGTCAGTTCATTTCTGGATGCGTCGTTCAGCACAGCCTTTGCCAGGTATTCGTACTGCCCCGGCACTGTGATCTGTCGAGAGAATCCCACCGGCACAGGCAGACCATCCGCCTCAATTGTAAATGGCTTCTCCGCGACCCTGCGGCGATCGCTGCCATCACCTTCTGCCGACTGTTCGTAAAGTTCAACAATGCCTTGCAGCGGTTCTACCCCGTTGCTCTGGACAATCACTGTCAAGTCGAATGGATCACCACGATGCACATCAGCAGGAGCCTGCATACCGACGACCCAGATGTTCGTCTGAGGGATCGGACTGCCCAGGCCGACGGCAATGAGTCGAGTTCTGCTGCGTTCTGCTCGCTGTCGGGCCACCAGTGGATTCAGCCCGACATTGGACTGGCCATCAGTGACGACGACGATCCCCGACAACGTACGCCCGGCCATTTGGCCAATCATTTCATGCAGCGCTTCTCCCAGTCGTGTTTCTGATCCCTGAGCCACCAGAATCTGCTGCCACAATGGATGATCAATTACTTCAGGGGAAGCCTCGGACGCACCGCTGTCCAAATCCTCGGCAAATCTTACCTCCCGATTGGCAATGACGGCCTGTGGTCCTCTGAAGGCCGAATCAAAAGTGTAAAATGAAACAGTATGAATTTTGCTCAGCTGCCTGAGCAGTTCGGAATCTATCAGGGTTTGACGCACAGCCTCCAAACGACTTATGGGTTCCCCTGATTCCGGATTGGGTGACTCCGCTGCACCAGATTCAGCTGCCGGGTAGTCCATTGACAGGGACGTATCAACCAGGACTCCGACACGCGACTGTTCGGTACGCGAAGTCTGATCCCGCTGGCTGGGGTTCACGACAATCGCAATCAACATCCCCAGGACGACCAGTCGAGGAATCAGCAGAGCAACTCGCCAGCCAGTTTTGAGAAATCGTGAATCTTTCAGTGATGTGCGCACCGCCAGTCCAAACAACACGACTAAACCGGCAAGCAACACGAACATTCCAGCGACCGATTCCGGCAGAGTAAACTCAATTGTTTTGAATGACTCCGTCGCCGTTTGGGCAACGACGACGGTGGTCCGCCAGAGTGTCATACATTCACCTCAGGGTGAAAACTCAACCGCAGCGACAGCTGTTGCTCAACCACCATAACGGCAAGCAGAGCCCCCAGCAGAACCCATCGTAGTTCGCGCCCTGTATCGTCCGCGCTGAGTGCATCCGCAGCGGCATCGTCCAGCACCTGAACATGTTCCAGTTTCGGATGTTGTTCGATCTGAATCGCATCCGCCAGATCCAGCTGACTCTCCGATGTCGGCACATTCAAAGCGACCCAAGTCTCTACGCCGTCACCCTCCTGAGTGAATCGACGGACTCGATACAGGCCCGGCCGGTCGGCATTCTGAATATTGATAGCCAGACGATCTTCGGATTCTTCCTTGCGCGGCAGAGGAACTGCCTGTAGTCGGATAAATTTATCGGCATGCATTCCTTCGGTTTCGCCGTCCTCCTCCGCTGATTCCGGAAGGAACAGGTCCACGGTGTCGTTGAATTGACGCACCGACCATTCGAATCTCAAAGCCGACCCGATTTCCCGGTTCAGAACGGTCTCGTCGGGATGTTGCAAATGAGAGTGCATTTGCAAATGCATCACCACGTAACCTGGCGAGGCAGGCGGCACCGGCCAGTTGCTCCACCGACGTCCCGCTGTCGTCAGAAACGTGAGAACCTTCCCCTGTCCGAGACTGTGTTCAAAGATGATCGGATCGTTGGATGTCAGTCGAGCCAGAATCCTGACGCCGTTTCGTGGCTCCCAGTCAGCAGCCACGCGGTACCATTTACGAAACAGTGTGATCGCCGCGAACGGACTGTCGGCAGCGTTGAACACTTCAAAGATTTTATGGTCTTCAAAAACCGGATTTTCAAACGGAGGCACAACGGACGGGTTATCCGGAATCATGATCTCCACAACGACACCCAGCGCTACCGGAAACAATTCGTTTCCCTGATTCTGCAACGCAGAGTTGTACCAGTCTATGTTGGCCTGATCGTCCGGAAACCACGCTATTCCGCCACCGCCTTTGACATACTCCGTCAGCTGCACTACCGCGTCCGCCGGCAACTCCCGAACGTTCATCAGATAAATGCAGTCGTACTGCCTCAGGGGAGCAGATGTCAGGACATCTGACGTGTGTCGTTCCGACACCACGCCAGTGAGCTGAGGATCGGCACTGAGAGCTGCAGTCACGAATCCGGCGTCTTCCTGCCGACCCTGATCATCCACCAGCAGCACGTGGCGTTCCTGAGCCACATTTACGACGATATGACGAAGGTTGTCCTCGTTCAGACTGTCGTCTTCCAGGAAAAATTCCACCTGATGCCGGCCTGCTGCACCGAACGACAGATCGTGCGATAAAACCTGCTGTGCCTCCGGCTCCAGGTCCGGAATCTGCACACGCCCAGGCACTTCAACGCCATCGACGCGGATCGTCGCCCGCGTTCCACTGACGCGCTGCTGATTCAAATTGCGTATTGTCGCAGTCAGCCGCCAGGGAACTCCTACCGCCGCCGACAGACTGGAACTGGTCAACTCCACCACGGCCAGATTGTTCCGGACTTTGTCTGTGACCCGCACGATGTTGACATCGGCACCAATCTCGCCCAGTGATTCGAGCGCGGTGACCACTTCCGGACGGTCATTCCAATCGATTCGACGAAGATCAGTGAGCACGTGAACTACAGGAACCACTCCGCTGGCCGCAGACAGGTGGTTCAGGGCCGCTCT
>CAUZPL010000234.1:0-3201 GCA_963581585.1 Planctomycetota bacterium
TGCGCCCTCGTCTTGCGTGCCGACGGCTCACAGTCCAGGGCACATCACCTATGGTCAAAAAAGTCAGCCGACGGGCAAATGTCGTAACGGCATATTTGATCTACCCGTTATTTCGGTCCTGCCTGTTTATTTCTGCCACTGCATGAGCCGACTGCCAGTCGCTGTTTTGGACTCAGGAATTGCGGGGAGAAATGAATTGTAATTGCCGGAGTGACAGTGGACGGCGCAAATCGCTTTCGTTTCGTTCCTGGAAATCGTCTGTTTCCGATTTCCGGGCTGTGTTGCCGGTTGCCGGTGCGATCCGGGCAGACGCTCTGGTCAGACCACGTCGCCGATACAAAATGTATGGAATATAACTACCGCATTGCGGGACGAAACCAGGATCCAGTGATGCCTCAGTTTTAACCGAACTAGTCAGTACCGAACTATCTGCTGAACCTGTGCCACGGAGAGCAACAGCATGTCCAGACCACTGCCTTTGTGTATCACTTACGTGGTAAGTGGTTTATTGTTTCCAGCTGGAATCCACACAGTTCAGGCCCGGACCACGGATGGGAATATCTTTAGTCCGTGGGATGCGACCACGCTCTGGCAGCTCCCGGGGCGGCAGCGTCATGGAGCGAGGCACGCTGGACGACAGCACCATTCGCATCGCTTGACTCCTTGTCGTCGTGTTGCAGGTCGCAAAAACGACACTGAATTGCCCGGTTCTGTATCTACTTGGCCGGGATTATCAGATACTATATTTTAGAGTTGGTCGCTTTTTTTTCGCGTTACCGAAATTTGAAATATTTCGATCATGCTCACCATTCCTGACTCACCCACTCGATACTGCGATGGAATTGACCGACGTGGTTTTCTGCGGATTGGTGGATTGGGTCTGGGTGGAGCCTCGCTTGCTGACATTCTGCGAGCGGAACAGCATCAGGCACAGTCTCAGCCGAATAAGTCCATCATCATGATTCTGTTGCCAGGTGGCCCGCCTCACCTGGACATGTTCGATATGAAGCCGAACGCACCGACCGAGATTCGGGGTGAGTTCACACCCATTGCCACCAGTGTTCCCGGCATTCACATCACGGAATTGATGCCGCGCACAGCCGCTGTGATGGACAAGCTGGTGATTGTCCGATCGTTGTATGGTGGACTAAATGACCACAACGTGCACATCAATCTGACCGGATGGGAAACTCACCAGCAGCAGGGTGATTCGGTCATGAAACCGGGGTTTCCGTCTGGTGGATGGCCGTCGATTGGCGCAGTAATGTCCCGACTGCAGGGACCAGCGCATCCCGGAATGCCGCCGTTCGTCAGTCTCTCGCCGCCAAATGCCGAATCGACGACACGTGCGTCGCTGAATCAGCCGGGCTTCCTGGGTATTGGCCATGCGGGGTTTGAACCCAACCGCAAGAAACGTCATGACGTCGTATACAAGTCCCATGTCCCCAAAGAACAGGTCGCCAGTGATGAAGAACAGGAGGCTGAGATCTCGTTGCGGGACATGTCACTGGATCGGTTTGGCGACCGTCGAGCGTTACTGCGGTCCTTCGATCGCATGAGACGAGACGTCGATTCTTCAGGCGTTATGGAAGGCATGGATGAAATCAATCGGCAGGCGTTCGGCATTCTGACTTCCGGTCAACTTGGTGAAGCACTCAATTTTAAACTGGAACATCAGGAACTGCGCCGCAAATACGGCATCAGTGATTCGGCAGTCCCCGCGCATGGTGGTCCGGAATTATTGAAGCAATTTCTGGTCGCACGACGGTTGGTCCAGGCTGGGTGCCGCTGTGTCACTCTGGCATTTAGCCGGTGGCCGATGGATCGAGGGAGCCGCGGTGGTTTCAACTGGGATTTTCATTCCCAGAACTTCCAGGGATGTCGAGCATTTCTGCCAATGCTGGACGCCGGTTTGTCGGCTCTGATCAGCGATCTTGACAATCACGATATGCTGGACGATACGTCGATCGTGATGTGGGGGGAATTCGGCCGCACACCGCGGATCAACGCTCAGGCGGGCCGCGACCACTGGCCGCAGGCAGCTTCGGTCCTGCTGGCAGGTGGAGGCATGAAGACCGGACAGACGATTGGTTCAACGAATCGTTATGGCGAAGAACCTGAACATCGGCCCATTCATTACCGGGATGTGTTTGCGTCGCTGTATCGCAACATCGGCATCAACGCAGCACATACCCAGTTGACCGATTTACGCGGTCGACCCCATCCTCTTGTCGATGGGCGAAAGTCAATTCACGAACTCTATTCCTGAATCGTTTGTGTGTTGGCTGCGATCATTTGATTTCTCTGCCGAACGTTCGTTTGACCTGGACGCGTTCAGTAGGCCGTTGACCGCTAACGACACCGTATCTCCGCCAGCTGTTTCCTCGGCAGCCGCGCAGGCGGACACCCCGAATAAGACGATCGACGCCAGCCAGCTTGTCGCAGGAACCTGCATAGTCTCGTCCGGCGTGACTGATTTGCCACAAAAAAAAGAACATCTCAGTCAAACTCCATTGTGCGCACAAATCGCGAGGGTCGTTATGTGAAAGACTCTCAGTTCGGGTTCGGACCTTGCGGCGCTAAACAGTGGAACGATTCACCAGGACAATCGACATCGCCGTCAAAGGATTAAGCGGTAAGGAAATCCCGTCACTCGACGACGACATCAATCATGGAACTTCGCAGCAGGTTTCGGACATTGTTCAAGCAGTTCAGCTGCTCCCGCAATCGGCGCGACTTGTTTTCGATAGCGTGACAGACTTTTGATATACTCTTCACAGAGTTCTGTCACTCATCTGCTTCTCAAACCCGTCAGCCGGTGTCTGATACCGTAAGTCACCCGGCGTGTTGACTCTTTGCAGGCAGACCGAGGATTGCAGCAGGTCGACCAATGCATCCGTGCGACCATGAATTGAACTCAGTGACATCAAAACTGTGCTAGTTTCCGTTCACAGCTATGAACTAATCATGAAACCCCTGGGCGATCAAGACAAACATGGACAAATTATTTCTGACAAGGCGAAACTGGCTGAAAGCAGCCACCGCCGTCGCAGCAACAACGACCTGCACATGGAGAGCTGCCCAGGCGGCAGAGGCGGCGTCGGTGAATGTCGTTGACATGGGTGCACGGCGTGAGCTGTTTGTTGACCGATTTCTGATCGACAGGCTCAACGGAGTTCAGCTCAAACTACATGAGCCGCA
>CAUZPL010000235.1:0-3153 GCA_963581585.1 Planctomycetota bacterium
TATTGTTGCCAAACATCCTTCTCAATACCGATTTCGAACTGGTATCCAGGGCAGCGAGATTTTCCGTGAGCACAATCGAGCTGGGAGGAATCACGTTGTATTCCGATTCGAACCTGGCCAGAGCAGTTTCCATCTGTGTGAATTCCGCCTTCACCTCCACGACATTCACATTGGTCAGGACTCCGCCAAAAGCAGTAAACAGCAAACCGGCCAGCATGCCGATGATCACAATGACAATCAGCAGCTCGAGCAGACTGAAGCCGGATCTTTTTTTACACAGGGGGCCTAATTGAGTTCTCATAAAGCAATTCCAGTGCTCGGTTTTCAGATTTCGGTCTACAGTTGATCCGCTCTGCCTGATGACCGCTTAACGAATTAAGACAGGTCGTTGAGCAACTGAACAAGAGGCAGAAACAGAGCAATCACGATAAAACCGACGATCAGTCCCAAAACCACCACCATGATCGGTTCCAGCAGACTCACCAGCGCTTCCACTCGCACTTCTACCTCTTCGTCGTAAACGTCGGCGACCTTGTACAGCATGTCATCCAAAGCCCCCGTTTCTTCTCCCACATCCACCATGTTGACCACCAGGTCATCTACAATCTTTGCTTCTTTCAAGGGCACCGCGATGGTCTCCCCTTCACGAATTGCTGTATAGATGTTGTCGAACGCACGCACGAACACCGCGTTCCCTGACGTATCCCGGGAAATGATCAGGCCTTCCAGAATCGGGACGCCTGACGCAATCAGGGTCCCCAGCGTTCGTGTGACCCGGGCAACCACGCCCATGTGCAGAATTTTTCCCAGGAGCGGGATGCGTAACGACATCCAGTCGGACACGAACGCTCCTGTTTTGTTCTTCTTGACGATCTTGATCAACAGCCAAAACGCAATCGGAACAATGGGAAGCAGGTACCAGTACGCACTCACCCAGTCGCTGGCGGTGATCAGTGTCTGGGTCATTACCGGAAGATCGAGATCAAAGCCTTCGAAGATGTCTTTGAACTTCGGAATGATGTAGACCATAATGAACGCGACGATTCCCCCCGCAACGGTGATGACCGCCGCCGGATAAATCATCGCTCCAATGATCTTTCGTTTCAGCGACTGTGATTTTTCTTTAAATTCCGCCAGCCGCTGCAGAATCACTTCGAGAGCACCACCAGCCTCCCCGGCTTTCACCATGTTGACGTACAGATTGTCGAATGCTTTGGGCTGCTTGGCCATGGCCTCGGAGAGTGTGCTTCCGGATTCGATGTCTTCGATCACGTCCATCAGGGCATTACGCAACGCACCCTGTTTATTCTGTCCTTCCAGGATTCTGAGACTTCGCAGTATAGGAAGACCGGCATCCTGCAGAGTTGACAGCTGGCGAGTGAACATCGTGAGCTGCTTGCCACCGACGCCCCCAATCGTAAACGTTTTCTTGCGGTCGGCCGCTCGTTTCTTGGCCGCCTGAGCTTTCCGTTTGCGTTCCTGTTCACGAATCTTGGTGACGTAGAAGCCCTTCTCACGAATCATCGTCTGGGCTTCAGCCTCCGACGGGGCCTCTATTGTGTCCTTCACCTCAAGACCCGTGCTGTCCATCGCTTCATACTGGAAGGTTGGCATGCCGTCTTCTCCGTTTGTTTCTGGCAATCACATTCGGCTGTTCCGTACCGACAATCGGTGTTTGAACACATGTGATGCACGGCGCCCGCGAGCAGACGCCGTTTCGCGAACAAAACCGCTCTCACGCATTTCCGTCAGTCAATTTCGTTTATCAGCTCAGTGATCCACCGTCCAACGGACCGCAGAGTCGGGTTCCAGGAGTTTGGTTTGTCAATGGCCACCGGGGCACGATTCCCCGCGTTCGGATTCAGATTCAAAGATATCACTGAGTTGCTGTCGGGCTTCAATTTTTTTGACAAATGTCGGCATCCTGCCTGTGCTGACTCAATACCGGGTCCTAAAAACCCGATCATTCCACATCATCGAGCACGGTCTCCCGAACGACTTCATCAATCGTTGTTTTTCCGTCGAAGATCAGCTTGAGACCGGCTTCGCGCAATGTCGTCATGCCTTGGCTCCGCGCCACGTCGCGAATTTCATCTGCAGACTGTTCGGCGGCGATTGAATCACGGATTTCGTCGGTCATCGTCAATAACTCATACAGGCCGGTGCGGCCCTTATAGCCCGTGTTGTTGCAGCGCGCACAACCCTTGCCATAGTAGAACTTGTATTTGCGAGCGGTATCCAGCGGCAACTGCAATTCCATCAGCAGTTCGTCTGACGGTTTGAATTCCGTTCGACATTCCGTACAGATGCGCCGCACCAGCCGTTGCGCCAGAATGGCTTCGACGGTCGCGGTGATCAGAAACGCGGGTATTCCCATGTCGCGCAGGCGTGTGATCGCCGTAGGCGCATCGTTGGTGTGAAGCGTGCTGAACACAAGGTGTCCCGTCAGAGCGCTCTGCACGGCAATTTCACCCGTTTCGTAGTCACGAATTTCACCGACGAGGATCTTGTCCGGGTCGTGTCGCAGGATGGCTCGCAGGACGTTGGCAAAAGTAATTCCGATATCCGGATTTACCGGGACCTGGATGACGCCGTCGATGTCGTATTCAATTGGATCTTCACTGGTAATAATTTTAGTATCGATCTCATTGAGTTCGTTGACCGCCGAATACAACGTGGTTGTCTTGCCGCTGCCGGTCGGTCCGGTGACCAGCACGATGCCGTTGGGGGATTTGATCAACGTTCGGAATCGGGTCAGGATTGAGGCGTCCATGCCGATCTTGTTGAGGTCAAGGGCGACCACAGTCCGGTCCAGAATCCTCATCACGACGGATTCCCCGAACATCGTCGGCAGGACACTGATCCTCAGGTCCACATGGTTACCGCCGACGTTGAGTTCAATACGACCGTCCTGAGGCAGTCGACGTTCAGCGATGTCGAGGTCGGACATGACCTTCACACGTGAGACGATGGCGTTGGCAAGGTGCCGCGGGGGGGGCACCATCTCGTACAGCACACCGTCTGACCGCACTCGAATCTTGAATTCGTCTTCAAACGGTTCCAGATGAATGTCGCTGGCCTGGTCCCGAATTGCCAGCAGGATCACAATATTCAGCAGTTTTTTAATGGGTGCTGCGTCCGACAGTTCTTCGT
>CAUZPL010000236.1:0-3118 GCA_963581585.1 Planctomycetota bacterium
AGGCCTGATCCAGCACAACCAATGGTTGTGCATCGGCGCGATCGATCTTGTTGACGACGACGATCGGCTTCAGGCCGAACTCCAAGGCTTTGGCCAACACGAACCGAGTCTGTGGCAGTGGCCCTTCCGCGGCGTCGATCAATAGCAGGGCGCCGTCAGCCATACGCACGACGCGCTCGACTTCGCCTCCAAAATCGGCGTGCCCGGGCGTGTCGATGATGTTGATTTTCACACCCTGGTAAGGCAGCGCAATATTCTTGGCGAGGATTGTGATGCCACGTTCGCGTTCCAGTTCGTTCGAATCCAGAATGCAGTCACCCTGTAGCTGACCGTCGCGAAACTGTCCGCTCTGGCGCAGCAGTGCATCGACGAGCGTTGTCTTGCCGTGGTCGACGTGGGCGATAATAACAATGTTCCGAATATCTTCTCGACGCATGCTGGCCTGCTGATGGAGTGCCTGGGGACCGGAATGTCGTGTGCAAAAGTCACTCATCCTATCAGAATGTGCCCCTATCCCGTAAGGGCATTCGAATACAAACTCGCCGCGCAAATGAGTGGTGTTGGGGGCGTCCTGAACCCGCTCGCTGCAGAACCGAGTTGGAACCGGCCAGTCGTCCGCCAGAAAGAGAGTGACGACATTTGCCGTGATGCGGGAAATGCCATCCTCGACCAGCAGGCACGGAACGTAGCTAATGGATCCCACCGAGGGGACTGCTCCGCCGCTAGACGCTTCGCAGGAACCGCGGATGGACACGGATGAACGCGGATGCCCGTGCGCGCGAGCATACTCGTCAACGCCGTTCAGCGGAGTTAACGACACCGATTGCGGCAGGTCAGCATTTATCCGTGTTCATCCGCGTTTATCCGTGGTTCCGACTGCATGAAGATTGCGCAGTCGTGTCAGCTCCTGGATTATTTTTGATTTAGCGCTCGCTCGATTACTCGACCGGATAGGCATCTTCCAACTCAACGAAGTCCCAATAGAGCGTCGCACCCTCGGCGTTTTGATCGTCGCTCAGGACGATGTGAATCGTGGGGGTGGTGGGGACGAACTTGAAGATGATGCGCCGCCAGTCCCGTGGCGGTTCACGATGCGACAGATTGACCTTCTGTGTGGCGATTTCAGTTCCCGTGCCATCCAGAATCGCCACTTTAGCCGTTGTGCTTTCACCTGAGCCAGGTCGCACGAATGCCGACACCACATGCACAAACTGAGTGTCGATCCCGGACTGCTTGAACGAAGCCCTGTTCGGCGTCGCTCCCCGGACCATTTTCAAACCCTTGGCGCCGTGCTCCGTAAACTTCGATGAACGGTTCTGATTGCGGATGCCTTTCTCACTGTCGTAATCAAAGAGTCCGAGGAACCCACCGTCGGCGCCCTCGAGATCCCAGCCTTGCGTACCTTGGGCGAAAATTGGGTTCGAAATGAACTGCGCGACACGACCATCCCCCAGCGGCGTCTGCTGGCCCTTGAAATAGTAGTGGTCGCACAGGCGCGCCACGAAGTCTGGGGTAATGTGAATCTCGGCGCGGTAATAGACCCAGAACATGACCCCGGGCATGCGGGAAGCAATCGGGTCGTTGCGGATCGTGTGCAATTGATAATCCAGACATCCGAGAAATCCTTTATCCGGAGAATCATCGAACAGATGGCCACCGCCACAAACGCGTCCGTCCTGAGCGATTCCGAGACCGATCACTGTCTTCTCGAGAAGCCCCGGATAGGCGTCGATCTGCGCCGCGTACTGGGTAAGATTTCTGTAGGCGAAATTCGCCTCACGCTGATAGCTCTCGAGCATAAGAACATCGGCGTAGTTGTTGACCGCGTGCAGCTGCTCGCTGTTGCGGGCGCTGTGGCCCGGATGTCCCAGATGCCATGTAGCCGCGACAAATATGAGCTTATTGGGAAAAGCCTGCTGCACTTTCTGCAGTGCGCCGCAGACTCGCCCGCTCTGTTCCGTTCCGTTCGGATTATCGCGAAGTTCATCGATCGCGATCGCCTCATAGCCATCCGGCAGTTCTCCACCAAGAGTGTCATTGAACGGCGCGCTCCAGATTTCCACCAGCTGTTCTTCTGTCGCCGTCACGGGATTCACGACGTGGGCTGCATAGACGACCCCCAAATTCCTGATCTCCTTGATGAATGCGGCGTCCCTGCTGGTCCCTTCGACTACCGTAAACCGCGGCAACAGCTTCCTGAATTCCTCGTCCACCCCGTCGTCGTCGCTGTGACCATACATCAGAATGAACGGTTCAGGCACGGTCGGCTGCGCTGCTGCCTCGCCGAGGGAACATTCGGCCGCCGCGGCAAGTCCGACCAACACGATCGCGCACGATAGGATCCGGGAGTTCTGCAACGGGGCACCCGCTCAAAAGAATGAGGACGTATGTGTGTACTCGTTATACAGCAATCTTGCAGCCGTGCCAGAATTGGCCCCTGCGATGTATAATGGGGTGCTGCCAGCTGGACTCCCCCCAAGACATATCCCCATGCCTGCCCGTCATTCTTCCGTCGTGTTCCTGTTGCTGTCCGTCAGTGCCGTAGGACACGCCGAAACAGCTGCGGTGGCCGTTCGCTTTGATCGCGACATCCGGCCCATCCTGTCTGACAAATGTTATCACTGTCATGGTCCCGATGAAGCGCATCGCGAGGCCGAGTTGGGCCTTGATCTGGAGGCCCCGGCCAAGGAGAGCGCGATTGTCCCCGGCAACGCCGATGAAAGCGAACTCGTCCGCCGCATCTTGTCGCATGATCCTGACGAAATGATGCCGCCACCGTCGATCAAGAAGCCGCTGGAGCCGGCAGAGATCGAGCTGCTGAGGCGTTGGGTCGAGCAAGGAGCGGAGTGGATTCTGCACTGGGCATTTGTGCCGCCCGCGCGGCCGCCGCTGCCCGCGGTCCCGTGAATCCGGGTCGTTTGCCTCGAACGGCGTACTCGCTCGGCGCATGGCGGAGCGTGGCGTTCGTTTTGTACAACTGTTTCATCGCGGCTGGGATCAACACGATGATCTGCCGGCGGGACTGAAAAAGAGTTGTGAAAGTGTCGATCAACCCGTGGCCGGCCTGATTAAGGACCTGCAGCAACGCGGAATGCTCGACGACACAATCGTAATCTTC
>CAUZPL010000237.1:0-3102 GCA_963581585.1 Planctomycetota bacterium
AGCGCATCCGGTTGTCGCCGTTCCACATGTCTGCGTTCGAACCCAGTTTTAGCTTTACGGGGTCGGTCACGGCTTCCAGTTCGTCTGCAATCCCGTCCGGGAGCTCGTATTCGAAAGCGGGAATGTTGAGGTCCAGCTCCTCTGGAGATCTCGCTCCGACCAGTAAGGTGGTGATTCCCGGACGTGACCTGACCCAGCTGAGGGCTATTTTCGCGGGGTGCTCGCCGAGTCGGTCTGCAATTTTCATGACAGAAGCAATTGCATCGAACGTTTCCGTTTCGCAGCCATCTTCACCATGATTTGCCAGGGGGCGGTCGTTGCTGAACAACCGCGATCGGGAGAGTCCGTCGGGCACGTCATCCGGAGAGTGATAACGGCCTGTGAGCAATCCCTGCGCAAGTGGGCTGTAGCAGATAAGGCCAACATTGTTTTCGAGACATTTTGGCGAAATCTCGACTTCGATTGGGCGCCACAGGAGGTTGTAGGGGAGTTGGTCGGACACTATGTCGGCTGATTTGAGCGCGCTTGAGAGATCGTTAACTCCGAAATTACAGACTCCAATCGATCTGATTTTCCCGGCGTCCCTGAGTTTGATCAGGGCCTCGAGTGAGTCTTCGATCGGTACATTGTGGTTTGGCCAGTGGATCTGATACAGGTCGATGGTGTCGGTCCGAAGGCGGCGGAGACTTGCCTCGCAGGCTTCGTCAACCAGCCCAGGGACGAGGTGAGGCGGGCTGATTTTCGTTGCAATAACGGCTTCGGTAAGGCGTCCGGTCAACGCCCGTCCGAGCACCTCTTCCGAGTGTGAATCATCGTCATAACCCTCGGCAGTATCGAAAAAGTTGATCCCCTTGTCGAGAGCTGCATGGACCGTGGCTATCGACACATCGTCGTCTTGCGGGCCCCAGACTTTACCGCCGGCGAAGGGCCAGCATCCAAGTGCAAATTCAGATACGTCTATTCCGGTTTTTCCCAGTGTTTTGTAGTTCACGGGTGGTTGTTCCAGGGTGCGATGGTGACGAAACGCTGTTGACTTTAGCATCTGGTCGGTGCGCGTGATTACCGGTTTTCGGTGATTGCGATTAGAAATCGGAAGCGGTGTTTCGGATACCATCCACTTGTGTCCGAGTCCGCATCAGTCATCAGCAAACCAGAAGGTCGCCACGATAAAAGTCAGTCTCGTCAGTTCATCAGAACGGGTCATTGGTGTGCTGGAGTCGCTCAGCTTGATCGACGACCAGGTCAGAATTACCGACACGGGATAATCAGATGTCAAGAGGAACAATCATTCAGCGTTTGCCAGGAAGGTACAGTATCGCCGTAAGCGCAGGAATTGAACCATGAACTGAGAGACGCCGGTGGGCTCGCCACTGCCTGGACTCGCGATGGCCAGCACAGGGACGTGCTTGTCGGGCTTGAGGAAAGCGCACGAAGTTCGGGATAAACGGCTCATCGCTGACTGTCGTAGGAAGGCAGTCGAATTGCAGAAATGGCGGAATTGCTGATTATGCTGTTGTTGATGCTCAATTCACCTGCGTTATGAGCATCAACATCGAGATTTCCTCCTGCCGGGTCAGTCACTCCCCCTCGAGTGCCCTGGCGATCTGATCGCCTTCACGATTCCAGAAGTCGTACAGGATCGAAATGTCCGTTCCGATCGAGAAATGGCGCACCCCCATGTCCAGGAACTCTTTCGTCTCGTCACTGCTCTCGATCTCGGCCCGCGGCGGCACGCCCATCTTGATGGCTGTCTCGAAGGTCTTCTTTTTCGCCGCGACTACCTCCGGGTGGTCGAACTCGTTTGGGTGGCCAATGTTCATCGAGAAATCGGAGCCGCCCCACTGCACCATCTCGACCTTTGGCTCTTCGAGGATTTCCTCCAGGGCGTCGACAGCGCCTTTCTTCTCGATCATGAAGGCGAGCACCGTGTCGGCGACGGACTGAACGTATTCCGGCGACCCGCCGTACTCCATGTAAGAGTTTCGCCGGGTGGCCACGCCATACAGACCGCCGTGGTCCGGGTGGTCCGGCATGGACGCCCTGATGCATTCACGCACCTCGTCGATGCCCCTGGTATCGGTGAACAGGATGCTGCCATAACCGGCGCCGATTCCCCTTTGCGCGAGGAACGGCATGAGACTCTGATCGATCTTGATCATGCTGCCCATGTTGAACAGCTCGGCAGTGCGGCACATGTTGTCAAGATCGTGAAGGTCCGATGGGCCGTATTCGGCCACGAACTCCACGTAGTCATAAAACCCCGTGTGTCCGATGGCTTCGATTTCGGCTGGCCACACACTGTGGATGTGTGTGCTGAGCGTCGGCTCCCCGGCTTCTAACTTCTGCCTCAGGATGTTTGGTCTCATGTTTGTGTGAACTCCAGGTCCTTTTCACCCCCGGCGAAGGGGCTGTTGTTGATTATTCGTTCGTTTTTGCCGTGATCGACAGGTTTCAGTCCACACCTGCGCCCAGAGGATACCCTTCTCCCGAAGGAAGGGGAATTGCCCTGCTCGCGTTGTCTTCCCTCCGAATATTGGAGGGCGGGTGCTCCCAGGGCGTGGGGGTGGTAATCCAACCGTCCAACGGTGAAGGCGCTCCTTGCGATCTGGTGGCGTCGGTGACGTTGATTTCAAGTGGGCAGTGGCGATCAGCGGGTAGGCAAGTGCCTAGAAGACCATGTGAAGGAAAACAATTCACCTAGAACGCATCAGTCTTACGAAAGTCACGTTCCAGTATGGCTGAAACCCACAATCGGAAACATTCGACTCGACAAATTAAAAGCAGCAAACATTCGTAGGATGCTCAAAAACACCGAGAAAAAACGATCAGCGGCCACAGCCTCCATGTATTCACAACCCTGAAAATTGCATTGAACTGTACGGTGAAAATTAAGGAACTGATCACGCAGAACGTGACCCTACAAGTCGCATCGCCGAAGCCTTAAAAAATCTCAGCCAAACGTGCCTAATGAAAAAGAATTGAAAGAAATTATTGCAGTAGCTGATCAGACCTCCCTTAAGAACGTAGTTCGCTTGGCCGCTGCAACAGGCATGAAACGCGGCGAGCTTGTTGTCCTACGCTGGGACAACGTTGATCTGGACG
>CAUZPL010000238.1:0-3012 GCA_963581585.1 Planctomycetota bacterium
GCCGGAACGCTCGCATTGAGTTCACCGCGCCTGCCTTCGGTACGTTTTACATTGGCGTCACAGCGACCACAGGTGGCGGTGAGTACATACTGCATATCAATGACAATGCGACCACCGTCCTGGGCCACACTCTCAACAATGGTGATGACAACCGATCCGGAATCGGAGAACTGACGGTCAGCTTTGATCAGCCCGTGACTGTGGATTCCGCTGCTTCGCTGAACCTGTTCAATCATACGACCGGCGAAAGCATCGATTTGAGTCTGGCCACGCTGCAGAACAACGGTACGTCGTCGATCACCTGGGATTTGTCGTCTGTCGTCCTGCCTGACGGACGCTATACGGCTGAACTTCCAGGTACGGCGACGGCTGCCGGGCCGATGATGGTGTCCGCTGTCTGGACCGCTCACGGACCGGGTCCGTCTTTGAACGGTCAGACCGAAAATATAACGCCGAATGATGAAGTTGTCGGTGCACTGCACACACTGGCCGTTCATCCGACCAACGCAGATATTATCTACGCCGGTGGAACAAACAGCGGCGTCTGGAAGACAACAAATGCCACTGCCGCCAGCCCGAACTGGATGTCACTGACCGATAATCAGGCTTCGTTGTCGATAGGTGCGCTGGAGTTTGACCCGACTGATTCAACCAGCCAGACTCTGGTCGCCGGTATCGGTCGCTACAGCAGTTTCGGTCGGCTAGGCGGTAACCGTACGGGAATTTTGCATACATCCAACGGCGGCGCAAACTGGATTGCCATCGATGGGGGTGGCCTGCTGACCGGTAAGAACATCTCCGGGATCGCCGTACGCGGAAACGTGTTCGTGGTTTCGGTGAACACCGCCAATATTTTCAGCCACAGCAACTTTGGTATCTTCCGCAGCACGGACGGTGGTACCAGTTTTAGTCAGGTTTCGACCGGAGACGGTAGTGCAACCGGGCTGCCCGGCGGAGCCTGTTACGACCTGGCTGCCGATCCGAATGACAACAGTATTCTCTACACGAGCACGGTTTTCTCGGACCACGCGGGCGTGGATGGTACCAATGGTATTTATAAATCGACGGATACGGGCGCCACATGGACCAGAGTGAGCAACGCAACGATCGAAGGGTTGTTGAGCAACAACACAAGTAACGTGGAGATTGCTGTTGGCAGCAATAACAATGTCTACGCTGCGGTCATTAATAACGGCAACCCGGCGGGATTCTTCCGGTCCGGCAATGGCGGTTCGACCTGGACTCAGATGGATTCGCCGGCGACCAACGAGAACGGCGTAGACGTTGGTTTGAATCCCAAAGGACAAAAAGGTCCCGGACCAGGAGCAGCACCCGAAGAAATTGCGGGTGGTCAGGGAACAATTCATTTCTCGATCGTCGCTGACCCCAACGACGACAACGTCGTCTACGTCGGTGGTGACCGGCAGCCACTGTCGTCCGGTGACGACTGGGCCGGTTTTTCGAACTCCATTGGTGCCATTGATTACAGCGGTCGCCTGTTCCGAGGCGACGCATCAAAACCCGAGGGCAGCCAGTGGGTTCACATGACGCACTCCGATACCCTGGGTGCGACAGGTGGCGGGACGGCCAACAGCAGTGCGCCGCATGCGGATTCGCGAGAAATGGCGTTTGATGCTGACGGCAATCTCATCGAAGTCGACGATGGCGGTATCTATCGACGCACCAGTCCGACTGACAACACCGGCGACTGGTTCTCGATTATCGGCGAAGCGATCAACGACGGCACGAATGCCGGTCTGCAGGTGACTGAGATTCATGACATCGCCTACGACTCAGTATCCAACATTCTGATCAGTGGCAACCAGGATACCGGAACCACCGAACAGACGTCCACCGGATCCAAGATCTGGAACAGTGTGTCCACCGCGGACGGCGGAGATGTGGTTGTCGATGACATGACGCTTGCCGGCAGCAGTCAGTCCGTCCGATATTCAAGTCTTCAGAATCTGGGCTACTTTCGCCGCCGCATTGTTGATGCCGCCAATAACCTCGTGAGTACCGCCTTTCCGAGTCTCACGGTGGCCGAGACCGGATCGGCCCTGGTTCGCCAGTTCAAGACACCGCTGGCCCTGAACGCGGTGGACCCGCAGCGGATACTGATTGTGGGGAACAATTCAATTTACGAGTCACTTGATCAGGGTGACAACATCACGGAAGTAGGTCCCGGTGACGGCCCGAATGGAACCGCATTTTTGCAGGACGCTGTCGCGTACGGAGGATTTCAGGGAGGAATCGCCAACCAGGACGTGTTTTACGTTGGAGTCGACGACGACATCAAGATCCGCACGACATTGGGAGGCAGTATTACAACGGTGGATCCGGACACCGGAAGTACCGGTGATATCCGGGATGTGGTGATGGATGCCGATAACTGGCAAACGGTGTTTGCGGTCAATGACAATGCGGTCTTCCACTCGACTGACACTGGCACCAGCTGGGCTGACATCACCGGTAACCTGGCGTCTATCGCGGATATCGGAATCCGCACTATGCAGTTCATCTCCGGAGCTGACGGTCTGAATGGTCTGATGGTTGGAACCAGGCTCGGTGTGTATCTGGCGACCAGTGACGACTTCTTTGATATTTGGACGGAATTCGGGTTCGGACTGCCCAATGCACCGGTCTGGGATCTTCAGTACGACGCGGCCGACGACCTGCTGATCGCCGGTACCCTTGGACGCGGTGCCTGGACTCTGGCCGATGCCTCGGCACAGCTTACCGTGCCGGTAAACTATACACAGACGTACACGTTTGAGTTTTCCAAACTGTCAGGTGACGTGGACGGCAACGGTGTGGTGAGCTTCAGCGATTACGCGGCGGTGAATGGAAACTTTGGAGCTGTGGTCAGTGCGTTCGGAGAAGGCGATACCAACGGCGACGGAGTGGTGAGCTTCAGCGACTACTTGGCGGTGCAGGTGGGCTTCGGCACCGTGCTGGCTGATCTGGAACGAGACTACGGCGACGCCCCGGATTCGGCCGGCTTCCCCACCA
>CAUZPL010000239.1:0-2991 GCA_963581585.1 Planctomycetota bacterium
AAGATCAACTAGTTGATATCGCTGGCCGAGCAAAACAATCGCATACTCCGGAGAGGCGGTTCGCGTTGTTCTCCAAGAAACGGCTGCTACCACCGCTTAATTCAACGGTATTGCGCCATGGCGGCCTGGGGCCCCTGCTTTCTCTGCCTACTCTTTTGCTTTCCCCGTAAAACTCCTAGCGAAAATCAAATTTCCTATCAGTTATCAGTCAGTATCATATCAGTCAGTATCAGTAATTTCCTGTCAGTAGAACACAGCCGGCCGCATACGCAGCGGGGGCCCGGTAATTCAATGCACTGTGGAGGCGGTGGTGGTTGTAGTCCAGTCGCCAGCGGTCGATCACCCAGCGGGCTTCCGCCCAGCTCAAGAACAACTCTTGGTTCAAGAGTTCGTCACGAAGCTTGCCGCCCGCCGACTCGACATAGCCATTTTCCCAAGGACTGCCCTTGGCGATGAACCGTGTTCCCACATCGGCTCGCTGGAGCCAGCGACGAACAGTCTTTGCCACGAACTCCGGACCGTTATCAGAGCGAATGTGCTGTGGCGTGCCACGCACCGCAAACAGGTACTGCAGAACACCGATCACCTCCTGAGCCGTGAACGAACGTGCCACTTCGATCGCCAAACATTCGCGAGTGGTCTCGTCGATCACGACGAATAGCCTCAGTTGACGACTATTTTCCGTACGATCTGTTAAAAAGTCATACGACCAGACGTGGTTCTTGTGCTGTGACCGACGACGCACGAAGCTATGCTCGCTGCCGTCTGAAAACCGTCGTCTGCGATGTTGTTTTCTCGGCACTTGCATGTTTTCCCGCTTCCAAAGACGGTGGACACGCTTGTGGTTTACCTGCCAATGACGCTGGACCAGCAGCCGATGAATGCGTTCGGCACCGAAGTGTGGACATTGTCTGGACAAAGCACGCATCTCACGAAGTCAACGTGGTTCATCATCCGACCGGCGCGACTGATATTGCTGGGTACTGCGAGGTTGATCGAGGACGCGACATGCTCGACGCTCCGAAACCTTCTGTGACCCCAAACGGCGACGTACCTCGGCGATCGTTCGCCGTCGACGTTCGGGGTTTACCAATTTCCCGTCGTGGCTTCCTTCAAAATCTCCATGTCGAGAGCCTGCTCGGCCACCATCTTCTTCAACCGAGCATTCTCGTTCTGCAGCGTCTTGTGCTCCTTGGCCATTTCCGGCTGCATGCCTCCGACCTTCTGCCGCCAGCGGTAATACGTCTGTTCGGTGATCTCAAGCTGTTTGCAGACCTCAGGCACCTTCGTACCCTTGCCAAGAAGCACGTCCGCACGACGCAACTTCGCAATGACCTGATTTACCGTGTGTCGTTTCTGCTTCATCTGAAAGACTCCTTCCGGGCCGCAGGCCCGGAAGGAGTCTTTCACTTGTTATGGACCAATTTTAGGGGAGGAGGTCACTTTAGGTTGGGTGTTGCGCAATAACGCGAACTGAACCGCGGAAAGGCATGAAGGTGCGATGGAACAGTGGCTGCCGAGTCAGGGTTTCGTCGAGCCAACGCCCTTTACTAGTGTGTTTGTGTGCACCATCAATAAAGTGGCGGACATCCAGCGGATGGCGCTCATTGGCGAGGACGGCGTGATCAGTGATTTTCCCGATCGCGCGTGTGTGGCGTCGCTTCGCTAAACCAATCCTGCGTCCGTCAGAAGTTGCTTCACTCTTGGCTCCAGGTCTTTGTCGAGGGGGCGCATGTGCGAGGGGTGAAAGCTGCCTTCGAAGCCGAGCAGGTTCATGGCTACGGTAAATGCCGGGAAGATGCCCAGCGGGAGGAAGGCCTCGCGAAGATCCGTCATTTGGCGCTGAATCTTCGTGACGGTCTGGAAACAACCCTTCGCGTGCGCCGTTTTGATCTGCGCGAGCCATTCGGGCATGAGGCAGAAGAAGCCGTCCAGTTGGAGCAGCAGGCCGTGGTGCAGGAACATGTCGATCAGGTCGAACTGGGCGGAAATAATTTCGAACGGCCGGTCTTCCACGGCGTCCGCCACCTTGCGGACGAACAGCGGGTTGTGCGAGCACTTGGCGCCGTGGATGTTCGGGTGCTTGCTCAACTCGAGCATGGTGGACAGTTCGGTCTTCACTTTCGTGATCTGGGGCAGGTCGTAGAGGTAGAGCGGGAAGGGCGACATGTCCGCCACCATCGTGTAATAGTGGATCAGATCGTCCTGCTCGGACATGAAGTAGAAGGGCGTGGTGGCTACGACGGCGTCGATTGGCGTTCCGCGCAGGGCCTCGATGCGCTGCCGGGTGCGTTCGACGCTGTTGTCGCCGACGCCGACCATGATTTTGGCGCGCCCGTGGGCCGTCCGAGCCGCGACCCGGGCGGATTCGAGCCAGGTGTCGAACGTCAGGGCGGGCATCATCCCCATCGAGCCGCTGATGAGCAGTCCGTCGATACCGTGTGCCAGGTGGTGTTCCAGGTGCCCGACGAAACTATCTCCGATCAGGTTGCCGTTCGCATCGATCGGCGTCCCGGTGGCGGTGATGAACACGGCTTGATCGGTGGGAAACATGGTGTGTCCTCTTTCCGGCGTCGCCGGTGCCAAGTGTGCAGGATGTTGGGGTGAAATGGTAGCGGCACGTGTGGGTGACTATAAGCCACTTAAATGGCGGCTGCACCCATGTCCGAATTGTCGCAGGCGACCGCGAAATCTTGTCTTACTTTCAAGCCCGTTCAAGCTTTACCAAACCCAACGCCGCGTCAGGAAAGCGCGAGTTCTATCAGTTTTTTCATAGGTTCCTTTCCTCAGCCAGTTGTTGAGCAAGTAACGACATGGTGGCCGCCTTTGAGGCAATCCAGTCACCCGACCACAAGTCATTCTAATGTTTCCCGAACGGTTGCAATTCTACAAGTCAGCGCGACATTACTTCTACACTAATATACCCCTCTTCACCATGCTGACTCAGATCGATCCCGTCAATTTCCTCTTCCTGGGTAATCCGCAATCCCA
>CAUZPL010000240.1:0-2908 GCA_963581585.1 Planctomycetota bacterium
AGCGAAGAAGGCACCAACAACGTCACCATCAATCTCACGGCAATGAACGACGCTCCGGTGGTCGGTGCTCCCGGCGCTCCGCTGGCTGCCACCGAACAGGTGAATCTGGCGATCCACGGCACAGGCTTTACGGTCGGCGATGTGGATGAAGCGGGTGCGGGAGCCACGGCAACGCTGACCGTCACCGAGGGCACGATTACCGTGGTTGAGGGCGATAGTGGCGTCACGATCACCGGCGGCAACGGCACGGGCACGGTGACGCTGTCCGGCACGATCGCCCAGCTGGATAACCTCAGGACTCTTGATCTCTCTGATTATCTTGTGGCATCGTTTGTTTTCTCAAGTCCGGGCTTTGGAAGAAGTTGGGGTGAGTAAGGGCGACTTGCTTGGCAGATCTGATTCGGAATTAAAAATGACACCTTCAACCTCTTCTGAGTGGGGCTCATTGAGGAAAAAGGTGCCATATGCCACAGGCATTATTGCCACTCGTGTCTGAGGATGCGACCCGCATCAGTGATCTGATGAGCGTTGTGAAGCAGGACGGACAGTGTTGCTGGTTCTGCAGCACGCAGCCTGTGTTCCAGCATGCGGAAGGGGATCTGAAATCCTTTCGCATGTTCACCGCACAACTGTGTGTCCAGGGCGCCTGCAAACAGGCAGAGATCATCAAAGCCTTTGGAGTCTCCAAAAGCAGCGTTCTGCGGAGCGTCAGCAAGTACCGCGAAGAAGGTATCGAGGGATTTTACAAACCGCGTCGAACTCGCCGTGCTTCGGTGATGACCCCGGAAGTCATCCAGCTGGCTCAGCAACTGTTCGCGGAAGGAAACTCCAAAGCTGAGGTCGCTCGCGAACTCGACATTCCTTACGATACCCTCCGCAAAGCTATCGATCAGGGACGCGTTGAGCGACCGGACTTATCGTCGGATTGCGACGGCGTCGGAGGATCATCTGCTCCGCTGGCAACGATCGCCACCGCAACACCCCGTGACAAATCGACCCGCAGCGACGCGGACCGGGCCGCAGGCGAACACATGGGAGTCGCCTGTACGCGGCCAGTCGAACGCGTGCTGGCTGCCATGGGAAAGCTGCCCGGAGGTGCGTCGACGGAGTTTGAATCCTGCCGAGACGTTTCCTGCGGCGGTGTACTGTGCGCGGTTCCTGCGTTGATCGAGAACGGATTGTTTCGCCACCTGAAAGGCACGTTCCCGACACTGACCGGCTACTACACCACACTGCATGTGATCCTGTTGCTGGCTTACATGGCCCTCTGTCGTATCCGCGCCGTGGAGCAGCTTCAATATGAATCGCCGGGGGAACTCGGCAGGCTGATGGGCCTGGATCGCGTGCCGGAGGTCCGCTGCCTGCGACAGAAACTCGGACAACTCAGCGCCGGTCAGGACGACAAAGCTCCTGAAATCTGGGCAGCGCTGCTCTCCAAAGACTGGATGGACGAACAGCCGGAGTTGGCCGGCAGCTTATATGTCGACGGCCACGTACGCCTTTATCATGGCGGGAAAACAGAACTGCCGCGACGCTACGTATCTCGGCAACGACTATGCCTGCGGGGCACGACCGACTATTGGGTCAACGATGCGCTGGGCCAGCCGTTCTTCTCCATCGAACGGCCGATTGATCATGGCATGCTCGAAGCGATCGAAAACGACGTTGTCCCTCGCCTTCTCAGGGATGTGCCGAATCAACCTGCCAGCGAACAACTCGAAGCGGATCGCTACCGCAGCCGCTTCCTGCTGATCTTCGACCGCGAAGGCTACAGCCCCGCTTTCTTCCGTCGCATGTGGGAGGAACACCGCATCGCCTGTGTCACTTACCACAAGTTCCCAAAACATGACTGGCCGACGTGGGAGTTCTCTGAAGTCACCGGGACGATGCCCAATGGCGAGACGGTCACGATGAAGCTGGCCGAGCGAGGTTCGTTGATAGGTGCGCGGGACAGCATGTGGATGCGTGAAGTCCGCAGGCTGACTGCCAGCGGCCATCAGACGAGCCTGATCAGCACGGCTTACAACCGGGAAGGGCTGCAGGATGCGCTGGCCCTGTTCAGCCGCTGGTGTCAGGAAAACTTCTTCCGCTACATGATGGAACACTTTGCCATTGATGCACTTAGCGAGTATCGCACGGAGCGGATTCCTGAGACCAATCGGCCGGTGGTGAACCCGGCGTGGCGGGAACTGGATCGCCAGTCCCGTTCGGTCAAAGCGAAGCTCACGCAACGTCGAGCCCGGTTCGCCGCTCTGACGTTACATCCGGAAGCCGATGAAACGAAAGTGGCCAAATGGGAGCAGCAGAAGGCTGACTTACGGGAAGAGATCGAGCAACGGGAGCACGACATGGATTCGTTGAAGGAACAGATGATCTCCACACCGAAACACCTGGCGTGGGAAGAATTCCCGGAGGATGCCAGGTTCGAACGTCTGGCACCGAGTCGGAAGCGTTTGACCGATACGGTGAAGTTGGTGGCCTATCGAGCGGAAACGGCGATGTCGGGTCTCCTGCGTGAATCTCTTCGCCGCGCAGACGATTCGCGTTCGTTACTCCGCGACCTGTTTCGCTCGGACGCCGACATCACTCCCGACAGTGCCAGCAGGGAGTTGGCAGTCCGTATTCATACGCTCGCCAATCCCCGCTCCAACCGCGCCATCCAACACCTGCTCGACCACCTCAATGCAACCGAATCCACGTTCCCTGGAACCGATTTTCGAATCAAATATTCCCTCGGCGAACCACAAAAGGGTGTCACCTAAATTTCCGCTCAGATCAGGAGTCCTGAAATTACGAACAATCCTCCAGCACCTCATTGCGCTCGCCGCCTGATCCCCTAAAGTGCAGTGACTTCAAAGACCGAGTCAAAAAAGCCGCGGATGAGTATGTCGCTGCACTGGAGCCCGCA
>CAUZPL010000241.1:0-2905 GCA_963581585.1 Planctomycetota bacterium
CTTGCAACGCACCTTGTGCGGGGACACGACCATAGGGAGCGTGGCGACTAATCCCCATCCTATTGCTCCAGCCTGGGTCGTCCAGTCGTACCCCACGTTCAAACAGTTCGTAATGGTGGATGGCCGGACCAGTCGCCCAAGGCCAACGCAGTGATTCCCAAGAAACCTTCGAAGGCTAGTGCTGGCCACAATATGCGGTGAGATACCATTCCGGATGCGGCCTGATGCTACGACGCAGCGTGGTTGATTGACCATTTGCCTTGCCATTGTTACACTTACCGGCTTCGTTTGCGACGGGGACCCCAACGAACAAGGAAATTCAAGATGGCTGCGAAAAAGCCGCGTAGCGCTAAAAGCAAGATGGTTTACTACTTCGGTAAGGTGCGCAATGCGGGACGGGGTAAGTCGAAAGAGTTGTTGGGCGGAAAAGGTGTGAACCTGGCGGAAATGACCGCCATCGGTTTACCCGTGCCCCCTGGATTTACCATCACTACTGAGGTATGCGATCGCTACAACCGCGGTGGAAAGAAGCTCCCTGCCGGCCTGATGGCTGAGGTTAAGAAAAATATAACTTTGTTGGAAAAAGAACTGAAAAAGAAATTTGGACATGATCGCGACCCGCTGCTGGTATCTGTACGATCTGGAGCTGCAGTTTCGATGCCGGGCATGATGAACACAATCCTGAATTTGGGGCTTAACGATGTCTCCGTTGTCGGAATAGCGAATGCCACGAATAACTGGCGCTTCGCCTACGATGCTTACCGCAGGTTGATCAACATGTTTGGCGACGTGGTCATGGGTGTCGACCATCATTTGTTTGAGCAGGCATTCGACAAGGTCAAGCGAACATTTCGTGTGAAATTAGATACGGATGTGCCGACCGAAGGGATGATTGAGCTCTGTGAATCCTACAAAAAGGTCTACCGACGGCATGTGAGACAGGAATTCCCGCAGGACCCGCTACGGCAACTGGAATTGGCGATCGAGGCTGTATTTTCCAGCTGGAACACATCGCGCGCCGTTCGATATCGGGAGGTAGAGAATATCCGAGGGTTGCTGGGTACGGCGGTCAATGTTCAGACGATGGTCTTCGGCAATATGGGCGACGACTCAGGTACGGGCGTCGCGTTTACTCGTGATCCATCCACTGGGCTCAATAAATTCTATGGCGAGTTTCTGGTGAATGCCCAGGGAGAAGATGTGGTGGCTGGCATTCGTACACCCCAGCCAGTTGCTGAGATGCCGCGCTGGAACCGCAAGGTCCACCAGCAATTGCTGGAAATCAAAGACGTGCTGGAGAAGCACTACCACGACATGCAGGACATTGAATTCACGATCGAACGCGGCCAGCTGTTTATGTTGCAAACGCGAAACGGAAAACGTACTGGGGCCGCTGCTGTCAAGGTCGCGTGTGACATGGTTAAGGAGAAGCTGATTGACACTAAGACTGCGGTTTGTCGCGTACCCGCCGCCGACCTGACGCAATTGCTGCTGCCCAGCTTTTCTCAGTCTGAAAAGAAGAAAGCGAATGTACTGACCCGCGGACTGCCCGCTTCTCCAGGTGCGGCGGTGGGAGCCCTGGCGTTTTCGGCCAGCGAAGCGGTGAAACGGACAGAGGAGGGTGAAGGAGTCTTGTTGGTTCGGAAGGAGACCAGCCCGGAAGACATCGACGGGATGCATAGCGCAGTTGGAATTTTAACGAGCACTGGCGGGATGACTAGCCACGCGGCGGTAGTGGCTCGCGGCTGGGGACGTTGTTGCGTCGCCGGCGCAGGAGAAATGCGAATCGATGAAAAACTTCGCAAGATCAACATCGGCGGCCGGGTGTTTCAGGCTCAGGATGTACTGTCTATCGATGGTTCAACCGGCGAGGTGATGGAAGGTGAGGTGGTGACCAGTCAGCCGAAGTTGTCTAGCGAGTTCTCCAAACTTATGTCGTGGGCTGATCGTTATCGAAGACTAAAGGTCCGCACGAATGCCGACACTCCTGGTGACGCCAGGCGTGCGCGTGAATTTGGCGCCGAGGGCATCGGACTCTGTCGGACCGAGCACATGTTCTTCGAAGGTGATCGCATCACTGCCATGCGCCAAATGATCCTGGCGGGCGATGAACCCGCTCGCAAGAAAGCCCTCAGTAGATTGTTGCCTTACCAGCGCCGGGACTTCGTGGGAATATTCAAGGCCATGAACGGCCTGCCGGTCACGATTCGCCTGCTGGATCCCCCGTTGCATGAATTCCTGCCCCATGACTCGAAGAGCCAGGCGGAGTTGGCAAAGTCCTTGGGAATGCGCGCTGCGGAGGTTAGGACGCGGGTGGCGGAGTTGCATGAGGCGAATCCCATGCTCGGCCACCGGGGTTGCCGTTTGAGCGTGACATACCCGGAGATCCTGGAAACGCAGGTCACCGCGATCGTCGAGGCCGTCATCCGCTGCAAGAAGCAGCAGGTCGCTGCCAGGGCGGAAATCATGATTCCGCTGGTGGGCACATCTGCCGAGTTGCGGATGCTGCGGGAACTGGCCGAAGCGACGATCGACGACGTCCGCCGTGCAAAGAAATACAAGGGACGACTTCCCATCCTGATCGGTACGATGATCGAGATCCCCAGGGCGGCGTTAACTGCAGATGAGATCGGTGAGTGTGCTGACTTCTTCAGTTTCGGTACGAATGACCTGACGCAAATGACGTTCGGATACAGCCGCGACGATGCCAACACATTTCTGCCGGATTATTTGTCCAAGGATATTCTTGAGCAGGATCCGTTTCAATCCATTGACACCGGTGGAGTAGGGCAGTTGGTCGAAATGGGTTTCCGGAAGGGGCGCCGCTCGAATCCGAAACTGAAAATCGGTGTCTGTGGTGAACACGGCGGCGATCCATCATCGATAGACTTCTTCCATCGAGTGG
>CAUZPL010000242.1:0-2863 GCA_963581585.1 Planctomycetota bacterium
CGAGCAGTCCGTGGCCGCCTTTCTCAGGTGCGGCGATCTGCAGGAAGGCTTTGCCCGAGTTCGCTGCCCCGACTGCCAGCACGAGATGTTTGTCGCCTTCTCCTGCAAGCAGCGTTGTACGTGCCCCTCCTGCCACCAGAAGCGGACCTTGCTGACCGCGATGCACGTTGCCGAAGATGTCTGTCTTCCCGTCGCCCATCGGCAAGTCGTCCTGACCATCCCCAGGCGTCTGCGACTGCACACGTGGTTCGACCGCAAGCTGCTGAACTTTAAACGGTTCACAGGGCTGGGTTCAGCCCGGCCGCGCTGGTCATTTTTCGACGAAAAACCACCTAACCGCACACCTCCCACCGTGTGGTGGAACAAATCAAAGGCAGGACAAAAACCTGGAGCGAGATTGACTCATATTTGCAGGTGGGTCTTCACGGCCTTCCAGGCGGTTCATCACTGGCAAAGCTGTTTAAAGAGCACCGCCGGCAAAATTAGGTACAACCGTACCGGCTGAAGGCGGGACTTGTATCGGTGACTTGAAGGCCACGGACACACAACCCCTGGTTTATCATGATCGGCATGACACTGATTGACGAAATCGCTTCCGACAAGGTACTGGACCAGGCCTGCGACTGGATGTGCCAACGACGCAAGGATCATTCCGCCAACAGCGACGTGTGGGATCTGCGCTGGCGCTGGAACGACGTCAAACCTCGGTTGCGGCAACAACTCCTGAAAGGTGACTATCGCTTCGACGCGTTACGACGCATACACCGGGGCAACGACACGATTGAACTGTGGTCGGCATTGGACGCGCTGGTGCTCAAGGCCATGGCGCTGGTACTGAATGGACGCCTGTCTATCTCAAAACGTTGCTACCATCTCACCGGTCACGGTGGGGCCAAGGCAGCCGTGCGCGATCTGGTCCGGAATCTCCGCAACAAACCGTTCCTGTTGCGCAGCGATGTGAAAAGTTACTACGCCAGCATCGATCACGAGGTATTGCTGGGACAGTTACGGGAACATATCGACGACCCGCGACTGCTCGATCTGTTGCAGCAGTACCTGCGTCGCACCGTGGTGGAAGACGGATGTTACGAAGACGTGACCCGGGGCATCAGTCTGGGGTGTGCACTCTCGCCGGTCATGGGCGCGTTATATTTACAACGACTTGATGAGCGCATGGAATCCACCGGGTTATTCTACGCACGGTTCATGGACGACTGGGTGGTTCTGTCCCCCAGTCGCTGGAAACTGAGGCGGGCCGTGCGACTGATGCGGCAGACGCTCGACGAACTGAAAGTCGAGACGCATCCGGACAAGACATTCGTGGGCCGGACGGACCGGGGATTCTCTTTTTTGGGTTACCAAATAAATGCGGCGGGGCTGGTTGGCGTAGGTCCAGAAGATCTGGCGAATCAGGCGTGAGACTTGCTGAAGTTCACCTTTCCAGTTCAGCATCCCGGGAATTCCCAGGCTGCCGATCACCACGGCAAGTTGTCCCCAGCCGGCAGCAACAATCCAATCGGCCGTGTTCATGATCCTCCCCCGGTGCTGGCCTGCCACGCAGCGGTCAGACGTCGCCCTGGTACAGGTGATTCGCGTAGGCGTCATTGATCGACGCGTCCGGTTCCTCGGCCGTCTGGCCGGTGTCTGTCTGTTCGACGAGCATTGTGCCAAACGACGGCAGATCACTTGGGGAGATGACGTCAATCCTTCGACGCCACTTTCCGGATGTGATCAACGATGTCCTGAAACGGAGTTCCCGCAGTAAAGTTACCGGTTACGCCCATTTCTTCCAGCACCGGGATGTCTTTGTCTTCAACAAACCCACCGGCAACGATTGCGATGCGTGGTTTGGTCATTCAGAGACTATCTTCAGGAATCATTACACACAGGTAACTGAAAACCATTTTAAAGCTGCTCGCCAGCGTGCGTCAGCAACACCTCAAATAACACCTCAGCAGGCGTCGGAAACTGGCGAACACAGCGGAACGGAAAAGCAAAAGGACTCTGAGCAGAAAGCCAAAAGTCCTTTTTCAGTGGAAGGTTATGGCAGCGAGCCGAAATCAGAAGAAATCGGCGGCTCTTCAAAGTGGCCGATGAGGGACTCGAACCTTATGCGTCTTCCTGCGGGAAAACAGGGGTTTCGGGAACGCACGCTGCGGAATGCGCTGCAGTTGATGTCGAAAACGGGCCAATTGACCCCGATCTGGTCCGAGTGATCGAGGCTTCGGAGAGGCTGTCCTCGGCGATCTCTTTGTCAGTCGTTTCTCGTCCTGGTCGTGACACACCACGCCACGGGTAGTTGACAGCACTCATTGTCATCCGACAATGAGTGCTGTGTTATCCCGCCTCATCACCCGCCGCCAGGCTCTTCAGGTTGGAACCCTGGCCGGATTCGGCCTGGGTCTTCCCGATCTCCTGCGTTGGGAAGCTCGAGCCGACCAGAAGAACTTCGAGAGTCGTCCGGGGCCGGCTCACAGCGTGATCAGCATCTTCCTGCCCGGCGGGATCGCTCACCAGGACACGTTCGATCCCAAGCCGCAGTCACCCACGGAGTACCGCGGGACGCTGGAGGTGATCGACACGCGGTTGCCGGGCGTCCAGTTCAGCAGCCTGCTGCCTCGCACCGCCACGATCCTGGATCGAGTGACGCTGTGCCGGGGCGTCAGCCACGTGCTGGCCGACCACGACGCGGGCGTGCACCAGATGTACACCGGCTACGGACCGAGTCCGGCGATTCGTTTTCCGAGCCTGGGCAGCGTGGTGTCTCATGAGTTCGGCCCGCGGAACGACCTGCCTGCCTACATCTGCGTCCCGAGCAAGCCTCACCGGTTTGCCGGCAACGGGTACCTGAGCACCGCCTATG
>CAUZPL010000243.1:0-2815 GCA_963581585.1 Planctomycetota bacterium
TCCGTTCTCATCGACCATATCGGAGCGTTCATTGACGTAGTCGGACACTTCCTGATCAATCGCCGCTTTGAGCATCTTCTGAGCGCCTGACCGAAGAATCTCGGTGAGTGCATCTCGAGTCGTCGCGTGCGTGCCGGCATCGACGGTGCTGCTTGCATCGACGGTGCTGCTTGCATCCAACGAGCTCGAATCGTTACTGTGAAACATGGGTGGCGTCCCTTTCGTGATGAGTTGTGATCTTTGTGCTTTGATCAATTCATCTCGAAATACGCCGCCTCTTTCAACCTCTCACAAAACACAACTTTCTACAGTAACCCGCAACTGGACGCCAACGAATACAAGGGCGACCCAACTCGGAATCATGTCCATCGACTTTCCAATCTAAAAGAGGCGTTTTGGATTAGACGCTACGCGTAAGCCCGCAGGTTCGGCCATCGAAAATATCACGGTTTTACCGTATTGGCCGTATGCTCGTCGTTTCTTCGACTTACTTCTTCAAATAGTCCTCGCGTATCGTGTGCAGCTGTTTCCAGATCGCCGTATCCCGCGTCTGAGGTGATACGCAGGCAAAAACGTAGTTGCGGTCGTTTCTGGCCCATGTCCGAATCTCCAGGTGCAGCTTCTGTCGCTCCTTCGTGGCGAACGGTTCGACCCAATCAAGAGTGCCTGTGTACAACATCGGCCTCTCCGCAGCCTTTTCGTCCGAGGAGGTCTTTGCGGCGGATTTAACTCGCCGCAGTTCCAGCGTGAATTCAGACGGATCGACGTCCGGAGTCTTTCCGTTCAGTACTGCCTGGCAGAGACCTCGGTAGTATTTCAGGAACTCATCCTTGACAACGGCTTCCGTCAGAACGGGCGTCGGTTCAAGCTCAAACGCAAAGGCATAGGAGAAAAATGAATCCGACTCAGGTTTCATCATCCCGGGCGCAAAGCGAATATGTTCCGAACCTTTCAGCTTCATGTCGGGAGCAAACCCCGGCGGAAGCTTAATGGTTTCGCCACCCCACCCGGCCGGCGCGGCAAGCTTTACAGATCCTGGCTCATCGGCGACCAAAAGCGATCCCGACATCAGCAGACTGACGGCAAATATGCGTAGCATTGGAATTTCCTAGCGGCGGGCATTGAACGAACGAGGTCAACCGCACCTTAGACGAAGGCTGCGCCTGTGTCGCCCGAACCTTGTCGATGCGGAGCCGAGCCTCAACGGCGTACTCCGAATTGAAAGGCTGATACACTCATCGGACGATGGCTTCCCGGTACTAAATTGGATGAATTGTCCCATGAAGACTCGATCCATAGTTGCAGCACTGATCGCGTACGTGATGTCAGCGGCAACATTCGGGGACGACAACTGGCCTCAGTTTCGAGGACATGGCGGTCTGGGAATCGGCAGCGGCAATCCGCCAACCGAATGGGACACTCAGACAGAACAAAACGTCTTATGGAAGACCCCGATACCCGGTCTGGGACACTCTGCTCCGATAGTGTGGGGCGATCGCGTCTTCCTGACAACGGCGGTCAATTCAGACACGGACAATCCTTTGGTGAAAACCGGCTGGTCCGGTGGGGCGGGTGAGTCCGCGGACGATACTGGCGAATGGACATGGCAGGTCGTGTGCCTGCAGCTCGGAACGGGGAAGAAGCTGTGGACCAAAGATGCTCGTGTCGGTAAGCCTGCAATCAAGCGGCATCTGAAAGCATCGCATGCCAACTGCACTCCGGTAACGGATGGTGAGTATGTGGTTGCGTTCTTCGGTTCGGAGGGTCTGCACTGCTTCGACATCGACGGGCAGCTGATCTGGAAACACGATTTCGGCAAACTGCTGTCCGGACCCTACGACGCCCCGGAACTGGAATGGGGCTTTGCCAGTTCCCCGATCATTCACAGCGGCCGTGTCATTGTTCAGTGCGACTGCCTGAATGCCAACTTCGTCGCGATCATGGATATCAAGACTGGCGGGGAGATTCGTCGCATTGATCGTCACGACGAAGTCGCCACATGGTCGACACCGCTGGTCGTGACGACAGAAGATCGACAGCAAATCGTCTGCAACGGTTACCGCCAGATGGCCGGGTACGACCTCAAGACCGGCGCACGATTCTGGCACCTGAACGGAGGCGGCGACGTTCCGGTGCCCACGCCACTGTTCGCCAACGGTCTGATCTACCTTACCAACGGTCACGGCCGCAGTCCGACGTATGCTATCAAACCGACGGCTACCGGAGACCTGACGCTCTCCAATGACGTATCCGAAGGCTCCGGTCTCGCATGGTGGCAACCCAGAGACGGATCGTACATGCCGACGCCATTGGTCAAGGATGAGCTGTTCTACACCTGCAACGACAACGGTCGGCTGGCTGTGCGAGATGCGATGACCGGAGACCTGATGTATCGCGAGCGAGTCGGCACGGGCAGCCGCACGTATTCAGCCTCCGCCGTCGCGGCCGGCGGGCATATTTATTTCGTCAGTGAACGGGGTGAAGTCACAGTGATTGAAGAAGGAAGTGCGTTCGAAAAAGTCGCTAGCAACAATATGGGAGAAGTTGTCATGGCAACACCCGCCATTTCCGGTGACCAGTTATTGATACGAACAGTCGAGAATCTGTATTGCCTCGCACCAAAGTAGCGTCGATTGCCGACCGCGTTATCGACGTGCAAAGTACAAATGTTATTTCGGATCTGCAGATGAGTCGCGTCAGCGGCCGTAATCACTCGTTTCAGTCGAACGAATGTGAATCTGCACAAACCATTTTGGCGGATCGTGGAGAATGCGGGGCTGGTCACCTGGCCGAAGCTGTTCCAGAATCTGCGGTC
>CAUZPL010000244.1:0-2771 GCA_963581585.1 Planctomycetota bacterium
GCGACCACCATCAGCAGGGCCTGGATTATTGGATAATCGCGCCTGACTATCGCGTCGACCAGCATCCGGCCCAGACCGGGGATGGCGAAAATCGTCTCGGTCAGCACGAAGCCGGTAGCCAGCCCCGCTATCGAAGCTCCGATAACGGTCGCAACTGGAATCGCAGACGGCCGGAAGGCATGCCGCAGGAACACTGAAAGCTCCGACGCCCCCTTTGCCCTCGCCGTCCTGATGTAATCCTCACGGAGCACCTCGAGCATTGCCGAACGAGTAATTCGAGAGATAAATGCAGACGCGAGAATGCTGTTGACCATCACCGGCAAAAACATGCTGTGGAGGTGGGGTATCAACCCGGCCGAAAGCGGTTTATAACCAATTACAGGGAACCATCCTAGGTTCACCGCAAATACCCAGATGGTCAGAAATGCGAGCCAGAACCCCGGGGTGGCAAATCCCAGAACGGCAAAGACCATCAGGTTCTTGTCCAGCCGCGTCCCGGCTTTCCAGGCCGCCAGCATCCCCGCGCTGATGCCGATAATCGTCGATAACACCACTACCTGGAACCCGAGCGAGAGGGTCGGCTGGAGCCGCGGCGTGATGAGCTCCGTTATCTCACGACCGGAAAAGTACGATGTCCCGAGGTCCCCGCGCAGCAAATTCAAGAACCATTCGCCCATTTGAACCGGGAACGGCCTGTCAAAGCCAAGGTCGTGGCGAATCCTCTCCAGGATTTCAGGAGTCGCCTCGTCACCGGCAATGATCGCCGCCGGATCGCCAGGCCCGATATAAACAAGCGTGAACGTTATGATCCCGACCATGAGTATCACGGGGATCGACACTAAAACGCGCTGGGCAATGTAACGCCACAAAGTAGGCTGGTCCGTTCCACACATGCGCGACGTCTGTCGCGCGGTAATCTCGGCACGATTCCCGCGCTGCCGTCGCGCTGAAAATGAAGTTACACGACACCGGGGGAGCGGGCCAAATGAATGGAACCGCTCCCCCGTAGTAGTGCGAATTTACTGTCGGCTAGCCGACAACGTATCTACTTGAACCACTTGTCGTAAGGGTTCTGTCCGCCGGCACCGCCGTGCAGACCTTCGACCTGGTTGCTGGCTGCCCAGTTGCTGAAGAACTCACCAACCTGGAGGAAGATCGCGTCGTCGTAGAAGTACTGCTGGAACTCCGTCATTGCCTCATCTATCTTCGCAGGGTCAGACTCGCGGGCGAACACGTCGAACAGTTCCCTCTGGGTCCCGTCAGTATCGGTGTAGTGGTTGAACCACGCATCGTACTGCAGTTCACCGAACCTCAAGTGTCCGATCGGACCCAATCTCACGCTCTGACCACTCCATGTGTGGAAGAACTCCCAGCGGTCCACAGTCGCCCTGTCCTGGACCATCGTGGCCCAGTCCATCACCCTGAAGTCCACTTTGAACCCGATGTCTTCCAGCACCTCACGAGTTACCTGTGCGGCACCGTGGGCAGGCTGACGGTCAGCCGGATCCATTAATCGGATCGTGTAGCCCTCGTAACCGGCGTCTTTCACGATCTTTTTGGCATCATCAACGCGCCTTGCGTTGTACATGTTCTCGCTGCCGGCGTTGTTTTCCCAACTCGTCCCACACTGCGTCAGTGACGCGCACAGGTTAATCCGGTCCTGTGTCCCCGCGGCTGCCAACAACGCTTTCTCGTTGTCATAGGCCATCACAAGGGCTCGTCGCAGGTCTCGACCGTGTACTGGGTCGTTAAACGGCGGAATCTGGTAGTTGAAGTGACCAAGGAGCCTGTACGGTGGGCTGGCAATCAGCTGCACGTTCGGGTCACTCTTCAACCGAGGCAACAGGTCCTGTGAGAACTCCTGCACAAGGTCAACCGCGCCTGTCTGCAGGGCAGCAACACGAGTCGCCTGGTCGGGAATTTCAATGTACGAAACCCGGTCGAAGAACGCTGTGTGCGCACCCGACTGGCCGTCTGACTGATCAGGACTTGGCGAATAGTTTTCATACGGGATAGCCGACCAGCGGTCGCCCGGAGTCCATGACTCGAAACGATACGGACCCGTACCGATCGGTGTTCCCGGAGCCGATTCCGTGGCAGGTAGCAGGTACCAGGACGCAAGCACGATCTGCGGAGTGAAGTTCTGCGGACCCAGCGCGTCAATCACGAGGCCGGTCTGCTCGGTCAGGTTCATGGTGAACTCAAGGTCATTGTCCCGCGTGATGAAGTCATCGAACGACTCAGGACCAAATTTGTCCCACACCAGCTTGAACACCGGAGCGCGCTCGCTCTGGCGACGCAGCGTCCCGATAACCTGGTCTGTGGTCAACGCGGTTCCATTGTGGAACTCGACGCCTTCGCGGATTTTGAAAGTCCACTTCAGGCCGTCAGAACTCACATCCCAGCTTTCAACGAGCATCTTCCCCAGGGAGTTGTCCGCTTTGTAGGCAAACAGAGCTTCAAGGATCAGGGACGAGACGTTTCCGGTCGAAGACGCAGTGGTCCACAACGGGTCAAACGATTGCACGCTGCCAACCGAAGAAATCCTCAGGTGTCCGCCCTTCTTGGCGTTCTGCGAAGCTAAGGCTATATCTTCTGGAGACGACGTCGGGGTGGCTACGACTGTGATCGTGTCTCCCTTGATCTGCTCAGTGACAATAACGGTCTCAAAAACGGTCTTCGTTTCTCCTGCACAGGCCACAACGGCAAGCATAGCTGCCGCAACCAACCAAATGACTGGCCGTGCGTATCGAGTTCCTCGCATTGACGAT
>CAUZPL010000245.1:0-2746 GCA_963581585.1 Planctomycetota bacterium
CGACGGTTCAGGCGTCACGAGTCGACTGAAACGGTCAAGGAAATCACCTGATTCATCGGTGGAAATCGGTTGCAACTGTACGGCGAATTCCGGCCGCGCATCCGATGTGAGTTCTGCCTGCAGGACCGATTGATTTCCCAGCCGGTTACTCAGTCGATTGACCAGAACCGCCAGGTCTTCCTGTGGGCGAATGTGTTCCGTCGGGCTGAACAGATCTTTCTGCCGCGCCACAGGAAGCGGGGCAATCACCGCCTGAATCGATGCAGAGACCACAGGCCTTGCGACTGTTGTGGATTCCATGCGCAGATTCAACATATCCAGCATCACTTTGGCCATCTGAATGGGCCGCACAAAATCAGCGTTCAGTGATATCACAGAATCGTTGTCCAGGCGGAGTTCACACTGGAGCCGAGTGGCTCCAGTTAGTCGTCTGCACAACTGCTCTGCAATTCTTTCGGACAAATACTCCAGAACCTGATGCACGGCGTTGCGGTTCTGAGCAGGAACTTCGGATGTCCAGCGGGCAAGAACCGGGTCTGATTCCGGCAGAGGGATGATTAATTCATCCTGATCACCCAGCAGCTGACGAATCCGAGTCACTGCATCGTCCGACAGTCGTGTGGGGAGATCGGCCAGAGGTAACTGCAGGACTCGTTCAAGCGTCGAGATACCCAGCTGTTCCAGGAGATCGGTGTCATTCGGAGACAGACGTCCCGCAGACGCAGGAAGATCATCGAGATATTCCCGTGACTGTCCGGGTGGGATGATAATGACAGGCAGCTTCCATTCCGTTGACAATTCCTGAGCTGAACGTCGACGGCGCTGACGTTTTTGGATGGCAGAGATATGTTGATCCCCGTGGGCGAACGCCCAGGCAGTGGCGACCGATTCACTGATCGTGGCATGTGGACGAAACCCCATTTTCCTCAGGCGACCGGTCAGTTGCTCCGCCAAAGCTGCCTCACTGCCAAACAAGGGGGCGCAACCGGTGATATCCAAAAGCAGACAATCCGGCAACGGGAGTTCATCGAGGCCGATAATGGGAGCGAAGGAGCGCATTTCTTCGGCCAGGTCGATCAAAGCGAGACGATCTTCTACGGCTGTCCAAGAGTGGAACTGAACCGTGGAGTCGGTTGAGGCGGAGTGGAAGCCGCCTATACAGCGTGCTTCCGCCAGCGGCATTCCGGGACGTATCCCCTGAACCCACGCCAACTCATTCACTGCGACAATGGCAGCACCTGCTCGAGCTGAAGGAAACAATTGTCGCAGGAATCGATAATCGACCTGTGAGGCCGAAAGTATGTCACGCGCAACATCGTCGGGTGAGCAGCTGAGGGCAGTCGGCAAATGGGACTCAGCGGATCCCAGAATAAGCAGTCGCTGGATTGGCCAGTTCGGGAACCTCAGACACAACACCCGTTTCATGATCAACTTTCAACCGTACCGCTCCATGATGTTCCACGACGTGTCGTGAATGCGCAACGCGAACGGTGATCATGGGAGCCGACTGATTCGCGTTCCATGCCGAATCCAGCTGAAGTCGTACATCGGCCCACGATGTCAACGCAAGACAGGATTCCGGCCGGACCAGAAATACTGTAACACCACTGGCTTCCACAGCCAGTTGTAATCGTCGCAGGATTGTGCTGGAGGCTCGATCCAGCCAGCATAATACAGCGCGAACCCCCGGGCAGCGCGCAGCCTGCTCCAGTGACCACAACAAACGGGAACGAGTCGCCTGCAGGGTATGATATCCGGATACTGACGGCCGAATCAGTAACAGACGATCAAGCGAGATGCCGGCAGCTGCTGCAGCGGCACAATTGAATTCCTGACTGGGGTCAATAACCGCCAGAGCACCGGGATGCTTCAGCAACTGACGAATGCACCGGAGTGCCAGCACAGCTGCCGATGATCCGGCTGCGGATGACACACATTCCACGACACTTCCGGCGCGGACACCACCATGGGGAAGCAGTTGGTCCAGCTGCAGAAGTCCGCTGCTGATAACAGACCCAGTTTTGGGAGTCTGCTGTGTTGTCAGCAGCCGCTGACGAAGACTCTGAATGACAGCATTTCGAGAAGCTGGGCGGGACATGGAAACCGCAAACCACCGAACAGGTCACAGTGTGTTGCATCACGCACTCTGAATCAGAACCGTTGATTCCGTTCAGGGTTCGTGAGGGGTTTCCCTACCAAGGCAAAATCTGACGGAACGTGCGATGCCTGACAGTCCCTCTGATCGGCATGCGCTCCAATAACTTTTGTACCCCGGGTTGACACTTACTGTCAACCCGGGCGTGGCACTTTGACATTAAGCCTGGCATCGGCCGAAATCATGTGATGGCCGGATGGCGCAGCAAAAACGGCTGCCAAGATGTACCTGCCAGCCGTCTGAGTCTTTTTACAGCTCACCGCATTTGCAGCTGACTGACCTACCGTTTTTTCTTCGCAGCCTTCTTCTTGGCTACCTTCTTCTTGGCTACCTTCTTCTTGGCTACCTTCTTTTTAGCGGCTTTCTTCGTGACAGTTTTCTTCGTGACAGTTTTCTTCGTGGCCACCTTCTTTTTAGCGGCTTTCTTCTTGACAGTTTTCTTTGGGGCAGCCTTCTTCTTGGGGGCTTTCTTCTTCACAGCTCTACTGGCGGTTTTCTTTACCGCCTTCTTTTTGGTTGCTTTCTTCTTCGCCACAGAGAACCTCCTTCGAGTGTTAGTGAGGGCCGCCTGCCGCAGGTACCGGGCTTCGT